>NHDV01000023.1 GCA_002167525.1 Flavobacteriaceae bacterium TMED68
CCACTGAATAATTAGTTGTATATTGCTCCGCCAAATTACAACCGTCATTTTCTACGCCTGGGCTTAGAACAATTCTGTATCTGTCACCCCAAGAATTGTTTCCATTGATAACAACTGAAACCTTATCGTCTTCTATTTCAACTTCCCATTTTTCTGTTTCAGATAAAAGTAAATTTGAAAAAAGCAGCACTAAGAGAAATGGTAGGTTTTTCATTGGTTAAGAATTTTCTAAGCAATATACACTTAGTCTTCTTTCTTGTAATTTGTCAGGTTTAAATTTTAGTTTTGCTGTTTCTTTCACCATGCAATCATTGTAAGAAGAATACTCTGCACAACCCACCACAAACAAAGCTAGGATTAGGAGGGTTGGTAGGTTTTTTAAATTACTTAAAGCCACTTATCCTTAAATCTTGGATGTAAAATATTAACTAACTCATCGACTGTCATTAATTCCACAGCATGGGTATACATTAATTTTTTTATTTCTGACACTAAATCTCTTACTCCACACTCCTTATTTGCATAGCCGCTTTTAGATGATTTTTTTGAAGCATTCCAGAATAATTTTCGAAAGGTCATGTATATGGTTTTATCCGTAAACTCTGGGGATTGTGATAAATTTTCAATTAGCTCCCCTCTGATATTTAAAGGTCTATTTAATATAAAATCTGCATTATCGCTATGATTTGCATACATCATGCATAAACCTCTTATTCTGTGTCTTGCAGCAGTTTGATAGTCTCTCACGTCAGTTGGCCAATAGTTATCTCGTCTTAAGATTTTCTTATTACCATCTTTATCTTCTGTGAAAAGAAACTCTGCATAAGCAAAAGTTAACCACAGCCATAAACTATAATTATCTCGGTAAGTTTTTAATTTTGATTTACCGCCCAGAGATTCTGCAATAGCCTTGGCAACTTCAAACTGAGACTCATTCTTAACCTTTAAGTCTTTTCCGCCATTAACAGAAAGTTCATTGGTATATTTAGAATCAGAAAGAAATTTAGAATTTGGTTTCTCCCCGTTAACAAAAACTCTTTCAAATTCTTCGTGTATTTCTTTTGCAAAAACTCCGTTGATTGATTTGAAGTATCTGACTTTCATCAATAATCCTCCGTTTCTTCGATAGAGGAGTTAAGCTGCTGAATTAAAGGAAAATACAGATTATTTTTAAATTTTTCACAATATCTATCTACCAAAGCGTCTAGCCAATTCTCCATTTCGATATCCTCTTCGCCAACTTCTTCAAAATCATTGATTCCCATTGCGTCGAAAAGGTTCTTCCAATCTTTAAACCATCCCTCATCATCTAAGTGAGCTCTGTTAAGCAACATATATTCAGCAATTTTATAAATAACATTAGGTAGAATGGAATTCAAAAATGTTAAATCGTTAAGAAACCCTTGATTTTCTATTTCTTCCGATATTTCAATTACTGGTTTCTCACCCTCGCTGATATTTAATCTCCATAATCTTGGGAAAGTATCTGTAAATCTTGTTCCAAGAGGTGCATCATCTTTATTATCTTTAGAGTTATCGTCAATTGACTGAGGACTCTTCATGCTTGCGATGACTTTCGAGTTCTCGGGCGATACGAGTTGAATAAAGTATGTAAAACTTATGTCATTGGAAACCCAGTGTCTTAGAAATTTTTCATTTGGTAAAGTTGGATTTTTAATCGTTCCGCACTTTATTGTTTCAACTTGAGTGTTTTTTTTAACTTTTAAAAAAATCTCGAGATTTTCATCGTACTTCCCTGAGACTTCTAGTTTTGAAATTACTGGATAAAAACCCAACCCAGGAAGTTCTTTTCTTGATGAAAGGATATTAATATTTGCTTGAGGTATATCAACTCTTCCTAGAGGTTTAAGAGCAAGCTTCATTCTGTCGCCTCAACTTTGTAAGTTATTTCATAATTTGACTCAAAATCCTTTAACTCAAAAGAAAAATCTTTATCAATATCTTCAATATAGATGACTTTGCCGAGTAATTTTCCAGTTTCAGTAACATCATTGACTATGTTGTATATGCAGTTTTCTGCCTGAAAAGAACTATCATTAAAAACAACGTCATCAGCATTCACCGCTGGTTTTTTTTGATAAGGGTGATGTTTAACATTAAATTTAATGGTTATTTTATTTGGAAGTTTTTTATCATCTCTTGCATGAATCCTAAATCCAGACTTTCTTTGTTGAACAAGAAATTTACTGGGTGACTTTTTAATATCTTCGTTAGGCGTAATGTCAGGATTAATTTTTTTCTTCTCAGGTAAGGTAAAGAAATTTGCAAGGGTTTTATAATTTACTTCTTGTTTTTTCTCATTAAAAACTTTTGTTAGGTCCAACAGAATGGAACGGCATAGATTTAACGGTCTAACATAGTATCTTTTATCATAGCCTTTACTTTCTGCATCCGCTTTTTGCTGTTGCCCAGGTAACCACTTGGTATGACCTTCATCTTCGAAAATGTTCAGATATCTGGCTATATACGAATCACGACAAAGCAAGGCTGCTTGATATCTTTTATCAAGTCTTTTTTCTTGGCTAATCATTAACATTCCGTTTCGATAGTATCCCTCAAAACCTTTTGCATCATTTTTAGGTTTTCTGAAACATGCCTCTATAAAAGTGTCATGATTCTTTCCGTTTATAACTATTGGAAAGTTAACTTTGATATTTACGACTTCATTATTATCCAATGCATCGTTGATGATAAGTCTTTCTTCAGGAGTTATTAATGACTCATCTTTAATATCAAGCTTGGTATCTTTTTTTAAGGTTATTTCTGCTTCATACTCTTCAGCTTCGTTTTCTACAATGGCTTCTGATAAGAAATCCATATAATCCTCACCGCTTTCTTGAAGCTCAGGAATGGAAAATAAATGTTTAATTTGTGAAGTTATCCTAGGTAAATTGGCGTGCGTGATTTCTTCGTTATTAATAACCGGTGCAAATTGATTTCTAAGAATAAGTGGAGCATATGTTTCAATTAAAGAAGCTTTTATTTGGTCGTAATAATCGTCAAGATTTTTATCTTCATCTATTTTTGGGAAAGGAATAATGATGGTTGTGCCATAAGAAGATTTTCCTCTGTATTTTATTTCAGGTATTTTAAAATCTCTTTTGAATTTTGGTATCAGTTGGTCATGAAGAGTCCATATACCGCCTTCTTTTTGACTATCAACAAACAAAGCTGCAGAATCATAAAACTTTTTCTTCTTTTCATCATCATGAGTATTGAGCATTGCATACCCAACCAAGTGTTCTCCATCTGTTCTTGTTGTTAAAGTAAATATACATCTCATTTCTGAGAATAAAGGAAATGTAATACGTCCAACACCTTTTGAACCACTATTTGCTCTTGCTTGATGAACTTTATTGCTTCTTCCCCAGTTAAGAACAAAGCTCCAAAAATCTGATTTTCTACTATTTAAAGGCCCTTCCAGTCCCTTGGTATTAGAATCTTGAAGCATTAGCCAAGAACAATTTTTAAAGTCTAATTTTTTACTGTAGGTGTTACCCCATAAAGCACTCTTATCTAAAACCTCACGAGCCTCAACTAAACCTGAAAAGTATTTTGATAGGTCGGCATTAGAAGAATCAAACTTGTAATTTATAACAGCATTATTTGTATCTTGGTCTTCAGTACTGGAAAAGAAAGCGTCTACAGAATTTTGCGCACTTTCTCTTGTTAATGAAACGATTTCTTTTAGATTGAAACGCTTATCAAGAATATTTTCTTGGGTCTGATTGTTCGTTTCCAACCATTTCCAATATTCTTTCTCTCCCCCAAAAAACATAAATACTATTTCAAACTAAATCCTTTTTTAGATGCTCCATTACTATTATGAAACTTATCCATTGTATTAGCTATTTCAGTTTTAAGGGCTTTTTCTATTTTTTTTATTTCATTAGGTGAATACTCATAGTTACTCTTATTTGCTAGGTTGCCAATAAGATTAATTGATTTGAGAGCATTATTTACTCTTCTTTCACCTACCTTAATAAATCTATCTCTTCTTTTATTCATGAAATAAATTTAATACATATTTAATATATATGCAAATAAAAATTATAATTATATTCAATATGTATTTATATATGTAGTGTTACATAATAAATTACTATTCAAATATAAGATATAACTTTCTTTGCAATCTCTCGGACTACACTAACTGGAACAGCATTTCCAAATTGTTTGTATGCTTGCGCATCACTGACAGGAATTTCAAAATTATCAGGAAATCCTTGTAGCCTTTTAGCTTCTAGTGGCGTTAACCTGCGAGGATTCTTATTCTGTTGTTCAACAAGAATTTCCAAACCATCTTTATAGTATCTGGCTGACAGAGTGCTGGTATAAATAGAATCTCTATTGAAGAGCTTATAGCTAAACCCATTACCTTTTGAAATAGCTCTTTCTCTTCTTTTAATTGCGCTAGTCCATAATTTATCTGAAATAGTATATTTTTCCTTAACTCTTTTTTGAAGAATTGAGCCAAGTCTAGTTTTTGATTTTGGTGGTTCAGGAAAATAAAAGTTTGTATGTTTCCAAAATCCTACTATGAATACTCTTTCTCTATTCTGAGGAAGGCCAAAGTCTCGTGCATTAAGTACTTGATGTTCAACTGTTTGATAGCCAATATCATTCAAGGTATCTATAATTTTTTTAAAAGTGTATCCACCATCATGGCTCTTTAATCCTTTAACATTTTCAAGAAGAAAAGCTTTGGGGTTATGAGTTTTTAAAATTGTAGCTATATCAAAAAATAGAGTTCCTCTCGTATCATCAAACCCTTTCTTTAAGCCAGCGTGAGAAAAAGCCTGGCATGGAAATCCTGCTAGCAGCAAATCATGCTTTGGAATTTTTTCTAAATCTATTGATTTAATATCTCCATCAGGTATTTCGTTAAAATTTGCTTCGTAAGTTTGTTGAGCATATTTGTCAAACTCTGAAGTAAATACACAATCTCCACCTAATTCATCAAATGGTATTCTCATTCCGCCAATACCAGCAAATAAATCTATGTATTTAAACTTTTTATTCATATTCATTTTTCTCAGTCGCCAATCTTAAATTCTTTTTCTTCAGGAAATATTTGTTTGGCAGTTTGATAGAAACTGTCTTTGTTAATCATTACCTTTTCACCAAGAAATCCGAAGATAGGACTTTCTAATTGTTCCGCAGTTTCATTTGTTCCAACATACTCAGCTATGCGATTATCGATATACCTTTGCAGTTGTTGGTATTGGTCTTTGAGAGTTCTCTTTTGGTAGGTTAAATAGTTTCTGGCTTTAGTATCTTTGGCACTGTGATCAAGGATTGTATCTAGCAAACTATCAGAGACCTTAAGCACTCCTCCGACATTCTCTAGTGTTCGTCTAAGACTGTGAGGCTTTGTTCCTAGTTGATTTAACTGCTCTCTAAACTTGGGATTTCTTGCTTGTTCAGAACAGAGTTTCTTGTAATCTTTATTACTGATAAGTGTTTTATCTTTNACATATCTTTCAACAAACTTGGGTCTTTTATCCCAGTAAGACATGAGNAAAGCAACTCTAGTGCAAGCAACGTCTAAACTNTTATCGCTGATTTTAAAAACCTTACCTCTTGAATTTNTTTTTCCCTTACCCAGAAGAACATAAAGATAATCAGTTAAGGGGACGTAGGTTTCGTTCTTCTTTCCATAACTCCCCTTTTCTTCCAAAGAAATGACTTCTTCATCCCAATTAATATCTCTCCAATCGAGGTTTCTTACTGCTGATATTCTATTTCCAGTTAGCAAGAGAAATAACATACAAGAAACATAATCTGTTTTCTCGGAGTATGGTTCGATAATGTATTCATCATCAGGCATCCAACCATCTCTTAGAATCTCAATTGCTTTAAACCATAATCCTAGGTTGTGGGTTTCATAATCAACATCAAGAGCTCTATCTTTCTTGTTGGCTTGAGCAAAGATGCCTTTACCAAATAATCTTTTAATAATTTCTTTAGGGCTTTCTGTGCCTTCTTTTTCTTTTGGTCTTTGAGAGTTATAGCCATTCTCCAAGAGTTTAATTGCATTCCTTCCAACGCCTTGCGTAGGAAGTTTGTTATACCAAGTGTTCCAAGATATTTCAGATATTTCAGCAAAGGATTTATTTCTTAGAAAAGGAGTAATGTGATTTGAAAGCAAACCCTTGTTTAGAACAATAGTTTTCTTAGACCAAGTGCCATTTTCTTCTTGATTCCTAATGTAGTTTTTTACTAAATCTATTGCTGGTTTTTCTTTCTGCTCTCTATTAACTTCGTTTGGATTTAAACCTTGTTTGATTAAACCCATGTTCTTTTGGTGGATTTCATAGGCATCGGCTAGAGATATTGCAGTGATATCTCCTATCGTTACTGCAACAGCACTGCGTTTATTCTTTGGTTTGGCGTAGGTTTGATAGACCCTATTGGTGTTATTTTCATAGATGGTTAGGTTGGAAGTAGCATAATCGTAATGCCTAGTTCCTCTGGATAATTCCGGATTATTGATGAGTTTCTTAACGCTAACCTTCGTAAACTTAAACTCTTTCTTAGGTGGTTTAGGTTTTTTAAATGCGAGAATATTATTTTTTGTTTCGTCCAAGCTTCACTACCTCTTCACTACCATATTAGCAAAAAGATACCTTCACTACCACTTCACTACCATGGAATGTTTATTTAATAGGGGTTTAAAGCTTAAGGTTATCTTGGAAGGCTGAAGTAATAGCCATTATACCATGCCCGCAAATCTTAATTTGAAAGGAGATTATACATAATGCGCAAATTAATTTTATACTTCTTAACCAATGAACAAAAACTGCTTATTAATTTTCTTAATTTTATTTTCTCTAAGTTATTTAGGTGAAAATTTTGTTGGAGGCGATAAGATTAATTCTGGAGAAAGTTTAATGTTTGAGTCATTTAAGAAAGATACAATTGAGAGGTTAGAAGGCAATAGCAAAGTCATAAAAACTCAACTAGGTTTAGTTGAGTACGCTGAATTTGGAAATTCTGGTCCAATTATTTTAGAAATTCATGGCAGTCCAGGTGGGTTTGATCAGATCATTGAAACAAAAGGATTTAAAACAATTGCGCCTAGCAGACCAGGATATTTAAGAACTCCTCTCTCCTCCGGAGAAAGTCCTGAAAATCAGGCAAGATTGTTTAGTGCATTGTTAGATGAATTAAAAATAGATTCAGTAATTGTTAAAGGCACCTCTGGTGGAGGTCCGGCAGCTATTGAATTTGCCTCCAATTTTCCAGAAAGAACTCAAGGCTTAATTCTTTTTGAAGCTTTAACTGGAGCTTGGACTCCAAATCAAGATCCAGCAGAAGATATCGAAAATTTTTCAGATCATGAT
The DNA here is from genome assembly GCA_002167525.1 of Flavobacteriaceae bacterium TMED68. The sequence continues at coordinate 7,368 of NHDV01000023.1, forward strand.
ATGTGGAACCTTTTATCTAGTCTCGAAAATAGTGGCGACGAAAACATGGTTTCTTTTTTAATCCCAAATAAGAATAATCAAAAATTAGTTCTGAATGAAAAAGAAAATATTGAAAATTTAAAAAAGTTATTTTGGTCGATTTGGCCATTGAGCCTGAGATTAGAGGGCTGGAAAAATGACAAGAACAATTTTATAAATTTATCTCTTCCACTCAACAAAATTAAATGTCAAACCCTTATTATTCATGGAACAGAAGACATAAATGTGGATATTGAACATGCAAAAAAAGCTTCTAAAGAAATTCCAAACTCAAAGCTTTATATCGTTGAAGGAGGAGACCACTACATGAGTTTCAGTCACAACGAAGAAATAGAAAAAGAAATATCAAATTTTATAAAAAGCCTTTAAAAGGGTAATATCAAATTAGTGAAAAAGTTAGTTTTTTTATTTTTTTTATTTAGTATTAATTCTTGGGCAGGTTTTGACGATATCTGCTTGATACCTAATTTGGATTTAACCTCTGTCGAAACAGAATTAAAAGAAAAAAACTGCGAAAAAAATGACATTCTCTATGTCATGACTGAAAAACAAACAGATTTACCATTCATGATGACTAATTATTGCATGTATCGAAATCATGAAATTACTCAAAATGTCACTCAAGAAGTCTCCATCGTTTATCATCTAACCTGCGTATATAGAGGAGAAAGAAGAGAGTTTAGAAATTAATATTTTTAGATTAGCTCA
>NHDV01000024.1:0-98951 GCA_002167525.1 Flavobacteriaceae bacterium TMED68
CAAAATTATATGATTTTATTAGTTTACCAAAAGCCTCAATCATTGATGGTAATTTTGGGTTAGTTGCCTTAAAAACCCAAGCTTGTCCAATAGGATAATTAGTTTCCGAACCGTTTGTAATTAGACTTTTGCCCGCAGAGGCTCTACTGCTTTTTACATAATTACTCATTTTAGATATGTACAAGTCCCAATTTTCTCCTTTGAGTGAGTTTCTAAAATCAGCAAGAGATTGAGAGGAATTACTTGCAATACTTATAATGTGCGTAGCTTTTTCACTAGGCCCTTTTAAAGGAATTGAAGAAAAGTTAACTGTTACATCAGATGACTTTTCGTGATTTGAATAGAAACCATCAACAAGACCAGCTACTGTTGAGGCATTTTTTCCCTCTACCTCTAACATAACGTTGTACCAGAAAACATTTTGTGAAAATGTTAATGAACTAAATAGGATACTAAATAATATAAAAACGTTTTTCATTTTAATTGATTTATAGTTAATAATGATCAATATACAAATTAGTCTCTTAACATAATGATGAGGATACACCAGTGATTCATGCAATATAATTTGGAAAGTGGTATTTGGGTGTTTTAGAGTTTATAAAATCTGTAAAATTTATATCCTAGACTGAGATGTGAAAAATACTTTTTATATCAATAAAAAAGTCCTTCAGAAAGATATTTGAGTCCTGTATCGCAAGCTACAGCAACCACCTTTGATTTTGGCCCTAAACTCTTAGATAATTTAATCGCTCCTGCTACATTCATACCGCTGGAAGTACCACAAAATATTCCTTCCTTCGAAGCCAGTTCTTTACAAGTCTGCCTTGCTAAGGATTCTTCAATTGAAATAACATCATCAACATATTCAGAGTTATAAATAGCAGGAATAAACCCAAGGCCAACCCCTTCAACATTATGAGCACCTTTAATTCCTTTTGATAATATTGGCGAACTAGCAGGCTCAAGGGCAATGACTTTAGAATGAACGCCATTATCTTTGAATGATTTTGCTATTCCCATTAACGTTCCTGCTGTTCCAATCGTGTCACAAACAGCATCTACTTTTCCGCCAAGTTGTTGAAGTATCTCATCTCCAAGAGGAACAAAACCTTCAATAACGTCCATATTATTAAGTTGATCCGTAAAAAATGTATCAGGTTCAATAGAAATTTCTTCAGCCCTATCAATCATCTTNCNNATNANTTCTTTNGTNATTTTTCCNTNNTCACTTTTNATAANTTCTANATCTGCNCCNAANGCTNTCATNAAGCCAATTTTTTCTTTCCCAAAAACATCNGCAGTAATNAACCTNAAANGNTATCCTTTNATCGCACAAACAAANGCTAATCCAGCNCCAGTACTTCCTCCAGANTACTCAANAACAGACATTCCTTCTTTTAAATCACCTCTTTTTTCTGCTCCTTCAATCATAGAAAGNGCCATTCTATCTTTTTTTGATCCTGTTGGATTNTTTGCCTCNAGTTTTACATAAACNTCGCCACAACCTGATGGAATAATTTTCTCAAGTTTTACNATTGGTGTATTACCAACNGTTTCTAAAATATTTTTCATTTGATTNATTATTNATAAATAANAAAACNCAAATTAGTCATTAAACTTNATCNAGANGATATGCCNATGATATAAAAACNCTCCACTTGGGAGGGTATTATATCTTAATAGTAAATTGTTATTTAGCAGCAGCTTCTGTAATATCTGATGTAGGNTCAAAAATCCAATTCTCCATTACAATTTTTCCATCAACCCACTTAAATGATGCGTTNAATGGATTACTCCAATTTNTTTTTGTCTTATTGCCTTTAGCAGACCAACCACCCCATATGTGTGACCACACCATATTATTGTTGTTTTCATCATACACTGTAGTTTCAACAAACATCCATTCTAATTTGATATTACTGTAGATTTTATGATGAGANCTCCATCCTTTTTTAACAGTTGACTTATTTGCTTCAATTCCGTTTAAATCGAAAACAGCATCTTCAGCGTGTATTTCTTCATATGTGTCAAATTTATTTTGTANATATTCATTCATATAAGCTTTTATCGCTTTTGAGTATTTGTCATCAGTTGTTGTTTTACCCGTAGTTCCTTGAGAGAATGAAAAAGTTAGAGTTAATAGAAATAATAATGTAAATAGATTTTTCATTTTAATTGATTTATGGTTAATAAGTAACAATATACAAATTAGTCCCTTAATTTAATAGATCAGGATATGCCTATAGTATAAATTAAAACAATTTGGACAGTGATATATACAAGTTGGTAGTTTTCAATAATTTTTGTTTCATTTTAGTTATATTTTTAAGTAACATAAAACACAAACAATTATGAAAAAACTATTTTTGTTTTTTACACTTGCATATACTTCGTTTTTTGTTGCACAGGAAACTCAAATAATAAAATATCCCTGTAGTTTAATAGCTGACAATTATAAAATAAATAAGGGTTTAAGTAAATGGCCAAAATTTAAAAAAGGTCAAACTTTAAAAATAAACAGTTTTATAAATTACCAATATCCTACAGAGGACAGTAAATTAAATTCAGAATGGTTTGAACAAAGAAGACCCTGGTGGACTAAAATTGAAAATGATCCATGGAGTGAGTACCCTTTTTTTGGTGAAAAATTTATACCCCCAAAATTAGATTTTAAAAAAAATGTTGATGACAATTTAAGGTGGAAATGTGGCTATTCGTATATGATTGACATACCTGTAAATTTTAAAAATAATAAAACCTATCCTTTAGTAATATTTTTACACGGAGGAATTGATACAGATCAAAAAAAGTTTTTGTGGTATGAGAGACAAAGAAAATCATTTTACATGTCAGAAGATGATCCGTATATAATTGCAGCCCCCATCAAGCTTGGTTGGGATTGGGATCCTAAAAAGGTAATTGATATAATTGAGGATATTAAAAAAAATCTAAAAATTGATCCAAATAGAATTTATCTAACTGGCTTAAGTATGGGGGGTAGGGGAACTTTTATTGTTGCATCTCAATATCCCAAAGTATTTGCATCAATATTGGCTCTTTCACCACACCATACCCCATANAGTTATATTGAATTAATAGATAAAGTTAAAGACATCCCCATTCTCATAAGTCATGGAGATTCTGACANAGTTTCATCATTTNTTATTGCAGAAAAAATGTACNAAGGNCTAAAAGATGTTNGCGCTCAAGTTACTTTTAAACCTCGGTTAGGAATTGGTCACTGGGGTTGGGAGTCATTCTACAGTAATAGTGAAAATATAAATTGGCTCTTGTCTTGGAGAAAAAAGTTAGAATAATTGATATGTTAGATCACATCAACCACAAATCTAACAACCACTATTCTTTCAATTTTACATATATTAGATTCTTAATTATAAATCAATCATAATGAAAAAATATTTATTGTTAGTTACAATCATATTTGCATCTTGTGCAGAGCAAAAACAAGAACCAAAAACTGCAGGTTATTCTATTAGAGGTGAAGAGGAATCTTATATGATTGGTTCAGATGAAACCACAGATTTTATAAGAAAATGGGCAGATGCTCATAATGAAAGGGATATGGAATCAATTTTATCCATGGAAAAAGCAGATATTAAAATAGAGCTACCGGATGGAACAGTGATTAATGGCCAAGATGAACATTCTAAAGTTCTTGAATCATTTTTTGCTAATAATGTGACTTGGAAACCATATTGGATGTTACCATACAACTCAGTTGTAGCTAAAGAAAAATGGGTGATTGCAGGTTTTGCATTAACATCAAATGTAGATGGAGAAGAAAATGTAGTATTACATATGGGAGATATTCAACTTGAAGATGGTTTAGTTAGTAGAATCATTGTTTATGAAAATCAAAGACCAAAAAAGAAATAACCCCTAAAACTTAATTGTAAGAAAAAACCCCTCACCGTAGTGAAGGGCTTTGAATGCTTGTTGTGTCATGTGTAGTGTAGCGGCTAAGCTTGCTCCCCCTCTTGGGCTCGAACCAAGGACCCTCTGATTAACAGTCAGATGCTCTAACCAACTGAGCTAAGGAGGAATGTAACTAGATATAGAGCTATATGAATCAAAACATATTTTATTCTATAAATAGGTCAGCAAATATAATATTTTTTGTTCTTTGATTTGAATGTGTATTTCAAATAAAAAAAAAATAATACATTGTAAAGTGTAGTTGTGCAAATTATTAATATGAGACCATTTTCAAAATTTATTAGATTGTTAAATTGAAAACAAAATTTTGATTATTTAAATTGAAATGAAAACATTTACTCTTTTATTTATACTTTGTCAATCTATTTCTATGGCTCAACAATATGAAACACAAAGTTTTGACCTAATTAAGAAAGTTGATGAAGCTGAAATCCGTTTCTATCCACCCGCTGTCAAAATAAGATCATCTAGAAAAAATGGGTTTGGAGCCTTGTTTGGTTACATATCAGGTAGAAATTCAAGGGATCAAAAAATTGCTATGACAACCCCGGTATATCTAGGAAAAAATGAAGACAATGAAATGATGGAATTTGTGCTTCCTAGATCAATTGACAAAAGTAACGCACCCGAACCTATGTCAGAAAAAGTTGAAGTTTATGAATCTAGATCTGGTTATTATATTGCTCATTCTTTTGGAGGATATGCTTTCGACTGGGCAGTAACTAGAGTTAGGAAAAATTTGGAAGAAATAGCATTTAGAAATAAAATAAAATTAATTGGTGACCCAATTGTATTGGTCTATAATTCCCCCTATAAAATAATTAATCGTAAAAATGAAGTCCTGTTCGAGGTTGATTTTGAATCAATAGGTAAAAAAGATTCTAAGTGAAAATTGCCCTGTAAATATCATTCCCATTAGCATATAAAACTAATGACAAAAGCAAAAAGAATCCAAACATTTGTGCATATTCCATAAACTTGTCGTTCGGTTTTCTTCCAGTAACAATCTCATAAAAAAGAAACATCACGTGCCCGCCATCAAGTGCAGGAATAGGTAATATATTCATGAAAGCTAAAATAATAGATATTAATGCTGTACTTGACCAAAAGCCTTTCCAGTCCCATTGACTAGGAAACATATTACCAATTGCCCCAAACCCTCCTAGTTGCGAAGCTCCTTTGGGTGTAAATATATACTTAAATTGTGCGATATAATCTCTTAAGGTCCAATACCCATAGTCAAAACCCTCAACTATACTTTCGCCTAAACTTAATTTCTCTAATTCAAAGGAGAAAAAGTCTGTTTTTGGATAAACCCCTAAAGTACCGTCCCCCCTTGTTACTGTACTAAATGAAATGGCACTTTGATTTCTTTCAACAACTAAATCAATTTCTTTAGAATCTTTTGTCATATTATTTTTAAAGTCACTCCAACTGGAAATTTTATTGCCATTCAAACTTAGTATTTTATCATTTGACAGAAGTCCAATTTTACTTGCTGGGGAATTTGGAATAACACTGTCAATCATAGCGGGGAAGACAGGAACAAATGGAATCATTTGACCAGATTCAAAAATTTGAGTACCAATATCGTCTGGTATATAAATTGTAGCTAGACCCCCATTTTTTCTTCTTACTCTCACTTCATTAACCTCCCGAAGTAAAAAATATTTATTAATGTCTAACACATTTTCTAAGCTTTCCCCATCTACACTCAGAATTTGATCTCCTGTTTCAAAACCTAGCTGGGAAACAATAGGTGTAGGCTCTAAGCCCAATGGCAAGTCTTCTGATGCCAGGGTGTATTTCCCCCATACAAAGAGTATCATCATATAAATCAGAAATCCGAGAATAAGATTAACAGTTACTCCTCCTAGCATTATGATTAAACGTTGCCATGCTGGTTTGGATCTAAATTCCCATGGCTTTGGAGGTTGTAACATTTGTTCCTTATCCATACTTTCATCTATCATACCTGATATTTTAACATAACCTCCTAGTGGTAACCATCCTATACCGTAAGTAGTTTCACCTATTTTCTTTTTTAGTAGGGCAAATTTGACATCAAAAAAAAGAAAGAATTTTTCAACTCTTGTCTTGAAAATACGAGCTGGGATAAAATGCCCTAACTCATGTAGTATAATTAGTAAGGATAAGCTCAAAAGCAATTGAACAGCTTTAACAATAAAAGGGCTCATAATAAAATTTTAAGGAGCAAAATTAGTACAATCGATACCATAATAAAAATGAAATTCAATTGGATTTAAATTAGTTTTTAAATATTAGGCTAAATATAGATTATAAATACTCTAAATTTGCGAAAAAATGAGGCTTATGATTAAATTCTTTGATCGCTACAAAACTTTTTTTGCAATAATGACAGGTATTTCATCTGTTATTCTTCTGCTGTTTTATAATGCTCTTAAACCAGAAGAAAAATTACCTGTGTACCAACCAGCATCGGTGAATTACGAATTGGTGGACCAAAGCTTGCAACACATCAAAAAGTTTCATAAAATAGGCTCTTTTTCTCTAACTAATCAAAATGGTCTAAATATAACAGAACAGGATTTTAAAGATAAAATTTATATTGCAGATTTTTTCTTTACCACCTGCCCAGGAATATGTCCAAAGATGACTGCGAATATGGGATTGATACAAGAAGCTTTTAAAGAGGATAATCAAGTCAAATTAGTTTCTTTTAGTGTCACACCAGAAATAGACTCTGTCCCTAAGCTTAAAAAATATGCGATTGAAAAAAGGGTCATAGACTCTAAATGGAATCTTTTGACTGGTGATAAAAAACATATCTATGACTTAGCACGAAAGTCATTTTTTGCAGCGAAAAATGATGGCGATGGTGGAAAAAATGATATGATACATACTGAGAATTTCATTTTAGTTGATCCAGATAAACGTATTAGAGGATTTTATGACGGTACGGACACTTCTGAAATGAAATCCCTACTTTATGACATCCGAGTTCTAAAAAAGGAGTACCCTAGTTCTTAATTTTATATCAGTTGATAAATTTTGGAACGTAATTTCCCTACTTTTACTCTTTAAAATCATTCTAGGTAGTGATCCCGTTAAGTCAGCTAAAATTTGGTGAAAATGCATGTATCGAATCAATTGAAATTGATAAAATCCCTTTAAAACTAATTGAAATGGGCTGTTTACCCGGCAACTTTATTACAATAATTCAAAAAGCTCCATTTGACGACCCACTATACCTAAAAGTTGATGAGACCCATCTTGCAATAAGAAAAGAAACGGCCAAATTCATTTTTGTTAAGCTAATCAAATAAAATATGAGCAAGTCTCTTAATATTGCATTGTTGGGAAACCCAAATACTGGAAAAACATCTCTGTTTAATAGTCTAACCGGTCTATCTCAAAAGGTGGGAAATTATCCAGGTGTTACAGTTGAAAAAAAAGTTGGAGTATGCAAGCTTGATAGGACAACAAAAGGATATTTTATTGACTTACCTGGAACATACAGTATAAATTCTTCATCAATAGATGAAAGTATAGTTGTTGAACTTCTTCTAAACAAAAACAACAAAGATTATCCAGATTTAGCTTTGGTAATAGCCGATGTTGAAAACTTAAAAAGAAACTTGTTACTATTTACTCAAATTAAAGACTTGGGAATACCAACTATACTTGTCATTAATATGGCAGATCAAATGAAACGTAAAGGTATTTCATTAGATATACCAATTTTGGAGCAAACACTTGAAACCAAAATTGCCCTCGTGAGTACACGTAAAAACACTGGCTTAGACGAATTGAAAAAATTAATTTTGAACTACGGGATTATTTCTAATAAACCGCTTGTTCAAATTAATTCTATTGATAAAAAATACTTTGAAAATCTTGAAAACGCTTTTCCTGGACAATTACTTTACAAACTTTGGTTAATTATAACACAGGATGCAAATTTTGGAGCAATTCAGAGAACCCTTATATCAGATATTTCAAAATTTCAAACAAAATCTAAATCTGAAATCAAACGTCTTCAACAAAAGGAAACAATTAAACGCTACCAATTTATTAATAGTGTTTTAAAAAAGGGGTTACAAATTGATAAAGCATCTGCAACTGATTTTAGAAGTAAATTAGATAGAGTTCTTATTCACAAGTTTTGGGGTTATCTAATTTTCTTTTCAATACTTATGATAATATTTCAATCTATTTTTAGTTGGAGTGAAGTGCCAATGGATTTTATTGATAATTGTTTTAATTATTTGAGCAGTGTAGCTTCAAATAATTTACCAAGTGGTGTGTTTACAGACCTTTTATCACAAGGAATTATTCCAGGCCTTGGTGGAATAGTAATTTTCATTCCTCAGATTGCATTTTTATTTCTTTTTTTGTCTATACTCGAAGAAACAGGTTACATGAGTAGGGTTGTATTTTTAATGGACAGAGGATTACGTCGTTTTGGTCTTAGCGGAAAAAGTATTATCCCTTTAATTTCTGGAACAGCCTGTGCTATACCAGCAATAATGTCAACAAGAAATATTGAGTCTTGGAAAGAGCGCTTAATTACTATTTTAGTTACTCCATTTACTACATGCTCGGCACGCTTACCAGTTTATGCAATACTAATTGCTCTCGTAATTCCTGATGGTTACTTTCTCGGCTTTAGTTATAAAGGGTTGATGTTAATGTTTTTATATTTGATTGGTTTTCTTATGGCACTAGGAATTGCTTGGATCCTAACTACTACCCTATCAATTCATTCAAAGAGCTACTTTGTTATTGAATTACCTAATTATAAGATTCCATTAATTAAAGATGTTGCTCTAACTGTATGGGAAAAAACAAAAAGTTTTGTGGAAGGAGCTGGAAAAATAATATTAGCGATTTCCATTTTACTTTGGATTTTAGCTTCATATGGTCCTGGTGAAAATTTTAATCAAGCTGAAAATATTATTCAAAATAAATATCCTGAGCTTGCAGAAAAAGAAATAGAATTAAAAACCAACTCATTTAAATTAGAGAATTCATATGTAGGGGTTTTGGGAAGATCAATAGAACCTATAATAACCCCATTGGGTTATGATTGGAAAATTGGAATAGCAATAATCACCTCCTTTGCTGCAAGAGAAGTTTTTGTGGGAACACTCGCAACTATATATAGTGTTCAGAATGACGATAACGATACTATTAAAAATAAAATGGCTTCAGAAATAAGGAAAGATGGGAAGTTATTATTTAATTTAGCAAGTGGAACTTCGTTAATGATTTTTTATGCTTTTGCCATGCAATGTATGAGCACACTTGCTGTTGTAAAAAAGGAAACTAACTCATGGAAATGGCCACTGGGCCAGCTATTCTTCATGACAATATTAGCTTATTTCATTTCATATCTAACTTATCAAATTTTATCATAATGGATTGGATACAAGGCTTTTTAGTTTTTCTGTCAGGAATATGTGCACTACTATTTTTATTCAGAAAGTTTTTTTTTAAGAGCAAGCTAGCAAATAAAAAAGGTTGTGATCATAATTGTGATTGTCATTAATATTAAGTACCTAAAATTGTTATAAATTCTTTTTTGCTAATCTGTATAATATAAAATCTTATATCTTTAGATACACAAATTGAAATAAACTTAACAATGACTAATTCTAACAGATTATTTTATGGTAGCTGTTTCGCCTTAATAACTACAGCACTCTCATTTAGCATTCGTGCTGGTATTTTACCTCAGCTTGGTGAAGAATTTCTTCTCGATGCCCAACAACTAGGATTTATAAATTCAATGTGGTTTCTTGGTTTCCCTATATCAATGATATTAGGGGGTCTTTTTTATCATACAATAGGTCCAAAACGTATCATGCAATTTGCATTTTTGACTCATACCATTGGTATTATTCTGACTATTTATTCTGGAGGTTATTCGGGTTTACTTCTTTCGACACTTTTAATTGGAATAGGAAATGGTTGCACTGAAGCAGCCTGTAATCCAATGATTGCTGACGCATATGAAGGAAAAAAAATGAATACTTTGCTCAATAGATTTCACATGTGGTTTCCTGGAGGAATAGTAATTGGAAGTGTTGTCTCCTTACTTATGACAAATGCGGGTTTAGGATGGCAAGCACAGATTTGGTTAATTATGATTCCTACAATAATTTATGCTTACCTTTTTGTGGGTCAAGAATTTCCTAAGCCTAAAGTGGAAGCTGCAGCATCTGTTAGTGAAAATTTAAAAGCAATGGCATCTCCTGTCTACTTATTTATCTTGGCTTGTATGGCATTGACTGCTATTTCTGAATTCGGACCACAACAATGGACAAGCCTTATAATGTCTAATAGTGGTGCACATCCTATGGTTATTCTTGCTTTAATAACTGGTTTAATGGCCGTAGGTCGTTATTTTGGAGGGGACATTGTGCACAGATTAGATCAAACTGGTGTTCTCCTTGGTTCTGCTGTTTTAGCCTCAATAGGTATTTTTCTTTTCAGTACTCAAACAGGTACTATGGTTTATGTAGCAGCTATATTTTTTGCTATGGGTATTTGTTATTTCTGGCCAAATATGATTGGTTTTGTAGCTGAAAAAATTCCTGCTAGTGGTGCATTAGGAATGTCAATTGTTGGAGGTATGGGAATGTTTTCAACTTCTATTTTCCAACCTATCATTGGTTCATGGATTGATCAATCTACTGAAATACAAAAATCTTCTGGGCTTTCAGGTCCAGATCTAGACCTAGCCGTGGGACAAGAAACTCTAACATATATGATCTCTTTTCCAGGAATCCTTATAATTCTATTTACAATACTTTATTTTTGGCAAAAGGGAGCCTCTAAAGTACCAACAGCATAGAGTATTAAAAACCACCTTTTAGGTGGTTTTTAGTTATTCATTAAGTCTTCAATCTCTTCGGCTTCAATTGGTATGTTCGACATTAAATTTAGTGGAGCCCCAGATTTTTGAATTACAACGTCGTCTTCCAAACGGATTCCTAAACCTTCTTCTGGTATATATATTCCAGGTTCAACGGTAAAGACCATATTAGTCTCCATAGGCAAATGTAAAAGGCCGTAATCATGTGTATTTAAACCTAAATGGTGTGAAGTTCCATGCATGAAATATTTTTTATATGCTGGGTTTTTATTGGTTTCGTTTTGAACATCCGATTTGTCTAAAAGACCCAATTTAAGTAGCTCTGAAGTCATGATTTTTCCAACTTCTACATGAAAATCTTTCCAAATAACACCAGTCCTTAAGAGTTTTGTAGCTTCATTTTTTACAAATAAAACAGCATTATAAATCTCTTTTTGACGTTTAGTAAACCTCCCTGAAACAGGTAACGTCCTTGTTAGATCAGCTGAATAATTTCCATATTCTGCAGCAACATCCATAAGTATTAATTCACCCGATTTACATTGCTTATTATTTTCTATATAATGTAAAATGTTGGCATTTGAACCTGAAGCAATTATAGGTTCATATGCAAATCCCCTAGATCTGTTTCTGATGAACTCGTGTATCAACTCTGCTTCAATTTCATACTCCCATACTCCAGGTTTTACAAATGATAATATTCGGCGGATACCTTTTTCAGTTATATCACAGGCTATTTGTATTTGTTGAATTTCTTTTTGTGTCTTAACAGCCCTTAATTCCTGTAATATTGGATTGCTTTTAGCAGTTTTATGTGCAGGGTAATTATCCCTACACCATTTAATAAACCGATCCTCCCTAGTCTCTGTTTCAACATTCTGACGATAATGTTCGTTGGTGTTAAAATAAAAAGTTTCACATTGAGTACTTAATTGTTGAAAAATACTCTTAAAATCGTCTAACCATAAAATTGTTTCAATACCACTTAACTCTCGAGCTTGTTCTTTATTTAATTTAGCACCTTCCCAAATAATAATCTTTGAGTTTGTTTTTCTTACAAATAAGATTTCTCTATACTTAGGATTCAAAGAGTCAGGAAATAGGAGAAGAATTGTCTGTTCTTGATCAATACCAGATAAATAAAATATATCTCGGTGTTGATGGAAAGGTATAGTGCTGTCAGCGCTAATAGGATAAATATCATTTGAATTAAATACCGCTAAACTTTTTGATTTCATTTGACTCGTAAAAGTCTTTCTGGTCTTTTTGTAAAAAGAGTTTGAAATGGGTTTATATTTCATCTGATATTTTTTACGAAGATAATAGTTTTTAAACCCTAATTTGTTTAACTATTTTATCAAAAAAAACATTATTTCAAAAATAAAATTCAACAAATTTTTTAAATAGTCATTTATTTGTTCATAAAAGGTAAAAATTATGAAAACAGGTTTGCTGCTAAGCGTTTATGCCTTAATTTTGAATAACAAATTGAAAAACTTATGAGCTTAACTGCCTCTTCAATAGGAAGAAAAGTAGCAATGGCACTCTCAGGAATATTTTTAGTGCTTTTTCTAGCTCAGCACTTTAGCATTAATCTACTTTCTGTTTTTAGTGAATCATTGTTTAATCAAGTCTCACATTTTATGGGAAACAACCCTATTGTCCAATTTATTCTTCAACCTATTTTAATTTTTGGCGTTTTGTTTCATTTTGTTATGGGATTTGTTTTAGAACTCCAAAATTCGAAATCACGCTCAACAAGTTATTCCGTTTACAAAGGAAAAACTAACGCTTCTTGGATGTCACGTAATATGATTCTCTCGGGAATTGTAATCTTATCTTTCCTTGGTTTACATTTTTATGATTTTTGGGTTCCAGAAATGAATTACAAGTATGTTCANGTTTTACCACTTGACCAAAACAGATATTTTGAAGAACTTGTCCATAAATTTGAAAGTCCTGTTAGAGTAATTATTTACGCTTTTTCTTTCATTTTTTTAAGCCTTCACTTACTTCATGGATTTGCTTCATCTTTCCAGTCTGTGGGACTAAACAACAAGTACACTAAATCAATAAAATCTTTTACTACTGCATTTTCAATAATCGTTCCTATCGGTTTTGTTTTTATTGCCGTATTTCATCATATAAATAAATTTTAATATGGCTAAACTCGAATCAAAAATTCCAAACGGTCCTGTTGCTGAAAAGTGGACAAAACATAAGGGTAAGATAAATTTGGTTAGCCCAGCAAATAAACGCTTAATTGATATTATCGTTGTAGGAACTGGCTTAGCCGGTGCATCTGCATCAGCAACCCTTGCTGAATTGGGATATAANGTNAAAANCTTCTGTTTTCAAGATTCGCCTAGAAGAGCACACTCTATTGCTGCACAAGGNGGAATAAATGCTGCAAAAAATTATCAGGGGGATGGAGATTCAACATATCGTTTGTTTTACGACACCATTAAAGGTGGCGACTATAGATCTCGAGAGGCAAATGTTCATCGTTTAGCAGAAGTATCAACTAATATAATCGATCAGTGTGTCGCTCAAGGTGTTCCTTTCGCTAGAGATTATGGTGGATTATTAGATAACCGGTCTTTTGGCGGTGTTCTGGTTTCAAGGACATTTTATGCAAAAGGCCAAACTGGGCAACAGCTTCTTTTGGGTGCTTATTCTGCTATGAACAGGCAAATTGGTCGTGGAAAAATTCAAATGTTCAACCGACATGAAATGATGGACATAGTTATTATTGACGGTAAAGCNCGTGGAATTATAACAAGAAACTTAGTTAACGGTAAGGTAGAGCGCCACGGAGCACANGCTGTAGTTATTGCTTCTGGNGGNTATGGAAACGTATTTTTCTTGTCTACAAANGCGATGGGAAGTAATGTGTCNGCAACATGGAAAATTCACAAAAAAGGGGCATATTTTGCAAATCCNTGTTTTACTCAAATTCACCCCACCTGTATCCCAGTATCTGGTGANCACCAATCAAAACTNACACTAATGTCGGAATCNTTAAGAAATGATGGTAGAATATGGGTGCCTAAAAAGCTNNAAGACGTNAAAGNTATNCGNGAAGGAANCCTTAAACCTACAGANATTAAAGAAGAAGACAGAGATTATTATNTAGAGAGACGNTATCCTGCATTTGGAAATTTAGTNCCTAGGGATGTTGCTTCCAGAGCGGCAAAAGAGCGCTGTGATGCTGGATTTGGTGTAAATAAAACAGGTGAAGCAGTTTATCTAGATTTTGCTTCTGCAATAACACGTTATGGAAAAGAACAAGCTCATGTAAAAGGTTTAAATGAAGATGACCCAATTTTAGTGAAGAAATTAGGACAACAAGTGGTTCGCGCAAAATATGGTAATCTATTTCAGATGTATGAAAAAATTGTTGACCAAAATCCTTATGAAACACCTATGATGATTTATCCAGCTGTTCATTATACCATGGGTGGTGTTTGGGTTGACTATAATTTAATGACAACTATTCCTGGCTGTTATGCGATTGGTGAAGCTAATTTTTCGGACCATGGAGCTAACCGCCTTGGAGCGTCAGCTTTAATGCAAGGACTAGCTGACGGATATTTTGTTCTTCCTTACACAATAGGTGATTATCTTGCAGATGACATTCGTACTGGTCCCATTGATACTAATCACCCTGAATTCGAAAAAGCCGAGGCTGCAGTTAATGCTCAAATCGAAGGTTTTATAAGTAATCACGGAAAAAATTCAGTTGATTTTTATCACCGTAAACTAGGAAAAATAATGTGGGATAAATGTGGAATGTCAAGAAATGAAAAAGAGTTAAAGGAAGCAATTAATGAGATTAACGAATTGCGTGAAGATTTTTATAAAAATGTAAATATCCCGGGTAAATCTAACGAATTTAATGAGCAATTAGCAAAAGCAGGGAGAGTTGCAGACTTTTTAGAACTCGGTGAGCTTTTCGCCAAAGATGCGCTTGAAAGAACAGAATCTTGTGGAGGACACTTTAGAGAAGAATCGCAGACACCTGAGGGTGAAGCATTGAGGGATGATAAAAATTTTACATTTGTCTCTGCATGGGAATCTAAAGGAAATCCATCTAAGGCAAAGCTTCATAAGGAAGATTTAAAATATGAGGAAATTGAAGTAAAGACTAGATCTTACAAATAAAGACAAAAAAACTAGATATGAATTTAACTTTAAAAGTTTGGCGGCAACCTAATTCAGAAACGAAAGGAAAGATAGAAACATATAAAATTAAAGATGTTTCTCCAGACATGTCTTTTTTAGAAATGATGGATGTTTTGAATGAGCAACTAATGTCCGAAAAAATAGATCCAATTGCATTTGATCATGATTGTCGTGAAGGTATTTGTGGAATGTGTTCTATGTTCATTAACGGCGAAGCACACGGTCCAGATCGATTAGTTACTACTTGTCAACTGCATATGCGTAAGTTTAAAGATGGAGACACCATAACAATTGAACCTTTTCGAGCAAAGGCATTCCCAGTAATCAAAGACTTAGCGGTTGACCGCTCAGCATTTGATCGAATTCAACAGGCAGGAGGGTTTGTATCAATAAACACTTCCGGAAATACTCAAGATGCAAACTCAATTCCTATTGACAAACATGACGCTGACAAAGCTTTTGATTCAGCTACATGCATTGGTTGTGGTGCCTGTGTTGCTACATGTAAAAATGCATCTGCAATGTTATTTGTTTCAGCAAAAGTTTCTCAATATGCCTTACTCCCTCAAGGTAAGGTGGAGGCTACAGATAGGGTACTTAATATGGTTAATCAAATGGACGAGGAAGGGTTTGGAAATTGTACTAATACAGGTGCTTGTGAAGTGGAATGTCCTAAAGGTATTTCGCTTGAAAATATTGCAAGAATGAATCGAGAATATTTATTTGCAAGCCTTAAGGGTTAATCATCCTATGTAAAGAAGAAAGCTTCTTCTTAATATTTATTTTAATTAACCGGTCTATTCCCAAAAGTTCACTTTTAATATCTTTTAAAAACTCTGAGTCAGAAAATACGTAATGCCCACATATTCTTACGAGGCTTTCTTTTTGATGAATTGGATCAAAATCCTTGCTAACCCACTTTACCCATTTTTTAGAATTGTAACAGATTTGCCAAAATTTATCAAATAGATCCCTCCTTTTTTTAATCTTATTTAAGTATGTATCTGTTTCGATTAATCCAAATTCCGGAGCAATATTTATGGAATCTAAACCCAAATCCATTTTCAGTTTTATTAATTCTTCAGAAATATAATCACCGTTATGTTCTTTTGATTTTAAATTGTTTTGCTTGGCAACAGCTACCATTTTTTTAGTCTTTTGAGATCAAAATTTCCTGTATTTTGATTTGATGAAAGAGAAGTACCTGATTGTATAACTAAATACTTAATTTGTGAAAAAGCTTGTTGAGTAAGATTAGCCTTTAAATAGTTTAAAAGAGATTGGAGTTCTTCTGGCTCAAATCGCCTTATAGCTTCTTCTGTTCCTATTTCAAATTTAACATTAGGACTAATAGAAAAGCAAAATTGGATCATATCCAATGTCCACCTAGATCCCTCAGAAAATGAAGGAAATTTTTTCCAAGGGTCGATATGAATACAATCAAAGTGATTGCAATCATGTTTTAAAGACTCATATCCATCGTCTTGAATTTGGCCTTGCCCTGGACCACTGTGGTCTCTCATTATTAATAAGTCTTTTGCATAATTTGAAAGTCCCTTAGTGGTCCATTTATTTGCGTAGCCTCCATTGAAGTCAACCTGTCTTCTGCTTGGGATTAATCCAATCTTATTTTTTGATTCAGTCTGAAACTCAATTATAGAGTCAACGATGTTTTTAGACATTGGTCCAATAAAAAATTTAATCTCCATAAATCAATCTAGTTTAGTCAAAGAATAATAATTAATGACATTTTGAAAATATTAAGGAAGAGCACCTATCAACTTTTCCATAAAAATACCAACTTGAGTTGGTTCAAGCCAACGTAAAACAACTACAAGATCTTTTTCAGGTACAATTATTATATAATTTCCTCCAAAACCAGACGCATAAAATGTATCCTCGGGTACTCCTTCCCAGTATTTGTCTGTTCCCTTTTTATTTAACCACCACATATAACCATAACTTTTTTGAGATGGTGAAGATTGAGTAGCTTTATTTATCCATTGTTGACTAATAAGCTGTCTTTCATTCCATTTACCTTGTCTTAAAAAAAGTAATCCAAAACGAGCATGATCTTCAGTATTTACAAATAGACCACCTCCAGAATGGCCACCACCTGATACTGATTGCATTCGGTTTCCGTCAAGCTCTACCCAAGAGTTATTATAACCATACCACCGCCACGTTGTACTAGCTCCTATCGGATCCATTATAAACTTTTTCAAAACCTGAGGTAAAGGTTGACGCCAAACATTTAAAAGACAATATGCTAGAAGGTTGACTCGTACATCATTGTATTTGTAAAAAGTGCCAGGTGTATTCAGTTTTCTGTTTTTCCAGTCATCTATTCCACCTTGTTTGGGAGGTCTATCAGCCCAGTCATGTATTCCCCACAAAGTACCACTCCAATCAGAGGATTGATTCAAAAGATATTTCCATTTGATTTTACTATTGTGTTTGCCTTTAAATGAATTATCCCATATGTAACTAGATACAAAATCATCTGTTTTGAAAAGTTTTTGATCAACTGCTAAACCTGCAATTGTAGATAGATAGCTCTTAGTCACACTAAATGTCATATCTACTCTCTTTGTATCTCCCCAAGAGGCAATCTTGTAGCCATTCTTTAAAATAATTCCAGCAGGGCCTCCTCTTTTTTTTGTTGGCCCCAAAATTTTATGGTATGGCTCATTTTCAAAACCCTTGGTTATAGCTATTCTCAAATCTTTTGACCCACTGTATTCATTTTCTTTCGCAAAAGAAATAGCGGAGTTAAGTTTTTTAATATTAATTTTAAAATATTCAAGAGATTTTTTTTCCCATTCAAAACCATGGGGAGGAGGAAAATAATTTTGCCCTACTAAATGAAATTCAAAAATAGAGGTAAAAAATATTAATGTAAAGATTTTCTTCACTTAGATTTATGTGAAATGAAATAACTTAAATATAATGAAATCCAACTAAAATAGATTTGTACTTGCAATTAAAATGAAAGCCAAATTAAAAATTGTCAATATTCAAACATCTCTTTTTTGGGAGAGCGCCCTTAAAAATAGAGCTTACTTTGACAAACTTTTAAATTCGTTAAATAAAGAGATTGATATTGTTCTTCTACCTGAAATGTTTACATCCGGTTTCACTATGAATGCTAAAAAAGTTTTTGAAACTATGAGTGGTCCAACAGTTCTGTGGATGCAGTCTTGGGCTGAAAAATTGGATGCAATTATTGGAGGAAGTATCGTGATTAAAGAAAAAAATAAGTTTTTTAATCGTCTCCTAATTGTCAGTGAAAAGGGTATCATATTTTCTTATGATAAACACCATACATTTTCTCTAGCAGGTGAAAATGAGATTTATACTTCGGGAAATAATTCTGGTTTATTTGAATATCGTGGATGGAAAATCTGCCTAAGAATCTGTTATGACTTACGTTTTCCAGTTTGGTCACGTAATCGAGATAATTATGATATTTTGATTTTTGTTGCAAATTGGCCTTCACAAAGGATTAAAGCTTGGGATACCTTACTTCAAGCACGTGCCATTGAAAATATGTGTTATGTTTCTGGGGTTAATAGAATAGGACATGATGATAATAAACTAGAATATCCCGGTCATAGTGCAATTTATAATCCATTGGGAAATTTGATAAGCGGCAAATTATCATCCATGGAGAAAATCGTTCCTGCAGAATTAAATTATTTAGAGCTTAAGGATCTTCGTAATCAATTACCCTTTCTTGAGGATAAGGATAATTTTGATTTACATTAAAGGTCTCATTCATATCCCAATTTGCTCTTAAATCAATTTCTTTCCAATAGTAAATTACTTTTTCAGGCTGAACTTTATCAAGATAGCTCCCTGTATCCCATCTTCTGTTATTATTAGGATCCTCAATTAATCTTATAAAATATTTCCCTGGATCGAGTAATTCAAAGGAATAAAGACCCTCTTCTAATGGGGAATCATAACATCTAATAACTTTTTTGTTTTGAATTAATTCTATTATGTAAGGATGAGGTAAATTGTGAATTACTCGCAGGTAAATATTTCCATAATCTTCAATTTTTTTCGTTGGAGTATTAAATGTTAAAGTATCATTTGTTCTACCCCAAAAATCTTCAATTGCTTTAGGTAGTAATGTAATATTATATTTATCATTTGGTAACACTTCAAAATCAATTAAAATCCTATCATAATTTTCAAGAACGTTTAAAGACACCGGGACATTTACACTGTCAATATTAAGTACTTTAACTAATGATGAATTAACACTGACAATGGGAAGATTACTTGATAATTCAAACTTGCTTTTTAGTTTTAAGGGTCCGGTTGTTACACTTTTTATAACTAAAGAATCTTCTATAGGTTTNCGCAGGTAAGCTGTTTTAGTTCTTAAGGTATCTTGANTCTCAAACTCAAATTTTATTGAGTCTAATTTTGCNCCCTTAAACCAATAATTGAGTGAATCTGTTTCACGATCTTTAGTAACAAGAAATTCAAATTCTTTGGGGACTTCACTTGTCATGGAAAAAGTCTCATTTTCATAGTCACCAAAATAAGCTAAAGCAACATGGTGGTCGTTAATAAAATAAGGCGAAACCCATGAAAAGTTTTNNNNTTCNCNGAAAANACNAAGGTTNATGATNGAGTCTTTAGGAAGCTCAATNAGTCTATTNANANATCCNATTTTATCANTNNTNTGATCAAAAAAATAATTNCCNGAAACATCCTGAAGNGCNATTAAATTATATTTCCCCTCACGNAGNTTNTGAAACTTGTAAGTNGTCGAATCCAANGTACTTGTAACATATAGCGGTTTTTTATTNTAAATGACCGANTCNTTATAAACTGAATCGACAGGATANAGCTGAAGTGANATGAACGNTTTAGTATCNTTTTCANANGCNTCNNCTACTCTTCCNCTAATGTATAAAGTATCTATTNTTGGGCCAGTAGAAATTGTGTAGGTTAAAAATGGTAAAGTATTAGATTCATTAAAATCGACTACACTGTTACCAAAATTAAAGGTATAGGTTGTGTTGTCAAGTAGGCTATCTTTCAATTCTAATGATATTTTTTTTGATGCACCTGAAGCTGGNAATACTTTGTANTGATTTGGNTTTAAAGGNGGNGATATTANAAGTTGCTTGCTTATNTCNTTTAAACTAATATATTCGTCAAAAGTTAAAGTAAAACCAGTTTTATTNAAANAAGTTGTATTGAGTTTTGGGGAAGCGTTTATAAGAANAGGAGGTATTGNGTCTTTNNGACCACCNGTCGGAGATGCGCGTTTAGCNCAACNNAAGATNGATATTATAAGNATAATACACATAAAAAGTCGAACTCCAATCTTCATCCTTTTTAAAGTTATTAGCAAAGTAAAGCAATATTACTAAATACCACCAAATGGTTTCAAACAAGTTTGATNCCATTTCAATTCTTTTGTTAATTCNTTAATTCAAGTCTTTAAAAAAAACTATTTTTGGGCAATGGCAAAAGAAAATNAACATTTCAAGAAAATAATTTCACATGCCAAAGAATATGGATTTNTTTTTCCTTCAAGTGAGATTTATGACGGACTTAGTGCAGTCTACGACTATGGGCAAAATGGTGTCGCACTAAAAAATAATATTCGGAATTATTGGTGGAAATCAATGACTCAATTACATGAAAATATTGTAGGAATTGATGCTGCGATCTTTATGCATCCGACAACATGGAAAGCGTCTGGACATGTTGATGCCTTTAATGATCCATTAATTGATAATAAGATTTCCAAAAAAAGATATAGGGCAGATGTTCTAGTAGAGGAATATGTTGCTAAAATTGAAATCAAAATAGAAAAAGAAATAGCTAAGGCAGCAAAACGTTTTGGAGATTCCTTTAATGAAATAGAATTTGTAAAAACCAACCCCAGAGTTATTTCATATACCAAAAAGTCACAAAACATTTTAAAAAGGCTAAATAAATCTTTGGAGAAAGAAGATTTAAAAGATGTAAAAGAATTGATTGAAGAATTAGAAATTTCATGTCCTGAGTCGGGTTCAAAGGAATGGACAGATGTAAAACAATTTAACTTGATGTTCGATACTAAATTAGGTGCATCAAAGGATTCTGCGGTGGATTTATATCTTCGCCCGGAAACGGCACAAGGAATTTTTGTAAACTTTCTAAATGTTCAAAAAACTAGTAGGCTGAAAGTTCCTTTTGGAATTGCACAAACGGGTAAAGCATTTCGAAATGAAATAGTTGCAAGACAATTCATTTTTAGAATGAGAGAATTTGAGCAGATGGAGATGCAATTTTTCATTCCTCCAGGAACACAAAAAAAATGGTATGAGTTCTGGAAAGATAAAAGACTTCAATGGCATTTATCACTTGGAATGGGAGAGGAAAAATACAGATTGCATGATCACGAAAAACTAGCTCATTATGCTGACGCAGCATTGGATATTGAATTTCGTTTTCCTTTTGGATTTAAAGAATTAGAGGGAATTCATTCTCGTACTAATTTTGATTTGATGAATCATGAACAATTTTCTGGGAAAAAACTACAATATTTTGATCCAGAAATTAATGAAAGTTATGTCCCTTACGTTATAGAAACATCTATAGGTTTAGACCGAATGTTCCTTGCTGTACTTTCAAATAGCTTAACTGAAGAAAAGCTGAACGATGGCAGCATCAGAACAGTTTTAAAGCTGCCTTCTATATTATCTCCCATAAAAGTGGCAATATTACCCTTGGTCAAAAAAGATGGTTTACCAGAGATTGCCAAAAAAATTGTAAATGAACTTAAATTTGATATCACAACCGTATATGATGAAAAGGATGCTGTTGGAAGACGTTATAGAAGGCAAGACGCTATAGGAACTCCCTTTTGTGTAACTATTGATCACCAAACTTTAGATGATAAAACNGTTACTNTAAGAAAGCGAGATTCAATGCAACAAGAAAGAATTAATATTGAACATATAAAGAATTTAATTAAAGAAGAAGTTTCTATGNGGTCTATCCTTCAAAAACTTTAAATCNTTAATTAAAATTTTNNATNCACTTGTAAAGTAATTTTTGAGAAAAAAAAATTGAATTTTTATCTTAGTAAAAAAGAGTTTTGAAAATACTTTCATACAACGTTAATGGAATAAGAGCAGCAATGAAAAAAGGTTTTATTGATTGGCTCAATATTGCAAGACCAGATATTTTGTGCCTNCAAGAAACAAAAGCCATGAAAGAGCAAGTNGACGTTGCATTAATCGAAAAACAAGGCTATCATCATTATTGGTTTTCAGCAGAAAAAAAAGGGTACAGCGGTGTTGCAATATTTTCAAAAAAAAATCCTGTAAATATATCTTATGGAAGTGGTATTGNCCATATGGATTTCGAGGGAAGAATACTCAGATTAGATTTTGAAAAGCTTTCAGTAATGAGCCTTTATTTACCATCGGGAACTAACATAAACCGCCTAGACTATAAATTCAAATTTATGGACGAGTTCCGAGTTTACATTGATAATCTAAAGNTAGAGTTTCCTAATCTTGTTATATGTGGGGATTATAATATTTGTCATCAAGCCATTGACATACACGATCCTGTAAGAAATAAGACTATTTCTGGTTTTTTACCTGAGGAAAGAGATTGGCTCAATCGTTTTATAAATTCTGGTTTTATTGATTCATTCAGATTTCTTAATCCAGAACCCAATCAATATACCTGGTGGAGTTACCGTGCAAATGCAAGAAAAAATAATAAAGGCTGGCGCATAGACTATGCTTTGGTTAGCGAATCACTAAAAAAAAATATTTCCAAATCTTTTATTCTTTCTGAAGCTTATCACTCCGATCATTGTCCAGTTGGATTAGAATTAACATTTTGAAATGAGATATTGTCTTTTTTTTATTTTAATTACATGCTTTACAAATTGTATTTCGACTAAAGTATTTAACGATCTAGAGTATCGCTATGCGAAAATAAAAATAGAAAAAAATATATTGGAAAACTCTGAAGACTCTTTACAACAATCTTTGGATAAATTAGATATGAAATGGAACGAGACAAATAGTTATTTAGAAAATTCAAGGGATAGTTTAAAGTTAGGTCTTAAAAAGAATAAATTATTGAGTGAAGAATTAGATTTAGTAAAAAAGAACAGCAGCTTAAAAATTCAGGAGAGTATCTCAAAAAATAATGCTCTCATTAAGGAAATAGCAATAAAAGAGACCGAACTTTTGTCACGTACAGAGCGTATTGATAACCTTGAGAAAATTATATCAGGTCAAAAAAAAATACTAAATGATTTAAAAAATAGGATCTCTAATGCATTATTAAATTTTAAAGGGAAAGGATTAAGTATTAAGCAAAGAAATGGAAAAGTTTACGTTTCGATGGAAAACAAACTATTGTTTAAATCAGGCAGATGGAATATTGAACTTCAAGGAAAACAAGCTCTTGTAAGATTGTCTAAAGTGTTAGAAGAAAACCCCGATATATCAATTCTTATTGAAGGACACACTGATAACATACCATTCACAAGTAGAGGAGCTATGGAGTCTAATTGGGATTTATCAACCAAAAGAGCCACTGCAGTGGTAAAAACACTCCTAGAGAATAACAAAATTTTACCACAAAATCTTACTGCCGCTGGTAAAAGCGAGTTTGTTCCAATTGCTCCAAATACTTCAGTTGACGGAAGGGCNGCAAACAGGNGAATAGAAATAATATTAAGTCCCNCTCTAGATAAAATCATGGAATTAATTAATTCTGAAAATCAATAGTTTATGGAATACAATTTATTACCTGGAACTGATATTAAGGTTAGTAAAATTTGTTTAGGTACAATGACATGGGGAAGACAAAATAGTGAGATTGAGGGTCATCAGCAAATGGATTATGCATTAGACAAAGGTGTAAATTTCTTTGATACTGCTGAATTATATCCAATTCCACCCAGATTTGAAGAACAAGGTGACACTGAAAGATTTATTGGATCATGGTTTAAAAAAAATGGCACTCGNAAAGAGGTNATTTTAGCTTCTAAAATAGCTGGGCCNGCAACATTTACTAAACATATAAGAAATGACAAAAGCTACTCAAAAAAAACAATTGATTTTGCGGTCGAAAATAGTTTAAAGCGTCTTCAAACAGATTACATTGATCTTTATCAAATACATTGGCCTGAAAGACCAACAAATTTCTTTGGAAAAAGAGGATACAATTATAAAATTGAAGATAAATGGGATGAAAATTTTGAAGAAATTCTAGATACATTTCAAAATCATGTTATTAAGGGTAATATAAGGTATATAGGACTTTCCAATGAAACTCCATGGGGAACAATGCGTTATTTAAGTTTTCCCTCTGATAAATATCCAAGAATAAGAACAATACAAAACCCATATTCTCTATTAAACAGAACATTTGAAATTGGAAATGCTGAAGTTTGTCATAGAGAAAATGTGGGCCTGCTTGCATATTCACCCTTAGCATTTGGTGTCTTNACGGGAAAGTATCGCAATGGTAAAAAGCCAGAAAACTCAAGACTGACTCTATTCCCACACTATGATCGCTACAATTCAGAGTCATGTAAAAAATCTGTTGAAGCCTACAATAGTGTAGCAGAAAAAAATGGCCTTTCTCTCACTCAACTCGCATTAGCATTTGTAAATGACCGGCCATTCGTAACAAGCAATATTATTGGAGCTACAAACATTTCTCAATTAAAGGAAAATATAGAAAGTGTTTTTGTCAAACTAAATGATACGATTTTGAAAGAGATTAACGATATACACGAGACTATTCCGAATCCCTCGACCTAACTGAATTTCAAATTTTTGATTTGAACTGATTGGAATCTTACTTTTTAAAATGGATCATAAAACTGCTTCAATCAATTTTTTTGTGTAATCATTTTTAGGATTTCTATAAAGATCATCTGCCTCTTGAATTTCAATTATGTTACCTTCACGCATTATCATAACCCTATCTGACATATGTTTAACAATTGACAAATCGTGAGAAATAAATAAATAACTAAGCCCTAAATTCTTTTTAAGATCATTTAAAAGATTTAAAACCTGAGCTTGTATAGATATATCAAGAGCAGCAACTGATTCGTCACAAATCAAAACTTTAGGATCAACCGCAAGAGCTCTTGCTATTATAACCCGTTGTCTTTGTCCTCCAGAAAGTTCGTTAGGGTAACGGTTAATATAATCCTCAGTTAGTCCAACTTTACTTAATAAATCAACTATCAGTTGATGGCTTTTATTCTTATTTTTTGAATAATGAGCACTAAGAACTTCATATATACATTTACCAACTGTTTTGTAAGGATGTAAAGCAGCATAAGGATCTTGAAAAATAAATTGAACTTCTTTTCTCAAATTTCTAAC
This sequence comes from Flavobacteriaceae bacterium TMED68, assembly GCA_002167525.1. The sequence goes on from NHDV01000024.1 coordinate 25,399, forward strand.
TTGATTTTTTTGCCTAGGGTTAACTTTTGAGCCTTTTAAAATAATTTCACCAGAGTCGGGGATATCTAAACAAACAATTGCTTTAGCAAGTGTTGACTTACCACAGCCAGATTCACCAACCAAACCCAAAATTTCTCCTGGATAAAGAGAAAAGGTTATATTCTTTAAAACCTGGTGTTTTTTTGTTCTTCCAAATAACCTTTTAGCTAAATAGCATTTTTCAATATTCTTAATTTCTAATATGGGTCTTTGGGAGTATATTCCCTTTTGATAGGCTTGTCGGGTTTTTCTTAAAACTTTTTTAATTTTAAAATTCCCTTTCTTGTAATCATTAATAGTGGGAAGTCTTTCTATACGTCTATCAATTCTTGGTCTTGTAGATATTAAACCTTTTGTATACTCATGTTGTGGGTTTCTAAATAAATCTTTTGTGTTATTGGATTCTACAATAATTCCTTTATGCATTACTAATACGCAGTCAGCTAATTCTTTGATTAATGCTAAATCATGGGATATAAAAAAAATACTCATTTTATATTTTCTTTGTAGTGATTTCAATAAAAGAAGAATTTCTCTTTGAATTGTTACATCTAGCGCAGTTGTTGGTTCATCTGCAATTAAAAGTTTTGGATTACAAAGAAGTGCCATAGCTATCATAATACGCTGTTTTTGTCCCCCGCTGAGCTGGTGAGGATAAGAGTTCATTATCCTTTTCGCATCTAATAATTGTACTTCTTTAAGAGTATCTACTACCCGCTCTTTTTTTTCATTTAAACCCATTTTCTGATTAAAATTCAATACCTCTGTCAACTGTTTTCCACATTTTAAAGTTGGATTTAAACTAGATTGTGGCTCTTGAAAAATCATCCCTTGGAAACTTCCTCTATATTTCTGCCATTTTTTCTGCGTAAAGCTTCTCAGGTCAGAATCTAAAAAATTTAATTTTTCTGCATTAATTTTTGAATGCTCTGGCTGAAGTCCCATTAAGGTAAGTGCTGTTATAGATTTTCCACTTCCTGACTCACCAACAACACCAATGATTTCATTATATCCTAAGCTGAAGGATATGTTATTCAAAATGACTTTCCCCTTGATTTTTAAACAAAGATTTTTTATTTCTACAAGATTTCTTTTTTTTTTTTGCACTTAATAATAACTGAATGACTTAAATTTAATTAAATATCATTAATCTAAATTATTATTATTTAAAATGATTTTGTTTTTTTTGTATGTTTGTTAATATTGAAAATGAAGATGATTTATGCTTGGACTACACGACATTCAGTATCTATATGAATTCATATTTTGGCTAGTTACCTTTCTTCTTTTAAGAATCGTATGGCACAAACCCTCTGTAAGGCTTGCATATGGTTACATTGTTGCAGGCTTTAATTTATTTGCAATAATAATGTATACTCTTTCCTCTCTCTCAGGGCAAATGTCAGGCCTTGATTCGTTTTCATTTGGGTTTTTGCACGCTATGGTTTCAGTTGTAATGCTTACCCTAATTCATAAAGAAATTAAAATTGAGAAAAGAAAAAAGGCTCTTAAATGAAAAACAATTATACTATATTACTTTTATCATTTTCAATTATTACAGCAGCATTTATAATTTCATTTTCAAACAGATACAAACCATCCCCAGTAAATGAATCTTTTGTAATCGATTCTTGGACAGGCAATATTTATGATATACAAGGAAACAATCTTACAGAAATTCATAAAAATTTGAATCCATCTAAAACTCAGAAAAATCCAAATTTTAACAAAATTCAATAATCACCCTTTTTAATTTGTATGATCCTAGATTGAAACTAAATGAATTATGAGTATTGAATTAATCGATACAATAGGTTGGATTGCTACTTTTTTTATAATTGTTTCTTTTTTAATCGATAACATCTTCTGGCTCAGAGTAGTTAATTTAATTGGAGCCTCGTTATGGTTAGCCTATGGTATTATTGATCTTTCTTATTCAATAATTTTTTTAAATATTGTAATTGTTTCGATTCAGGTTTATAAAATAATTTTCATCCTCAGTAGGAAAAAAAATTAATGCATCTTAAATTTTAAAAAATATTAGTCTAATTTTATATTAAATAAAATTATTTTTTGCACCTGAATCTGTTAATTATTTGATTTTATTAAAACCCAAAGATTCTTTTGCATATATATACTTCGGATTTTCAAAAAACTTACAAGATATTTTATACTTGCCTGCAATCATTAGTTGATTTATTTTAATTGAATTTGCAATTTTTTTGTAATATTAAGGTCAATTTAAATTTGTAAAGGTGAATGATACGAAGTATTTGTTGGCCTACACGATTCCTTTATCGGCAATCATAGGTCTTCAAGTTGGGGGAGTTTGGAGTTTTACAACTGTTTTATACGCTTTTGGATTAATCCCTCTTTGGGAAGCCTTTCTTGAACCTGATCAAACTAAATTAAGCGAAGAAAAAATAAAAAATCGTCTATCCAATCGNTTTTTTGATTTGATGTTATATTTCAATTTGATAATTGTATTTGCAATTCTAATTTTTGGAATTAAACANCTGACTNCCGAAACACTTGCNNTATACGAANGAGTTGGTCTTNTATTATCATTTGGTATTGTATTGGGAACAAATGGAATAAACGTTGCCCACGAGTTGGGACATAGGAAAACAAAATGGGAACGCTTTTTAGCAAAAGTTTTATTAATGCCAGCTTTCTATATGCATTTCTATATTGAACATAATTTTGGACACCATCTTAATGTTGGAACACCAAGTGACCCTGCTACATCTAAAAAAAATCAATCTGTTTTTTCTTTTTGGTTTACCTCTATAACAGGTCAAATAAAAAATGCGATTCGAATTCAAAAAAACCTACTCAAAAATAAAAAAGTCAGATTTTTTAGTATTTACAATGACTTTTTTTATTACCAAATCTTTCAATTAGCATTTTTAATTTCTATTTATCTTTTTTTTAGTTATCAAGGTGTCCTTTTTTCTTTATTCATTGCACTTGTTGGAATACTTTTACTAGAGACAATCAACTATATTGAACACTACGGCCTCTCGAGACATTCAAAGGGAACAAGATATGAACGTGTAAGCCCTATGCACTCTTGGAATTCTAATCACGCTGTAGGCCGGCTAGTTCTTTATGAATTAACCCGTCATAGTGATCACCATCACAGAGCATCAAAAAAATATCAGATTTTAGAAAGCATAGAAAAAAGTCCACAGCTACCCTATGGATACACAACTTCTATGCTAATTGCGCTTTTTCCACCTTTATGGTTCAAATTGATGAATAAACGTATCCCCAGTACTTAAACTTTGTAAAATCTTTTACATTAATTTGTAAAGCTATTTTAAAAATAAATTGTGAACTTAATTTCCAAAAAAATAAAGACCTCCATTAAGCTCTTATTTATCTGCATTTATTTATGCAACTTTTACGTTTTTAGTCAAGAAGGTGAGTATATAAAAATTGAAAATTTCATTTTTAATACCGAACAATTAAAGAAAAATCAAAAAGGTATAATCATTCCTCAGCTAAATCGAAATCTAAATGATCGAATTGAATTTTTTATTCAGGAATCTTTCCCAGAAATTATCGATGACAGTAAAAATATAATTTGGCAATCTTATAAAACCACAACAAATCCTATTTTGAAAGCTCACTCTATGTCTTTTATGGTTAGAGTTAGTATAAAAAATACAAATGAGAATAAAATTTTCAGATATATTGAGATTGACTACTTCCCAAAGACAGACGAATTGTCAACTTATTATATATGGGACTCAGAAAAGAAGAATTTTAGAATAAATGATAGTGAGTTAGAAAGAAGATCATATCTGCCTCGACTAACTGAATTAAAAATCGAAAATCAACCGAAAAAAGCTGGTATAAATGATATTCTAGAAGAATATCGAGCTCTAATTGGCGGAATAAACGAAAATTTTGTTTACTTTAATCAAGCAAAAGAAAGTGATCTTGATAAAATCAATGAAAACATCTCCAGTTATGTGAAACAAAATTATTCGAATGTTGATTTTGTTATGAATATAGTTTTTGACTCCTACCACACATTTATCAGCGCATATGACATTTACCACTACTATACCTTTATTGTGCAGGTAAAACTTCAAGGAAGTAGTACACCAAACTTCATTGAAGTTTTCTATAATCCCTCGACAGAAATTGTAAATTCTGATTTTGTTTGGAGCAGTCAGAGAGAAACATTTTATAGGCCTTCACAAAATGATTGATTATCTTAAAAAGAGTTATTCATGAGAAAGGAAAAATTTAACCCGCACTTACTCAGAATAATCAAAACCGAAATCAGCCATGAAATTGCTGCCTCTAGAAAACCCGTTTTAGATGAATTAGTTAAATATATTAACTCAAAGAGAGCTTCAGAAAGTGAAGTACACTTAAACTTTATATGTACTCACAATTCTAGAAGGAGTCAATTTTGTCAAATCTGGGCTGAAACTGCCAGCGCTTTTTATAATAAAAAAGTATACTCCTACTCTGGGGGATTGGAAATAACTGAGTTCAATATTAATGCTGTCAATACCATCAAAAAATGTGGTTTTGATGTAATTAAATCAGGAAGTAAAAATCCAACTTATGATCTGTACTACTGTGATAATAGAATGAAGTCAATATCCGTTTTCTCTAAACTATACAATGACCCTGTCAATAAAGCAAATTCATTTGCTGCAATTACAACTTGTTCAAGTGCAGAGGAAAATTGTCCATTTATTTTAAATGCTGAAAAACGAATTTTTTTACAATACAATGACCCAAAATTATTCGATAATTCGCTCGATAAAATAGAAAAATATTATGAATGTTCTCTACAAATTGCCTCAGAAATATTTTATGTATTTCGAAATGTAGAATAAACCCTTTCCAAAAAAATCATTTATCTGATAAAAATGTTTTTTTATCATATTTTAAATAAATAAAAATTAAATCAAATTGAAATGTTACCGCAAATTATAGTTGCCTCAACTTGTATTCTAATTACACTTTATGGGGTTTTCAGAAAAAATCGTGTTTTCTTTAACCTAGGTTATTTCGTGTATGGATTAATAGTGGTTTTTTCAGAAATAAACTTCTATTTACAAAGTCATGAAATAATTCATATTGCAACCGCATCATTATGGCTAATTCAATCTTCNTTAGCGTTGCCAAATAAGTTACCATATGACGGTAGTAAAATAGCAAAATCTGCAGGTATTAAAATTTATATTTGTTTATCGATAATNAATCTTTATGGAATATTTATAGTCCGNACTTCAAATGTTCCAGATTTTGTCTCTTATTTCCATGTGATACTTGCAATTTTACCTTTNATTGCAATCTACTTGATATTGAATAATAAANTTGAANNAACTAAAAATTAATATATTTTTTGTTNNGATAAAATTGTCCAAAAATTGAAATTTTGATTTTTATTTTTGAACCATTCGTCTAATGAAATTTATTGGCGTTTCTTGGTAAGTTCCAGAAAATTGAAGGCCAACATTAATAGCTGCTTTTCTTATAGCATTGCCGTGTTTAAAACTATGGAACAAGACATTGAAGTCAATGATATTATCTTTTGTTATAACTTCATCCTCATAAACGGGATTATAAATAAAAATAGGTGGATCATTTTTGTCCATTTGATTTAAGTAATCCAATACCTTCAAATTTTCACTAGTAATTGAATTGTTGTAAAACTTCAAAAATAAATCGTTTAGCAAAATGTATTCATCTCTCAATAAATCAACTTGAAAATCAGGAAAAATTTCTTCCCATTTATACATATTATACGTACTCTGAGCTAAAGTAGTAAATATGCCAATTACATTTTTATTAGTATCTTCTCTTAATCCATTCCAAATAGCAATTCCTGCACCTGCTGAAATNCCTGCTAGAATCAATTTATTTTCGGGAAATCCTAACAAGCNNGATTTTTGATTTATAAATTCAATAACCTTTTTACCGTCTGTAAGAGAAGTTATTACACCTTCTGCCTNATNATCTGTNATAAATGTATATTCTGAATTAACAACNGCAAGATTTTCATTCAAAANAGAATTAATAATTTCTTTNTGGTCATCCTGATAGAGNTCCTCTTTAGATCCAAATAAAAAAGAACCACCATGAAAAAAAATTACNACTCCATTTAATTTATTCGNNTNAGGTAAAATAATATCTAAAAAATTTCTGTCTTTATTTCCATAACGGACATCTTTAAAAAATAAAAAATCCTTTCCTAAAGGAGAATCTGAAGTATTAACTCCTAAGGATGTTTCTATAANGCTANTGTTAGATTGTTCTGTNTTTTCAATCTTTGANCAATTAGCAAAAAAATTTATTACAATTAGAAAAATAAATTTATTTAATAAACTTTTCATAGATTATTTTTTTTTAAAACAACCATGGGTTTGATGGTCTTAAATTTTGATTAATAAATATCAAGGTCTACTATTTTTTACCAATTGTCTTGATCGTCTTCTCTCAATACCTCTTTATATATCGATTGAAAATAAATTGTTGCGTAATCAATTAGTGTTTGTTGATACTCCTTCAATACTCTTGGTTGAGATTGAACATAAATTTCTTTTTTTCTTCTACTAGTAATTGAGTAATAGTCTTGATTCATCTCTAATCTCGCTTTTTGAATGATTTCCTCTAATTCAGAAGTTTCAAAATCCATTTTAGCAGGAAATGGCAACTTATATTCAGTTAATTGAGAATCTGAATACTTTCCATTTTGATATGTTAGTTTAATTCTATATTTCTCATCTTTTACCTCTATNACTGCAGTATAATTATGATTATAGTCAACATAATCTGTCAGTTCAGTATTACTTGGATTCATCAATTTGTATGCATCTAGAACTGGAACTAATGCCATGGCTTTTACAACAATTCTCATTGTCTTGTCATCTTTGTATTTAATAACTTCATCAGGATTTTGATAAATTAAACATAAAGCAAAATGGATTTTAGAAAATATTTCCTCAGCATTTGAATTACGCACCTCATAAATTTGAGAAATTTTATTCCCATCTATTGTCTGACAGAAAACAGAGTTACAAATAAGAAAAAAAAATATTACNTATCGATTTATTTTCATTTTATACTGAGATATTTTAAAAAAATTTAAAGCAAGGGTTGTTTAAAACTAGGAATCTGATTCTTGCGCTTTTACTACTCTGAAAAACTCTTCATCAGATTCAATCCATTCAAAATCAGTTGTAATTTTTTCGGTAGCTGGATTATAAAAAACTTCAAGATATTTCAANCNATTTATTCCCTCTACCTTTACTTGAGCAATAAAAACATGAAAATTATATTTATCAAATGGACTTAAGAAAGTTGTGTAGGAATCCCAAATTATATTTCTTGTGTATTCTACATTAGAATAGTTTGTNTCATTAAACGAACGAATTAGTTTATTTATTTTGGCTACATTAATAGGTACAATTTCATTTTCACTCAAATTTAGTCTATCCCTCTCGTCGATAAAACCTTGATGCTCACTAATGAAGTCATTCAGGCTTGGNTTTTTATCNTGATTTGATAATTCCAACTCTTTAAGATTTGGAAGTAGTTTTTGCTCCTGTACTTGTTCATCAACCAAGTAAAACTCCTCATCTTCTGGAATCCATTGAAAATTCCCAGTAACTTTTTTCTCATAAGGGTCATATTGAACCTCTAAATATTTCAAACGATCAACATCGGTAACTTTTACTTGTACAATAAAAGTGTGTGAATGATATCTGTCAGAGGGGCTTAAAAAAGTTCCATATGAGTCCCATATAATATTTCTTGTNAAATCAACTATTTTTGGATATTTCTCTTCAATAAAAAAACGAACTCTCTTATTTATTTCCTTCAAATTTATCGGATTAATTTCTCCTTCTTCATTTTCTTCAAAACCGTTATGTTGAGTAACAAAGTCCTCAATTTTAACAGTAACAATTTGCCCTAAAGAATTTTTGGANATAATGGTTGCNAATAAAATAAATATAGAAATTCGGAATCTCATAAAAAACAGCTTTTATAATATCAAATATAGTGATTATGATTGTTTTTATTCATACTAATCTNACGTTCTATAATTAACTAATTTTTAACTAGTTAAAATCGATATAAAAAGAAAATTTCCTATATTTATGNGTNTTANATANNATTCTTTTNTTTGAATNAGACCTTGANCNAAATTCATTAAAAGTTNNAAACNTNGCATAANAANTCTTTGAAANGNTTTTTTGANNTAGGCCAAAAAATTTCAAACNNATTNTNANTATTAACAAATGATAAAAGTTGCAAATAAAAGATCTTCNTGTCCNATAAGCACCTCGCTTGAAATTATTGGCGATAGTTGGACTTTAATTTTAATTAGAAATTTCTTTCTAGGCAGCATCACTTTTGCTGATTTCAAAAAAGCACCTGAAAATATCGCTACAAATATTCTTTCTGATCGTCTTAAAAAATTAATGAAATATAATCTTATTAAATATCGGTTAAATCCAAAAAATAAAAAAATTAAGCAATACTATCTTACAGATGCGGGAATAAATCTTTATCCACTTATTTATGATCTTCTTATTTGGGGTAGGAATAATTTAGATATGAATATTGGACTTGTTGCAAGTGATTTTTATAAGAGGAATAAAAATAAAAAAAGGGAAGATATTATCAAGAATTCAATAAACTCATATAAAGAATTTAAAAATTCTTTTCTAGTCAACTAATTATTTTTTTTCGAAGTCTTTATGCCATTTTTACTTANTAAATATGTTACATGAATTAACTCATTTAATAGAAGCTGAGAAAAAAGCATCCAAATTATTTGAGGAAATTGAAAATAGAGGTCTAATTCGTGTAGGACNAACCGAAAAAGAAATTAANGAAAGTATATATGATTTGGCTTTTGAAATGTTTAAAATTAAAAAATATTGGCATAAACGAATCGTGAGATCGGGNCCTAACACTCTTTACCCTTATAACGAGAATCCNAAAAACTTAATAGTTCAAAAAGATGATATTGTGTTTTTAGATTTTGGACCCATATTTGAAGAGTGGGAAGCCGACTATGGAAGAACTTATGTTTTAGGCAATGATTCTTTGAAAAAGAAATTAGCTAATGATATTGAGATTGCATGGAGAAAAGCAAATATTTTTTATCATTCAAAAAAGGCTATAACTGGCTGTGAAATGTATAANTATTGCTGTAAACTAGCTAAATCTATGGGTTGGGAATTTGGTGGTCAAATAGCAGGTCATTTAATCGGTCACTTTCCTCATGAAAAGCTAGAAAAAGAAAATAAAACTAATTATATCCATCCGGATAATTTAATTGACATGAATACTTCAGATAAAAAAGGAAANACTAGACATTGGATTTTAGAAATTCATTTTGTTGATAGNANTAGAAAAATTGGAGGATTTTTTGAGCAATTATTAATTCCAGTCACCTAAAAGATATTATCCCAATAGTATTTGGTAAAATGTTTTTAAATATCAACATTTAAGAGTTCCCCTGTTAATTGTATCAATTGCAATTCTGAAAGTTTAGCTTGAAACTTTGCTATAGCCCTTTGATTTTTTGCATTTGCTAAGTTTATTTGGGCTTGCCTAAATTCTATAGCAGTNATTGAGCCCAATTGATATTGAGATTTTGATCGATCAAAATTATAAGTGGCAGTTTCAACTTGTTTTTTTTGGATTTCAAAAATTTCTTTNGTNTTTCTATAATTTTGTAANGCATTTAACAAGTCCCTATCGAAACTTANTTTNGCCTCTTGTGCAATTAATTCTTGATTTTCAAAATTTAGNTTAGCATTCTTAACACGAGTTGTAGTTCTACCACCATCAAATAGATTCCAACTCAAACTGGCTCCAACTCCAACTGAATAGGTTGTGTTGTTTGTTCCTGGGAAAAAAGCCGTCGCTGGACTTTTATTCAAGTTCCAACCATATGATCCAACTAGTCCAACTGTGGGTAAATATCCAGACTGATTTATCTTTATGTCATAAGAATTAATTTGACTATTGCTTTTTTGTTTAAGAAGTTCTACATTTTTTTCAGGTGCTGCGACTATCCAAGACTCAATTTGGATTTCAGGAATAAAATTTACTTCTAATTCTACAATATAATTCTTATCAATAGGTTGATTCATAAGTAAATTCAAATCACGTTTTGAATTATCTAATTGCTGATTAACCTGAATCAAACTAATACTATCATTTGTTACATCAACTTGCGCATTTAAAACTGCTAGTTTGTTTCCTTGCCCATGAATAAATGCACTTTGTGCTCTTTTTTGACGTTCTTTTGAAACTTCTAAATTTTGTTTAAAAATTCTACTTGATTCTGTAAACTGAGCAATACTAAAATAAACCTCAAAAAGCTGGAGTATNGAATACTCAANTGTCTCCCTTAATTGCAATTCACTAAGGGCATATTGTTCTTTTAGTTGCTTATAAATATAGGTTCTTCCCAGACCATCAAAAAGNGTATAATTTAAATTGACACTAGCATTATAGCGTTGAGATTCTTGACCCTCAAAGATTCTATTAGGAATAGGGTTTCCTTGATCATCAAATTGTCCAGGAAATGCAATTTCAGAATCTGATCCTATGTAGTTACCACCTCCAGAAAAAGAAACGGTAGGCAAGTATCCTGAATTTAGAATATTACTATTATTTTTTGTAATCTCAGTATTATTTCTTGAAACCTGAATACCAAAATTATTCTCTAATGCCAAATCTAGGGCCTGTTCTTTTGTTAGCTTTTCTTGTGCCTCTGAAGTATTAATAAATATGATAACAAAAAATAATAAAATGAAACCCTTATTCATAATTTCAGTTTTCAGCATTATTCATTTGATCCATTTTTTGTTCTTCTTTCTTTTCAATAATAGCCCTTTCAACGACCTCTTTATCAGGATAATCTCCAGAAACTAGCCACTTAAAAATTACTTTTAAATCATTGTTAAGAGATATAAATATTGGTAATAGAATCAATGTTAAAATTGTAGCAAATGCTATTCCATAAGAAACCGAAATCGCCATCGGCTTCAGCCATTGAGCTTGTCTACTTTTCTCAAGAAGTAAAGGTGTAAGTCCGGCAACAGTAGTTGCAGTAGTTAAGAAAATTGCTCTAAATCTTGATTTTCCAGCATCTATAAGTCCTTCATTGAAATTAAAATTTTGTTTTAAATTATTATTAAATTTTCCTATCAAAACAAGACCGTCGTTTACCATAATACCTACAAGTGCAATGACTCCTAATAATGAAAGAATATTAACTGGAAAACCATGAATCCAATGTCCCCACGCAACGCCAATCAAACTAACAGGCATTAAACAAAATAGAAGTATTGGTTGAGAAAAGCTTCTAAAAGTGAAAGCTATAGTGATGTATATAAGGATAAGGATTGGAATCCCTGCTGAAGAGAGTGAATTAATTAATTTGAATGCCTCCCTATTCTGTCCTTCATAAGATGCGCTCACTGTCGGATATTTGGCTTGGATTTTAGGCATTATATTGTATCTTATATCATTCATAATATCAGTTGGTGAAGATTCTTCAGAATTTTTGAGATCTGCTGATACTTGAATTTCTCTCCTTCCGTCTAGATGATTTATTGATACGTCTCCTCTTTCTATCGAATAAGTTGCTACCTCTTTTAGGGCAATGAAGTCTTTATTTGGCAAATCAATTTTCATATCCTCTAGTTGAGTAATTGATGACCTATCTCCTTTTTTGTAGCGTACCCAAACCCTAATTTCATCTTGACCTCTTTGAAACCTTTGAGCTTGAACACCAAAAAATCCTGCTCTCACTCTACTCATTAAATATCTAAGATCCAACCCCAAAGAATAAGCATTCTCCTTAAGTTTTAGTTTAATCTCCTTTATTCCTGCTGGATCATTATCNTCAATATCTTTCAGNAGTGCATTAGAAATCAGAGCTTGTTTTAATTCATTTTTCGCNNTTTTTAATTCATTTATATTATTTGATAGTAGAGAAACTGAAACGGGTTTTCCTCCAAAATTTGAACCAGAGCCAAAAACTATACTCTCAACCCCTATTACCGGACCTACAAGTTCTGATATTCTTGAAGAGACCATAGAAGCCCTAATTAGGTCAGGCCTCTGTTCTCCTGGTAAAAGATTAATTATAAGATTAGCTCTTGAAGCACCATTCCCCAAAGTCTTAATAGAATTTACAAAAAGATTTTTCCCTGTTCCATTTAGATATTTTTCTGTAAATTCCTTATTTACAATTTTAGATTTTTTTTCTATCATAGTAATTATTGAGTCTGTTATTCTTTCATTTGTCCCATTTGGCATAACAAGATTTATGGAAATTCTATCAGAGGCTATGGAAGGAAAGAAAGAAGTTCTAATGATACCCCCACCGAATGAACCAATCGTTAGGGAAAAAAATGCAATAAACATTGATATTATAAGAAAACGATTGTTTAAAGAAAATTTAAGAAAGGGTAAATAAAACCTATCTCTCATGAATTTCATAAGCTTATCCCCTATTTTATTAAAATCCCTCAGTTTTTTAAATGCCTTTGAAATTAAAGTCTTTGGCTCTTTTTCAAGTTTTACTAGTGCCTTGGAGTGAGCTAAGTGGGCTGGTAAAATTACTAGTGCTTCAATTAGTGAAATAAAAAGGGTTAACATCACCACAACTGAAACTTCACTAAAAAATTCTCCAATCCTTCCATCTAAAAATAAAAAAAGTGAGAAAGCCATCATGGTTGTAATAATTGCAGATACAACCGGAGGGATAACTTCAAGTACCCCGTCAATTGCAGCTCTGTAGGGAGTTTTACCTTTTTCATATTGTTGATAAATATTTTCAGCTATTACAATCCCGTCATCTACTAGTATTCCTATTACGATTATCATTCCAAAAGTTGATAATACGTTGATCGTAACACCAACTAAAGGAGCGAAAATAAACATTCCCAAAAATGAAACTGGAAGACCAAAAGCTACCCAAAAAGCAAGTCTTGAATTCAAAAAAAGTGAAAGGAATATTAATACCAAAATCATACCTTGGAAAATATTTTCTATCAATAGTCTATTTCTGCCATTAAGTGTCTCAGAGGCATCAGTTAAAACTTCAAGCCTTGAGTTTTCATTCTGATTATTAAAATTTTCAATATATTTTCTAACCTTCGCTGAAGAAGAAATCACATCTTCAGAATTTGTTGAGCTAACTGAAATTTTAATCAGTACGTCATCACTCAAAAAACTCCTATTTGGAGTCTCTGAAAACCTATCTTGAATATTGGCAACATCTTTCAAATAAATTTTGGTTCCATCAGGTTGAGATAAAACTTCTATTTTAGAGAGTTCATTACCGTAATAAAATTTATTGTTGGCCCTAATTAAAAATTCTTCTGCTCTTGTTTTTACTCTTCCTCCAGTTATAATGATATTTGATTTTGCCACAGCTTGTGAAACATCATTAAAACTTAAGTCATAAGCCAAAAGCTTATTCCTATCAACAGCAATTTCAATTTCTTCATCTGGATATCCAGAAACACTAATTTGAGAAATTCCTGGAATAGCTCTTAATTCATTTTCAATTTGACGACCAATTTGTTTGAGTTCAAGAAGAGTTTGATTTTTTGCAGTCAAAGCGAAATTAATTGTTGATCTAGTGGGTTCTTGTTTATATACAACTAATGGCTCCATACCAGTTGGATAGGTCGGTACTCTATCCACAGCGTTTTTTACTTCAAGTAACATGAAGTTTATATCTAATTCTTCTTCGATTTCAACAGTAATATTCCCACTATTCTCGCTTGAAACTGAAGTCACACGTTCTACCCCCCTAAGTCCTTTTAAATTGTCCTCAATTTTTAAAATTACTCCTTCTTCAATCTCCATTGGGGAGGCTCCTGGATAAATAACTGCAATACGAATTACATGTGATTCTGTAAGTGGGAAAAATGACGACTTAAGTGACCTCAAGCCTAAAATTCCAAACAACAAAAATGCTATGATAACAACATTTACAGCTACGTGGTAACGAATAAAATAATTAATAATATTTTTCACTAATCCTACTTAATTTTGTTCTTGATCAACTGGATTTATCTCCATACCATTATATGCACCAATTATGGGTTGTGATATGATTTCCTCTCCCTCGACTAAACCTTCAACTATAGCTTGAGTTTCCGTATAATGAATAGGGTTAATCTTAAGTGAAATAAGTTTATTTTCTCTAACTGCGAATAATTCTTTTGATCCATTTATAAGGCCTCTATCCAATGCAAAAACATTACTAAATTCCATTGCTTCAATTTGTGCTTCCATATACATTCCTTCTTTTAGATTTTTGTCTTTTATTCGAATGTAAACCTCAACTGATTGAGTTTGACTATTTACTTTTGCATTAATTCGTGAAACTTCCCCAGCAAATGATTGATTTGTATCTATTGATTTTACTTTAACTTCAGCCCCTTTTGATATATTAGATACATACGATTTTGGAAGAGCAACCATTAACTCGTAGTCACCAGGTGCTATAAATTCACCTAATACTTGGCCTGGTCTTATTAATGATCCTTCTGTAATATTAGCTTGCACTAAAACTCCATTAAATGGTGCTTTTATTTTATAAAAAGTAAGTGTTTTTTCTAAGTTTTGTAAGGAATAATATGATGAAATTATTCCCCTCCCAGATACAAATAACCTGACTTTATCATTCATTACTGGTAAAGGAGGCACTGGTTTTTCAAGATTAAATCTTTTTAGATATAAATTCCACTTTAAATAGGCCTCAGGAAAATCTAGTTCAAGATCTGGAAGTACTGAGGTAATTAAGTTATATAAAGCTGCACGTTGTGCAATAACATTTGCTCTATATTCTGAGGATTCTATTACTGCTATATTTTGTCCAGATTTATAATCTTGACCCGATTTGAATAAGGGTTTTATTGTTTTAAGAATACCTTGTACACGTGCGGTGATTTGAATTCTTTTATATGCTCTTAAAACACCATCTGATGGAATTTGAACTTGATAGGATCCATTTTTAACTTTAGTTGTATAAGCATCTTTGATTGTATTACCCGCTTTTTTTCTAGTAGGGGGATTACTATCGAATATNTTTTTTGTGAGTTGAAAAGATAATCCAATAACAATAAATCCTAAGATAAAAAGTATCCATTTTCTTGTATTTTTTAAAGAGTTACTCTTAGACATTCGTTTAATTATTAAGCTAGAAATTCAATAATACCNTTAAAAAAATTAAACATTTTTATTTTTTAATATTATATTAAAGAATTTTAGACTTATTTGTTTAACAATTTTTTTTGCGAAACTATAATTAAATTTTGAAATAACCTATCATAATTGGGTTATGTTAAAAGCAATTAATTTCAATTTTTATTTAAAAGAAATTTTAATCAAAGTTTAAATAATTATAATTTGGTGAAAATTATATAAAAATGACTGCCCTAAAATCAATCTGGAATGAAATTATTGGCTTTTTCGGAGTAAACCGATTCCTCGATATTCTAAAAGATCATGACTATGCTTCGTTTTTGACTTACGATGGAATAGTAGCACTTATAATACCAATTGTACCACTATTAATTTTTCTAGAACTTTTTTTAGGTTTCGTATATAAAAAACCACAAACAAAAGTTTACAAGGTTATTTTTTTGATTTATCTATTTAATAGGATTATAGGAAGATTTATTTCTATTGGTATGGTAGCCTTTTGCATCGGTTTTCTTGAGCCTTATTCTTTTTTTAAAACCACTATGACATGGTATTGGTTTATATATGGTTATATTATTTGGGAATTTGCTCATTTTATATATCACTTCTTAGCCCACAAAGTAAGACTATTTTGGTGTCTCCATGCCACCCACCATAGCCCTGAAGAAATGAATTTGAGTGTGTCTCATGCACATTTTTTCCTAGAAGCACCTTATGCAGATTTTATTAGAACTTCCATATGCATCTTAATGGGAGTGAACCCTGTAATGCTTTTTACAATTATGTTTATTGACGGAACCTATGGTGCCTTTATCCATGTGGGTGAGAATCTTGTAAAAGATGCTCGCTTTGGATTTTTAAATAAAGTCATGCTTACTCCTTCTCACCACAGGGTTCACCATGCAAGAAACCCTTTGTATCTTGATACCAATTATTGTAATCTATTAAATATATGGGATCGTATTTTTGGTACTTATCAAGAAGAGGACATAAATATGGAAATAGATTATGGAATTACACGTCAAATTAATTCGGGAAGTTTTGTTCAAGTCTACTTTGGCGAAATAATTCATTTAGTAAAAGATGTTACTAGGGCACCTGGAATTCTAAATAAGTTACGTTACATTTTTTATCCTCCGGGATGGANTCACCAAAANAATTATATGACAGCTAAAATGATCCGTGANNAATACCTAAAAAGTAACATAAATTAACAACTCGTTATCTTATTTAAACTTATTCTAAATTAAATTGTTTAATTATTATATTGATTTTACTTTTGCGCAACTATCTACAAGTAAAAAACAATCTATGTAAATGGAAAAAAAAGCAAGTATTTATTTTAGAATAATCCATCGCTACCTTGGATATTACCTTGTGGGAATAATGGCAGTTTATTCTGTTAGCGGGATTACACTTATATTTAGAAGAACTGACACTTTCAAAAAAGTAACTGAGGTTAAAACTCAGCATAGACCGAAGTTAAATGAAAATGAACTAGGTAAAGACTTAAAGATAAGAAACCTTAAGTTTANAAATTCAAAAGGGGACATCTATTATTTTGAAGATGGTCAATATAATAGGCTAACAGGAGAAACTAGATATTTGAAAAAGGAAGTGCCCTATATTCTAAAAAAAATGCAAGGGCTTCATAAAGCAACAACGCAGAGTCCTGTTTATTGGCTAAATATTTTTTTTGGAGCGTCTTTGATGTTTTTTGTAATTTCATCTTTTTGGATGTTCCTCCCAAACACTACTGTCTTTAAAAAAGGAATTATATTCTCTTTAGCTGGAGTAATTATGACAATTATTATTCTATTTATTTAGTGAATTAAAATCAATTTGTCCTAAACGCATAAACTCCCGAGTTAGACTGATTACCATTTGCATCTATCGAAATAATTTTCCAGTAATATTTTGTGTTGTTTTGAACCTCTATTTCGAGTGAGGTGTTCTCTGCATTGTAGTCAATGGATTCAATTAATGTTGAAGCGTCACTATCATCCAGATAGACTTCAAATTTTAAGAGATCTCCATCTACGTCAGATGTTGTCCAAGAAAGNGTAATAAGATTNTTAACTCCAGGTGTTACATTTTTACCAGATCTCGGGAATATTAATTCGGCTGGGAATGGTGCATAATTTACAATTGCATCTCCAGCTAAATAAAATTTCCATTGCTCNCTTTCGGANGGAGTTGAACCTACACCACCTACACTTTTTACTTTCCAACTATAAGGCTCTGCCTTAATAAGTGTTATTTTGGTTTGGTTTACATTACTTGTAAATGTTTCCTGAGTTTGAGTTAATAAATTTGTAATTATTATTTCATATGAAAATGCATTCTGAGCATTTGTCCATGAAAAGTCAACACTACTTTGAGTATCATTAATTGATGTCCCGTCAAGGCAAGCTTCATTATTTTCTGGGAACAATAGACTTGGTGCTAGGGGGTTCAAAATTTCAGGTTCTGATTCTGATTCTGATTCGGAATCTGTTGAGCAGCTCAAAAATATTAACATTAAAATCCCGAAAAATATTTTCTCTTTTTTCATTTTATTTTTTTATCACTTGTATAGATTGGTCTATTGTAGCTCCACTCATTTTAATTATGTAAACTCCTTGTTTATAATTTGATGTTTCTAATCGGTAGTTTCTAGTGTAAAAGGGAAGATTAATATTTTTAATATCAATCAGTTGACCATTTACTGTATAAATACCAATTTCAATAAAATCGTCATTGCCTCCAAAATAAAGATCTAAATAATTCTCTATTGGATTTGGTGCATACTTAACTTCATAAGAATTAAGGTAATTATCTTCATATAGTCCTTGACATTCAATCCCAGTTGATATTTTAATTTTATTTAAACCTTTATTCAATGATATGGTATACTTACTGCTTTGAGTTTGAGTTGTTTTGCCGTTATGAGAAATATTATAGACATCGCCCCCACTTAAGTCATAAGTAACCGTTTGATTTGATTTATCAAAAATTCCACTAACAACAAGCGGTTTTGGATCAGAAATATTTAGTTCAAAACATCTTTCAAATTCTAAATAACTAACCCCTTCAATGTTTACACATATTGAATATGTACCCCCAGAGAGTTTATCTAAACTCCAAGTGTTGCCAGTAAAACTTTCAGTTTTGTTTACAGCTCCACTTACCGAAATATTATAGGTAATTGTTGAGTCTAGAACATCTAATCGAATCGAGTTTTCGCCAGCACACTTTTCAATTTTAGAGAGGCTGAAATTATTTGATGGAACATAATAAATCAAACAACCACTTAAATTTACTACTTCACCTAATGGGGTATCAGGACATGTATCAAANGGGTTCCAAACNCCGTCATGATCAAAATCATCAGAAACATCTCCAACGCCGTCACCATCTTCATCAGTCTGGTCAACATTATATACCAATGGGCTGTTATCATAAATGTCAAAAACACCATCACCATCTGTATCATCTGTTGGTAGGGCTGGTCTTGCTTGTAATTCTATTGCTTTTTTACCTCCCTCGGGCACCTGAATATTAGTTTGGGTTACCCCAATCGGCACTTCAGGTTCACCGTCGGCAGTATTAATATATTCAACCTCTACTTCGTAAATGTTGTCTTGGTTTGCATCTCCAGGNGGGCTAAATACAGGTGTTTTTATAAATTCTAAGTAATCTTCTGTCTCCTCTTCATTATACTGACTGTTTTTCTGTTCGCCTTTCGATGCAGTTCTAATTGTAAATTTATCAGCATCAGCACCTCCCTTAATTCTCTTTTTTACTTTCCATTTACCAACATTTTTGTTATGCGGATTATAATATCTTCTGTGATCAACTTTTGAAGAACTCGAATTATTTGGAAGGCCAAAAATCGAGATAAAGAATTTTCTTTCAGATTTTTGATTAGGNAAGTCTATTACCTGAAAACATTCATTAAGNCTGGTAATATATCTATTCTCAGATAAATCTTCTTTTGGTGAACCAATAGCCTCAATATTAAAACAATGCTCAGTTAAGGTTTCATAATCTAATTCCCTTNTTGTCACTATTTCTTCACCATTAAATTCAAGATAACCATCAGAGCTTTGAAATTTAAAAGGAATTATTTCAGAAGGATTAAGCGGATCTTTAAATTTTACTTTTGCTACAACTGATCCTACCGGTGCATTTTCATCCACTTTAAAATATTCAATTTTTATCTCGGGATGAGTTTTCTGTATAATAATTAATACCGAGTACTCAACTTCATTTTCACTATCTTTTAAAATAAACTTAAATTCTGCTGCATTAAGATCAGAATCATATTTAAGATTTGTACCATCAATTACATTTATTTTNCCCTGCTCGTCTATCTGAAGTGAACCATCAAAAAGATCACTTTGATTAAGAAATGTAAAACTTTCTCCCTCAGGATCAAANGCATTAACTTCTCCTACAAGTTTTCCATTTTCTGGTTTTTCTTTAAATCTTATTACTCTTGTNATTACAATTGGTGGTGGGTTTACCTTTACAGGCGCACCTAATCTAAATATGTTAGGGGATGATGGTATGACTNGATTNATNGTGTTNGGCCTGATATAATTTAACCTTTGTGTCGGTGATACTTGATTTGCTGAAATATCATAAATATTTGNNTTTNTTANAAGAACTTGGAAAACTTGATCGTCATTCGGCCCAGATAAACTATTAAATATGTTAGTACTACTAATATCAATCGATACTGGATTATTTGCCTGTATTACTCCTACTAAAGTATTACTAGTATCTAGTGATTGAGTTAACGTAGCTCTTATTATATTCTCTCCTCCAGACAATTGCCCACCTGATGTATTAGTAATCTGTGAAATTCTTAAAGGAACAATACCTCCTGCAATTTGTGATACGCCAAGACTTGATGCTAAAATTGGAGCATTTGAAGAAGCATTTCCGTAGACGCCTTCACTAAATTGAATATCTATAAACTCATTTGACCCACCTATTGAAACACCCGTTATTTCAGGGCTTGCTTTATCGTTTAAAGTTATTGTATTGCTTTGTGGTGATGATAAATTGACCTGTCCTCCTTTACTGTCAAAAATCGAATTTGAAACAGGGCTAATAGTTAAAATTTCTTGTCCTGAAGCTAAACCTTGGAGAGATAGGCCTAAGATATAACTTAGAGTTCCACTGCTTGTTACAGAGATAGGTATTGTGCTTGAAAGAGTTGCACTTCCAGAGGACAAGCTGAATTGAAAATCGCTTGCCTGTATAGCTCCTGATCCAGATACGTTATTGTAAACGGACTCACTAAAAGTTATTACTGCTTGGGTATTGGCTTCATTGATTTCTAAACTAGAAATAACAGGTAGAGTGTTATTTAAGTTTACAGTATTAGAGCTCTGAGTAGTTAAAGAATAATTACCAATAGCGTCTAAAACTTTATTTGTTTTTGGTGTGATTGTAATAATTTCAAAACCATTTGGTGTTCCATTAACGTTAATTCCAAATACATATTTGGTATTGTCGGTGTCTGCATTATAAGTCATGCTGTTTACTGTAATAGTTGCCGTTCCACTTGTAACACCAATATTAAAATAGTCTGATGTGTTAGTAACTGTAAAACTATTACTAGACAAATTATGCAAGGTTGACCGCTCTGAAAAATTGAGAATAAGCTGGTTATTTAAATTATTAATTGACAATGAAACTATTTCGGGTGCTTTGGTGTCAAGATTAAAAGATAAACTGTCTCCACCTGAATAGGAATTTCTAGCCAAGTCTGATCCCGAAACGGTAGCTGTTATGATTCCACTATAAGTAGTTGAAACTACCCAAGGATAAGTCCAAACACTGGCTGAGGAAGTTGGAGACATTACNGCATTCGTNATTACATTAGCAATACTAATTGTTGGAGTGACTGTCATTGGCTCACTAAAAGTTGCAGTAATAGTAACTTGATTACTGTTTGTAATTATATTACCTGAATTTGTATCGGCAAGTGATACTGTTGGAAGAATGTTATCGACAATATAGGTGATACTATCTGTTCCAGAATAAGAATTTCCAGCCAAATCTGTTCCAGTTACTGTAGCAGTTACCTCTCCATTAAATGAATCTGGAACATTCCAATCATAATACCAAACNGANGTAGTTGAAGAGGTCATAGTTAGGTTACTTACCTGCCCACTAATTGAAATTTTTGGACTTGAAGACATGGCTTCATTAAAGGTTGAAATTATTCTTAANGTCTCAGACCCATTTATATAGTTTGACGAAATATTATCACTNAGTGTNACAGTNGGNGCATTTGTATCTAGNCCATTTAATTNNGANGATTCNAAAACNTTATTGTAATATTTAATTGATTGAATNTGNCCAAAGAAAAGGTCNNTGGGTGACTNNCTGNNCCTNNNNANCTNGTNGCCTCTGAACCANTACCGACNTAACCAAAGCGCGGNGTCTCANTATNACTACCATTAGANATTGGNGCAAAAGTACCTGAATGNGTATAAACTAGGTTTCCATCAATATANTATTTTANNCCNCCTGANTNNTTAGCTTTGAAAGTAACAGCGACATTATGCCACTGATTATCTCTAAGATCAGANGTNTTNACAGCATGTGTATCNAAGGTAGCNTCNGAATTTGTAAAATGAAAAGCTAACTTTCCTTTAGCNGAAGTNTTCNNGTCAGAGCCNACCGAAAAACGGAAAACAGAAGATCTNTCNAAGGAAAGNACTATTCTTTCGTCATGAGAAGCTCTNTCTGTNGTTGNTCTTGAATCAACTTTNATTNTAGCAAAAATTGTTAACTCCTCAATTTTATCTGAACNACCNCTAACATAATTTAGNTTTGATATAGCAATCCCTCCNNCTCTTNNNGTAATACCATTAAAGAACATTGCNTTTTGATTAGTNTCNTAATAAACATTCNCTANNTTTNTTATTTCTCCATGNTTACCNTTTCCACTTAANTCATTNANANTNTTNTTANTNTTTGATGTTGCTTGTCCATTNTATGAGTTTGTATTTGAAATGTCATAATCAAATAATANGTTGCTGTTTAAGCTTATACTTTNAGAAAGAGCAGTGGAATTACCAACCCTATCATAAATATTGTTTTCNGCTATTGAAATAGTTAANGTTTCNGTACCAACAGCATAGCCTGAAAAAGAAATATNTAAATTATAGGTGCTGCTCCCTATCTTTGAAATACTAGANGGATTNGTGCTTGTTAAACTTATNCCNGATCCACCTGATATTGAAAGTGAAAAATCAGAAGTAGTNAANGTATTNGTNGCCANGCCATTTAANATNTCNGTGAAAACTTCTTCATCAAAAGTGATACTTACTNNNGANTTTTTTTGATTTATTGTAGCCCCTGAAATTTGATATGNGCTATTGTCAATAGTTANCGTTAAACTTTCTGTTCCTGAGTAAGGATTACCGTATAAATCCGTTCCCGATATGGTGGCTGTGATTGAGGAAGTTGAGGAGCTCGTATTGAAATTATACTCCCATATTTTATTGTCGCTTCCAACTGACATACTAATATTTGCTCCTATACCAGTTAATGATATAGTTGGGGTTGAACTCATTGACTCCGAAAATGTAGCCGTAATTGTAACATTAGAAGAAGGTGAAAGAATATTATCACTATCCGAACTTATAATTGTAACCGTAGGTGATACATTATCAAACTGAAAAGTTGTTGATGAGGCCAAATTAGAATTACCTGCAAGGTCAACTAAAACATTTTCAGCAATTGTAAGAGTAACAACACCTGAGTAAAAACCATTTGCTGAAATAAATCCATTAAATGTTATGTCGTCTAGAGAACCCTCTTCTGTAATTGTGAAAATACCTGATGGTGTTATAGTAGCATCTGAGGCGGTAAAACTTTCAGCATTAATTGGCTCATTAAAAACAACAGTTATTGTATTAGTCTCAGTTGCGCTTATAAGCCCTGGACTAAGACTGTTAGATATTGTTGTAGAAATGATGTAAGGTCTTTGATTATCTAGGTTATAAGAAAGACTTACCGTCCCTGATATTGAATTGCTTGCAAGGTCTGTCCCTGAAACAGTTATTGTAGGGCTGCTAGATGTTGATGATACAGTCCAAGAGTATTGCCAATTGGACAGTTCAGTTTGGTAATTGGGTGATTTAATTACGAAATAGGTTGTCTCCCCAGCACTATATCCAGGCGTATATTCTGGGGTTGTAGCGAAATACCACCAAAAATCAGAAGCCGTTTTACTGCCCAATTTTATTTCACTTACTTGATAATCCACTCCATCAATCTCGAGATAATAATTAAGTAAATCTCCTGACTGTACATTTGCTCCCAATATATCGTCCCAATCTCGACTTCCAACTGCAATCATATTGTAACCATAATCACTAAGTGAAAGCTGTGCTGCTCTTCTTATTAATGTATTCGTTGAGACTAACGACATCGTAGCATTTGAGATTTGGCCAGAAATAGAAATAGTTGGGGATTCTGTCATTGGCTCACTAAACTGCGCCGTTATTGTGACACTATTTGATTGCGCAACACCAGTACCACTGACTGTAGAGGATAAACTCACTGTGGGTTGAACGTTATCGATGCGTAGTCTTTTATGTTTTAAAGCTGTAACATTTTCAATCTTGGCATTATATGGATTCCCCGCTAAATCATTTCCAGTGATAGAAATAGATACAGTCCCAGAGGTAATTGAATCCGGGGGAGACCACCCATAAGTCCATGTTGAATCTCCGTTGCTATTGTTTGTACTTACATAAGTCAATGAAACNANCTGACTATAATTTAGTGGCGAAATTCCAACTATATTNAGCTGAGGGCTTGATTCCATATCCTCTGAAAATCTTACAGTNTATGTAACTGTNCCTGANCTTGTNGTNATATANTCNTGNTCAGTAGACGAGAATCCNTATACCAATGGATTTACATTGTCTACGNTTAGAGTTATACTCTCTGTGCCNGAGTAGCTGTTCCCACTTAGATCTTGACCAGATACNGTNGCAGATATTGAATTTANAACAGTAGAGGTAGTNTANCTNTAGGTATAGGAATTNGTNCCAGANATNGGAGTCATATAGGCATTGTTAATTAGAGTTTTCCCTTTAAGTAAAACATCTAAATTTCCATTACTCCCNGATGCACCAGGAGTAAATTCAGGAGTNGTAGAAAAATANACCCAACTCTGAGATTGNTTATTTAATGAGGTTAAAGTATANGTCACCCCAGANGAAANCACTTCAAATGTATAGCCAACAATACTATTTGAATTTCGAGTCAACTGATCAAACCTNCTNTTCTGGACATTAATACCAATCTGATTGCTACTGTAATCTGAAATATAAAAAGTCACAGGCTGATCATTTTCTTTTATAGATATAGTTGGAGAGGGAGACATTGTCTCAGAAAAATTGGCTGTAAACGTTACTACATCTGAATTTGCTAAAAGATTATTATTATCATTTTCNGTNATTAATACAGAAGGAGCTGANTTATCCCCTACTGTGAATGTAATACTATCAGTTCCAGAATAAGCATTACCAGCCAAGTCAGATCCGGATACACTGACAATAGCAGTACTAGAGTTAGTTGAGGCTACCACCCAAGGATATGTCCAAACTGCTCTAGTTGAAGAACCATTTTCAACACCAGTCACTATCAAATTTTTAAATCTAAATCCATAAGAACCTGCCCAATATTCTCCCTCATTCAACTGATGAAGCTCAACTCTAATTTTATTTGCATTATTTGGTACAGATAAACTTACTTGGTATGTTTGAAGATTACTGCTGCCTGTGAGAGTACCTGAATTACTATCATTAGCAGAAATATGTGAAGATCCATTATAAAATTTTAAAACAACTTTCCCGGTGTCAGCGGTGAAATTTTTATCGTAATCAACTATAAGATTGACTGAAGAAGTTCCAGGTGTTATATTAAAGTCTTTGTATATATATTGATTGTCTATATAACTAAATTCTAGAGCATTATTAAATAGATATGGATTCGAATTGGTATTGAATCTCCCTGAAGAACTCACCCAACCATTATTTTGTTTTAAAACAATATCATTGCCAGGCAACATTAATGCATTTGATATCTCACCAGTGATACTTATGGTTGGAGTGGATGACATTGCTTCGCTGAATGTAGCTGTAATTGTGACAACATTCGAACTGTATACCAAATTGTCCGAATCTGAATCTGTAAGGGATACTGTTGGAGATGTATTATCCTGGTTTTGAGAAAACGAAGAAATAGAGATTAGTATCGCAAATGCAACTAATTGTAATAATTTGATTTTTTTTATTTCTTTTAATTTCAAAACCAATTACTAATTAATTGAGACAAAAAAGTCAAAAAAAATTTCACTAAATATTTTAAGTTAGATTAACTTTTTTTGACTTAATTATCCAAAATAGTTTCAAGTAATGTAAAATTACAATAATTATCTCTAATTAACTGATTTTTAGTGTATAAAAGGAATTTTGAAAATACAAAAAAAGCCTTCCAAAATTAAGGAAAGCTTCTCACTGGTTGTGAAAGTAAATTTCTTTACTCCACAACACACAACATCTTAAAGCGGTCTGGACGGGACTCGAACCCGCGACCCCATGCGTGACAGGCATGTATTCTAACCAACTGAACTACCAGACCCGAATTCACGACCGCTAATATACGCTTGATTTTGTATATGCCAGCATTTAATTATGAAAAGATTTTTATAAAGCTGCGTCTATCGCACCTTGATACGTCGTCTTTGGGGAAACACCTACATGCCTTCCAATTAACTCTCCCTTATCAAATACTAAAACCGTTGGAATATTTCTTACTCCATATTTTGCTGCAAACTCCTGGTTTGCATCCACATCAACTTTCCCAACAACGGCCTTGCCAGCGTAGTCATTACTTAGTTCCTCAATGATTGGTCCTACCATTCTACATGGACCACACCAAGCTGCCCAAAAATCGACTAAAACAGGTTTGTCTGATTTTAAAACTACGTTTTCAAAAGTTGCATCTGTAATTTCTAATGCCATAATTCAATTTTTATGTGCCAAATTTAACTGTTTTTTTTATCTGATGTATATGAGTTTAAATCAAATTTATTTATCACAGAACATATTTCCATAATTAATTAGTTTAGCTTATACATCCACTTTTGTCCTTTCAGTTCGTTAAGAAACTCAGAAGTAATTTTAACTTTCTGCTTTCTGCTATTCATTGTGAGTTTTACTTTTTTCACTGTATCATATAGATTAAAATACAACGGTTTATCCCCTTTGAAAGATTTAAGATAATTCTGCAAGTCATCAATTTTTTCTTTTTTCAACTGTTTAACATCTATATTGAGTGTAATTTTTTTAGCATTATTTTCTATTGTGTTTTCTAGCATTTCAAAGTTTAAATATTGTATTCTAGGTGATCCTATTTTACCTGTTTCCTTGTTTATCCAACCCTCTCGAACCATTAATCTGATTCTAATAAACTGATTACTTACCAGAAAGTGACGGTATTTCAAATAATCTTCTCCAAAAATCCTAAATTCATAAAGATCTGTGAAATCTTCCAAAGTAAATCGAGCCCAGCTTTTTCCTGCCCTACTTTCGAGATGTTCCACTTCATTTACAATTCCCCCTACACTTAGCTCTCTATTGACATGATTTTCTAAATCACCTAAATGGTTTAGTGATATTGAGATAAAATGGTCCATAGCAAGATAAAAGTCGTCTAATGGGTGCGAGGAAATATAAATGCCAACTACCTCTTTTTCTTTTTTTAAACGAATTAAATTACTCCACATGTCGCAACTTGGAATAGTTAAATCTTGGTAATAGTTTTTTGTTTCCTCATTAAAAAGACTTGTTTGGGATGAATTTAAATTTTCTTGGTATTTAGATCCAAATCGCATTACCTTTTCTAAAAATATGCTCCCATCACTATCTATGTTAAAATATTGTGCTCGATGAGTATTTTCAAAAGAATCTAATCCTCCTGCAAGGACTAAATTCTCAAAGGTCTTTT
Source organism: Flavobacteriaceae bacterium TMED68 (assembly GCA_002167525.1). The sequence continues at coordinate 52,696 of NHDV01000024.1, forward strand.
TATTTGCTGCTCTTAAATCAATTCGTTTTACGAGATCAAAAATAGAATTGTATTTTTCTTTTTTTCGATTATTAATAATAGTCTCAACTGCACTTCGTCCTACTCCTTTTATAGCTCCCATTCCAAAACGAATTGCTTTGTCTTCATTAACTGTAAATTTGTAAAATGATTCGTTAACATCTGGCCCTAATACTTTCAAGCCCATCCTTCGACATTCTTCCATGAAAAACGTAACTTGTTTAATATCGTTCATATTGTTTGAAAGAACTGCTGCCATATATTCAGCTGGATAATGGGCTTTGAGATAGGCTGTTTGAAATCCAATCCAAGCATAGCAAGTTGAATGAGATTTATTGAATGCATATGCAGCAAAGGCTTCCCAATCTTTCCATATTTTCTCTAATATGTCTTCTGGATGACCGTTCTTTTTTCCCCCATTAATAAATTGTGGTTTTAATTTTTGTAGCAATGTAAAAATCTTTTTCCCCATGGCCTTTCTTAAAATATCAGCATCACCCTTGGAAAAATTTGCAAGCTTTTGAGATAATAGCATCACCTGCTCTTGGTAAACAGTGATTCCATAAGTCTCTTTGAGATATTCCTCCATAACAGGCAAATCATAAGAGATTTTTTCGTTACCATTTTTACGATCTACAAAACTCGGTATGTATTCTAGTGGTCCTGGACGGTAAAGTGCATTCATTGCAATCAAATCAGCGAATACTGTTGGCTTTAAATCTTTTAAATATTTTTGCATCCCCGCTGACTCATACTGAAAAATACCAACCGTTTCTCCTTTTTGAAAAAGCTCATAAGTTTTTTGATCATCCAGCGGAAAACTGTCGGGATCAAGCTCAACATTATATTTATATTTTACTAATTTGACAGTGTCTTTAATTAGAGTCAAAGTTTTTAGTCCTAAAAAATCCATTTTTAAAAGTCCAGCATCTTCAACAACTGAATTGTCAAATTGGGTGACGTACAATTCCGAGTCTTTTGCTGTAGCAACAGGGACAAATTGTGTAATATCATCTGGTGTTATGATAACTCCACATGCATGAATACCAGTATTCCGTAATGAGCCCTCAAGAACCTTTGCTTGCTGTATTGTTTGTCCAGAAATTGAATCCTCATTCGCTAAATCCTTAATCTCATTAACTCTTGATATTTCTTCTGATCGAAGTTTTTCTTTAAGTTCATCTTGTGTTGAATTAAAGATTTTTTCCAGTTTAATGTTGGGTAATAGTTTAGCTATTCGATCTGCTTCGCCAAGGGGCAAATCTAAAACTCTAGCGGTGTCGCGTATTGAAGACTTAGCNGCCATAGTTCCATANGTGATGATCTGAGCTACNTGATTAGAACCATATTTTTCTATTACATAATCCATAACAAGTGATCTTCCCTCATCGTCAAAATCAATATCTATGTCAGGCATACTCACACGATCTGGATTTAAAAAACGCTCAAATAGAAGATTGTATTTTATTGGATCAATATTTGTTATTTTTAAGCTATATGCTACTACAGAACCCGCAGCAGATCCTCTACCTGGCCCTACAGAAACATTCATATTTCTTGCAGCACTAATAAAATCCTGAACAATTAAAAAATACCCTGGATAACCTGTTNTAGCAATTACGTCCAATTCAAAATCGATTCTGTCCTTTATTTCAGTTGTTAAATCAGAATATCTTTCTTTAGCNCCTTTNTAGGTTAGATAACNTAAATATTTATTCTCACTATTTTTACTATCAATGTCTTCTTTTATTTGATACTTTTCTGGAATCTCGAATTTTGGTAGTAATACATCCCTAGACAATTTAAATGGTTCAATTTTATCAACTAGTTTTTTAATATTTGTTATTGCCTGAGGTAAATCACTAAATAAGCTTTTCATCTCATTAGTGGACTTAAAATAATATTCTTGGTTTGGAAGACCATATCGAAATCCTCTACCTCTTCCAATTGGTGTGGCTTGCTTTTCTCCTTCCTTTACACAAAGTAGAATATCATGAGCATTAGCTTCTTTTTTATTAACATAGTATGTGTTATTGGTAGCAATAACAGGAATATTATATTTTTTNGAAAAATAAATAAGTTGTTCGTTNGCTCTATCTTCTCCCTCCTCTCCATGCCTCATTAATTCNATATACAAGTCATCTCCAAATTGANTATGCCACCACTGTAGAGCTTCTTCAGCTTGACTATCCCCCAAATTNAGTATTTTTGAAGGAATTTCTCCATACATATTCCCTGTAAGAACAATTAAATGTTGTTTATATAATTCAACTAATTTTTTATCAATCCTTGGTACATAATAAAACCCATCAACATAAGATAANGAAGTTAGTTTCGCCAAATTATGNTACCCTTTTTTATTTTTGGCCAAGAAAATAATTTGGTATCCNTCATTTCTTCTTGTTTTATCTTTATGATCATCACAAACATAAAATTCACACCCAACTATAGGTTTTATTTTTTTATCAATACTAACATTAGAATTATAATTATTTATTGCTTTTATAAAATGAAATGCACCCATTAAATTTCCATGATCAGTAAGCGCAATGGCGGGCATATTATCTTTCGCTGCAGCTTCCACTAGTTGATTTATTCTTGAAGTGGCTTGCAAGACTGAAAATTGTGAATGATTATGTAAATGAACGAAAGAGNAATCTGNTAAATAGCTATCTGAAATACTTTTACCACTATCAATTTTATCAGTAGNTTTTTCATTTTTAATAGCATTAGAAGCCAATTTAAAATTTTGATGGGTTAATCCAATTAATTGAAAAGGATTACTTTTTTGAAGTATTTCAGCTGTTTCTAATTTTTGATTTTCAAAAGCTGANGGGTGTAATTTATCTAATCTCAATAACTCTAAGAAAACACGAGAAGTTGCCTCAACATCGGCAGCTGCATTGTGTGCTTCATCAAAATTTTCTTTGAACAAAAAAACATATAGTTCACTAAGAGTTGGAAACTTAAATTTTCCTCCTCGGCCACCTTTTATTTTACATAAATTTGCCGTTTCATCATTACAAGTATCAATAAGCTTTTTTTCTNCTAAAACATCATTTAAACCTAAACGTAAGAATTCAGCTCCTAAAATATTNCGNTCGAATGAAATATTATGTCCAATCAGAAATTCGACNTGGTTTACAGCATTATAAAACTCATCCAATACTTGTTCTAAACTAGCTCCTAGCTTATCTGCCAGAGCAGTCGAAATCCCGTGTACTTTTTCGGATTCATATGGAATACTAAATCCGCTTGGTTTTATTAAAAAACTTTTTTGAGAGACTAACTCACCATTTTTGTCGTGGATTTGCCACGCAACTTGAACACACCGTGGCCAATTATCAAGGTCATTTAAGGGTGCATCCCAGCGTTTTGGCAGTCCTGTAGTTTCGGTATCAAAAATTAAATACATNGAANCTAAAGTAAAAAAATATTAAGGTTGCCCGAAAGAGAGTTATTGACATTTATCAACTTTTTTTTTCCTTTTTCGTAACTTCCAATNGAAAANGAAAAATTTATAATGCCGCTACTTGAATTCACAAANANTGGAATTTACTGCAAACAAGCTGATGTTTATTTGGATCCCTGGCGGGGGGTAGATAAAGCAATAATTTCTCATGGCCATTCTGATCACGCTAGATGGGGTAGCAAACGATATATAACACATGAAATTAATGTACCCATAATTACTCATAGACTTGGAAAGATTTTAGTAACAGGTAAAAAATATGGTGAAGCATTTCGAATAAATGGTGTGAATTTTTCTTTTCACCCTGCAGGACATGTTCCAGGGTCATCTCAAATTAGAGTTGAATATAAAGGAGAAGTATGGGTTTTTACCGGAGATTATAAAACTCAAGTTGATGGAATATCTACTCCTTTTGAACTCATTAAATGTAACACCTTTATAACTGAGTGTACTTTCGGTTTACCTGTCTTTAAATGGGAAAAACCTCTAAGGGTTCACGATGACATAAACAATTGGTGGGCAAATAACAAGTCAAATAAAGTTACAAGCTTGTTAATGGGTTACTCTCTTGGCAAAGTACAAAGGCTTTTAAAACATATTGATTTCAAAACAGGAAAAATCTTTACCCACGGAGCAACAGAAAAAATGACTAATTTNNTACGGCAATTCATCGACTTCCCTAAAACTGAATTAATAACTCGTNATACTAAAANAGGAGAAATTGAAGGNAATTTGGTTCTTGCTCCACCGGCTGTAATGGGNAGCGCCTGGGCAAAAAAACTCGGAGTGANTTCAACAGGCTATGCTTCAGGNTGGATGGCTTTTAGAGGGGCTAGAAGAAGACGTNCTGTTGATCGTTCATTNGTATTATCAGATCATGCAGACTGGGAAGGGTTATTATCTGTCATTAAAGGAACAGGTTGTGAAGATATAATTGCTACTCATGGATACACGGATATTTTTGCTCGTTATCTCAAGGAAAATGGTTGGAATGCTCGTACTGAAAAAACAAAATATGAAGTTGAAACTATTGATTCTGAAGTGATTTAAATGAGACGTTTTGCAGCTCTAATTGAAGAATTAGATAGTACTAATAAAACTAATCAAAAGGTAACAATTCTGACAAATTATTTTAAAAGTACACCAAAAAAAGACTCTCTTTGGGCAATTGCACTTTTATCCCATAGACGTCCTCCCCGTCCCCTTAATACAACTTTAATGAGAATTTGGGCCTCAGAATTAGCAGAGGTTCCGGAATGGCTTTTTGAGGAATCTTATCACATTGTAGGAGACCTTGCCGAAACTATTTCCCTTTCGGTTCGTCAGGAAATTAATTTAACACCACCTTCACTATCTGAATGTATTAAGGAAATAATTAATTTAAAGTCTAAAGATGAAAAAGAGAAAAAAAGTTACATATTTAAGCGTTGGAAGAGTTTTAATAACTACGAAAAATTTGTCTTTAATAAGATACTAACCGGGGGATTTCGTATTGGTATAAGTCAAAAACTTATGACTCGTGCTCTTTCAAAAGCAGTCAAAATTGAAGAGAATATATTAGCTCACCGTCTAATGGGACAATGGTCACCGATTACTACAACTTTTGAAGAACTAATAATTAATCCTAATCCTGAAGATCAAATTTCTCAACCCTATCCATTTTTTTTAGCTTATCCAATTGATCAAGACTTCCAGGATAAAGAGTTAGTTCAAAATTGGTGTTTTGAACACAAATGGGATGGAATGAGATCCCAATTAATAATAAGAAAAGGGAAATATTTTTTGTGGAGTCGTGGAGAGGAATTAATTACTGACAAATTCCCAGAGTTTGCTTCACTAGTTGGCTTAATTCCAGATGGTACAGTTTTAGACGGAGAACTTATACCCTATAAACAAAATAAAGTTGGGTATTTTAATGACTTACAAAAAAGAATTGGACGTAAAAATATATCGAAAAAATTACAGGATGAAATTCCAATTGTAATAATGCTTTATGACATATTGGAATGGGAGGGAAAAGACATAAGGAATTATCATTTAACAAGACGAAAAGAAATTTTAGAATCTCTTTATAAAAAAATAAAAGTTAATAATGCACCTATACTTTTATCTCAGGTAATGTTTTTTGAGAATTGGAANNAGGTGANAGAAGAAAGAAAAAGAGCTGATGAAAAATCAAGTGAAGGTTTAATGATAAAGAAAAAAGAATCAATATATTCTGTAGGCAGAAAGAAAGGTTTTTGGTTTAAGTGGAAATCAGANCCNAAAACAATNGATGCTGTANTAACTTATGCNATGNGAGGACACGGTAGACGAACTAACCTTTATACAGATTATACNTTTGCTCTCTGGNANNATGAAAAACTAGTAACTTTTGCAAAGGCATACTCTGGACTNNCGGACACGGAAATAAAAAAAGTTGATAGNTTCNTAAAACAAAATACNATTGATCGTTTNGGACCTGTTCGTCAAGTAAAGCCAGAATTAGTTTTTGAAATCGCTTTTGAGGGGATTGCTTCATCATCACGTCACAAAAGTGGTTTTGCTGTTCGTTTCCCAAGGATTTTACGTTGGCGTCATGACAAAAAGATAGCTGATGCAAATAGTATTAATGACCTTAAACAATTTTTGCGGTGAACGAAGTATTATCATGGTTCAAAAATAAGGGGTGGAATGCTCAAAANTTNCAAAAANAATGNTGGAAAGCTTATTCTGAAGGTAAAAATGGAATTCTTCANGCTCCAACCGGAAGTGGAAAAACCTTTGCAATATGGGGTGGTGTTATCGAAGAATCATTAAAAGTGAAAAAACATAAAATCGGTATTCAAGCAATATGGATAACTCCTTTACGTGCATTAGCCGTAGAGATTCAGAAAGCAATACAAATAATGACAAATGATTTAAACCCTGAATTAAAAATTGCTTTACGCACTGGTGATACATCACAAAGTGAAAGAGGGAATCAGAAACGAAAACCCTCTTTTGGTCTTGTTACAACACCGGAGAGTTTGCATCTATTAATAAGTACTAAAGATCACCAAAAAACGCTCCAGAATCTCAAAGTAATTGTAATAGATGAATGGCACGAACTTCTGGGAACAAAAAGAGGTGTTCAAATTGAATTAGCTATTGCATACTTAAAGTCTTTTGTTCCTAATCTTAAAGTTTGGGGTATATCAGCCACAATTGGAAATAAAGATTTAGCTAGTAAAATTTTATTGGGATCTTCAAAAGCTTTTGTAACAGTAAATGCAGAATTCAAAAAAAAAATAGAAGTTGAATCAATTTTACCAAAAAATATGGAAAGATTCCCTTGGCGTGGTCACCTAGGAATTCATCTTTTATCTCATGTACTAGAAATAGTTAAAAAAAATAAAACTACACTAATATTTACAAATACACGTGCTCAATGTGAAATATGGTATCATCATCTTCTAGATGGAAATCCAAAGCTTGCTGGGGATATTGCAATGCATCATGGCAGCATTGATAAAAAAATTCGATTATGGGTAGAAGACTCCCTTAGAAAAGAAAATCTTAAAGTAGTAGTTTGTACTTCAAGTTTAGATTTAGGTGTTGATTTTTCACCAGTAGAAAATTGTATACAAATAGGAAGTCCAAAAGGAGTAGGTCGATTTATTCAGAGAGCAGGTAGAAGTGGACACCAGCCAAAAGCAAAAAGCAAAATTTATTTTCTTCCAACTCATGCTATGGAGCTAATCGAGTCCTTAGCCTTACAAAGAGGAATCGAAAAACATCAAATAGAAGATCGCCTTCCTTATCTTAATAGTTATGATGTACTTTTTCAATTTTTGATGACACTGGCTGTTGGAAGTGGCTTTGATGAAAAGGACTTGTTCCCTGTTATTCAACAAACATTTTGTTTTCAAACTATTAAAAAAGAACAATGGCAGTGGATGTTAAATTTTTTGGTTAAAGGAAGCCAAACTTTAGAACATTATGACGAGTATAAAAAAGTAACAATTCTGGAAAATGGAATCTATAAAGTAATAAACAAGGGAATAATAATGCGCCACCGCCTTTCAATCGGGACAATAGTGGGTGACGCTACATTGAAAGTTAGGTACCAAAAAGGAGGTTATTTAGGATCTGTTGAAGAATGGTTTATATCAAAACTAATCCCTGGAGACATATTTACTTTCTCTGGTCGTAACTTGGAATTAATTAGAATTCGTAACATGGAAGTAATTGTGCGTAAATCCAAATCTAAAAAAACTAGGATCCCTTCTTGGATGGGAGGTCGTATGAGCTTCAGTGCTCATCTTAGTGATTTACTCAAAAACGTACTTTATAAAAAAACCAGTAAAAAGAGTCCAGAATTTAGGGCATTAATTCCCATTTTTGATCAACAAAAAAAGGAATCAATTATACCAAAACCTAATGAATTTTTAATTGAGCGGTTTGAAACTAAAGAAGGATTTCATACAATATTCTATCCATTTGAGGGATATGCTATTCATGAAGTTATGGCAAGCCTTTTAGCCTACCGAATTAGCCTTTTAAAACCGATTAGTTTTAGCATGTCATTTAACGATTATGGATTTGAGCTTTTATCAGATCAAGTTTTTTCAAAAGACGACTTTCTAGATAATAATTTACTAACAAAAGACCATTTAAACGACGATCTTGAGAAGAGTATAAATATATCCGAGATGTCTAGACGTCGCTTCAGGGATATAGCTGTTATTTCTGGGTTAGTATTTCAAGGTTTTCCTGATAAACCTATTAAAAGTAAACATCTACAAAGTGGATCTCAACTTTTTTACAATGTTTTCAAAGATTACGAACCTGATAATTTATTGTACCAACAAGCTATTGAAGAAACTTTTGAACATGGTATGGAACGTGGTCGAATGACAAAGGTGTTTGAAAATATTAAAAATCAATCAATCGTGTGGAGGGATTGCAGTCAACCTACACCATTTTCGTTTCCTATAATTACAGATCGAATAAGAACTAAACTATCTTCTGAGAGTGTAGAGGATCGTATTAGAAAAATGTCTCTCCAACTCGAAAAGGGTATGACATGAGCTTAATTAAAATTAATAACCATAATTTCGTTTTGCACCCTACTGGAGCAATTTTTTGGGAAGAGAAAAAAACACTTTTTTTAGCAGATATTCACCTAGGAAAAGTTGCTCATTTTAGGAAAAATGGGATTGCTGTACCAAGAAAAGCAGAAGGTCTGTTCTACGAAAAGATTACAAAACTGTTAAAAGATTTTACTGCCACCCGTATTATTTTTTTAGGTGATCTTTTCCATAGTGAGCAAAACAATGAATGGTACTTATTCGAATCATGGGTTAAAAAGCAAAATCTTGAAATAATTTTAATTGAAGGTAATCATGACATTATCCCTAAATTAAAATACAACTTAATAAACATAAAAATTTTAGAAAATTTAACTGAAGACGACTTTTATTTTACTCACCTTCCAATTCATAAGAAAGATTACTTTGTTTTTTGTGGACATATCCACCCAGGAGTAAAACTCAAAGGTTCTGGTTTACAGCAGTTGAAAATGCCATGTTTTTTCAAGTCAAAAGATCAGTTAATACTTCCAGCTTTTGGCGGATTTACTGGACTACACATATTGTCACCAACTAAAGGTGTCAAAGTTTACATAACAACAGGAAAAGAAGTGATGGAAATGTCTTGATTAAAATCTAAGAAATTATCTTTGGTAAAAAAAATCAACTCATTGCTAGATAAGTTTGATAAGTTAGAGTCACAGGAGAAATTGAAAGTAGCTTTTTCAGCAAATCATTGTACTCATGTTAAAGGACTAGTAGGGTCTGGATTATCATTTAGAATAGCAGCAGCTTTCAAAAATTTAAATCAATCTATTTTATTTGTTCATGATAGTCCAGAGAAGGCTGCTTACTTTTTAAATGATTTTGAATATCTCGTTGGTTCTTCCAGGGTTAATTATTTCCCTTCAAGTTTTAGACAGCCCTATGCCCCTGAAACCACTGACAATTCAAATATACTGTTAAGATCTGAAGCCTTAAAAAAACTCAACAGTTCAAATAAAGAAAGAATAATTGTAACCTACACCCAAGCCATTTTTGAGAAGATTATTTCACAAAAAAATTTAAAAAAAATTTCTTTAAAGCTTAAAAAAAATAAAAATTTCCCATTTGGGATTCTTAATGAACGTCTTTTTGAAATGGGATTTAATCGTGTAGATTTTGTAAGTAGTCCTGGAGAATTTGCAGTGAGAGGTGGAATAATTGATGTTTTTTCTTTTGCTTACCAACATCCGTATAGAATTGAGTTTTTTGATGAAACAATAGAACGTTTATCCTGTTTTAATGTTGTCTCGCAAAGATCCATTTCAAATTTTGAAGAAGTTGAGTTACTTCCAAATATTTCAGCCCATCATAATACAGACGAACGTAAAATTTTTACTTCTTTTTTCAGTGATAATACTTGTTTTATTTATTCGGATTTTGATAAGATAATGTCTGAATTAGATAAAATGTATAAAAATGTAAATGGTGTTTACGATAAGATTAAGACAAACAAAAATTATCCCCCCGAAAATTTATTTGTTAATTCCACTGATTGGATAAAAAGTTGTCAAAAAAAATCAATTATTGTTCTCGAAAAAACAGATAAGTTAAAAGCCTATAGAGAGATTTTTATTAAACAGTCACCACAACCCTCCTTCAACAAAAAATTTGATTTAGTGGTTAATCACTTAAATGAAAATAAAAAAAGAGGCTACACTAATACTATTTTTTGTAGCAATGAAAATCAAGCAAAAAGATTTCGTGACATTTTTGAAGAAATGAAAAAAACAGTTCATTATAATATAAGCGTAAATGTAATTTTTGAAGGATTTGAAGATTTAGAGGCCAAATGGTGTTGTTTCACTGATCACCAAATTTTTGAGCGCTATCATAAATATAGACTTAAATCTGATCTTAGAAAAAAAAATACTTTGAGCCTTAAAGAGTTAACACAGATGGATGTTGGTGATTATGTGACTCACATAGATCACGGGATTGGAACTTTTGGTGGATTGCAATATATAGACGTAGAGGGAAAATTACAAGAGTCTATCAAACTGATTTATGCAGATAGAGATGTTCTTTATTTAAGTGTTCACTCTCTTCATAAAATAAGCCGATATGCAGGAAAAGATGGTAAAGTCCCAAAAATTTATAAGCTTGGATCTAAGGCATGGAAAGCATTAAAACAAAAGACAAAGAAAAGGGTAAAGGAAATTGCATTTGATCTTATTGAACTATACGCTAAAAGGAAGCAAAAAATCGGTTTTTCCTACAATCCAGACAGCTATTTACAATGGGAATTGGAATCCTCTTTTTTATTTGAGGATACACCTGACCAAGAAAAAGCTACAAAAGCCATAAAAAGGGATATGGAATTAAATATCCCCATGGATCGACTTGTATGTGGAGATGTAGGGTTTGGAAAAACAGAAGTTGCTATAAGAGCGGCTTTTAAGGCTGTAGATAATAGTAAACAGGTTGTAGTCTTAGTTCCTACAACTATCTTAGCCTTCCAACATTTTAAAACATTTTCAAAAAGATTAGAGGAATTTCCAGTTAAGGTGGACTATCTAAATCGTTTTCGATCTACAAAAGATAAAACGAAAATTTTAAATGATTTGAGCTTAGGAAAAATTGATATTTTGATTGGAACTCATCAATTGGTAAACAAGAAAATTTTATTTAAAGATTTGGGTCTCTTAATTGTAGATGAGGAACAAAAATTTGGAGTTGCAGTTAAAGAAAAAATAAGATCAATAAAAGAAAATATTGATGTGTTAACTTTAACAGCTACTCCAATTCCTAGAACACTTCAGTTTAGTTTAATGTCGGCTCGTGATTTATCTGTTATTAATACACCTCCACCAAACCGATATCCAATAGAAAGTGAAATTATTCGTTTTAATTCGAATTTAATAAAAGATGCCATTCTTTATGAGCTTCAAAGAAAAGGGCAAGTATTTTTTATTCATAATCGAGTTGAAAATATCGTGGAAGTTTCAAGCTTGTTGCAGCAACTTGTTCCAGATGCAAGAATTGCAGTTGGCCACGGTAGAATGGAAGGTAGAAAACTAGAAGAAGTTTTGTTAAACTTTATGAATGGTAATTACGATATCCTTGTAGCTACAACAATAATTGAAAATGGGTTAGATGTTCCAAATGCAAATACAATGTTTATAAATAATTCACATAATTTTGGACTTAGTGATTTACATCAAATGAGAGGGAGAGTTGGCAGAAGTAACAAAAAAGCCTTTTGCTATTTCATAACCCCTCCATTATCTTCTATGAGCTCAGACTCACAAAAAAGAATTAAAACTGTAGAACAATTTTCAAACCTTGGCTCTGGGATTCAAATTGCTATGAAAGATCTAGAAATAAGGGGGGCTGGAGATCTATTGGGAGGTGAACAAAGTGGTTTCATTAATGAGATGGGGTTTGATACTTATCAAAAAATCTTACAACAAGCAATTGAAGAATTAAAAGAAAATGAATTTAATTCTGTTTATTCAAATGATGTAAATGATAANATNGGNCAATATGTTGANGAAATTCAAATTGATACCGATCTAGAAATTTATATTCCTGACTATTATATTAATATAGTGAGAGAGCGATTAGCACTATACCAAGAATTGAGTAAAATTAATAATGATAATGCCTTAGAAGATTTTAAAAATAAACTTAAAGATCGATTTGGTCCACTCCCAAAAGAAACAAAAGAGTTGTTAGAAACTGTTCGATTAAAACGAGTAGCATCCAAACTTGGTATAGAAAGAATTGTGCTTAAACAAGGCATATGTCTTTGCTATTTTATAGCAGATCAAAAAAGTAAATTTTATGAAAGTGAAAATTTTGATTATTTGATAAATCAAATTAAAAAAGGGTCTGGTAGGATTGAAATAAAACAGAAAAAAACATCCGATGGCGTAATACTCATACTCTCAATAAGCGAGGTAAAAAATATAAAAGCAATAATTATTTTGCTGCAAAATTTATTGAAGGAAAGCTAAAGTTTTTTTTAAATTTTTAATCACTTTAAATGCAATATCTACATCATCCTCATTCATTAAAATTGTAAATTCGTTTGAAGTGGATATTACCTCCCTAATGTTAACACCCTCCCATGACAATCTTTGGAAAATAAAATAATAAATCCCTGGAATTTTGACATTATCAACTGGAAGCTTAATAGTAATAGATGATAAATTTTCCACTTTTGAATGGCACACTTCATTTTTGAAAAGATCGTCAACTAATGAAATAATATTTTGGCTAACAACTATGTTTGATTCAGAAACCCCTCTAGAAGAAGTGTAAAAAATATTTTTTTTATTTTCTATTTCTTTGAGAAGCTTAGCCTGAGTAATTAACAAAGTTTCTGAAAGAAGAAAACCGTAATCAACTAAATAAGAGCGAACGGTTATATCTCCAATATTTTTTAAAACCCTTATTATTTTTTTTTGTTACTGAAAACGTCGCATCGTCGGATACTCTTTTTAATGACATAACTATAGCTCCTTGATTTACTTTTTTCCTCATCAAACTTTCAATATCATTATGAATATTTCTTGCTAATGATGTCAAATTGATAATCCCTTCATTAAGTGCTGAAGCTAAATATGGTTTAGTTTTAATATATTCTGTTACGGAAGCAGAAATGGTTTTCATTTGATAAACATCTAAAATTTATTATACAAAAGTACTTTTTTCTAACAAAAAGTTACATATTAAACAAATACAACTAAAACTACTCAATAAAAACTAATTGCAGAATAATTTTAATCAATATAGTTTTTTGAATTTTTAGCTACATTTTATTTACAATGATTTTAAGCTTATTAAAGAAAAAGCTTTTCTTTTAATTACTTTTGAAAAAATTAGCTTAAATAATGTCTAAACGCTACACAATAACAGCTGCACTACCCTATACAAACGGACCTATTCATATTGGTCACCTTGCTGGTGTATATGTTCCTGCTGATATTTATGCACGTTATTTAAGAAATAGAGGTAAAGATGTCGCTTTCATATGTGGAAGTGATGAACATGGAGTCGCAATTGCATTAAAGGCTAAGATGGAGAATAAAACACCTCAACAGATAATTGATTATTACGACAAATTAATAAGAGATTCATTTAATTCGTTTGGCATAAGCTTTGATAATTATTCTCGCACATCAAGAAAAATTCATTATGAGACTTCTCAAGAAATTTTCAAAGATTTAAACAAAAAAAAGATTTTTCAAGAAATTGAATCTGAGCAACTTTATGACCCAGAAGCAAAACAATTTTTAGCTGATCGATATGTTATAGGTACATGCCCCCTATGCCAAAATGCTGAAGCTTACGGTGATCAATGTGAAAGCTGTGGAAGTAGTCTAAGCGCTACTGAACTTATAAATCCTCAATCAACCTTGAGTGGATCTAAACCAAAAATGCGTAATACAAAACATTGGTACCTCCCACTTGACAAATTTGAAAATTTTATAAATGAATGGATAATTAAAGGTCATAAATCCGACTGGAAACAAAATGTTTACGGACAGGTTAAATCCTGGATTGATAATGGACTAAAACCCAGAGCAGTTACCCGTGACTTGGATTGGGGTATTCCTGTACCTATCGATGGAGCTGAAGGAAAAGTTCTTTACGTTTGGTTTGACGCCCCAATTGGTTATATATCCTCTACNAAAGAGTGGGCTTANAATAANGGAATTGACTGGGAGCCNTACTGGAAGGATAAAGAGACTGAATTAATACATTTCATAGGTAANGATAATATNGTTTTTCACTGTATAATTTTCCCAATTATNCTTCATGCATCNGGCTCNTATATTTTACCCAAAAATGTACCTGCAAATGAATTTTTAAACTTAGAGGGAGAAAAGATTTCTACTTCAAAAAATTGGGCAGTTTGGTTACACGATTATCTAAAAGAATTCCCAAATCAGCAAGATACCCTTCGTTATGTCCTAACCTCAAATGCTCCTGAAACAAAAGATAATGATTTTACTTGGGACGAATTTCAATCAAGAAATAATAATGAATTAGTCGCGATTTATGGAAACTTTATAAATCGTGTAGTAGTCTTAACAAATAAATACTATGATGGAATTAATCCTGAAATCGAATCTCGATTATCAGAAGATGAAAAAATATTAGATCAAATAGGAATAATGTCAAAAAAAATTGGNTCGTCAATTGAAAAATACAAGTTTCGAGAGGCAAGTCAGAATCTAATGCAAATTGCTAGAATTGGAAATAAATATCTAGCAGAAAAGGAACCCTGGAAACTAATCGATAAAGATCCTAAACGTGTTTCAGAAATTATTAATACGGCTTTACAAATAACAGCNTGCCTAGCCCTAGTTAGTGAACCATTTTTGCCATTTACTTATGAAAAATTACTTTCAATTTTAAATATCAAATCGCTTAAATTAAGTTGGAATGATGCGTTCATGAAAAATGAGTTGATCCCATCTGGTCATCAAATAAATAAGGCAACACTTCTTTTCAAAAAAATTGAGGATATTGAAATTGATAATCAACGCTCAAAATTGTTAAGTAACAAAAAAGGTAATATCAATCTTGAGAAGATTTAATCTTATTAAAGGGATTTTAAATTTAGATAAATTCTATTTATTGTATTTATTATTCCCTGAATACTTTGATAGATTTGAAATTTTAGAAAATGTTTTTGATCAAAATTTATTTTCATGAAAATTTAAAAAACTTGGAAATTAAAAAATAATTAATCACCTATTTGAGCTCCATTATACCAATTGCTTTCCATAATTCATTTAAACTTGATTTGAGTCAAGAGCATAGGTTCCCCATGGAAAAGTATGAGCTACTCCCACAACAATTACTTTTAGAGGGGACTAACAAAATCGAAGACTTTTTTGAACCAAAACCAGCTTCGTTAAAACATGTATTAAGGATTCATGACAAAAATTATGTAAATCGCTTGTTAAAATTATCATTAACAAAAAATGAAATTAGAAGTATTGGTTTTCCTTTAAGTAATGATCTTATNAGTAGAGAATTTTTGATTGCTGGAGGTACAATTCATGGTGCTGATAAGGCATTAAAATCAGGTATAGCGATGAATATAGCTGGAGGAACTCACCATGCTTATCCAGATAAGGGAGAAGCCTTTTGTCTACTCAATGATCAAGCTATTGCGGCTCAATATTTATTAGACACAGGTCAGGTCAAAAAAATATTAATATTAGATTTGGATGTTCACCAAGGAAATGGAACAGCTGTTGTATTTAAAAATAATCCAGATGTTTTTACTTGNTCAGTTCATGGAGAGAAAAATTATCCATTTCGTAAAGAAATAAGTGATTTTGATCTTCCANTAAAAGATAATTGTACTGACAGTATATACTTACAACACATAAAAACTCTTCTTCCTGAGCTATACAATAAAGTAAAACCTGACTTTATTTTTTACCTGTGTGGTGTTGACGTTTTAAAAACTGATAGATTAGGNCGTTTGAGTATGACTATTNCAGGTTGTAAAAAGAGAGATGAGANTGTTTTATCTTTTTGTAAAGAAAANAATATTCCTGTTCAATGCAGNATGGGTGGNGGATATTCAAGAGATATAAAGACNATAATTGAGGCGCATGCNAATACATTTAGGGTTGCAAAAGAGATTTTNACTTAGAATTCCAAGTTTGACTTTTCATATTTAATGCNGCTATAACAANATCTTTTCTGCTAACCTGTCCAACTAAANATCCATTCTCAAGAACNGGATAACGCCTTCTGCTTGATTTTGAGAATTTTGCTGCAGCATCNAAAACACTNGTGNTTGATTCAATTGTATCAACTTTTTGAGTCATAAAATGNCCAACTGATTTGTCAAGTATCGGCATATTAAAATAGCGACTGTCAGAAATTTCTTTCATACAATCAGCCTCAGAAATTATTCCTACTAGCACTCCTTCTTTAGTAACAACGGGTCCACCTGAGATGCGGTATCTAATAAAGGTTTTCATTACTTCGTGAATACTTTGCTCCGGATTAAATAAAACCAATTGTCTTGTCATTATATCTGACACAATTAATTTACTTGGGGTGACTCTTTTTATTTGAGCCCGCTCTCCTTGAAAACTTTTTACGGGCATAATTAGTTATATTTATAGTCTCTAATATAACGTTTTTTACGAAATTATTAAAATGATTACAAATAATTATAGCATTCATAATATTTCACTTATTTTATTATAAAAAATTTATTTTATGCATTCAGTTGGTATTTTAGGTTGTGGGTGGCTTGGCATTTCTCTAGCGAAAAATTTCAAGAAATTAAAATATACTGTTCTAGGTTCTAGAACTACATTAGAAGGTTTGTCTAAAATTAAAAAAATTGGAGTTGAAGGTTATTTAGTTGTTTTAAAAAAAAACAAATCAGAGGGTATTATGTCTTTTATAAAAAATATTGAAACATTAATAATTTCAGTTCCTCCCGAAAAAAAAAAATTCTAATTCAAATTTTACTGAAAAAATTAAAACTTTAATAAATTCCCTAAAATCAAGTTCTTTAAAAAAAGTAATATTCCTAAGCAGTACATCTGTTTATGGATCAAAAGGAGGAGTTTTTGATGAAACCGAAAAATGTTTACCAGATAGCCATTCAGCATTAGAACTATACAATTGTGAAAAATTAATTCAAGAATTGAGTATTCCTACAGTAATTGTCCGATTAGGGGGTCTTATTGGCAAAGATCGAAATCCAATTTATCATCTTCAGAAAAAAATAATTAAAAACCCAAATGGGAAAATTAATTTTATTCATAAAGACGACGCAGTAAATGGGATATCTACTTTAGTGACTAATAAGGAAGTAAATGGTCTTTTTAATTTAGTTTCTCCTGATCATCCAACAAGAAAATCATATTATAATTATGTATCAAAAAAATATAATCTTAAGGATCCCAAATTTGAAAATGGTGAAAAAATTGTAAGAATTATAAATGGAGAAAAAATCACTAGGGTTACCAAGTTTAATTATTCTGTCGACAACTTGTTAATATAAATTTTCAGATTTTTTAAAAGGCTAGCATCTATTATTTAAATTGTATTGACAAATAATCATGTCTAGAAATAATCAATATATCGCAATACTCGAAAAACTGCTAACGCATCTCAAAAATTCAAAACTCGAGTATTTAAAGGCTGCAGACCATGCTGACAGATCAGAAAAAAAGAGATATTTCAATAAACAAGCTTTATTGAGAAACCGTTTTTTTCAAGAAATTCTAAGTGAACTCCAAAACATTGGAATTGGTTATGATGATTTCATAATAAGCCGTTTGAATTTCGATCAGCTATTAATTTCATCAATTGATAAGTTAAGATCAAATGCCCTGGACAAATGTTTAGAGTCGGATAAGTTTTTACTTGAAATATACCTTTCATTGCGAGATAGCGAGTTCCAGAATGAAAAGTTTCTTCAACACAGCTCAAGTATTGAGATTGCTATTGAACAAAACCAAATATATTCCTCAGATTATCGGATTAAGAACAAAGTGGAGTCTGACTTCTAATTTTCATTTTTTTAAAAGTCAAGTTCATTAGATTCATCTTCAAAACTATACATTCTTGAAATCACCGCATTATAGCTTTCGTATAATTTTTCTAGAGAAGGAATCAATGAGTCTTTTTTTGAATGCTTGGTAAAGTAATGAGACTTTTGTGATCGCATATGAACCACTTTAAGTCTACTTCTTATTTGTGGTTTTTCGAACTTTTTTGGTAATTTTTTTGAAAGTAATTTTTTTAAACTTTTACTCAATTTTGAAATTTCGATATCAACATTTCTAAAATCTAGACTCCTAAACTGATTAAATAAATTATGCAGATTTTTAAATTCTTGCCAATTCTCTATCCCATAACTTTTTATTAATTCTTCTGGGTAATCAGAAAGATTTAAATCAATATTATAGTTAATTTGTTTTTGGTTTTCAATTTTTGAAGCCTCTTGAGCAATTATATTTTGCTTACTCGGATTTTTACAAGATGAGCATAAAGTAGCGATAATTATTAGAACACGAATATAAAATGACATTATTGCATGTTTAAATTCCAAAAGAATAAATTTTTATTAAAAGTATGGTGAAAAATAGAAACTGAAGAATAAATAAATGAAAAGGAAATAGACCATTTATTTTTGGATTTACCTTATGATAAAAAAACTGGAGGGGAAAGGAAACTAGTGACCAGCCAAAATAATTTTGGAAAGATGCCAAGCCAGATTTAAAAGTCCAAAAATCCAAAACTGGTGCAACAGGCTCCATTACTAAATCAAATGAGAGCATCAAAAATATTCCCAATAGAATTTTTTTCCAAAAGTTTTGAAAAAATTTGTCAGAAATAAATCCCGTGGTGAATACTAAAATGCACCAATTAATTCCTATCAAAACAGGAACCCCAAAAACTTTTATCCCCAAGGCACTACCATAACTGTACTCACCGAAAATAAATCCTTTATTAACTCCAATAATTTCTGCTATCATACCAACTGTAAAACATATAAAAACAAGAAAAACTGTTTTATTTGATATCTCAGTATTAATCAATACTAATAAAAAGCTCAAAGCCAAATTCAAAGGAGTGGCATTTATAAACCATGAAGAATTACTATAAATAATGCCAATTAGACCTGAAATATGAAAAAGCCAAATAATAGCAATAGATATATTTAACTTATTAAAATGTTCTTTTTGTATCACTTTTTAATATCAGGAATAATTTCAGAAACAATTTTTGCGGAAAGTAAGCATAAAGGAATTCCTCCTCCAGGGTGAACACTACCACCACAAAAATAAAGATTCTTTATTTTATTAGAAAAATTTGGATGCCTCAAAAATGCGGCAATTTTGTTATTGCTCGAAGACCCATATAATGCTCCCATGTATGACTGTGTTTTATTTTCGATTGTTATTGGTGTTAGAATTTCTTCACACTCAATCTTATCTTTAAGAGAAGTACCCAATTTTTCTGAGAGCTTATTTATAACTATTGCCCTTAAATTTTTAACTAATTTATCCCAATCTTGGCCATGATTTGAAGGAGTATTAATCATAACAAACCAATTCTCACAGCCTTTAGGAGCATCATTCAAAACATCCTTGGATGTTATATTTACATAAATAGTTGGATCTTTGTATACAGTTTTGTTCTTAAAAATTGACTCGAATTCTTCAGCATAATTTTTTGAGAAAAATATATTATGCAAATCAAGTTGTTTAAACGAAGATTTAACTCCCCAATAAAAAATTATCGCAGAACTTGAACGTTCTTGCTTTAGCACTTTTAATGGAGGTTTTAATTTAGGAATTAATTTTTTATAGGTATAAAATACATCCATATTAGAAATAATATAATCTGATTCAAAAAATTTATCCCCTATCATGATCCCTTTTACACTTTTTTTGTCAAGGACTATCTCATTTACCAAAGAACCAAAATGAAATTTTACACCTAATCTTTTTGCTAAACCGACTAAAGCTTCAGTAATCGAAACCATACCTTTAGTAGGAATAAATGTCCCATATGAATTTTCAAAATGTTGAATTAAACTCATTATCCCAGGTGTTTGATATGGGTCTGATCCGTTATATGTAGCATATCTATCGAAAAATTGAATTAAATAAGGAGATGAGAATGCATTTGTATTTACTTGATGTAGTGATTTTTGAATTTCAAAAACTTGAAGTTGCAAGATTGCTTTAATTGTTGAAGCTGAAAAAAATGTTTTAATTTTATGTAATGATTTCTCTAAAAATAAAGTCCCTGTCAGTTCATATTTTTTTTTTTGCCTTTTTTAAGTATCTAATAACTTTTTCTCTTGGTTCGTTGAATTTCAATTCAACTTCATCTAAAAACTTTTCTTGGCTACCAAAAGCTGTAAAGGTCTTTCCATCTTGCCAAAAATATTTACAAGACACATCTTTTTTCTTGAAATGAAAATAATCACTGGTATTCTCACCTGCCAATTCAAAAAGCTCTGAAATAAAATGTGGCATAGTAAACAAGGAGGGGCCTGCATCAAAACGATAACCCTTAAGTTTAAAAGATGACAACTTCCCTCCTGGATATTTGTTTTGTTCAAAAATATGTACATTGTAACCTTTAAGAGCTAATCGGACTCCAGAAGCTAATCCTGCAACACCTGACCCTATAATTACAATTTTTTTCATAATGGCAATTTTTGAATTTTATCGGAAATAAGATTGAATCTTGAGAAAAGATCTTCTTTGTACCACTTTTTTTTTCGTGTGGCTTTTACAATGTCAGAATGAATTTGGTCTTTATAAGCAAATTCATTTATTGATTTGAAGTTATCCCAAATGCTAATAGTAGCTTGTTGAATAAAAGGCCATTCACCTATACCCTTATAGTAAAGAACTCCTTTAGTATTTTTTATTGCCTTGCTAGCTTTGGGAACCGCATTCCAAAAAGAAAGTAATCTGTTCCACCTTAATGTAGCGCGAGTAATAACAACAATTTTTTTGTCTACTTTATTTTGAGAATTGTCAGAATCTAATTTAAAAGGATTTTTCCCATCCCAAGATCCATGACTATTTATATTTTTTAAAACTAAATCACGTTGAGTATTAGCCTTTTTTTGGTAATTAATGAATATAGGATGTTGAGTTAAACATTTTTCGTACGATTCATAACAATCCCATACTCCTAAAAATGCATAAGTTGAAAAATCTGGGCGAAGACTAAAACCCTGACCACCACCAGTGCCAAGGAATTTATAAAAAGATAGTCCTTTCACATTGCTAACTTTCTTGGGAGCAACTCCCATCTGTGAAAATGCCCAAAACTTATTTTTAACGAATGAAAATATTGTGATCGAGGTAATCGAATTCATTGATTTTGAGGTATAGCAATTTTTTTTACCTCTATAAATTTATAAAAAGAAATAGAAAAAACGTCTCTGTTTAGGATTTTAGAATTTGACTAATGGAAGTAATCAGCAGAGACGTTTTTGAAACCAAATTTAATTTAAACTTGTTTAAAGATATAGAAAAAACGTTATACAGAAAAAGCTTTTGTTTATTTTTTTTGTTTTTTTTTGAAACATTTAAGAATAAACTTGGTTTTTTTGTAGCAATAGTCTTATTATCAATAGATTAATGGACAGTTAAAAAATATCTTTAAAAAATTAACTTATTAAAAAAAAAATGTTCTTTTGAACTAAAATATATTTTATGAAGAAATTTAATCGATTTGATATTTTTATTTACGTTCTGATTATTGCAAATATTATTGCAATGATTTTAGAGTCACACGAATTTATTAAAGATAGATTTGAAAAAAGCTTTAATTATTTTGAACTTATCTCTATTATAATATTCACATTAGAATACTTCTATCGAATATATGTGAGTTATAATAAATCCAAATGGAAGGGAGTCAGATCATATATATTTAGCTTTTTTGGAGTGGTTGATTTTATATCAATATTACCTTTTTACATTAAACAATTTGTCTTGATTGATGGCCGTTTCTTCAGAATTTTAAGACTATTCCGATTGTCGAGGATATTTAAGCTAGGTCGAGATAGCAAATCTTTAAAACTTTTCATAAAAGCTATATCTGCGGTCCAAAATGAATTAAAATTTACATTTTTCTTATCATTACTATGTATTCTTTTTTCAGCTTCAGCTATTTATTTCTTAGAAAATGAAGCACAACCAGAAATATTTTCAAGTATTACGGCTTCATTGTGGTGGGCTACTGTATCACTTGCAACTGTAGGTTATGGAGATGTGGTGCCGATTACAACTTGGGGGAAAATATTTGCTGGATTTATCTCTCTAATTGGAATTGGAGTTGTAGCGATCCCAACAGGAATAATAAGTGCTTCGTTTGTTGAAGAAATTCATCATTTTAGAAAAAAAAGGTAACTATTGGCGATGTTCAAATTTAAAAATTTTACATATTTAATTATTCTTACAACATGTTTCATAAAGGCTCAGAACTTGGATAATGATATAAAAGATAAAAATATTCTTATAGTTTATGGTGGTTGGGAAGGTCATAAACCAAAACTTTTTGCTGAGAAAATAGCCTCTTGGTTGGAGGAGAAAAAAGCTAATGTTTACATTTCTGATACTACTTCTATATACACTAATACCAAGCTTATGAAAAAATTAGATTTAATTATTCAGCATATAACTATGAGTGAGATATCAGAGAATCAAATAAAAAATTTAACAAACACAATCAAAAATGGTGTAGGGCTTGCTGGATGCCATGGTGGCTTAGGGGATTCATTTAGGAATGATGAAGATTTTCAATATATGGTTGGAGGACAGTTTGTTCAACACCCTGGAGATAGTATAAATTATACAGTAAATATTAGTACAAAAAAAGATCCTATTACAAAAGATATTAATGATTTCAATCTGACCTCTGAGCAATATTATATGCATGTAGACCCTGCTATTGAAGTACTAGCAACAACAAAATTTAGTGGTAAACATGATCCATGGATTAAGGGAGTTGTTATTCCAGTCGTTTGGAAAAAATATTACGGTAAAGGACGTGTTTTTTATAGTTCTATAGGCCACTCAATAGAAAATTTTGAGATACCGCAGGTATGGGAAATAACAACAAGAGGGATTGCCTGGGCCTGTAAGTAAGTTATTTCTTTGTAAAGTTTAGATTTTTCTGCACCTTTTTTATGATATCTTTGTAAAGCTATGAGTAAAAAAATTGCAATTATAGGCTCAGGATTTTCATCTATGTCTGCTGCCTCCTATTTAGCAAAGAGTGGTTTTGAAGTAGATGTTTATGAAAAAAACAAAACTCTTGGTGGAAGGGCCCGTCAACTTAAAAAAGATGGGTTTACTTTTGATATGGGGCCTTCCTGGTATTGGATGCCTGATGTTTTCGAGTCATTTTTTAATGATTTTGGTAAAAAAACAGCAGACTTTTATAAGTTAGAAAGGCTAGACCCTGGTTATCAAGTTTTTTTTGGGGAAAACAAAAGTATTTGCATTGGTGATTCTCTGGAAAAAATTTATAATGTTTTTGAAAAAGAAGAAAAAGGTAGTAGTAAAAAACTTATGAAATTTATCAAAACTGCAAATGAAAATTATAATATAGCTATTAAAGATCTTGTCTATCGCCCAGGAATTAGCCCACTAGAACTTATTACACCGACAACTATAAAAAAGATAAAATATTTTTTAAGTAATATTAAAAGAGACGTATGCAAAGATTTTGTTAGCCCTAAGCTTAGACAAATACTTCAATTTCCTGTCCTTTTCCTTGGTGCTAAACCATCAAAAACTCCTTCGTTCTACAATTTTATGAATTATGCAGATTTTGGATTAGGGACATGGCATCCTGAAAAAGGCATGTATAGTATAGTTAAAGCNATGTCATCATTAGCTAAATCTCTTGGCGTAAAATTCCATACAGAATCTAACGTTCAAAAAATAGTAGTCAATGACTCTAGAAATGTAGCTGGTATAAAAATAAATGGGGATTTTTTTAAAGCTGATGTTGTATTATCAGGTGCAGACTATCAACATTCAGAAACCCTTCTAGATGAAAAATATAGACGGTATAGCAACGCATACTGGGATAAGAAAGTTTTTGCTCCATCTTCACTTTTATTTTATATCGGCTTAAATAAAAAAGTTGAAAATGTATCCCATCATTCTCTTTTTTTTGACGTTGACTTTGACAAACATGCTAGTACTATTTACGACTCCCCTTCTTGGCCAGAAAATCCNCTTTTTTATGCAAACTTTCCCTCAATTTCAGATTCTTCAATGGCCCCTAATGGAAAAGAGGCCTGCTTTATACTAGTACCAATCGCTCCTGGAATAGAGGATACNGAAAATATTAGAGATCATTATTTTGAGTTGGTTATTGATAGATTAGAGAAATTAACTCNACAATCAATAAAAAAAGAAATTCTTTTTTGTGAGTCTTTTTGTGTTAATGACTTTATTAATGAATATAATTCCTACAAAGGGAACGCGTATGGATTAGCTAATACACTTTTTCAAACTGCATTTCTACGTCCAAAACTAAAAAGTAAAAAGGTTAAAAATTTGTTTTTCACAGGACAATTAACAGTTCCTGGTCCTGGAGTTCCACCAGCAATAATTTCTGGTAAATTAGTTTCAGATTTAATTTCAAAGACTAATCCTTAGGGTTTAGTACCCACCAAATAAATTCAAACTCACTATCCCTTACAGCAATTACAGAATCTAACATTTTTGTACTTTCAGTCAATGAGTTTCGGTATTCTTGTAGTTGATCTTTTACAGACCATTGCCATAAATCTAATCTTTTGAATAAGTTGTATTTCATGAANTTATCGTTTTGAATATACTTTCTGTTTTCTATCCAAAATTCATTNTAATCTAAATTTACCCAAGGTAAATCAAAAACCCATCTATTTGCNACCCTGTCAATAAATTGATTCACATAACGCTCCTCTTTTACTCCAGTATTTTCGATCAAATACTTAAGCTCAGTTCCATCATAAATTTCGGTCATTTTTAAGCCTACATTCCTTGGGAGTAAACGAAATGTTCCNTCTAGTTTAATAGCATCAAAATTGACCCTTGGAGGGTCAAATGGGTTTCTATTATTATACATTCCCATTGGAGAAAAGTAATATTTCCCATCNGGCTCTTCTTCATCTAGCTGCCANTATATAAATATACTATCATTATCTTTTTCCCACTTATCATATTGTTTTTGATACATGTCTGTAACCCAATCAATTTGTTCGATATATTCATCAGTATATGCAATAATTTCATCTACTTCTTGTCTCAAATTTTGTAGATTTTCTATTCCATCATGGCGGTTGTCTGACTCTCCTCCTTGTTGCTCTATACCAAAAGAAACGGTAACACCAAAAACAAGAATAACAAATTCTACAATAGATTTTTTGACTCTATCCCAAAAGTCTTTTATATCAAAACGATCGCCAAGAGTAATTAGTCTTAGAAACCAATTAAGCTTATNCCTTTCAACACCAGCAGACTCATCTGCTGCATCAAACTCTTCTCTTGAAATAAAACCGTCTTTGTTAGTGTCTATTTTATCAAAATCGTCNTTTTTAGCCATCTCTTAATTATAAACTAACAAATATTAATTGTGTAAAATTAATAAAAATGAGTAAAAATGATTTTATACCTGCTTTTTTGAGAATTAAATTAAACTGACTTTTGTAAAATAGGGATCAAAGGATCGTAAATTTCAAGTATTAAATTAAAAAGCTCTTCTTCAAAGTTATTTAAANTACTTGATTTTATTTCCAAGATNTTCTTTTCCCTACTATTATTTTTTTCAGATGCAGGTATAAAATCATTTTTAAATGTTCTAAGTGGTATGACACCANCNATAACTTTATCATAATTNAAATCGTCTTTTAAAAAATANGAATATGAAAGTACTTGGAAAAGAGCATTTTTTTTGACGTTTNTAGTTAAATCTTCCCATTTACCCAAAGTCATATCNGTTGNGNTTAAATTNCCTGTTTTATAATCTACAAATCTTAACACTCCNTCTACTAAATCNATTCTATCGACAGTTCCTTTAAAATTTTGATTTTCACCNAANGAATTAANATATATAGTTTTTTTGAANTCGTACTCTAAAGCNAGTATTTNAAGTTTTAAGCCATTTNGTACTAGATTCCTTTCAGAAAGTATAAATTTTGATATAATTTTTNTTANGACACTNTAAATCAATGCATTTTTACCTGTTCTTATATTTTTATTAATAGTTATTAAATTAAATTTATCATCTAATTTTTTTGGAATAGTTTCAAGCATTTCATCGTAATAATTTGTTTTCATGACCATTGCAAGGTAAGGTGAATATAAATCTTCAAGTACTTGATGAACAATAACACCTTTATCTATTGCACTTAAATATTTACTGGATTCTTTTGATTCAGGTATTTTAAGAACCCTCTTTTCATAAAATGAATATGGATCCCTTATATATTGGCATAGAGAAGATGGTGAAAACCCATCCTTACCTATTTTTTTCAAATCAATTAAAATTTTCTCTGTCTTTTCAACTATTTTACTCTTTGTTCTTTGCTCAGGTAAGGGCAATTGGATTTTCTTTTGCTTTAATTTATGATTAGGCTCTTTGAAATATTCTAATTGCATTAAAAATCTGCTTGGTTCTGAAGAAATGAAATCTTCGGAAGAAGCATTATATAAAAGGAATATTTTTTTAGCTCTCTGTAAAAGCCTAAAAAAATAATATGAATAGAGATGGTCTTTTTCTAAGAATGTATTCATTTCAAACTTTTTCCTTACATCAAATGGAAAAAACGAAAATGAATTTTCTCCTTTAGGTAAAATCCCCTCATTTAAGTTTGTAATTATAACATTATCAAAATCCAAAAGCCGTGTTTCTAATAATCCCATAATTTGGATTCCATTTAATGGATCTCCATCAAAATTTAACATTTCTTCAGATAACATAGTCTCAAAAACCATTCTTATATCTGAAACCGATTTTATGAAATTGTAATCTTGGCAATATTTATTAAGTTTTTCAAGGAACCCAAGAAAAATATTACAAACCTGAATGTGATAAGGCTCATCTTCTTCGGCTATAAAACTGTTTCTAACAATTTTTATTATATTTTCTATCTGTTTTAAAAATTGTTTTGAATTTTTGAAAGGAGTATAAAATAGTGCTCCTGTTTCATCATTTTTACAAAGTTCATGTGCTTGAATGTAGTTAAGGTTTTTTTGAATTAATGAATAGCTTCTTGAATTTGTTTTTTTAAAAATTCTTTTTACAAAGATTACCATAGAAAATTCTTTAATTTGTCGGTAAGGAAACCCCTTTCGGCTAAGACTTTCGTGTAGTTCAAAATATAATCTAAGAAACCCTGCTAGTAGAGTGTTTTTTAGTGGATACCCCATCGTAACATTCCATGGTAATTTTTCAGGTAATGCCGAAAGTGACGGTTTTAGAAGGTTTTCATCTCCAAAAACTATCACTGTTGATTCTTCAGGCTGCTCTATATATATATCACAAGCAATTTTCACTGCCGTTTTTGCCTGTGTGTTGTTATTAAATATTTTAAGAATTTCAATTTTTTTTGGTTTTGAAAACAAATTTTGAAACTCTGGTTTTTTTTGTTTTTTAAGAACTTTCCAATCTTTATAATATTTTCTTATAAAATGTCCTGCACTATGATATGAGTCTTCAAAGAATTTAAGGTCAATATCCCAAATAATTTCTGCTTTCTGTGCTGAAATCATCTCTTGGATTAAAATTGCTTCAGATTTTGTTAGTGCATTAAACCCTATAAAAAAATGATACGGGATTTCCTCTTCAATGTAAAATGGTAAATTTTTTATGGCTTCTCTAATCCGTAATCCATAATAACCATTTTGACTATTTAAAAGTTTTTTATAGAGTTTATTGTAGTAAATAAATATTCTTCCTTGCAGATTATAATGAATTTTGCTTAGCTCTCTTTTTTTCTCTGGTCCCCAATTTTCTATATTCTTAATAGCTGTCATATAATTGAAAAGTTCTTTGCTATCTATTAGTTGACTATCGATCTCATTGAATTCTTCAATCAAATTAAAAGCCCAGCTGGAAAAATGACTAAATGATTCTAATTCCTTCCTAGGAGTATTTTCCTTATAAATCTCATAAAAATTGAAAAGTATTTCATGTCTTGATATAGAATTGATTCCTGAGATATCTTTAACAAATTCCTCAATAGTTAAAATTTTTGGGGCAATAATTGGTCGGTCAATAACTTTTTTAAAAGATTCTTTCAAAAAAATTACAGCCCTTTTATTTGGCACTATAACTTTAATATTATCCCATTGATGACTTTTAAAAGCTATTTTCTGGGCAACATAATCTAAAAAAGTTTGCATATTTAAATGTAAAAAATCAGATTTGAAATTATCAGCTGTAAACTTAAAGAGTTAAAATTTTGTTTTTTTAATTTTTAAAACTTGAACTTTATCACCTATATAAACTAAAATATTTTCTATATCAAAATACCCCATGTTATTTAAAACTGTTGAGTAAGATAAGATTTGTGATTCATCTGTTTTTTTTGGAGTTCCTGTTTTGTAATCAATTATACATACTCCCCCAGATTTTTTAATATTTATTCGATCTGGCCTCAGAGTGGGTCCATTTGGAACAAGTAAATCTTCTTCACACAAAACTTTATCTTCACCATTATATATAGACTTTAATTGAGTATGTGTAACAACTTTTCTTAGGCTTTTTTCAATAATACTTTTTGTTTTAATTGAAATGATTTTATCATCTATGGCATTTTGAACAACACCAGCAACCATATCTGAAGTAATTATTTGAGCCAGCAAATTATGTATTAAAATACCCTTTACTTGAGAGCTATTAAAATTTTTATTTTTTATGGAATCCAATACAAAGTGTTGTTTCCAATTTAGATTTAACGGTAAGGAATAATTATTTTTTTCCCCAGACTTTCCAATAAAATTTCGGTTTTTGTTGGCTCTTATCAATAATTTTCCCCTAATAAATGGGGTTTTTGAATTAAAACTATCTACCTCACTTAAAATATATTTTTTTAGTAAATGAGCATAGGTGTTTTCTCCTTCGTCAACTTCCTTCGTAATTATAAACATTGCCTCTACCGCTCGGGTTAATGCCACGTAAAGAACGTTAAAAGCGTCTAATTTTTGATTAAGGCGGTATGACTTATGTAACTCATTTCCTTCTTCCCCATAAGTTTCAATTTCATTTGAGAAATTAAACCATCCCCATCCAACATTTTTTAAGTTTTTATCTTTGAAGGGAAACCATATTTTCTCAATAACATTTGGATATATTAAAGAATCCATAAATGGAAGAATAACAATAGGAAATTCGAGGCCCTTTGCTTTGTGTATAGTCATAAGTTTAATAGATTCATTACTCTCTGATGTTGCTATTCTTAACTTAGATGAAATTGATTCCCAGTGATTTAGATAGGAGTCTATCGAAGCTGCAGATAATTTTGAATACTCTAATACATCTTCCAAAAATGATGATATGTAAATATCATCCATGTCAAAAATCGATAACCTAATTAAAACGTCATCAACAGCGTCCACAATTGTTTTAGATTTAATTTTTTCTAGATCGAATTTTAATCCAAACTTATTTTCAAGATGACTAAAAAAAATAGATGTTTTGACATTCAAATTATTTACTGCGAAATGGTGATAATCATTAATGTTACTATCGCTTAATTCATATAAAATATCAAATACAGTTTTATGATGNCGAGATGAATTTGGATTTGAAGNCAAATACAAAATGGCAATTATTAATTGTACTTTATTAGAATGATTTACTAACATGGATTCAGATGATGATATATTAAAACCCTCTTTTATTAGTTCAATACCAATTTCTGTAGCTTGTTCTTTTTTTCGGACCAAAATTGCAATATCAGTTTGATCATATCCGTCTCTAATAAGTTTTTTTGTAATATCCACTGTTTTTGAAATATATTTTAGAGTAGTTATTNCTTTTGTCCCTACTTTACTTATAGCNTGAACATTTACATACCCCCCTTCATAAATATATTTTTGCTGACTTGACTCACCATAAAGCTTTCTATAATATTTATTTTCAAAACTATTTGATATAATTTGGAAAAGACCTTTATTAAAATTTACAATTTCTTTTAATGATCTGTAATTTATTTTTAAAATGTCTTGGCTAGCAGAAATTTGAAAAGGGTTTTTAATATTATTAACCAAGTCAATAAATTGGTTCATGTCTCCTCCTCTCCANCTATAGATNGACTGCTTTGGATCACCCACCAGAAAAAGGGACCCTTTTTTNCCAGATAAGCTTTCACCTTCAANAGAATTAGAAATTAAAGGAATTAAATTATTCCACTGCAAAGTAGATGTATCTTGNAATTCGTCTAAAAAATAATGTTGGTACCTTGAACCTAATCNTTCATAGATAAATGGNGCAGGTTCATTTTTAACTAAAAGGTTAATTTTTTTATTAAAGTCTGAGTTAATCCTAATTTTTTTTTCATTCTGAATTTTTTCCAATCGGTCTTCCATCAATTGCAAAAGGAATCTTNGGGTCCAAGATGCNAGAGTTCGTTGAATTAATAATATTTGGNTAANACTTTTTTTAACACAAAAAAAATAGTGCTCAATTTTATCTTTATTATTATCGATTAAAACTTTTTTTTCTTCAGTTAAAGAAGAATTATATATAGGTTTTTCACCCGATAACGAAGATTCTAATTGTTTAAAATATTTTGTGGTGAATNATCCCTTACNAATATTTTCAAAATACTTATGAACTCTATTTTGAGTGAAATCATTAGCTCTTAAATCTAAACTCTTTAAAAGATTTAATGCCTCTCTAGAATTTTTTAAAACTTTTAATTTCTCATTTTTTAAATAATTGCTTAATAAAATTCTATCAGATTTTAATTTTTTAGTATTCCTTTTTTTGATATAATTTACAGGGATTCTGTCATTCTCATTAAAAAGTATAGGAATGAATTCTTTTAAATCTATTTCTACATCCCAATCTTTATCATTGTTTATTTTTTGCAGACTAAAATCCAAAAGATACTNTGATATTAATCCATCTATTCCTATCTCNTCGATAATTGAATCTATTGTCTCCTCAATTAAACCCTCTGAATCTAGAGATACTTCGAAACCAAATGGCAAATTAAATTCACGATAAAATGTTCTGACCAATCTATGGGTAAATTTGTCAAGTGTAATAACACTGAAAGNACCATATTCTAAAAAAATTTTTTTTAAAATGAGCATTGACCTAGAAGCCAACTCTTGTTTCGAAATATCAAAAATTTTACAAAAATCGTCCGAGTAGGATTTTGTATCATTTGATTCAATGGAAAGTAAAAATAATGTCTCAAGTATTCTACTTTTCATTGAATTAACTGATTTATTAGTAAATGTCAATGCTAAAGAATGTCTAAAAGTATTATCAGAGGGATCTTCTAACAAAATTTTTAAATATTCATGTACCAGATTATAAGTTTTCCCAGAACCTGCCGATGCGCTTATAATTTTAAAATTATTTTTACCCAAAATGTTAAAATTCTAATTTAAATTTAATGCTTTTACAATCTTTGTCTTTTATTGCAAAAAGAAATTTTAATTTTGTTAAATCTTAAAAAATAAAATATGGCNTTTGAATTACCCTCTTTATCATATGATTACAATGAATTAGAACCTCACATTGATGCTAAGACAATGGAAATCCATCATTCTAAGCATCATAATGGTTACACCAATAATCTCAACAACGCTATNGCTGATACGCCNCTTGCAGATCTCTCGATTGAAGAAATATTAAATGGGTTAGATCTAAATAACAAAGCAGTACGAAATAACGGTGGAGGTTTCTATAATCATTGTTTATTTTGGAAAACAATGTCTCCTAATGGTGGCGGTTTACCTGAAGGTGTCTTATTAAATGCGATAGATAATGAATTTGGCACATTTGAGAATTTTAAAACAGAANTTTCCAAAGCGGCTGCGACNCAGTTTGGCTCAGGTTGGGCTTGGCTTTGTGCAAATAAAGGTGGATCTGTTGAGGTATGTTCAACTGCTAATCAGGATAATCCTTTGATGCCTGGAATTAGTTGCTCAGGGACTCCTATTTTAGGAATTGATGTCTGGGAACATGCATACTATTTAAACTATCAAAACAGAAGACCAGANTANATTAATGCATTTTTTAATGTCATTAACTGGGAAAAAGTTACNAGNTTGTACAATGAAGTAAAATAATTCNATATCNTAATTAAGCTCCTTTATTAGTAAATATATTCTANAGGAGAAGAGAAGCCTAGTAAGCCCTTTTATTTTTTTTCTCTACAAAATTCACGAAAGCTTTGTTCACAACCCTACGACCACCAGGTGTTGGATAATCTCCTGAGAAATACCAATCACCATGATTTTTGGGGCAAGCTTTATTAAGCCCATCAATTGTTTGGAAAATAANCTCTATNTCAGCGTTTATNTTATTGGCTTTTAACATTTCTGAAATCTTATATGAGATTTCTTTATCNGAAAATGGTTTATATATCTCTTTAACATAATTTACAGGAGATTCTATTTCATTTTCTATACTATTTAAACAATTTTGATACACATCTTTCACGATTGTTTCTTTAGTTCCGCAGTCCTCATGAAGCTTCAAAGCTGCACGAAATGCAATAAATTCTTCTAATTTAGCCATATCAATACCATAACANTCTGGATACCTAATTTGTGGAGCGCTAGAAACAATAATAATTTTTTTAGGCTCCAAACGATCTAGCATTCTCAGTATACTTTTCTGTAAAGTAGTTCCCCTAACAANACTGTCATCCATAATTACAAGATTGTCAGTAGTTTTAACAACACCGTAAGTTATGTCATAAACATGAGCTACGAGATCATCTCGGTCACTATCTTCAGTAATAAATGTTCTTAGTTTTGCATCTTTTATAGCAATTTTTTCAATTCTTGGTTTTAAGTTTAACATCTTAGTTAGCTTGTCGATATTGAGTTTTTTTTCTTTATTCAACTCTTTCTTTAAAAGATCTCTTACGTGATCTTGAACTGCCCCAATCATACCATAAAACGATGTCTCAGCTGTATTTGGTATAAAAGAAAAAACTGTATTTTCTAAGTCCCCTTTTATAGATTTATATACTTGAGGGAATAGAGCTTTGCCTAAATTTTTTCTTTCCTGATATATTTCCGAATCTCCTCCTCGAGAAAAATAGATTCTCTCAAATGAGCATGCTTTTTTTTCGTTAGACTTTAAAATTTCTTTAATGTGTGTACTCCCATTTTTTTTAGTAATTATTGCATATCCTGGACTCAATTCCTCTACCTTAGAGTAAGGCACGTCAAATACTGTTTGTATTGCCGGGCGTTCAGATGCTACTACAACAATCTCATCATCTGAATAATAATAAACTGGTCGAATTCCAACTGGATCTCTAAGAACAAAAGAATCTCCATGGCCTAAGAGCCCCGCCATTGCGTATCCTCCATCCCAATTTTTTGATGCCTTGCGTAAAATCTTAGATAGCTTCAAACGCTCTGCTATCAGTGGGGAAGCTTCGGCTTTAGTATAGCCTTCGTTACGCAAGTTTTTGTAAATCTTTGCTACAGCATCGTCAAGGAAATGACCTATTTTCTCCATCACAGTAACAGTATCAGCTCTCTCCTTAGGATGCTGGCCGAGATCAACAAGATTATCAAAAAGTTGATTCACGTTTGTAAGATTAAAATTTCCCGCTACAATTAGATTTCGATGCATCCAATTATTTTGTCTTAAAAAGGGATGAACACTTTCGATATTATTTTTACCAAAGGTTCCATAACGAACATGTCCAAGCATTAACTCACCTATATATGGAACTTCTTTTTTTAGTTTTTCTATATCAGATAACAGATCTGGTGAAGTTTTAATTTGCTTTGCTACTCGCTCCTTAATGGTTTTAAAAATATTTTGAATGGGTTGTGGTTTAGCAGATCTAACCCTACTTATATAACGCTCCCCTGGCAACATGTCAAATTTAATACTCGCAAAACCAGCACCATCGTGTCCACGATTATGTTGTTTCTCCATCAATAAATACATTTTATTAATCCCATACAATGCACTACCATATTTTTCTTTATAGAATAATAATGGTTTTTTTAATTGTAAAAGGGCAATGCCACATTCATGCTTAATGATATCGCTCATCTGAATAATTTGATATTGAGTTATTTAAATTTCAAAATCTGTTAACGATTTAAATTCTTTTATTCTTTTATTTAATTTTAAAAGTGTCAAATTTTCTAATTCTTTGGTCCCAAATTGCTTTACGGTAAATGAAGCAATTGCTGACCCAACTACAGCAGCCGTTTTCATTGCCTGAAAAGAAACTTGTTTTTTTTCAGATAAACTCCCTGCAAAACCTCCAATAAAACTATCACCAGCACCAGTGGGATCAAAAATTTTTTTAATTGGAAATGCAGGTACCTGAAAAATTTTTTTGTCACAAAAAAGGATTGCCCCATGCTCTCCCTTTTTTATAATTACATTTTTTGGACCCATGGCTTGGAGTTTGTAAGCTGAATCAATTGTTGATTGTGAATTAGTCAACTGTTTTGCCTCCTCATCATTTACAGAAATTAAATCGACTTTACTTATTATTTCATCTAATTTTTTTCTATAACCTTCTATCCAAAAATTCATAGTATCCATAATTACAAATTTTGGATTTTTCATTTGATTCAACACATCTAATTGACGATTAGGATCTAAATTTCCCAACAATACAATACTTGCATCTAAAAACTTAATTGGGACAACTGGTTTAAATTTAGTTAAAACATTTAATTGTGTGTCTAAGGTTATTCTATCATTTAAATTATCAAGATATCTGCCGCTCCAAAAAAATGTTTTTTCGTTTGGTATAAAATCGACTCCTGATGTATCTAATCCATTGGATTCCAATAATTTAACATGCGAATTCTTGAAGTCTTCTCCTACTATTGAGACTAAACAACATGAGGTTTTGAACTTTGATGCAGATAAACCAATATAGGTGGCGCACCCTCCTAAAATTTTTTTTGCCTTACCTGAAGGTGATTCTATTGAATCATAAGCAATGGTGCCCAAAACCAAAAGTTTATTGTTCATTTTGTAAAATTAGTAAAGTCTATCGCCTTCTTCGCGTTTTTAAAACATATATCTTCTTTGATAGCATAATTAATCTAGTTAAATTATTTTATTGTTTGTTTCAAAAACTATATCTCTAGCTAAGTTTTTCTTTTTTGCAGCAATTGATGCCATAGTATCACATCTTTCATTTTGAGGATGGTTGTTGTGTCCCTTTATCCACTGAAAAGAAACTTTATGTTTTTTGTAAACCTTTAAAAAACGTATCCAAAGATCACTATTCTTTTTACCCTTAAAATTTACTTTCTGCCAATTAAATAGCCATTTTTTTTCAACAGCATCAATCACATATTTTGAATCACTGTAAACAGTGACTTTAATCCCTGATTCCTTAAGCTTCTCTAACCCAACAATAACTGCTAATAATTCCATCCTATTATTGGTTGTAAGAAAATAACCTTCCGAAAACTCTTTTTTGTGTGATGTGCCAACCCATTCTAATATTATACCGTAACCTCCTGGGCCAGGATTACCTAGAGAAGACCCATCGCTGTACAAGTGAACAGATTTATTCTTCATTAACTTGACTTGTTAATAATTTTTGAATGATTTTTGGAAAATATCTGTATTCCAATTGATGTACTTTGAAAGCAATTTCCTCAATTGTATCATCAGGATCAATTTCAACTTTCTTTTGAAATATAATTTTACCCTTATCAAAGGCTTCATTTACATAATGAATAGTGATGCCGGTTTCTTTTTCTTTATTTCTCTTTACCGCTTGATGAACATGCTTACCAAACATTCCTTTACCACCATATTTGGGTAAAAGGGCCGGGTGAATATTGAGTATTTTATCTGGAAAGGCTTGAATCCAGTCTGGTCCTAATTTTAAAAGAAAACCTGCCAAAACAACTAAATTTGGACTTTCAGAACAGATAATTTTAAGTAAACCCCCTTCGTCAAAAAAAATATTATCAAATACCTCTACTTTAATTCCATATTCTTTAACCCGTTCTATAACTCTAGCCAATCGATTATTAGTATAAACAGATATTATCTCAACTTCATTATCCTTATGAAAAAAACGGCAAATATTTGCAGCATTTGTACCGTTACCAGAAGCTAATAAGACAACTTTTTTTGGCATTTAAAGCTTATAATAGATTGAGATTTGGTTTATTTTTGAGTACATAATTATTAAATTATAAATAAAATTAAGGTTAATATTCAATCACAATCCATAGAATTCTTTTAAAGTTTTATATTTTTGTTGACACTTAATTTAAACAAAGATTAATTATGTCAGACATTTCATCTAGAGTAAAAGCCATTATAGTTGATAAACTAGGTGTGGACGAAAACGAAGTCGTTGATGGAGCAAGCTTTACCAATGACTTAGGTGCAGACTCACTAGATACCGTAGAATTAATTATGGAATTCGAAAAAGAATTTGACATCCAAATTCCAGATGACCAAGCGGAAAATATTGCAACTGTTGGTCAAGCGATCAAATTTATTGAACAATCCGATTAAAGAGGTATAATGAAACCCAGACGCGTAGTAGTTACCGGATTGGGAGCACTTACACCAATTGGAAATACCCTCTCAAAATATTGGGAGGGTTTAATAGCTGGTACTAGTGGTGCTGACAAAATAACTTATTTTGATCCTAAATTATTTAAAACACAGTTTGCCTGTGAACTGAAAGGTTTTGATCCATTAGATTTTTTCGATCGTAAAGAATCACGAAAATATGACCGTTTTGCCCAATATGCTCTTGTAACAGTTGCAGAAGCTATAGAAAATTCTGGCCTTTTGTTAGAAAAAGTTGACAAGGACCGTGTTGGTGTAATTTGGGGTGCAGGAATTGGTGGACTTGAGACGTTCCAAAATGAGGTGTTAAATTTTGCTGAAGGAAATGAAAATCCAAGATTCAATCCATTTTTTATACCCAAGATGATCGCAGATATTGCTCCTGGATTAATATCTATAAAGTACGGATTTAGGGGGCCAAACTTTGCAACTGTTTCCGCTTGTGCTTCAGCTTCGAATGCAATGATTGATAGCTTAAATTATATTCGTTTAGGATATGCCGATGTAATAGTTACTGGAGGTTCTGAGGCTGCTGTGACAAAAGCAGGTATTGGAGGATTTAACGCAATGCATGCTCTTTCNAAGAGAAACGATGATCCAAAAAGTGCTTCTCGCCCTTTTGATAAAAATAGAGATGGTTTTGTTTTAGGTGAAGGTTCAGGAGCATTAATTTTGGAATCTTATGAACACGCNATGGCTCGCGGAGCCAAAATTTATGCTGAATTTTCGGGAGGAGGCCTTTCTGCCGATGCATATCACATGACAGCGCCACATCCAGAGGGTCTGGGTGCTACTAAAGTGATGGAGAATTGTCTCAAAGATGCAAATGTTCGTTTTGATGAGGTTGATATTATAAATATGCACGGTACTTCAACTCCACTTGGNGATATTGCTGAATCGAATGCAATTGTAAATTTATTTAAAGATCATACTTATAAAATGAATATAAATTCTACAAAATCGATGACAGGACANCTTCTTGGAGCTGCAGGAGCAATTGAAGCCATAGCTTCAATTATGGCTATAGAAAACAGTATAGTTCCACCTACAATTAATCATAAAACACCAGATGAGAAAATAGACCAAAAAATCAATTTTACATTTGGTAAAGCTCAAAAAAGAGAAGTTAATATAGCTCTTTCAAACACATTTGGATTTGGTGGTCATAATGCTTGTGTTTTATTCAAAAAGATTANTTAAAANANTCGAGTGAAACTTTTAAACTACTTAAGGGGNTCAAAATTTGTATCATCAGATANTTTTACCCAAAAAATTCAACNAAAATTAAGCATAAAANTAGTTAATAAAGAACTTTATAAAGAGGCTTTTACTCATAGCTCTGCAAATTTAAAAAATTCAAATGGTCAGACTATAAACTTTGAACGCCTTGAGTTTTTAGGGGATGCATTATTAACTAGTATTGTTGCNGAATTTTTATTTGAATATTATCCTTATGCCAATGAAGGTGAATTGACAAAATTCAGAGCAAAAATAGTAAGCAGGTCAAAGCTAAATGAAATAGGAAAGCTTATGCGCCTTATTGAACTTGCAAAAATTTCTATTCAGCATAAAAACTTTGGAGAAGATATCCACGGTAATCTTATAGAATCTTTGATTGGTGCCCTTTTTATTGACAAGGGATATAATAAGACAAAAAATTATGTAGTCAATAAAGTAATTTTACAATATATCGATGTTGAAAACTTAGATAAAATTGTTTTAAGTCACAAAGCCTATCTGATCGAATGGAGTCAAAAAGAAAAGAAAGAAATTGAATTTATAACNCAAGAATCTGANAAAGTGGGTTTGAAAAGTAATTANTTATCTGAAATTTTTCTAGAAAACAAGCTTTTGATTAAGTCAAAAGATACATCCAAGAAAAGAGCTGAAGAAAAGGCAGCTAAAATTGCTGTTCGCATTTTGAAACTCCACCCTGAAAAACTACAAAATAAATATGGTTAAAAAAATACACTATATAGATATTGATGATGAAAATGAGAAAGAATATTGGATTGCTGTGCATACTACGTATGAGGGGTTTCAGCTTGCATATTTTATAAATCATAGTGGGTTATTAAAGCTAAGAAGATCAGATAATGATATTAAAAATTTTTTAAATAAAGGAGTATTTAACATTTTTGAATTTACCGATAAAATTAATCATAAATATTGCCATTTGATTTCAAATAAATGTGTCCTAGAGAATTTTTTGAATTCCAGAAATAATAATACCCTATTCAATGTACCAGAAAGAAATGAGTTATATTTATTGAAAGAATTTAGACAAGTAGATTTCTTTATAAAATCAAACGATAAAAATTTACACGATATAATAAATAAAGAACTTTTGATGCTCCCTATGGTCAATTTGTCATATGTTATCCCTGAGAAAAAAATTATAAATAAAAAACTTATGCTTTACTGATGAATTTTAATAAAAAGACAAAAATAGTTGCAACACTTGGACCTGCAACTTCTTCAGAAGAAGTTATTAAAAAAATGATTCTAGCTGGTGTAAATGTTTTTCGTATTAATTTTTCTCACGCAAATTATGATGAAATAGAGCAAAGTATACTATTAATTAGAAAAATTGACAAAACCCTTGAAACTAATACTGCTATTTTGGGCGATCTGCAAGGGCCCAAATTAAGAATAGGTAATATTAAAGAAAATACTTTTGTAAGAGAAGGAGATGAAATAATTTTTTCTACAGACTCACCATTCATAGGAGACAATAATAGGGTTTATATGAATTATCAAAACTTCCCTTTGGATGTTTCAGAAAATGAAAAAATTTTACTTGACGATGGAAAACTTATTTTTGAAGTTGTGTCATCAAATAAACTTAATGAGGTAAAGGCAAGAGTTATTCAAGGAGGATGCTTAAAGTCAAATAAGGGTGTTAATCTCCCAAATACTAAAATATCACTGCCTGCTTTAACAGAAAAGGATGTTAAAGACGCCGAATTTATATTTAATCAAGATATCGACTGGATAGCTCTTTCATTCGTCAGGCAAAGCCAGGATATCATTGATCTTCAAGAACTGATGAAAAAACATATTGATCAAAAAATTCCTGTAATATCAAAAATTGAAAAGCCAGAAGCTATAGAAAATATTGACAAAATTATAGCTTATTCAGATGGTATTATGGTAGCGCGTGGTGATTTAGGTGTCGAGGTACCTGCACAAGAAGTTCCTATTCTTCAAAAACAATTGGTTCACTTGGCAAAAAAAGCTCGAATTCCAATTATAATTGCTACTCAGATGATGGAAACTATGATTGATAGTCTTACTCCAACGCGTGCAGAAGTAAACGACGTAGCTAATTCTGTAATTGACGGAGCTGATGCAGTTATGTTATCAGCTGAAACTTCTGTAGGAAAATATCCCATTGATGTAATAAATAGCATGTCTGATATTTTAATTTCAGTTGAGAATTCTCATCTAATTAGTGTCCCTCAGAGCCCACCTACAATACGTACAAAAAGATTTATTACTAAATCAATTTGTTATCACGCTGCTAAATTATCAAATGATATAACTGCGAAAGCAATTTGCACTCTTACTAACAGTGGTTATACTGCATTTCAGATATCGGCTTGGAGACCCAAGTCACTTATATTGGTATTCACATCCAATAGGAAAATTTTAAATCAACTTAACTTACTTTGGGGAGTAAAAACATTTTATTACAATAATCTAAACAGTACAGATAAAACGGTTGAAGAAATTAATAGACTAGCATTAGAAAAAGGGTATGTTGAAAAAGACGATTTTGTTGTTAACCTTACCGCAATGCCAATAGAGTCCAAAGGTATGGTAAATACACTTAGGGTATCTACTATTTAAAATGGTAAACTTAACTGGGATACTTCCAAGGTTTTTTTATTTTTACTTTTATTTTCTGGAGTATTAAAATTTGAAAGTGAAATTCCAACCAATCGAACTGATTCGGATAGTTTATCTTTATAAAGTAGTTTTTTTGCTTCTTCAAAAATTAGTTCTTTAGAAGACAAATAGAGATCCCCTGTTTTACTTCTTGTTTGTTGATTAAAGTCACTGTATTTAATTTTTAAGGTTATTGTTTTTCCTGCAATTTTAATTTTCGATAGTCTCCTTTCTAATAAGCTTGATATATTTTTTAATTTTTCTTCCAAGTAAATTTCACTACTTAAATTTTTTTCAAATGTGCTTTCAGATCCAATAGACTTTGGAATTCTAAATGCCCTAATTGGACTGTTATTTACCCCTCTTACTATTTCATAATAATATTTGCCAGCCTTGCCAAAATGGGAAATCAAAAAATCTTTCGAGTAAAGCTTTAAGTCTTTACCTGAAAATATGCCTAATTGATACATTTTTTCCTTAGTTTTTTTCCCTATACCATGAAATTTTTTAACATCTAGATTATCTAAAAAAGAATTGATTTCTTCTGGAGGTATTGTCTTTTGACCATTTGGTTTGTTCCAGTCACTAGCAATTTTGGCCAAAAATTTATTTATTGAAATTCCTGCAGATGCAGTAAGTCCAGTTTCCTTTTTAATTTTCAATCTAATTTCTTTTGCAAGAATAGTAGCAGACGGATATTCAGATACATCTAAGAAAGCTTCATCTAATGAAAGTGGCTCAACTAAAGAGGTGTATTCTCTAAAAATAGATTGAATTTTATTCGATATTTCTTTGTATCTCTCAAAACGTGGTTTGACAAAGATCAAATTTGGGCAAAGTTTTTTTGCAACTATTCCACTCATAGCACTTTTTACACCAAAATTTCGAGCTTCGTAACTAGCAGCTGAAACTACACCCCTCGAACTTTCTCCACCCACTGCTATCGCTAATCCACGTAGCTCAGGACGATCAAGCTGTTCTACAGATGCGTAAAATGCATCCATATCTAGATGAATTATTTTTCTTTCTTTGTTGACTTGAATTTGACTATCCATTAAAGATTAGGTTCATCACTACCAGTAAAGAATTTTATTGATAACCACGTTTGGCTGAAAAATAAATTTTAAATTAAATTACTTTAAAATTATTCGTTTCTATAAATTTTCACATCTAATTTACCTTCTTGGTTCATATGAGCTCTATACATGCCTGACGTATTCATCTCTATAGCAATATTCCCATTATTATCAATTCCAATAATACCACCATTACCACCTAATGCCCCAACTTTTTTGTTAATTACCTCGTATGCTGCTTCTTGAATTGATAATCCCTTGTATTCCATAATCGAAGAAATATCATGCGCGACTACAGCACGTATAAAGAATTCACCCCATCCTGTAGCAGATATAGCACATGTCAAGTTATTAGCATAGGTTCCTGCTCCTATTATTGGAGCATCTCCTATACGGTTCCATTTTTTATTTGTCATTCCACCGGTCGATGTTCCTGCTGCAAGATTACCGGACTTATCTAAAGCAACACAACCAACTGTTCCGTAGCGTTGATTTTCTAAAAAAGTCTCATCATTTCGAGTTTTATAGACTCCTTTCAATTTTTCAGCCTTTTGAACTCTCTTCAAATCGTTGATTCTTCTTTCGGTAAAAAAATAATCCTGATCAACAATTTCTAACCCTTGGATTTGGGAAAATAAATCAGCTCCTTGACCAGATAACATTACATGTGGTGATTTCTCCATAACTTTGATAGCCGCAGATATAGGGTTTTTAATTTTTTTTACCCCTGACACAGCACCTGCGTTTAGCGTTTTACCATCCATAAAGGAAGCATCTAATTCAATAGTACCTTTGGCTGTTAGTACAGCCCCTTTACCCGCATTAAATAATGGTGAGTCCTCCATATAATTTATAGTTTTTTCAACAGCATCTTTACTACCCCCACCATTCTTTAACACATCGTATCCAATTTTAATTGCTTTACTCAAGGCTTGTCGATATTCCTTTTCTTTTTCTTTTGTCATATTTTTCTTTAGAATGGTCCCTGCACCACCATGGATAACTATACCAAAAGATTGTTTTTCAAATTTATTTTTTGATGTTTTAGAACATCCTAAAACAATAACAGCTAGAAAAAGAATTAATTTTTTCATATAAAACAAAATATTTAGCCCCAATATAAAATTTTAAGTTGATTTTGAAAAGTAAAGATAATTCACCTTTTTTATTGGTTATTAAATTCAATAACTCGAAAAAGATTAATTTTAAATGATTTCTTATGACTGCTTTAATTGAAAATCTTCACTATAATTGGACCATTTTATTGATTTTAACACTTTTAATAAATGTCTTAAATTCTATTTTCGGTAGGATTTCAGGAAAAAAATTTTCTTCACTAGATCTAAGAATTTGTCTTTTTGGTCTTATCTTCTCTTACTTTCATCTTTTAATAAGTTTATCATTATATTTCATTTCCTCATACTTTAATCAATGGTTTGAAAATGGACTCAGTGTAATAGTAACAAATAACGAATTAAGAAATAATTTAATTATAAATCCACTTATAAATATATTAGCTATATGTTGTGTAAATCTTGGGTGGAAACTTAAAAAAATTCATCTTAAATCATCTAAAAAGTTTTTAAGAGTTGCTGTATTTTATNGCTTAGGTTTGATTTTATTTATAAGTGCTTCAGACAATAACATATTANGATCCAATTNATTTAAAATTCACTTGNTAAAACTATTTAAATGAATCAAATAGTTGTTTTAAACTGTTCAAGAAAGCGAATATCATTCTCAAAAAACAGTCGTATATCACTTA
Organism: Flavobacteriaceae bacterium TMED68; assembly: GCA_002167525.1. The sequence continues at coordinate 96,271 of NHDV01000024.1, forward strand.
TCTGATATAAAAGCATAGCTATCCGCTCGATCCCCATACCAAAAGCAAATCCAGAGTAATTCTCAGGATCAATACCACAATTTCTAAGCACATTAGGATCTACCATTCCACAACCCATTATCTCTAACCAACCTGTTCCTTTTGTTATTCGATAATCTTTCTCAGTTTCGAGACCCCAATAAATATCAACCTCTGCGCTTGGCTCTGTAAAAGGAAAAAANGATGGCCTTAGTCTNATTCTTTTNTCCCCAAATAATGACTTCGTAAAATAGTTTAATGTCTGTTTTAAATCAGCGAAAGAAACATCCTTGGCTACATATAAGCCTTCAATTTGGTGAAATATACAGTGTGACCTTGACGAAATTGCCTCATTTCTAAAAACACGGCCAGGAGAAATTGTTCTAATTGGTGGTTCATTATTTTCCATATATCTTACTTGTACAGAAGAGGTATGTGTTCTTAATAGTATATCAGGATTTTTTTCTATAAAAAAGGTATCCTGCATATCTCTTGCAGGATGATGATACGGTAAATTAAGTGCTGTAAAATTATGCCAATCGTCTTCTATTTCAGGGCCCTCCGAAACATTAAACCCAATTTGAGTGAAAATATCAATTATCCTATTTTTTACAATGGAAAGAGGATGTCTAGTTCCTGTCTTTATTTTAAATGCAGAACGAGTTGGATCACTTATTTTATTAGACCCTGAATTTATTTTTGAAACTTCTTTTAGGTCTCTTATTTTCCCTAGAACTGCCTCTTTCAATTTGTTTAGCTCAATTCCAAATAACTTTTTTTCATTTGAAGGTACTTTTCTAAAATCAGAAAAAAGACCATTTAAAATTCCTTTTTTACCTAAATAAGTAATTCTAAAAGCATCTATTTCTTTAGGATCTGAACTTTCAAAAGCTTTTACTTGATCAGAGTATTTTTTTACAACATCAAACATGAAACAAAATTAAAATATCTTTTTTAAATACTTTTTGGAATTATCTTAAATATTTAATTCTTAAAAAAAATGTATTTTAGGTTGATGAATGTTATTGATGTTGTCGTATTTATAATTCTTACTTATGGAGTTTTAAGAGGAGTTAATAAAGGGTTGATAATTGAAATTTCTGGCATATTAGCCTTTGCATTAGGTATATTGGGTGCATTTAAATTTTCTAATCTCACAAGTAAATTTTTTGGCAATTTGGTTGACTGGAACCAGAAAACTATTCAATTGGTGTGTTTTATAGCTCTTTTTCTAATAATTGTGTACTTGACATCCTTAATGGCGAAAATGATAACTAAAACTTTACAATTAATTGCTTTGGGTTGGTTAAATAGAATTTTTGGGGGTCTATTCGGGTTTATTAAATGGAGTATTATTATAAGTGCACTGATTATGGTTGTTAATGAGATAAATACTTTGATTACTGTATTTCCAAATTCAATTTTTGAGAATTCAAAAATTTATCCTTTTTTGGCTAATGTCGGTAGTTTTTTATTTGATTGGGCTACNGAATCAAAAGTTTTAGAAGGAAATCAAATTGTTTAAAGTATCATTTAATCTTTTTGAATAAAGCTTCTTTTATCCAACCTTCAGAGCCATTCGCAATTCTTATTTTTTGCCACTCTTCAAGACTATCTAAAAGTTGNATCTTNGTCCCTTCATGNAAAACAAATAAACGATCCCCTTGTTGATTNGGTTCTGACCAAATATCAATTTGTTTTGAAAATAATATTGCAAATTTTCTATTTTTTTCATTTTGGTCTATTGAATATGTAATTGAAAAGGAAAAAATAAATAATAAAAGAATACCTAGCGAGCTAAAGAAAAATCTTCTTTTTAGTATAGTTCGAATAAAAAATAAATACCCTAAAAAAAGAATAGTAAAAATCCACAACAAAATTAACGTGAAATACGTCCATATCTCGAAACTAAATATTCCAATAATAAATTTATTTATTTGATCAATTTGTGATATGGGTATTTTTTCTATTGCATCAATGGTCATGTTATTTGCAAAAGCACTATTTGTAAGGATATCTTTATCTTTAGGTCTCATCAATTTAGCCTTTTCAAAATAATAAATACTTTCAGCAACTTTATTTAATCTATAATTTGCATTTCCAAGATTATAATATAATTCTGCACTATGGTTACCCATTTTTATAGTTTGCTCGTACANACTAATTGCATTTTCGTAGTCTGCAGCATTGTAAGCTTTATTGCCTTCATTAAATAAAAATTCTGGAGTGGTCTGGCCAAAAGANGTTTCTAAAACAAATAANATTATCAAAATTATCAGCTTCTTAACTACATCAAACTTTCCCNTTTTCCTCATATCTGCCTATCGATTTTTCCAATTAAANTACTNGCNTTTTTGAAATCATCTCTCATNTTTNCNAGAGACTCAGNAGAATANCTTGCTCTTTCACAACTTTCAATAACTTCTACNTATTCTAATGCNNTTTTTTNGTCAACACTATTTTNATGTAATAAANNTTTAATTTTTGATTTACTAAGCTCTGTCGTTTCAATTTTAAGNTTTGCTTTTAGGTAATTATGNAGNGCCCTTTCTAAAACCTCATAAAATNNAGCTTGATNATCAAAATGNTTTTTNGCTGAGCTTAAATATTTTTTTGTTAGTTGTTCNGCTCGNCNTTGTTTNTGTNTTGTGNNATCNTNATTC
>NHDV01000024.1:98956-224293 GCA_002167525.1 Flavobacteriaceae bacterium TMED68
ATAAANAANGCNTTTTANNAAAAAAGATANTGATAAAANAAAAACTGGAANTANNANTAAANTCCANAANANTNGACTNCTCCAAAATGATTTCTNGTCAATTGANTCAAATTTNGTNTCNAATTTAATANANCNAAAAGCANTNTCNGNNANTNGNATNGAAGTTTTAGGGGTTANTGATTTTGANTTCTGATTCGTGTTTNCTGCTNTTGGACCTTCAAAAACATCAACTATNAGATNTTGAGATTTTAATATTTTATATGATTTAGATTTTGGATCAAAATATGAAAATTGAATTGAGGGTATGGGATATTTGCCTTGAAATTGAGGAACAATTGTATAATTATCTTCGATAGTTCCCTGCATGCCAGAAATTGTAATTTTAACTTTTTCATCATGCTCTGGTTCATAAACTTCCAGAGTATTAGGAACATTAATATTAGGAAGATTGAAAAGCTTTAAATTGCCTTTCCCCTTAACTTTTATTTTTGCCTGAAATGATTCTGAAGCTTTCAACAAATCTTTATTTAATATCACATCNAAATCAAATTGCCCTACTGCCCCAGAAAAATTTTCAGGTTTATTATTTTGCGGTAGATCTTTTACTGCTATAACTTTTTCTCCAGTTGTAATTGTTTTTTGAGTCTGTGTCATAATACGTCTTCCAAATAGATCTCGTCTATTACTCGGTATGCTCAAGCTTAGGTTTAAAGTTAGTGGCTCAAGAACCAACTTTCCTGTTTTTTGCGGATACAAAACCGCTTTTCTCCAAATCACCTCATTATAAGGCTCCCCCTTATATGAACCGCGCATGTTGATTTCTGCTCTTCCAATTTTAATCAAATGACTCCAAAAGTCACCATAAGAGGGTGACTCTAATTCTGAAACATCTGAAACCGAAATAGGGTTTCTAAAATAGAGCTTATAAATTACTGTTATTCCCTCATTTAGATAGGGAGCTGATTTGGAAACTTCTGCCACAAGATGAATGTTCCCGTCTACAATATTATCAACATTATTTGGATCATTTGGGTTTTTGACTGAATTGGTTACTTCAATTTCAACTGGAGTTGTTTTATATATCTCGCCACCAATAGTAACGACAGCCTGCCCTATGGTCACTTTACCCTTAATTTTTGGAGTTAAAAAGTAAGTGTATATTTTTGAAAAACTTTGAACCCCGTTAACCCAAGAACGACTTACGGCTTGTTGTGGACCGCTTACAACCTGAAAATTTGAAAATGACGGTGGATTGAAATTATCCCCATTTTCATTCATTTCAAAATCAATTCTTAACCTTTCATTAAGACCCAATCTCCTCTTACTTACCTTAGCTTCAAAAGTTACTTGTGCCTCAATTAGGAAATTAAACCCCAATAGAAAGCACAATAAATATCGGACTGAGAATTTCAACGACATATTTACCAATCTTTTTTCCCTTTAATGGGAGCTCCTTTTAATTTTTTTGCGTTTATTTTATCTTGAACTTTTTCCTCTTGGTTATTCATTGCCTCTAACAAGCTCTGAACTTGTTGAGGAGAAAGTTGTCCTTGTCTTGGCGTCTGTTTTTTATCTTCAGGTTTATCCTGTTTTTGATCCTGGTTTTTATCTTTTTTTGATCTCCTTCATTTTTAGGTTCATTTTCTTTATTAGATTCTTCCCCATCATCTCCATCATTTTTTTGGGTCCTCATTCTTCTGATCTTGATTTCCCTTATCTTCTTCTTTTTCATTTTGATCCTCTTTTTTTTCTTGATCTTTTTTGTCTTGATCTTGCTCTTGTTCTTCTGGAGGTTTATCTTTCTCTAGAAGCTCCTTTGCAAGGGCATAGTTATACCTTGTTTCTTCATCGGAGGGATCATTTCTCAATGCATTTTTATATGCTTCAACTGCATTTTGATATTCTTTTTTTTGCATATATACGTTACCCATATTATGGAACGCACGATGCTTTGATTCTTTATTTTTTGCAAACTTCTGAGACTGGAAAAATCGTTGTGAAGCTTCATCATATTTTTTATCTAAAAAATGTGTATTCCCAAGATTATATAAAGCTTCAGATTTTTCTGGTGCTAAAGAAATAGCTTTCCTATAGGATTTCTCAGCCTCTACATAGGCTTCTGTTTTCGCTTTTTTATTTCCTTCATAAATGTGATTAGTAACTTCTCCCGTTTGAGAGATTCCAAATTTGAATGTTATCAATACGAAAAGGTAAAACAAGTCAATTTTCATTTTCATTAAATAAGTTCAGTTTTTGAACCCACTTTGTTTTAGTTTCAAACAAAAATAGGTCGATTAAAAGAAAAATTAAAGCAGCTAATAAAAAAGCTTGAAAACGATCTTTAAAGCTTACAAATTTTTTAGCTTCAAACTCTTTTTTGTCCATCGCTTTTAATTGCTCTGAAACAAAATCTAAAACTTTTTGTGTATTATTACCATCTTGATAAATCCCCCCTGTGCTCGCAGCAATATTCTGTAAAATATTTTGATTTAATTTTGTTATCACAACTTCTCCGTCAGAATCTTTCTTATACGACTCTATAATACCATTTCTTTTTAATGGAATTGGTGCTCCGCTTTCCGTTCCAACACCAAAAGTGAAAATTTTGATCCCTAATTTGGCAGCTCTTGATGCAGCATTTGATGCCTCTTCAGAATGGTCCTCTCCATCAGATATTAAAAAGATTACTCGATTGGTTTGATCTTCATCATCAAAAAAAGTTCCTGCAAGATCAATTGCACTGTCAAGAGCGGTTCCTTGTGAGGAGAGCATATCTGTATTTAAGGCCTGTAAAAACATTTTTGCAGCAGCATAATCGGTTGTAATAGGTAATTGAGGTACTGCTTGAGCAGCATAAGCGATAATTCCAACTCTATCGCTAGCTAATTGATTAATAATAGCCGATACTAAACGCTTTGACTTTTCAATTCGATTCGGTGCAATATCCTCAGCTAACATGCTTCTAGATACATCCATCGCAAAAACTATATCTACTCCTTCCCTTTTAACAGTCTCAAGTTGTGTTCCTATTTTAGGGTTCATTAACCCGAATACTAATGAAACAATTGATAGGCTTAAAAGAATTATTTTAAAAGTTGGTTTGAATTTAGAACGATTTGGACTTAACAGTTCAAATAATTCTGGTCTTGCAAAATTACTCTGAGTTTTTCTTTTCCAGCTAACTAATACAGCATATGTAACCCATAACAATGGCACGATACACAGAAGATAAATATATTGGAATACGTCTATTTGATACATTAAATAAAACTTTTAAAAACAGTACTTCTGAGAATCCATTCAAAAACAATTAAAGCTAGAGCTAATAATATAAGAGAGCGATACTTTTCTTCGTAATTGTAATATTTAAATTCTTCAATCTCAGTTTTCTCTAACTTATTTATTTCATCATAAATTTCTTCAAGTTTTTGATTATCGGTTGCTCTAAAATATATTCCTCCTGTCTTTTGTGAAATTTCTTTTAATAAAACTTCATCTATCTCTACTTTGGTGAGTCCGTATTTGAATTTTCCGTTTGGAAGAATTCCAACTGGTGCTAACGCGGTACCATTACTTCCAAGACCAATCGTATAAGTCTTAATTCCAAACTCTACTGCCAACTCTGTAGCAATTTTAGGATCAATAAATCCTGAGTTATTTACACCATCCGTTAGTAAAATAATGATTTTACTTTTGGCTTTGCTATCTTTTAATCTATTAACTGAGGTCGCTAGACCCATTCCAATTGCTGTTCCATCTTCTATAAGACCTTGGAAATTTATTTCGCCTAGAGATGATTTTACTATACTTTTATCACTTGTAATTGGAGTTTTTGTGTAGCTTTCACCAGCATATACAACAAGTCCTATTCTATCAGACCTACGATCTTCAATAAATTCTCCAGCAACTCTTTTCAACGCAACTAACCTATTTGGTTTCAAATCTTGTGCCAGCATGCTAGATGAAACATCTATAGCCATTACAATATCAATTCCTTTATTAGTTTTTGTCCTTGTTGAAACGTCAACTGTTTGAGGTCTAGCAATTGATAAAATAATCAAACTAATTGCCAATAAACGAAATACATAAAGAAATGGATAGAGTTTTGCCAAAAAAGAAGAACCCGTCTTGAAATTTAGAAGACTAGGCATTTTTAATGTAGGTTGTTGTTTTTTCCAAGTTAAAATATTCCATACAACCATAATAGGAATAATCGAAAGAAGCCAGAGATAATTAGGGTTTGCAAAATAAATTCCTTCAATCATTTTTATAACTCTTTTACCAATTCTATACTATTAATAATGCGCTGTTCAATACTTGGAGCATAACGATCTTCTTTTTCATACATTATTGTAAGGATAATTGTGCCCTCCTCAAAAGTAAATAGTAACGCATTAAATGAACATCTAATCCGATCTGATAATCCTTTTTTGGGATAATCTAAAGTTCCAAAAACTTTAGCTACCGATAGACCAGAAGGGAGTTCTACTGCATCATTTTTTATTAGAATATTTACAGCTCCTTTAGATTCAAAATTTGAAATTATTGAATTTACCAAAGCTTGTCCTTTTTCTTTGTCAGCTTGCTTAGGATCTAAGTTAGAAGACTGAGGTTTTTGAGAATTTCTAGATTGGAAATCAAATAGCAAATCGANATAGAACGGNCTGTCAAAANTTCCNAANCCNAATTGTTCAATATTTTTTTCTTCTCNTGAAAAACGCTCAAGAACCTCTGGTGTCTCAATTTTCAGTGGNGGNGTACCATATTGACTTGAAATCCATTGACCGCTATAAAGTCNTTTAGTTGGATATAACAAAATAGTATCTCGNACAGGATAATANCCATANATAAGCATACTTAAAACAAGNGCAAATGATGCTAAAATNCNAANCCCNNAAAANCCCCAAATCCACNGTTCTTTTCTGCGTTTTTTTNCTAAATATTCTTGATAGGCTGCTTTTTCNTTAAGCTCTTCTTCAGTNGGTTCNGGTAAAGCTTCTTTAGTCTCAATNACTACNGTCTCAACTACTTTTCTNTCCTCATTTGCTATNCGATATTCTGGCATAGATTTAGCNAATTTTACNAAATCAGCATTTTGTAAAACCTCTNTGAGACTNAAAAGTGTTTTTCTATCCAAATCAAGAGTTCCAGCATCTTTTCGNATTTCNANTTTTGCNAAAAGTTCATCTGAAGTACTTTCAAGCGCATCTATTTTTGCATCTTCTTGNAGATATANTCTTACAACCTCGATTAATCTTGAATAATATCTTTTATACTCTTCTTGTTTATTTAAATTCTCATTTTCNAGAGCTTTAAGTTGCTCGATGGCTCTTTCAAAAGGGGGTAGGTCACTTTCTTTTAATTCTTTTCTCCTTTTCTTAAATAAATATGTGTAAAATACCCCTAATAGAATAATTATAATTACTATTCCCCATAGAATTCGAGCAACTAATTTTTCATAATTTTTTTGCACTTCCTCTAATGGCTTTATATCATAAAGTTTTTGCTTTAGAGTGTCCACTTTTATGGTATTTACTCTAATTGGAATTAATTTGGAAATTTTTGAGAACCCATTAATTAATACTTGTTGTTGTGGAATATAAAAATCTCCAGAATCAAATTGAATTAGTGAATATTTTTTAGTGTATAAATAGTGATCAGAAGTTTTAAAAGTATCAACAGGACTTGACTCTAATAGTTCAAAAGGTGCAAACAAGGATTGTTCAGGAAAAACAACTTGAGCGCTAGTATCTGCTTTTACTTGAAGAAAATAATTTATTTGTTCACCTATTCTTACAACTGTAGAATCTACTGATACGGTTAATTTTTCACTTTTTTGAGCAACACAAATAAAAGATATTCCAAAAAAAACAATTATTTTTTTAAACATTTAAATACGTGTTTTAAAATACCCTAATAACTTCTTTACATAACTTTCTTCAACACTACAACTNAGNTGTCCNGCACCGTTTTTGCTAAATAGTTCCTCGTATTTTTTTACTTTTNCCCTATATNCATNTGNATATATTTTTCGNGTTGATTTAGAAAANGTATTTATCCATCTTACAANTTTTGTTTCAGCATCTTGCATTGGAACNATTCCTAAATTTGGTANNACTGCTTCGATTGGATCAAAAACCCTAATTCCAGTTAAATCGTGTTTTTTTGCCACNATGCGNAAGNTCTTTTCATAACCTTCATCCATAAAATCTGAAAGAACAAATACAATGGCTTTTTTCTTTAAAACNCCTGAAAGGTATTCAAAAGTTGTCGCTATGTNTGTTTTAGAGCTTTTTGGTTGAAACTCTAATAATTCCCTAATGATCCTTAANATATGTGATTTACCCTTTTTNGGTGGAATAAAAAGTTCNACATTATCAGANAATAANANNAANCCTACTTTGTCATTATTTTGAAGTGCAGAAAAAGCAAGNGTTGCNGCAATCTCAGTTAATATTTCTCTTTTNAATTGAGTNTTTGTACCAAAAGACTCNGAGCCACTAACATCTACTANAAGCATCATAGTTAGTTCACGTTCNTCTTCAAAAACTTTNATNAAAGGCTCNTTGTAACGTGCTGTCACATTCCAATCAATTGCTCTTACATCATCTCCATATTGATACTGNCTAACTTCANTNAAAGTCATTCCACGTCCTTTAAAAGTAGANTGATATTCCCCTCCAAAAATATTATCNCTTAATCNGCGGGTTTTGATTTCAATTTTACGAACTTTTTTCAATANGGCTTTTGTATCCATCACCTNCTGTATCAGTTAAAATAAAGTCAATCTTTNTTATGGAACCTCTACCTCATTAATAATNTGCGTTATTATTTCTTCTGAGGTAATGTTTTCTGCTTCTGCCTCATAGGTTAGTCCTATTCGGTGTCTAAGTACATCATATATAACAGCTCTAACATCTTCAGGAATAACATAACCTCTATGCTTTAGAAAAGCGTAACATTTCGATGCAGTCGCAAGATTTATACTACCNCTGGGAGAGGCACCAAAACTAATCATAGGCTTTAGTGATTCCAGTTTATAGTTTTCCGGATAGCGCGTAGCAAATATTAAGTTAAGAATATAATTTTCAATTTTTTCATCCATATATACTTCATGAACAGTTTCTTGGGCAGATATAATTTGCTTAGTATTNATTACAGGTTTAATNNTTTTGGTAGAACTATTAAGATTAGTACGCATAATTAGTTGCTCCTCATTAAGCTTAGGGTAGTCAATTACAGCTTTAAGCATNAATCGATCAACTTGAGCTTCTGGNAGAGGATAGGTACCCTCNTGTTCTACGGGATTTTGAGTAGCCATNACCAAAAANGGAGCTTGGAGCTTAAAACTTGTNTCTCCNATNGTTACCTGTTTTTCTTGCATTGCTTCAAGTAAAGCAGATTGAACTTTAGCTGGAGCTCTATTTATCTCATCTGCCAGAACAAAGTTGGCAAAAATGGGACCTTTCTTAATGGAAAAATCATTTTCTTTAATATTGTAAATCATCGTTCCAATTACATCAGCAGGAAGTAAATCTGGTGTAAATTGAATCCTGCTAAAACTTCCTTTCACCGCTTGACTTAAAGTATTTATAGCCAAAGTTTTAGCGAGTCCTGGAACTCCTTCAAGCAATATGTGACCTTTTCCTAAAAGCCCAATTAAAAGGCTTTCAACCATACGCTTTTGGCCAACAATTATTTTATTTATTTCTAAAGTGAGAAGGTCGATAAAGGAGCTCTCTTTTTCAATTTTCTCATTAATTGACTTTATGTCAATATTTCGATTATTAGTTTCTTCCATAGATTTATATAATATTTTTTTTTGGACAACAAAATTCAAAAATAAATTACCACTTAGTTGTTAACAATTGGTTAAAAATTGAGCAGACATCATCTGGCTTAGATCTGAATTGTTGCTAATTTAGGTGTTAAAATTAATCAATTGATATTCTCGTGAAGCCCTTTTCAAGAATAATTTGTGGAACCATGAGTTGGGGAGATTGGGGTAAAAAATTTTCAATACCTCAAATGCAAGAGTTAATTGAAAAAGCTGTAGATATTGGAATTAATACATTTGACCACGCTGATATCTATGGGGGATATACGACAGAGAAAAGCTTTGGTGAAGCTTTTAAAAAGAGTTCTTTACCTAGAGAAAAATTACAGTTTATTACTAAATGTGGTATACAAATTCCGTGTGAAGCCCGGCCACTTGAGGTTAAACACTATGATTATACTGCTTCTCACATTCAACTTAGTGTAGAAAACACTTTAAAAAACCTTAATACTGAATACATTGACGTTCTTTTACTTCATAGGCCAAGTCCACTGATTGATGAAAATATTATTAATGATGCTATCAGAAAATTACAAAGAGAAGGAAAAGTAAAAGAGTTTGGAGTTTCAAATTTTACTCCATCTCAAATGGATTTAATTCAACAAAATATACCATTGGCCTGGAATCAGATAGAATGTTCACTAACTCATGAAGTGCCAATGTTTGATGGTACCTTAGATCACATGAAAATTAACGGTGTTGGTACTATGGCTTGGAGTCCTTTAGGCATATATTTTAAAGAAAATTCTTCTCAAAAAAAGAGAATAAAAAAAATTTTGTTGCAATTATGTGAAAAATATAACTCTAGTGAAGATCAGATATTACTTGCATGGCTTTTATTCCATCCTTCAAAAATCTATCCTGTGGTGGGAACCACTTCCCTTAAAAGATTAAAAAGAGCTTTTGAAGCCATAAAAATTAAATTAGAAATTAGTGACTGGTTTTTACTCTTAGAAGCCAGCATGGGAAAACCTATACCTTAAATTATGAAAAATAAAATTGTTTTAATCACCGGAGCAACAAGTGGAATAGGATGGGCTACAGCCCTAGAATTTAAAAAAGCTGGGGCAAAATTAATTTTATGTGGCAGAAGAAAGGAAAGACTAGAACTTCTTGATAATAAATTGGGAGGAGAACAAAAATTATTGAATTTTGATGTTCGTGACAAAAATGACGTATTTAAATCATTTGAAAGCCTCCCTGAAAATTGGACAGATATTGACCTATTAATCAATAATGCTGGAAATGCACATGGCTTAGATCCAGTACAATCTGCAAGCCTTGAAGATTGGGATTCTATGATTGACGGAAATGTTAAAGGTTTAATGTATGTTACAAAAGCTGTTCTTCCAAGTATGATTAAGCGCAAGAAAGGCCATATAATTAATTTAGGTTCGATTGCTGGTAAAGAAGTATACCCAAACGGAAGTGTATATTGCAGCAGTAAAGCGGCAGTAGACTTTTTTACACGCGGATTAAGAATTGATCTCAACCCACTTGGCATTAGAGTTGGAGCAATTCATCCTGGTTTAGTTGAAACTGAATTTTCCGATGTCAGATTTAAGGGCAATAAAAAAAGGGCAAAGGCAGTTTATGAGGGAATTGAAGCACTTACAGCAAAAGAAGTAGCCAGTTCAATACTTTATATGGCTAATGTTCCTGATAAAGTTACAATAGCTGACATGGTTATTTTACCGACTCGTCAAGCCAATTCTTATGTAAATAATCGTAAAAAGTAACCCTAATTTATGTTTTCAGGATATAGAAAATGATTGTATGGAAAACGTGTTACATGAATTCTACGAACAGTTTCATAAATTAAATTTAGTAATTTTTTGAAGTTTTTCTTTTTCAGCGCTGAAACAAATATTGATTGCTCATTTTTTTTACTTATCCAAGATTTCTCCCATTCAGCTATCGTGTAATTTCTTTTGTCTCGTTTTTGAATTAATTCATTTTCATCCCATGGTAATGCCTTGTAGGCATCTATTTTATTAAAAACCATTATTGTTGGCTTTTCAATACAATTGATTTCTTTAAGAATTTGATTGACAGAATCAATATGCTCCTCAAAATTTGGATGCGATATATCGACTATATGAAGTAAAATGTCAGACTCCTTCACCTCATCCAATGTACTTTTAAATGATTCTATCAACTGCGTGGGTAATTTCCGAATAAATCCAACTGTATCACTTAGTAAAAAAGGAAGATTTTCTACCACAACTTTTCTGACAGTTGTATCCAATGTTGCAAAAAGTTTGTCTTCTGAAAAAACTTTACTTTTAGAAATTACATTCATCAAAGTAGACTTCCCAACATTTGTATAACCAACCAAAGAAACCCTTACTAATGAACCTCTGTTCCCACGCTGTGTTGACATTTGTTTATCAATGATTTCCAACTTGTTTTTAAGCAGTGAAATTTTATTTCTTACAATCCTTCGATCAGTTTCAATCTCAGTTTCACCAGGTCCACGCATACCTATTCCACCTCTTTGACGTTCTAAGTGTGTCCAAAGTCCCTTAAGCCGAGGAAGCAAATATTGATATTGTGCGAGCTCAACTTGGGTTCTTGCATAACTGGTTCGGGCCCTTTGAGCAAAAATATCAAGGATAAGACCTGTGCGATCAAGAATTTTTACTTTTAATAGTTTTTCAATATTGCCTTGCTGAGTTGGTGTTAATTCGTCATCAAAAATTACTGAAGAGATTTTTTTTTCCTTAACAAATTTTAATAATTCGATNATTTTCCCTGAACCTATAAANGTTTTTGGATTAGGAAAATCTAATTTTTGTGNNAAAGATTTNANNACNTCCCCTCCAGCGGTAAATGTCAAAAATTTCAACTCTGCNAAATATTCTTTTNACTTTTCNTCATTTTGGTTAGAATTAATGATTCCNACCAAAACAGTTTTTTCAAGTTCAATTNNTCTGCCTTCAATCATTTACATCTCATTCCCATTTTTTAAGTTCTAATTTTNTCCCGTCAAAAACACCGTAAGTAAAATGCGTAATCCAATCNCCTAAGTTAATNTAAGTTGAATTTTTATNTAANCTAACATTNAAGGGAAGATGNCGGTGNCCAAAAANAAAATAATCNCGATGCNTTTGTTTTAACTTACGCTTGGAATATTGGATTAATAATTCNTTATCNTCCCCTAAATATTTCATTTCATTANCNCCTGATATCCATNTATTTTTAAGAGANANAAATTNNCCNANTCTGATTCCTAANTCAGGATGNANTATNTGAAAAAGTTTNTNNGCTATNGGATTTTTAAAAACTTTCTTTATCAGTTTGTAAGAAATATCTCTTGGNCCAAGNCCGTCACCATGACCAATAAAAAAAGAAACGTTGNTAAATATAAANTCTTTTGGNNCGTAATACATTTTGATGTTTAATTCTTTTTCAAAATAATCTNTTANCCAAAGGTCATGGTTTCCAACAAAATAATGAANTGGAATACCNGAATCTGTTATCGCNGCCAATTTCCCTANGACCCTAANAAAACCTTTAGGAACNACTTTGCTATATTCAAACCANAAGTCAAATAGGTCTCCTAATAAAAAAAGTTCTGAACCTTCTTTTTCTACCATNTGAAGCCAATTGATAAAATGTCTTTCTCTNTCTNNACTAAGATTTTTATTTGGGGCTCCAAAATGCTGGTCTGAAGCAAAATAAATTTTTTTGATTTTAGTTGCTGTCATTAATTGAAACTAACCAATTGCTTGCTTTAAATCAGCAATTAGATCNTCAACATGTTCTATTCCAACACTCAATCGAATCAAAGCATCAACAACACCACTCTTTTCTCTTATTTGTTTAGGTATCGAAGCATGTGTCATACTTGCAGGATGACCAGCCAAACTTTCAACACCCCCTAAGGATTCAGCAAGAGTAAATATTTTCAATTTCTCAACAATCTTTATCGCTGATTTATAATCTGCTCCTTTGGTAATAAAAGAGAGCATCCCCCCAAAATCTTTCATTTGACTTGTTGCTATATTATGGTTAGGATGAAATTTAAATCCAGGCCAATATACCTTTTCAATTTTCGTATTTTCTTTCAGGAAATTTGCAATTTGTGCAGTATTTTCACAGTGTCGTTGCATCCGAACATGTAAAGTTTTTATTCCCCTAAGTGTTAAAAAACTGTCCATTGGTCCACAAACAGCACCACTTGCATTTTGGATGAATTTAAGACGTTCTGCCAAGTTCTTATCATTTACTATTAAAGCACCCAAGATAACATCTGAATGTCCAGCAAGATATTTTGTCGCAGAATGCATTACAATATCTGCTCCCATTTTTAGTGGTTGTTGAACATACGAAGAAGCAAAAGTATTATCTACTGCTACTAAAATATCTCTGTCTTTAACTAAATCAACAACAGATTTAATATCGATTATATTCATCATTGGGTTGGTTGGGGTTTCAATCCAAATTAACCTAGTTTTATGATTTAAAACATTAGAAATATTTTTAGTATCATACATTGATACGAAGTGAAACTTTAATCCAAAATCCTTAAATATTTTGGTAAATAATCGGTATGATCCTCCATAAAGATCATCAGTTGAAATAATTTCATCACCAGGTTTAAGAGTTTTCAGAACTGCATCCATAGCAGCAAGCCCCGATCCAAAAGCAAAAGCAAAATTACCAGATTCAATACTAGCTAGAGATTTTTCTAATGCTTCTCTAGTAGGATTGTGAGTACGACTATATTCAAATCCTTTGTGCTTTCCTGGACTTTTTTGAGCGTAGGTTGAGGTTTGGTAAATTGGTGGCATTACTGCTCCATAGGCTTTATCTGGAGATTGACCTCCATGAATAGTAGCTGTATTAAAATGAAGTTCTTCTTTCATTGTTGTATTAATATTTGGTAAAGTTATTTGATTTTACAAAAACTATACTGTTTAGAGTAAAATGATTTTTCTTTGCAAAGAAAATTTTAATATGAGATTATTTTATTATTTAAGCACATGTCAGACATGTAAACGCATAATCAAGGATCTTGATTTAGATGATTCAATTNAAAAAATAGACATCAAAAAAAATCCTATAAATAAGGATCAATTAAATTATCTATACAAAATTGAAGGGTGTTATGAAAACTTAATCAATAAAAGAGCGCAGCTTTTTAAGACTCTCGGTTTAAGCAACAAAGTCTTAGGAGAAAATGATTTTAAGAAGTTACTTTTNAAANATTACACTTTTCTNAAAAGACCTGTGCTTGCTTATGATNATTATCTTTTTATNGGAAATTCTTCTAAAGTGACTATTGAGATGAAAAAGTTTTTAAGTGAACAGTAGAANATTAGCNTTTTTNGCTGCNTTTGGNGCNACAACCATTTATGGTTTNAATCATACTATAGCAAAAGTAGTTATGCCACATTATATTGGCCCCTTTGGATTTATAATGTTAAGGGTTTTTGGTGCTGGATTTTTGTTTTGGCTTTTAAGTTTATTCATAAAAAATGAAAAAATTCATCGTGAAGATTANTTTAGAATAGCCTCAGCTGCACTATTGGGAATGTGNATTAATATGTTAATGTTTTTTAAAGGACTTCAGTTATCTACACCTATTAATAGTGGTGTAATTGTAACTTTAACACCAATTATTATTTTGGTTCTTTCAGCATTTTTTTTGAAAGAAAAACTGACCACNCAAAAGGTCATAGGTATTTTTTTNGGTTTTGTAGGTGCTATAATGCTCATTGTTTATGGGAGCAATTNNAAGGTTATAAATGCGCCAAATATTTCGTTTGGTAATNNACTTCTTTTAATTAATGCAATTAGTTTTGGAGCATACCTNGTCATAGTNAAACCAATCACAAAAAAATACCACACAATTACACTAATGAAATGGATGTTTCTGCTTGGAATGATCTANACCTTCCCATTTACATACAGTGAATTTAGTCAGGTGTCTTGGAGNANANTNCCATTTGAGGCANTTTGGCGAATGAGTTTTGTAGTNATTGGAACCACTTTTTTAACNTACATGCTTAATGTTTATGCTTTAAAAAAATTACCCCCAACCGTAATTGGTAGCTTAACTTACTTACAGCCACTAATNACAATAATTTATGCAGTAATTACTGGAAATGATATTTTNGATAGTNTTAAGTTTTTTGCTTGTNNTNTNGTTTTTATTGGNGTTTATNTGGTTTCAAANAAAAATTCAAAAGNTGGANTTGAAGAATAAANATCTTTTAAAATTTATTTTTCTAAATTTTTAGGTTGTCTATTCCATCTTCTTGTATCCTTGGATGAAATTTCTTTAAATGAACTTGCCTTATTACTTGTTTGAAATTTTTTCAAAATATCNTNNGGTAANGAAGTAAGTTTTCTTGATTTAAGATTTATCCACCCNCCNGACATTTCACATCGNGCTAAATTNTCACCCNTNTCATTATAATAATTATGCTCAAATTCAAAAAAAGTACCNTCNTTACTTAAAGCCGCNAATTCAAATGAAACTCTAATTTTCTCATCTGGNAGAATTTCNTTAAAATAGAANAGATGTTCATTGAATACNACAGGTCCAATAGATAATNNCATTAANTTTGAANNTGATAAACCTATNTTTTTTAAAAATTTCATACGCGTGTCACTTGCAAAACTTAAAAATGAAATATTTGCAAGATGCCTATTTGCNTCNAGATCATTCCANCTAATTTCAAATTCNTTTAAAAACATAAAATCTTTTTTATAAATCTATTCTTTTTNTATTTTTGAAAAAAATAAAAAAATGNAAAAGATTATTTACTTTTTANTNNTGGGTNTAATAATAAATGCNTGCGGTGAATCAAAACCATCACAAAAACAAAAAACTAGTAAAACTGAACAAAACTCAGTAGAAGAATTAAGTACAAACATTGTCATTAACTCTGATGATACAATGAAGTTTGATAAAAATATATTATTGATACCAGCAGGTAAAAAAATTACTTTAACACTCAACCATAATGGTAAATTTCCAAAAGTTGGGATGGGCCATAATTTTGTGCTTTTAAAAGCTGACACTAACGTGAGTGAATTTGCTGAAAAAGCGGCAATGGCTAGAAAAACAGATTACATTCCTGAAGGAGACCAAACTATTGCTTATACAAAGCTTTTAGGAGGAGGTGAAAGTGATACAATAACCTTTGATGCGCCAAAAAAAGGATTCTATACTTTTTTATGCACGTTCCCTGGTCATTGGCAATTAATGAAAGGCAAATTGATCGTAAAATAAGAGTTATTGTAAGGACCAAGCTTTTCCTCCAGTTGCCTCTTCAAGGTCGACACAACCCACATTTTTCCCTGGAACTGGTTGATAAGCAAGGACATTTTCACCGATATATTCATTGGTCCGAAACGCATTAATAGTTAGATTTCTTAACTCAGTGGTAAAACTCGCTGCTATTTTTTCTTCATCACTATAAATATCTTTACTTTTTAAAAATTTGTGTAATAGATTATCTAATTCATCAAACGTTAAATCCTTAGTTGGTTTTTGTCCAAATTTAATTTTAGCAACATCCTTAAAAAGCTTAAAGCTCTTGTTTATATTTTCTTTTGATTTTTTATCCCATACTGCATCAATATAATTATCTACAAAATCTGGTAGTTTAAGCTCTATAGCTCCAGGAATGTCAGTTTTTGGAATTATAATTTCCATAAGGCGTGAAATCAAATTGAAATCTTCTGCTTTAAAAAAAGTTGGGTTGAAAGTTTTAGAAGTTTGGCATCTTTGGAAAATACTAACTATTGTAGGGGTTATCATTACAGTCCCAATACCTTTACCAATATTCCCTAAAGCTTTTCTCCTATCCATTTTCAAATAAATTTATAAATTTTTCTTATTTAACTCTTGAATTGCATGTTTTACAGCTCTTGCTGTAAGGGCCATATATGTTAAAGAAGGATTTGCATTTCCAGAAGAGGTCATACATGATCCATCTGTTACATAAACATTTTTTACTGCATGAATTTGATTATGTTTATTTAAAACAGATTTTTTTGAATCATTCCCCATCCTAGCTGTTCCCATTTCATGAATACCATTCCCAAAGATATATTTTTTATCATATGGAACTATTTCTTTTGCTCCAGCTGCTTCAAACATTTCAATAGCTTGTTGCATCATGTCTTTTCTCATATTGAGCTCATTTTCTTTTATCTCTGCATCAAATACTACCTTTGGTAATCCCCAACTATCTTTATCATCCTGATCCAGATACATTTTATTTTCATGATATGGTAAAATTTCACCAAATGCTTGCATTCCAATACTCCAATCACCAGGTTTTGTGATTGATCTTTTAAAGTCTGACCCATATCCAAGTTCCAAAGCATTCTTAGATACTCCTCCTCTGCTTGCATCACCCTGATAACCGTATCCCCGAGTATAGTTTTTTTTATTTGTATTTCCCCCTAGATTTCTAAATCGTGGTATATAAAATCCAGCTGGTTTTCTTCCTACATAATATTTTTCTTCAATCCCCTCTATAATTGCATCTGCCCCTACTTGAAAATGGTGATCCATAAGATTATGTCCTAATTCCCCGGAATCATTTCCCATCCCATTTGGAAAGCGTTCAGATATTGACTGCATTAATATTGATGTCGAACCAACTGTAGATGCACAAAGAAAAATTACTTTTGCCTTGTAATCGTAAACTTCTTTTGTATTAGAATCGATTACACGGACCCCAGTTGCTTTTCTAAGATTTTTGTCATAGATAATTTCATGAACTAGTGAGTTAGGCTTAAGTGTCATATTACCCGTAAGCTCTGCTGCTGGAAGGGTTGAAGAGTTACTGCTAAAATAGGCTCCATATGGACAACCCCTTCTGCATCTATTTCTATACTGGCAGCTAACTCTTCCCAAGCCAGGTTTTGTACCTTCGGTAATGTGAGCAATCCTTGCATTAGAGACTATTCTGTCATCAAATGAATTATTCACTTTTTTTTGGAGAATTTCTTCTGCACAATTAAGTTCCATAGGCTTTAAATATATACCATTTGGAAAATGAGGGAGATTTTCATTTTTCCCACTAATACCGATATATCGCTCAACATAATCATACCAAGGTGCAATATCTTTATATCTAATTGGCCAATCAATTGCTATGCCTTCTTTTAAATTGGCATTAAAATCAAAATCTGTTAATCGATAAGTATGCCTAGCCCATAAAAGAGACCTACCACCAACGTGATACCCTCTTATCCAATTAAACGGTTTTTCTTCCTTGTATGGATGTTCTAGATCGTTTACAAAGAAGTGTTTAGTAGATTCACTGTTTACATAATCTGTTCTACTTTGTTTTGGTTGTACCCTTTTAATTTCTTGGGTGATGACATCTCCATTTTTGTAATCCCAAGGATCATCATTCATTGTAGTGTAATCTTCGATGTGTTTTATCATCCTTCCACGCTCCAATACTAAGGTTTTCAATCCTTTTTCACAAAGTTCTTTGGCTGCCCAACCACCGCTTATACCGGTTCCAATAACAATGGCATCAAATTTGGTTTCCATAGAAATTTATTGTCTCATCTGACTATTCATTCAAATATATATAATTTCTTCCGTGATCATTATATTTTATATAAATTTAGGTTGGCATTATAATAATGAATAAAACAAACAAAGAATATGAAAACAAAAATTTTAACCTATACGACTTTATCGATTTTTCTAATTTTGATTTTTTTTTCATTCAAAAATGAAAATAAAACTAGTACCTCAAATCAGAAAACTTTTTTTAAGACTTCATTAGCTCAATGGTCAATACACAATTCTATTCGTGAAGATGGAGTATCTCCATATGAGTTTGCAAAAATCGCACATGATTTAGGTTTTGAAGGATTAGAATATGTAAACGCTTTGTATTCAGATGTAACAGGGAGTGAAGACAAAGTATCTGCGATAGAAGAGTTTATTAGAAGAAACAATGAGCTTGCTGCTAAGTACAATTTAAAAAATGTGCTTATTATGATTGACGGTGAAGGTAATTTAGCAAGTTCCTATTTAGAAGAAAGAAAGTTGGCTGTGGAAAATCACAAAACTTGGATTGAGGCTGCTAGTAAAATGAATTGTTCAGCGATAAGAGTAAATCTCAAGGGAGAAAAAGAAATAGAAAATTGGATTAAATATTCAGTAGAAAGTCTTAAAGCGCTGGCAAAATACGCTAAACCCATGGACATTAATGTAATTGTTGAAAATCATGGAGGATTATCATCCAATGCAAGTTTAGTGATGAAAGTTATAAACCAAGTGAATTTAGAAAATTGTGGGACTTTACCAGATTTTGGTAACTTTTGTATGAGTGAGGGTTTCGGAGCTCTAAGGGACAGAAATTGTAGGGATTTATACGACCCTTATTTAGGGATTTCAGAAATGTTGCCAAGAGCGTTTGGTCTAAGTGCAAAATCATATGAATTTGATTCTAATGGAGATGAGACTGTATTAGACTACTATAAACTATTATCAATTGCCAAAAATGCTGGATATACCGGATATATTGGTGTAGAATATGAAGGTAACAAGCTCTCAGAAATAGACGGTATAATTGCAACAAAAAAATTATTAGAAAAAGCAGCTTCTAAAATTTAGAGATGGCCCTGCTTAAGCGTATCCAACTTTCTTTACTTTTTTTCCTTGAGTTTTTTATTTGGGGAGGGTGGTTTGTTACTATGGGAACATTTCTTTCTCAAGAATTTAATGCCTCTGGGGGGCAGCTTGCGTTAGCCTATGAAACTCAATCTATAGGTGCTATAATTGCTCCTTTTGTAGTAGGGCTAATTGCTGATCGATATTTCGAGGCCCAAAAAATCTTAGGTGTTCTTCACATTATGGGTTCATTATTGTTGTATGTTGCTAGCAACTCTACCAATTTTTCAAATTTTTATCCTTATATTTTTATCTATATGCTTTTGTATATGCCCACATTAGCTTTATCAAATTCCGTGGCATTTCACCAAATGGAAGAGCCATCAAAACAATTTGCGCCAATCAGAGTTTTAGGAAGTATAGGTTGGATAGTAGCTGGATTAGTAATTGGTTTCTTTGCATGGGAAGGAAACCAAACATTAAAATATTCTTTCTATATGTCCTCAGCTGCATCTGCCCTACTAGGGCTTTATTGTTTTACTCTCCCTAACACGCCCCCGAAATTAGCTGCTAACAAAAGGATCTCTTATCGTGAAATATTGGGTATTGATGCTCTGTCTATGCTAAAAGACAGAGGGTTTTTATTTTTCTTTATAGCATCAATTCTAATTTGTATCCCTTTAGCATTTTATTATCAACATGCTAATCAGTTTTTAAATGAAATAGGGATGAAAGCGGCTGCTTCGAAAATGGTTTTTGGACAAATTTCAGAAGTATTATTCTTACTTCTACTTCCTGTTTTTATTAAAAGATATGGAATTAAAAATGCATTGATAGTGGGTATTTTAGCTTGGGGATTACGCTATATTTTGTTTGCATATGGAAATGTGGGAAGTCAAGCATGGATGTTGATTTTTGGAATCATTCTACATGGTGTCTGCTATGATTTCTTTTTTGTTTCAGGCCAAATATACACTGACTTTAAAGCTGGTGAAAAATTTAAAAGTACTGCCCAAGGGTTAATAACTTTGGCGACTTATGGCGTTGGAATGCTCATTGGATTCCGATTTGCAGGATGGTTAACCGACCAATANNTTACTGATTCGGGCCANTTATGGAAGAATATATGGGTTCAACCNGCTATTTTTTCTTTTGTTGTTTTAACTTTATTTTTAATNTTCTTTAAGAATGAAACTATTAAAATCAAAACAGTATGAAAAAAATTAAACTTGGAATATTAGGAGGTGGTGGNGACTCTTTAATAGGGATACTTCATCGTGTTGCNTCAAATATGTATGATCGCTATCAAATAGTTGGAGGTGTTTTTAATCCTGATTNTGAAGAAAATTTGAAATTTGCTNATAAGATTGGGGTCCATACAGATAGNGTCTACATNGACTTTGANACTTTTATAGAGGANGAAATAAAAAAACCTAAGGAGGAGCGTATTGAGGTAGTTTCTNTTCTTACACCAAATTTTTTACATTTCCCAATGGCAAAAAAACTTTTGGAGAACGGTTTTCANGTCATTTGCGAAAAACCATTAACTACATCATACAAAGAATCAATTNAATTAGAAACACTCCAAAAGAAGNATNAGGCTATATTTGCTGTTACTTATACCTACACAGGTTATCCTATGGTNCGNCACATGAAACATATGATAGCCTCAGGTGCCNTTGGNGAGATTCAAAAAACAGATGTNCAATANTATCAAGGNTGGATAAATCCTGTGATTCATGACCCTNAAATTCGAAAGACAGTTTGGCGTCTAGATCCCAAAAAAGCAGGAATTAGCTCATGTATTGGTGATATTGGAACTCATGCATTTCAGATGACTGAATATCTAACAGGAATGGAAGTAAAATATGTACTTTCAGATCTCAACATGTTATATGATGATAATGAATTGGATCTTGATGGTACTATTCTCATTCGTTTTTCTGAAAAAGTTAAAGGAGTTATTCGTGCAAGTCAAATTGCTACAGGAGAAGAAAATGGACTAACTGTAGCTGTTTATGGTAAAAAGGGAGCCTTCAAATGGGAGCAAGAAAATCCAAACATACTTTATCATATCACTGACGACGAGCCTAAAAGAATTATTAAGCCAGGACACGCATATGTTTCTGAAGTTGCAGCTGATGGAACAAAACTACCTGGAGGACATCCTGAGGGTATTTTTGATGCTATGGGTAATATCTACAAAGGTGTTGCCAAAGCCCTTAGGGGCGAAACCGCATTTGACGGAGAATATCCTACAATGAATGATGGCGTAAGGGGTATGCTTTTTATTGAAAAAGTTGTTGAATCACATAAAAATGGAAATGTATGGCTAAGCTTGGAAAGGAAATNAAAACAGTAAAAGGTCCTGGGATTTTTCTAGCCCAATTTGTTGATAATAAGGCTCCTTTTAACACATTAGAAGGAATGTGTAAGTGGGCATCTGATTTAGGGTATAAAGGAATTCAAATCCCTACATGGGAATCATTCCTAATTGATTTAGATAAAGCAGCTGAGAGTAAAACTTATTGTGATGAACTTAAAGGAAAAATAAATTCTTTTGGGTTAGAAATCACTGAACTTTCAACTCATCTNCAAGGGCAATTNGTCGCTGTTCATCCNGCATANGATTTGATGTTTGATAACTTTGCNCCAGAGGCTTTTAAAAACAATCCTAAGGCGAGGACAGATTGGGCTGTTGAAACGATGAAAAAAGCAGCAAAAGCAAGCAATCATTTGGGCCTTAAAACACATGCAACATTTTCAGGNGCTTTACTNTGGCANACTTGGCATCCNTGGCCTCAAAGGCCTGANGGNCTNGTNGAACTNGGATTTAGTGAATTGGCAAAAAGATGGATGCCAATTTTGGATATATATGACGAAAATGGTGTTGACNTNTGTTATGAAATTCATCCTGGTGAGGANCTTCATGACGGTGTTACATTTGAGCGTTTTCTAAAGGCAACAAATAACCATAAGAGAGTAAATATTTTATATGATCCAAGTCATTTTGTTCTGCAACAGCTAGATTATATTGAGTATATTGATCACTACCACGATTTTATTAAATCATTTCATGTAAAGGATTCTGAATTTAAACCAACAGGCAAAAAGGGGGCGTTCGGTGGTTACGGTGATTGGATTNACCGCGCTGGACGATATCGTTCTCCTGGAGATGGTCAAATTGACTTTAAATCAATATTTACTAAACTTACTGAATATGGCTGTGATGTATGGGCAGTGATGGAATGGGAATGCTGTATAAAAAGCCCTGAACAAGGTGCTAAAGAGGGCGCCCCATTTATTAAAAGTCATATAATTGAAGCCACTCAAAAAACTTTTGATGACTTTGCAGGAGGTAAAATCGATAAGCAATTTTTAAAAAATATTTTAAACATATAAAAACAATGAAAAATACTATTCTTCTTCTACTAATGATGTTTTTATTTTTGAGTAATGAAAAAGCAAATAATAATTTAATTCAAAAAAATGATGAGGGATGGGAATCACTTTTTGATGGTAAAACATTAAATGGATGGCATAGATACAATCTTAAGGGTGTAAAGCCTATATGGAAAGTAAAAAAAGGAGTGCTTACCTTTTATCCAGATTTAATACCAAGAGGAGACTATGTTCATGCACTTGTAACAGATAAAATTTTCAAAAGTTTCCAACTTTCTATAGAGTGGAATATTTCAGAAGGGGGAAACAGCGGAATTTTTTGGGGAGTACAAGAGGGTGGAGGCATTAGCAATCCTTATTTAACAGCACCCGAAATACAAATAATTGACAATGAAAGACATCCCGACGCTAAAGAAAAACTGAAATTTCACCAAGCTGGTGCAGTTTATGATCTTGTGGAACCTACCAAAGATGTTTGTAAGCCTGCTGGTGAATGGAATCATTTTTTATTAACAATAGATCATAATAAAAACCAAGGTAGTGTGGTCCTTAATGGAACAAAAATCAATGAATTCCCATTAAGTGGTGAAGAATGGGAATCTCTAATAGCAAAATCAAAATTTAGTGACGAATGTGAGTACAAAAGATTCGCTAGACTAAAATCTGGAAAAATAAGTTTACAAGATCACGGAAATAAAGTGTCATTTAGAAACATAAAGATTCGAAGACTATAATTAAAATTTACATATGATACTATCCATGACAGGTTTTGGAAAAAAGGAATTCCAATACGAGGAAAAGTGCATTAGTGTTGAAATACGCTCTTTGAATAGTAAGAATACAGATATTACAATTAGAACCCCTAACTACTTAAGACCTCTAGACCCTGAGATTCGAAAAAAACTAATAAATAAAATGCAAAGGGGTAAAATTGATTTGAATATTCATGTTGAATTTACCGGGAATTTGGCACCTACATCAATTAACAATAAAATAGTAAAAGCTTACATGAAACAATTGGAAGAAATTGGAACTTCTACAGAAAGTGAGCGGATGTTAATGGCAATGCGTTTACCAGAAGCGTTTTCTTCAGAAAAAGAGACATTAAGTGAGGAAGAAAAAAAGATTCTTTTATCTAATCTAGATAAAGTGATCAGTGATATAAAAGATTTTCAGAAAAATGAGGGTTTTGAAATGGGAAAAGACATCGAATTAAGATTAGATTTAATTGATTCACATCTGAAAAATATTGTTGAATTAGAGCCTATACGGATTGAAAAAATAAGAGAAAAGCTTCTGACATCAATACAAAGTCTCAAAATTGAAATTGATACTAATCGATTTGAACAAGAAATGATATTCTACCTTGAGAAATTCGATATCACTGAAGAAAAGGTGCGTCTTATGAATCATATTAAATATTTTCGGGACGTTACAAATGAAAATTCTCCTAATGGTAAAAAACTTGGCTTTATTTCTCAAGAGATGGGCAGGGAGATAAATACCATAGGCTCAAAAGCTAATGATGCCCATCTCCAAAAAATTGTTGTTCAAATGAAAAATGAATTAGAAAAAATTAAAGAGCAGCTCCTTAACATTTTATAGATTGGATTCAGGAAAACTTGTTGTCTTGTCGGCTCCTTCAGGAAGTGGTAAAACGTCTCTCGTTAAAGAGCTATTGAATGAAAAACTCAATCTTGGTTTTTCAATTTCTGCAACCTCTAGAGCCCCAAGAGGAAAAGAAAAGAATAATTTAGATTATTACTTTTTGAGTCATGATGAGTTTGTTGAAAAAATCAATGAAAATGCTTTTTTAGAGTATGAAGAAGTTTATAAAGGAACCTTTTATGGAACATTAAATAATGAGATTAAAAGAATTTGGAAATCTGGAAAACATGTGCTTTTCGATATTGATGTTTATGGTGGTATCAAAATAAAAACCCAATATCCCAAAAATACATTATCCATTTTTATTATGCCACCCTCAATTAAGGAGTTAGAAATAAGACTCAGAAAAAGGGGTACTGAAAGTGAAGAAAAAATAAAACATCGTCTTAATAAATCAAAGGAAGAATTATCCTTTTCAAAAAAATTTGATGTGGTAGTTGTAAATGATAATTTTATAGTAACAAAAAATAAATTAGTAGAAATCGTAAATGAATTCATAAAATCTTGATCAAAATAATAAATTTTTAAATGGAGAAAATTGGTTTGTTATTTGGCACTTTTAATCCTATACATAATGGTCATTTAAATCTAGCTTCTTTTTTTTATGAAAACGATCAACTAGATTTTATTTGGTTTGTAATTACACCTCAAAGTCCATGGAAAAAAACAAGTGGTTTATTAAATGAAACTGAACGTTTTAAAATAGTATCTCAGGCATTGGTATCTCACCCAAAATTTAAAGTGAACACGATTGAATTTGAACTGCCTAAGCCAAATTATACATACATAACCCTTACAAAATTAAAAAAGCAATATCCTGAAAAAGTATTTAAACTAATACTGGGAGCTGATAATCTTATTTCNTTTGATAAATGGAAAAATTATGATAAAATTTTAGATGAATTTGAATTATTGATTTATCCAAGGAAAACCAATGAGTCAATTCCAAAAAAGTTTTTAGAGCATTCAAAAATTTTTTGGCCCAAAGCTCCAAATTTAATAATAAGCTCCTCTGAAATAAGAAAAAAAATTCGTGAAGGCAACGATGTTAGTTCTAAAATACCAATTAAAAGTTGGGAATATATAAAAGAGAATAATTTTTATTCTGCTTAATTAACTTTCAATTAAAACTTCTCTGATTAAACGTTTTGTGATTTCCTCGCGGCTCCAATGGTTTATATTTAATAACTTATTTTTAGATTTTTTTTCAAAATCAATTAAATTTCTAACGTAATCTTCAATAATTTTTTTTTCATAATCTCTAGCTATACAAACATTCGTTGCTTGTAATAAAAATTTAGAGGTATTAGTATCTGGACTTCCAATACATAGCATCGGAATTTCTGTTGCTAAATATTCTAATAATTTCCCTGACATCATTTGATTTTCAGCTTCTTTAAAAATGAAATTACATAAAAGATCTGCACTTTTCATAAGCGCAATTGCTTTTGAATGAGTTATATAACCTAAATACTTAAAATCTGCTTTAGGTATTTTAGATCTAATTTCATTAATAATGTTAGAATTTATATTTCCTGCTATCGTAAAACAAATTGAATAATAATTTGAAAGCTTTTTTATAACCTCTAAAAGAACTATATAATTTTGATTTTCTGTTAGTAATCCAGTGTAAACAATGTGAAATCCATTTTTCTTGGGTAAAGATTTAGTCATTTTCATAAGCCTTGAATCATACCCGTTAGGCAGAATTATAAAGTTTTGATTAGGAGCTTTCAATTTAAGTTTTTCTATAAAAATTCCACCAGCAGTAGTAATGACTCCATTTGCATTTTGGATTACTTGTTTCTCAAGTTTTTCATCTCTAGAAATCGTTTTTTTAGAACGATATAATGAAGTGTTGTAAAAAATATCTGTCCAAGGATCCCTTAGATCAACCCACCAATTCAAATCATAATATTTCTTGAGCCTTAACCCAACTAAATGTGTAGAATGAGGAGGCCCGGTAGTTATTATTTTTTTAATTTTTTCTTCTTTAATTAAATTAAATGCAGCCCGATATGCAAATTTGATCCAACCTATTCTTGCATCAGGTACAAAAAAATTTCCCCTGATATATGCAGCAAGTTTCGTGAAAATATTGTTTGTTTTTACTTCACCTTGTGGTATTCCAATTTTTTTGTCTCCAGTAATTATCCTTGAATACCATTTTAATGGTTCGAAAGTATCTGTTTTAATAACTCTTATGTCTTTTATTTCCTCATTTAAAGTGTGGTCTAGAACGGGATATGATGCTTTAGATTCATCAACTGTGATTACAAAAGGTAAATATCCTAGCCTTTTTAAATATTTAGCAAAATACATCCACCGCTGAACACCAGACCCTCCTGATGGTGGCCAATAATAGGTGATAATTAAAATTTTGGATTTATTACCGTTCAATATTGTTTTTTTGCCTTCCATAGGGGTACAGATGAGCATGCCTCTCCATAGAATATACTTTTTGCAACTTTCTGTAATCGTTGTATTAAATTAATATAGGATGCTTCTGGTATGGAATAATCTGAACAACCCTTTATAATAAGTGGTTTNCCTTTAAATTTCTCTAAATCTAATTGATCAATTGTTTTAGAAAAAAGGTGCTTTTCAAGTTCATTTAAGCTTCCTAGTATGACAATTTTTGCAAATGGTGACAAATAGGTAGTTATCAAAAGTGTAGCCCAAGCAGGTAAAATTAAATCTGCAGAGCAATCCAGAGCAACTAAATGACCTTTATACTGAGTCCAATTATGTTCTTTTAGAGATTGTCTAAATACCTTTTCTCGAAGTACACCCTCTTCTAGCCATTGAGAAATATCTACTGAAGTTCGCACACCTTTTGATTTATAATCCTGAAGATCAATAACAATAAGTGAACTATTAGAAACTTTATTTATAATAGTATTGTTCATAATCTTTAGAGCATTCCTAATTCAAGCTTAGCTTCTTCACTCATTAAATCTTGTGTCCAAGGTGGGTCAAAAGTTATCTCCACTTCAGCAGACTTCACTTCATCGAGAGATTTAACTTTTTCCTCAACTTCCTTCGGTAAAGATTCAGCAACGGGACAATTCGGTGTGGTTAATGTCATCAAAATTTTTACTTCAAAATCTTCATTAACTAAAACATCATAAATTAATCCCAATTCATAAATATCAACTGGAATCTCAGGATCAAAAATAGTTTTTAAGGTCCCAACAATTTTTTCTCCCAAAAGGCTAGTATCCATATCTTCTGACATAATTTTTAATTTAATTGTGTTTGAAAAGCTACAGCATACATTTTTATTTGTTTAACCATGGAAACTAGACCATTTGCACGTGTAGGTGATAAATGTTCTTTAAGCCCGATATTATCAATAAAATCTATATTTGAATCAATAATTGAGCGTGGGTGCTGATTTGAAAATACCCTTATTAAAATTGCAATAATACCTTTAGTTATTATCGCATCACTGTCTGCTGTAAATTTGACCTTATCTCCATCTAGGTGTGCATGAATCCATACTTTACTCTGACAACCCTTAATTATATTTTCTTCAGTTTTATGTGTTTTGTGAATCAATGGTAAGGCTTTACCTAATTCAATCATATACTCATAACGTTGAGTCCAGTCTTCAAAAAATGAAAACTCTTCAATAATCTCTTTTTGTATAGACTCAATTTCACTCATTTTTAAAATTATTAAATTATTGTAACATTTTAATTGCTTTTTGAACTCCTTTAACCATAATATCAATTTCGTCAAAAGTATTATAAAAGGAAAAAGAAGCTCTTACAGTACCCGGAATTTCAAAATAATCCATAATGGGTTGCGCGCAATGATGGCCTGTTCTTACGGCAATACCCATTTGATCCAAAATACTACCTATATCATATGGGTGAATATTTTTTATATTGAATGAAATAACCGCAGTCTTTTTCTGTAAGTCTCCATAGATTTTAATCCCGTCAATTTTTTTTATTTCTTCAGTAGCATATTTTAAAAGATCATTCTCGTATTTTATTATATTTTCAAATCCTATGCTGTTCATATAATCCAAAGCTGCACCAAAAGCAATACCACCAGCTATATTTGGAGTACCAGCTTCAAACTTATGTGGAAGATCTGCATAAGTTGTTTTTTCAAATGTAACACTGGAAATCATTTCACCTCCACCTTGGTAGGGAGGTAATTTCTGTAATAGTTCAGTTTTACCATATAGCATGCCAACTCCTGTTGGACCACATAGCTTGTGAGCCGAAGTAACATAAAAATCAACATTCATTTTCTGCAAATCGGGTTTAATATGAGCACACGCTTGAGCACCGTCGATTAGAACATAAGCACCAATTTTATGCGCCATTTCGATAATTTCATCAACTGGGTTTAGAGTACCTAAGGCATTTGAAACATGATTTACAAAAACTAATTTTGTTTTTTTGTTAAGAATTTTTTTGTAAGTCTTAATATCCAAGGTTCCCTCTTGGGTCATAGGAATAACCTTAAGTTTAGCTCCTGCTTTTTCACATAACATTTGCCAAGGAACAATATTTGAATGATGTTCTAATGCTGAAATAACTAATTCATCTTCAGGTTTCAATAATTTGCTAAATCCAGATGCTACTAGATTTATACTTTCTGTTGTTCCGGAGGTAAAAATGATTTCATAGGGTTTGGCAACATTAAAATGCTGTTGTATTTTTATTCTTGCTTCTTCATATGCATCTGTTGCCTCCTGACTTAGCCTGTGAACGCCTCTATGAATATTTGAATTTAAACGTGTATAATAATCGGTAATCACATCAATTACCTGCTGAGGGGTTTGAGAAGTTGCGGCATTATCAAAGTAAATGAGATTTTTCCCATTTACTTTTCTACTTAATATTGGAAAGTCTTCACGGATTTTAAAAATATCTATCATTACAATTCAAATCCTAGATTCACACCAAGCTTACTTGCAATTTGTCCATTAATTCTCTTTTTTAAAGAAGGTAGTTGTACGCTTTCAAGTACATTATTTGCAAACGCATAGGTCATTAGAGCCTTAGCTTCTTTTTTAGGAATACCTCTTGACCGAAGATAAAATAACGCTTCTTCATCCATCTGGCCAATTGTACAACCATGGGAGCATTTTACATCATCTGCGTATATTTCTAATTGAGGTTTACTATTTACAGTTGCTTTATCATCTAATAGGACATTATTATTTTGCTGAAAAGCATTAGTTTTTTGTGCGATCTTCTCTACAAGTATTTGTCCATTAAAGACCCCTTCTGAACGTTCTGAGAAAATACCCTTGTAATCTTGATGGCTCTCACAATTTGGATGAGAATGATGAACCATTGTCGAGTGATCAACGTGCTGCTTGCCTTCTAAAATTGTAACTCCTTTAAGAGTTGATAATATACGTTGGCCAGTATGATAGTATCTCAGATTATTTCTTACTAGCTTACCACCCAAAGAAAATGTGTGGACACTTGCATGACTATTTTTTGCTTGTTGTATGTAAGTATTATCAATTAAAGAAGCCGATGTTAAATCATTTTGCAATTTATAATAATCTACAAATGCTTCTTCATGAACATAAACTTCTGTAACACTGTTGGTAACTACAGGGTGATCTTTTAAACTTTGGTGCCTCTCAATAATTTGAACCTGAGAGTTTTTGTCAACCACAATTAAATTTCTAGGTTGAAGCCAGAGAGAATGTTCTTCACCAGATGCAAAATGAATAATCTCAATAGGTTTTTCAGCAACTGTTTTTTTAGGTATATAAACAAAAGCTCCTTCCTTGCTGTAAGAAGTATTAAGAGCTGTGAGACTTTCCTCTAAACTTGCGATTTTATTAAAATATGTATTTATTAAATTCCTGTATTTTGGTTTGGTAAGAGCCGCGGACATTAAACAAACATCTAAACCATCATGAGTAGTATTTGATAAAAAAGGGCTATAAACACCATCAATAAAAATTACTTTGTAGGTATCAGTGTCATATAGAAAGTATTTTTTTACATCCTTTAATTCAATACTTGCTTCAGATCTTGGGAAAAGTGCATAATCAGCATTAACTAGTGCATTCAAAGAAGTATACTTCCAAGATTCATCTTTTTTTGTTGGAAATCCTTTTTTTCAAATACTCTTAATGCTTTTGCTCGAGTTTGATGTACACTATCTAATAAATCTAAGTCTTCTTCAAAAGCTAAATAGGATGAAATTAATTTCTCTTTAAATTCCATTTATGCTAATTCTTTTATCCAATCGTACCCTTTCGCCTCCAATTCATGTGCCAACTCTTTAGTACCAGATTTTACTATCTTCCCACCAAAAAGCACATGTACAAAATCTGGTACTATATATTCTAAGAGACGTTGATAGTGTGTTATTACAACTACTGCATTTTCTTTAGCTTTAAACTTATTCACTCCATTTGCGACTATTTTCAATGCATCAATATCTAATCCTGAATCTGTTTCATCTAATATTGCCAAAGTTGGCTCTAACATAGCCATCTGAAAAATTTCATTTCGTTTTTTTTCGCCTCCAGAGAATCCTTCATTTAAGGATCGGGATAAAAATTTTGAATCAATGTCCAATAGAGTAGACTTTTCTCGTATTTTTTTTAATAATTCACTTGCTCCCAAATCACTTAAACCTTGAGCCTTCCGATTTGCATTGATTGCTGTTTTTATAAAGTTTGTAACAGTTATACCCGGTATTTCAACAGGATATTGAAAAGATAAAAAGATTCCCAAATGTGCTCTTTCTTCTGGATCAAGCCCAGATAAATCTTTCCCTTCGAATAAAATTTTACCTTGGGTGACATCATAATCTTCATTCCCAGCAATAACGGAAGACAAGGTGCTTTTACCTGATCCATTTGGTCCCATAATTGCGTGTACCTCACCAGCTTTTACATTAAGATCGATGCCATTTAAAATTGTTCTCCCTTCAACTTCAGAATGTAAATTTTCTATTGTCAACATTACTTTGCTATTTGTTTTAATTTATGTCTATAAAGAATTAGCCAACACTTCCTTCTAAACTAATTTCAAGAAGTTTTTGAGCTTCAACTGCAAACTCCATTGGAAGTTTATTTAGAACCTCTTTACTGAACCCGTTAACTATAAGTGCTATGGCTTTTTCTGTATCAATACCTCTTTGATTGCAGTAAAAAATTTGATCTTCACCAATTTTACTTGTAGTTGCCTCATGCTCAACTTGAGCTGAATTATTTTTAGCTTCGATATAAGGAAATGTGTGTGCCCCACAATTATTTCCCATTAATAATGAATCACACTGTGAAAAATTTCTCGCATTTTTTGCTCTAGACCCCACTTTCACAAGGCCACGATAACTATTTTGTGATTTCCCTGCAGAAATTCCTTTAGAAATAATAGTACTACGGGTATTATTACCCAAATGGACCATTTTTGTTCCAGTATCTGCTTGTTGGAAGTTGTTAGTAACAGCTATTGAATAAAATTCTCCAATCGAGTTGTCTCCTTTTAAAACACATGAGGGATATTTCCAAGTAACAGCAGATCCAGTTTCTACTTGAGTCCAAGAAATTTTTGCTCGATTGTGACAAATTCCCCTTTTAGTAACAAAATTGAAAACACCTCCTTTTCCATTTTTATCACCAGGAAACCAGTTTTGTACTGTAGAATATTTTATTTCAGCATCGTCAAGAGCTATTAATTCAACGACTGCTGCATGAAGTTGATTTTCATCCCTAGAGGGAGCTGTACATCCTTCCAAATAACTGACATAACTTTGCTCATCTGCAATGACAAGTGTTCTTTCAAATTGGCCAGTACCAGCTTGATTAATTCTAAAATAAGTAGACAATTCCATTGGACAACGTACTCCTTTTGGAATGTAACAGAAAGAGCCATCTGTGAATACAGCACTATTTAATGCTGAATAATAGTTGTCCCTTGGAGGTATAACTGTACCAATATATTTTTTTACTAATTCAGGATGTTTTTGAATGGCCTCTGATATAGAACAAAAAATTATCCCCTTTTTTGCCAAAGTTTCTCTAAAAGTGGTTGCAACTGAAACTGAATCCATAACAATATCTACAGCAACACCCGAAAGCTTTTTCTGTTCATCAATAGAAATGCCAAGCTTATCAAATGTTTTTAGTAACTCAGGATCAACCTCCTCAAGACTATTATACTTTGGCTTTTGTTTAGGAGCAGAATAGTATGAAATCTTTTGTAAATCTGGCTTTTTGTACTTTACATTTGACCAATCAGGTTCAACCATTTTTTTGAAACTTGAAAAAGCTTCCAAGCGCCATTTAGTCATCCACTCTGGCTCACCTTTTTTTTCTGATATTTTTCTAATAATGTCCTCATTTAAACCCACAGGAAATGTATCCGATTCAATATCGGTGTAGAATCCATACTCATATTCTTTGGTTTCTAATTCTTTTTTTAACTCTTCTTCTGTGTATGCCATAATTTATTAAAGTGAAAAACTCTCCCCACAGCCACAAGTCCTTTGGGCATTAGGATTATTAAATACAAATCCTTTACCATTTAGTCCGCCTGAATATTCTAATATTGTACCCGCCAAATAAAGTATACTCTTTTTGTCAACTATAATTTTAACTTGATTATCTTCATAAATCTTATCCTCTTTTTTTAATTCAGAATCGAATTTTAATTCATAGGAAAGACCTGAACAACCTCCACTTTTGACACCAACACGGACATAGTCTCTTAATGGATCATAACCCTCCTCTTTCATCAAAGTAGAAACTTTTTGTTTAGCTGTTTCGTGAACTTTTATCATAATTGGTTAACATTACATTTAACAGTATGCAAATATACGTTATTTCTGTTGATTTTATTGGTAAAGCGATTGATTTACCCTATTGACAGATTGCATAACTTAATACCAAATAGCTAGAAAAATATCTTTTGAACCTTTTGAATTTTGAAAAGGTTTTAAAACACTTTCTGAACTGCCAATAACAATAACTTTGTTTTGTTGACTCAAAATAACATCATTGGCCTGATTAATACCATAATCTCCAAGAGTAGTTGTTTTAATTAAGCTCCCATTCTCAAGAGTATAGTATAATACAATATCGTTGCCTACACTTTCCGTATTTAAAAATGTATTTTGATTACTCCTTTGGCCAACAATAATAAGCGTTCCATCTTTACGCCTTAAAAATGAGTTTGCCTTTTCAAAGCTAGATGTTCCAATATTTCTCAAATCTTTTAGTTTACCGTCTGATGATAATCTTGCAAGTACAATATCTGATGATCCATACGCCGATTTTATATCACCATCTAAACTATATGTCTGACCCAAAATAAGAAAGTCCCCATTTGGAGCTTCAATTATAGCTTTTCCGCTGTCATATTCGCTACCACCGATAGATTTTTCCCAAATTAATTGTCCTTTGCCATCTATTTTTACGACCCAAATATCATAGCTGCCTTTCGGATTAGTTATATCGATATCATCACTTTCTGACGAACCTACAATTACAAATTCACCTTTAGAGGTTTCAATAGCATCATATGATCGATCATTATTTGAACCCCCAAAATAATTTCGCCATTGCAGATTACCATTCATATCAATTTTATGAACCCAAAATTCTCCAATACCATGACGTGATGAATTGTTAGATTTGATTTTTTTTCTTCCCAAACCTTGGGATGCAGATACATCCAAAAAACCATTAAAAAGAAGGCCTCCATCTGAAGTTTCTATTATGTTGTATGCATGATCGTGGCCCGAAAAACCAAAGCTTTTCTCCCATATTATTAAACCACTAGAGTCTGTTCTAATTAACCAATTATCATGTTGACCCCTATTCTCAGTAGAATCACCATCACTACTTTTACTATAACCAACTAACACAAACCCATCATCAGACAATTGAACTAAGTCTTGACCTCTGTCATCCTCTGATCCACCATAAGTTTTTGTCCATTGTAGATTTAAATTTGAGTCAAATTTCATTAAGAAAATATCACTTCCATTTCTTTTTTTATTTGAAAAATGACCATCAATACTTTTTGTATTTCCTATTAATGCAAATCCTCCATCATTTGTTTTAACGATTGAATTGGCAATATCCTCATCACTACCACCATAAGTTTTAACCTCTTGCCATTGATTTTTAGTAGGTGGCAAAAAAGACCAATTTGTTTCACTAATAGAATTACATCCTAAGAAAATTAATATGATGAGTGCAATTATGTAATTATTCATCTATAGCTGATGCCTTTACTAAAAATAATCCTGAGTCTATATCACTTATAGCAATAACTCCACTATCAAAAAATGGGTATATGCTCCAAACGCCGTTAAATTTAGGATTATTATCAGATGGATATGTATCAAAAAAACCTTTTTCAAATATTGTTTTATTTTGTACTTCACTAATATCAATTACTCTAAGACCCGCACTATAATTGGCTAAAAAAAAATATTCTCCCACTATGTAACCATTGTGATCTATTGCATCAAAATTTGAAAAATATTTAAAATGTAATTTAGGCTCTTTTAAGATTGAAAAATCAAATATTCGAGTTTGAGTTTTTAATCCAAATTTCAATTCATCNAACTCATCACCAAGAAAAAAGTATCTATGATCCTCGGTTAAAAATCCTTGGTGGGTATATCCTGNACCAGAATAATCGATTGTACTTATTNTTGAAGGATTCAATTTNTCAGTAACATCTAAAATAACAATCCTATTATTTTCTCCTCCATCACTATTNCTACCAAAAAAAATTTCTTTTCCTTGAAATTCTGGGTCTGGACCTATATANTTTACAACNTGTGCGTCATGAGTGTATCTCTCCCTAGAATAGCCTCCTAAATTTTTGGGATTTTTTGGGTCACTAATATCTATAAAAACTGGACCCCCCGCATGTAAATTTGATCCCAAAACATAGGCAAATGAAGATTCTTCATTAATCCAAATATTGTGTGCATTCCCAAAATCTGTGAGTGTCGCACTTGAATCAAAAATTTCAAAATTTTTAACACTTCTTAACTTTGTCAGATCAAAAACTTGTAANCCATGATTTTGTGCCTCACTTACAATAAAAGCGTGGTTTTTAAATACTTTGACGTCTCTCCATGGGCTAGTTGTTGAAGCTGTTGGTAATTTTCCCAAAAAAATAGGATTTTCCGGATCACTTATATCTATAAAAGCTGTACCGTCGTCTAGCCCTAAAAGTGCATATTCTTTTTCAGTTTCAGGATCCTTCCATCCCCAATTATCATTTGCTGAATTACTGCCAAATTCTCTTAGAGATATTTGAGCTAATAGATCATATCCCAAACAGGGATAATTACCTGCAAAACCATCTAAACAGGGTTTCTTAAAATTTTTATCATCAATAACTACACCTGTATCAAAGACATCATCACCTAAAACCAATTCTCTAGGTATTTCACTTTTATTACAACTTAAGGCAAAGAACAAAAGATATAGTGAATACTTTTTCATAGTTCTAAAATTATAAAAACAGAAATAGAATTCATATTTAATAATTATATAAGATGTTTACATTTGTGATGTGTTAGAAAATAAAAAATCCCCCAATACTNCCTTAAGTAGTCTAGGAGAGTTTGCNCTTATCGANCATTTAACAAAAAAATTTAGTCTCANAAATAAGTCAAGTCTTCTTGGAATAGGTGATGANGCAGCTATTATCAATGATAAAGATAAATTAACTCTAATTACTACNGATTTGTTAATTGAAGGTGTGCATTTTGACCTTGGCTATGTCCCTCTAAAACATTTGGGTTATAAATCAGTTGTGGTCAATCTTTCTGATCTTTACGCAATGAATATATATCCAAGTCAAATCACAACATCAATTGCAGTGTCCAATCGTTTTTCTTTAGAAGCTCTTGAGGAAATTTATGAAGGAATTCAGCTGGCATGTAAAAATTATAATGTAGACCTTGTAGGAGGNGATACTACAAGCAGTAAAACTGGNTTAATTATATCAATTACCGCAGCTGGATTTGGCGATAAAAATAGAATTGTTAATAGGAAAGGTGCGAAAGAAAATGATTTATTGGTTGTAAGTGGGGATTTAGGGGGAGCATATGTGGGATTACAAGTACTAGAACGTGAAAAAGCAGTTTTTAAAGTCAATCCAAATACCCAGCCAGATTTAAGCAAATATTCTTATTGCATTGAAAAACAATTGAAGCCAGAAGCAAGAAAAGATGTTATTAAACTTTTAGATGANTTAGAAGTTATACCAACTTCTATGATTGACATAAGTGACGGATTGTCTTCAGAAATCTTACATCTTTCAAAATCTTCTAATGTTGGCTTTCACCTTTTNGAAGANAAAATCCCGATAGANCNTCATGTAAGTTTAATNTGTGAAGAATTTAAATTTAATTCTACANTTGCTGCTTTNAATGGAGGAGAGGANTATGAGTTACTTTTTACAATTAGTCAAAATGACTTTGACAAAATTAAAGATCATCCTTACCTAACAATAATAGGTCACGCATGTGATAAAAAAATAGGCTGTCAAATGATTACGGGTCTAGGACAACAAATAGAATTAACNGCTCAGGGATGGCAATCCTTCTCCTAAGATTTAATTAGCCTAAAGATACGTCTAAAGTCATCATAACTATAAAGCCTAATATAAATCCCAATGTGGCTATATCAGTAAACTTGTCTTGTTGGGTTTCAGGAATTACCTCCTCAACGACAACAAAAATCATAGCACCTGCGGCGAATGCCATTGCATATGGAAGCAAAGGTGTGAAAAAAGTTACAGCCACAGCACCAACCACAGCTGCTATAGGCTCAACTATTGCAGAAAGCTGTCCGTACCAAAAACTTTTAAGTTTTGAAACTCCTTGCCTTCTCATTGGCATTGATACAGCTATACCCTCTGGAAAATTTTGAATTCCGATACCTAAAGCTAAAGCAACTGCACCAGTTATTGAGGCTTCTGGTATTCCTGCAGCTACTCCTCCGAATAATACACCTACTGCAAGCCCTTCGGGNATGTTATGTAATGTTATTGCTAAAACTAGCANNGTAGTTCGATGCCAAGGGGTTTTAATTCCCTCAGATTCTTTAAAATTTATGTGTAAATGTGGTAAAACCTTATCCATTCCAAAAATAAATAGGGCACCTAATCCAAAACCTATAGCTGCAGGTAAAACTTTTATAAATCCCTCTCCTGGACTCATATCAATTCCAGGAGATAATAAACTCCAGAAGCTGGCAGCAACCATTACTCCACCTGTAAAACCAAGCATTCCGTCAAATAAAGCTCTGTTCATACCCCTCACAAAAAAAACAAGAGAAGCTCCAAGTGCTGTTACTCCCCANGTAAATAAAGTAGCATAAAACGCCCCNTAAACAGGATTTGTACTTTTAAAAAATTCAATTATTGCTTCCACCNATTAAAATTTTAGACGAAAATAGAGAGTTTGTACGAATATTTTAACATGTACAAGTGTTTTAATTACTTTTATACTTCAACTATGAATGATAAATATTTTGATTATATAATTTGTGGTGGTGGTGCCTCAGGAATACTCCTTTTNAGAGCTTTACGTCAAGATAGTTATTTTGAAGATCAAACAATCTTAATTATTGATAAAGAATTAAAAAGTGGCAATGACCGAACATGGTGCTATTGGGAAAAGCCAATTGGTGAATTTGATTCAATTCTTACACAAAAATGGGNTCGCGCTCAATTTAGTTCANAAACGCATACAAGCGAATTTGANCTGAATCCATTTCAATATAAAATGTTGAGATCTGGAATTATTTATGACAAATTTCATAAGCAAGTTAAAAATCTAAAAAAAACAAAATTTCTTTTAGCGGAAATTAAAGATATTACATCAAGAGAAACATACACAGAAGTAATCACAAGTTCAGGAAGCTTTAAATCAAAACGTGTTTTTAATAGTCTTTTTGATTTAAAGNCTTTATTAAACCAAAATAAATACCCCGTATTAAAACAACATTTTTTGGGNTGGTTTATTAAAACAAAAAAACCNGTTTTCGATCCTAAAAAAATTANTTTTATGGATTTNAATATCCCNCAAGAANATGAAACTCGTTTTATTTATTTGCTNCCACAAAATAGNCATGAAGCTCTNGTTGAATATACACTTTTCTCAAAAAATCTTTTGAGNATAGAAGAATACGAAAATGGCATAAAATCATATCTNGAATCTAAAGGAATAGTTGACTTTATAATTGAGGAAAAAGAANAAGGAAGTATTCCTATGACCTGNTTCCCTTTTTATAAACTAAATACTNNTAGTCTNNTACATATNGGCACTGCAGGNGGTTGGACTAAACCCAGTACAGGATTTACNTTTATGAATACTCGNCGAAAAATTGACAGNTTANTCTCTTTTTTAAAAACAAAAAAACCNCTTGATNTATTTAGTTTTAAAAANCGCTTTTTATTTTATGATNTATTATTTATTGATGTTTTANCAAAATATAATGNNCAGGGGAGTAANTTATTTGCNCGTATGTTTCAAAAAAANCANCCNGTAGATGTTTTGCGNTTTATTGACGAAAAATCTAATTTTTTAAAAGAACTTAAGATTTTTATCTCGTTTTCATTTAAGCAACAAGTCTGGTTTCTTAATGCAATTCGCCGAAGAATTTTTTAAAATTCTCTCTTCATTAAATTTTCCCCAAAGTTTTTAAATATATTTTTTACCTCCGCACTGATTTCTAGATTAGAAAGTTTTTTAAATGCCTTTATTGTGTAATCGTTTACCAATTTCATGCAAGCTTCTCCAGCATTTGTTTTGTCAAAAATAGACTTAACTGCATCTATTTTTTTATTGCCTAATTCATCACCTGTTCTTTTGTCATACCATTTTAATAATTCTTTTTTTTCATTTGTAGAACCATTAGACATCGCATAATGGAACAGTATCGTCTTTTTATTTTCAATTATATCACCTCCAATTTTTTTCCCAAAAGAAATTGAATCACCATATACATCAAGATAGTCATCTTGAATCTGAAAGGCTATTCCTAGTAATTCTCCAAATTCATAAATAGCCTCTAAATCATCCTGTGATGCATCTGCTATCAAAGCACCCATTTTTAAAGCACATCCTATTAGAACCGCTGTTTTTAATCTTATCATTTCTAAATAATTATTTTGATTGACATCAACTTTCTCCTCAAAATCTATGTCATATTGTTGTCCCTCACATACTTCTAGGGCAGTTTTATTCAATAGTTTTGTAAGTTTAGAAAAAAGTGGATTTTCGTAATCCTCTAATGCCTGATAGGCTTTTATTAGCATAACGTCTCCAGAAATAATACCCGTATTAATATTCCATTTGTTATGTACTGTTACAGAACCTCTTCTTAATTCAGCACTATCCATTATATCATCATGAACTAGAGTGAAATTGTGAAAAATTTCTACTGCTAAAGCAGCGCTTACTGCTTCTTTATATTTGTGCCCAAATAAATCAGCTGACATTAGTACTAATAATGGACGTATTCGTTTACCTCCTAGATTAAGTATGTATTGAATAGGTTCGTAAAGATTTTCGGGTGATTTTTTATCTAAATAATTTTTTAAGCCAGACTCGAAAGCATCCCTGTATTTTTTTTCATTTTTCATATAAGTATAAAATTAAGATTTTTAATAAGAAACTTTGAAAACTTTTTTTGTATTTAAGTTTCCTTTTTTATATTTGTAAAAACATGAAGGAAAAAATCATAGATATTGCTATTACAGAATTTTCGAACTACGGTTTTAAGAGTGTTACTGTAGATGACATTGCATTGAAAATGGGTGTTTCAAAAAAAACAATCTACGCTCATTTCCCAAAAAAGGAGACTCTAGTCGAAACAAGTGTCATGAAACATTTTGAAATTGTTATAGAAAAAATTCTTTTTATTTCTAAACATTCTAAAGATCCGATTATAGAATTATACCAAATGAATAAAGAGGCTTTGAAGCATCTATCAAACGAAAAAAATTCACCTATTTATCAACTGCAAAAATATTACCAAAACATCTATCAAAAATTGCAAATAAAGGAGTTTACTGTTTTGGGAGAGATGTTTTCAAAAAGTCTTTTAAGAGGGATTGAAACAGGTCTTTTTCGTTCAGAAATCAATATAGATTTTGTTACTAGGATTTTTTTTAATGGCATCAGGGGGATTCAAGATCTAGAACTTTTCCCAATTGAAAAATATAAAAACGAAAAATTACTAATTCACTTCACAGAGTATCATTTAAGAGCAATCTGTACTCAAAACGGAATTGAAAAATTAAATCAATACAAAAAAGAGCTAAACGTATGATTTCAAAATATTATTGCATTTCATTTCTTATATGTAGCTTAAATTTTACGTTTGCTCAACAACTACCTGAGGAAGTAACTCTAGAACAAGCTATTGCTTTTGGAGAAAAAAATAATCGTAATATTCAGAAAGCTAACCTTGAAATTAGAAAAGCTTACAAGGACCAATGGAGCACAATTGCTATTGGTTTGCCACAAATAAGTGCAAATGCAAACTATCAAAATTTTTTAGAATTACCTACCTCCCTAATTCCAGCACAATTCTTTGGAGGAAATGAAGGTGATTTTGCAGAAGTACAGTTTGGAACCCCACAGACAATGACAGCTGGTGTTACAATTCAACAACTAATTTTTGACGGGTCCTATATAGTTGGTCTAGAAGCATCCAAAATTTTCCTGAAAATATCAGAAAATATTTTTGAGAAGACTGTTCTTGAGGTTAGAAAAAATATTGTTAATGCTTATTCATCAGTCCTTTTAGCTAGGGAAAATATTAGGTTACTAGAAAAAAATAGAAATAACTTAACAAGTACGCTAAATGAATTAAACCAATTGTTCATTAATGGATTTGAAGAAGAAGAAAGCGTAGAACAAATACGACTAACTTTATCCGGAATTGAATCGCAAGTTAGATATGCTAGAAACATTGAGCGAATAACTTTAAATATGCTTAAATTTCTAATGGGTTTTCCGACAAATTCTCCCTTAATTTTATCTGACACTTTAGATAAAATGACTAATGAAAGTCTATTTAGATTTCAGATCCCTGAAGACATGAATCTAAATAATAACATCGACATAAAAATTGCTGAAAATAATTTACTTTCCGAGACTTTGTTGTACCGTTACGAAAAATCAAAGGGGCTACCAAAATTGACAGCATTTTTAAACGGAAACTACACCGGAAATAGCGACAGCTTTTCTTTTACACAAACAGATCAAAAGTGGTTTGGAGCTGCATTATTTGGAGTTAATCTTCAAATCCCTGTTTTTAGTTCATTA
Organism: Flavobacteriaceae bacterium TMED68; assembly: GCA_002167525.1. Next base: position 139,783 of record NHDV01000024.1, read on the forward strand.
CGAAGGAGTGCACTTTCTCAAAAAGCAAAAATTTCTGTTTCCCAAGCTGAAAACGATTTAAAAGAGACTAAAGAAAGAATTTTAATCGAGGTGAAAGCTGCCGATAATGAATACCAACTAGCAATAGAAAATTATTTTACTAATAAGGAAAATCTTGAGTTAGCTAATCGAATTGAACAGAAAAATACAGTCAAATATTTTGAGGGAGTTGCCAGTTCTTTTGAATTAAGAGAGGCACAACTACAACTTTATAGTGCTCAAAATAAATATGTTAAATCAATTCAAGAGGTAATTCAAAAAAAATTATTCCTAGAAACCCTCATAAACACACCTCAATAACAAATAAAAATGAAAAAAATTATCTGTCTCTATTGCATATATATGATCTTAATAAGCTGCAATCCAGGAAAATCAGAAATTACCACTAATGATCTTCAATCAAATAACAGTATTTCTGATCTAAATGTAAAAAAAGCGGAGTACTCCAAAAAGATAAATGAACTAAATCTTGAACTAGATAAAATAAATGAAGCTATAAAATCAATGGGTGGAGAAGAGAAACGTTCATTGATCACCGCTTTTGAAATCAAAAAACAACCCTTTGAACATGAAATTGAAGTTCAGGCAAATATCAAGACTCGCCAAAATGTTTTAATATTTCCAGAATTTTCGGGAAGATTAATCGAAATGAAAGTTACTGAAGGCCAAAGGGTAAAAAAAGGGAAACTTTTAGCTGTCATTGATGATGCAGGTTTGAAAAGTCAATTAGATCAAATGAAATTGGAATTATCATTAGCTAAAACTTCCTATAACAGGACAAAAAGACTATGGGAGCAAAAAATTGGCTCGGAGATGATGTATTTGGAATCAAGAACTCGTTTTAAAAGAGCACAAAAACAAGTGGCGCAAATGAGAAAACAGTTAGCAAGGACAAAGATTTATGCCCCTTTTGATGGTATTATTGACGAAATATCAGCAAGACTAGGAGGTAATCTTGTCCCCGGGGTAACCCCTGTACTCAGAATTGTTAATCTTGATAATATGTTCGCTGAATCAGATGTTCCAGAAAACTATATTCCAAATATAAGAGTTGGAAGTAAAGCAACTGTAACTATACCTGCGTTAAATCAGTCTCAAAAAACAGAAATCGAAAAGACAGGAAATTTTATTACAGCTAGCAATAGGACATTTCGTGTTGAAGCACCGCTAAAAAATCCAAATGGATTTATAAAGCCAAATCTCAACGCTAGGCTTAATGTTGTAGATTATTTCAATCCAGAGGCTATAACAATTCCGTTAAGAGTATTAAGAGAAGATTCGAACCGAGAAGTTTTTGTTTTTGTACTAATTAAACCTGAGGAAAAGGATGGTTACACAACAGAAAAAAGAAGTATCAAATTAGGTAAGAGTAAAAATGAAATGGTTGAAGTCCTTAAAGGGCTAACTGTAGGAGAATTAATAGTTGACGATGGAGTAAATCTCTTAGTGGATAATCAGAAAGTAAAAAGAATTATTGAATAATGACTTCAAAAAAAAATATTATAAAATTTAAAGAATTTTTACTCTCTTCTTGGGCAATAGAACACCGAACTGTCATTTATGTGATTATGACTATTTTCTTTGTACTTGGAATTTCAGCCTATTTCTCAATGCCAAGGGAGGCATTTCCTGAAATAAATGATACCAAAGTTTTTGTTAGTACTATTTATCCAGGGAACACTGCTGAAGATATAGAACGTATTGTTACAGATCCCTTAGAAGAAGCATTAAAAGGTGTTTCAAACCTAGTTGAAATTAAGTCTAATTCATCAGAAGATTTCTCTGTTATAGATATAGAATTTGACGAAAATATAAGTGTTGCCAATGCCAAACAAAAAGTAAAAGACTTAGTTGATGGAATTACTTCGGGCCCCGATTGGCCTGTTTTTAATAATGCTAAAGTTGAACCAAATATTTTTGAATTAGACTTTTCAGAATTTCAACCTATTCTAAGTATAAGTCTAATAGGAGACTATCCTATTGAGCAACTAAAAACTTATGCCGAAAGCATACAAAATCAAATTGAACAATTAACCCAGGTAAAAGAAGTAAAAATTCGTGGGATTCAAACTTTCGAAGTCGAAGTAGCTGTAGATATCTATAAAATGACTGCATCAAGAGTATCATTTAATGATATTTTAGGTGCTATTTCAAATGAAAACTCCACTATCTCAAGTGGAAATATTGTTATCGGAGGGCAGAGGCGTAACATACGTTTAACAGGTGAGATTGAAAGGCCTGAAGAACTTGAAAATATTGTTGTAAAAACTGACGGAGGTCCAGTATATCTAGGTGAGATTGCTAAAATAAGTTTTAAAGAAAAAGAGGCAACGTCATATGCGCGTTCTTTTGGTGAGAAAGCAATTTTACTAAATGTTATCAAAAGAGGTGGTAAAAATCTTATTAAAGCTTCCAGTGAGATAAGAAAAATTGTGGCAAATTTAAAAAAAACTGGTTTCCCCTCAGATATAAAGGTTACGATCTCAAATGACCTTTCTAATGTAACACTCAATCAAGTAAATGAGCTTGTAAATAGTATCATTTTCGGAATTTTACTCGTAGTAACAGTACTAATGTTTTTCTTAGGATTTAGAAATGCATTATTTGTAGGATTTGCTATACCAATGTCGATGTTTATGTCATTTATGATACTTTCAACGCTTGGATACACAATGAATACTATGGTTCTATTCGGCCTTGTAATGGGATTAGGTATGCTGGTAGATAATGGAATTGTTGTTGTAGAAAATGTATATCGTTTAATGGAAAAGGAAGGCATGTCAAGAATATCTGCTGCAAAAGCAGGAATAGGTGAGATTGCATTCCCAATTATTGTCTCAACTGCAACTACCATTGCAGCTTTTATACCTCTTGGGGCATGGCCAGGTTTAATGGGAGAATTCATGATTTATTTCCCAATTACTCTTTCAGTGGTTTTAGGCTCTTCATTAATAGTTGCAATTTTTTTCAATTCAATGTTAGTGTCACAATTTATGGAGATTAAGGATCGTGAAATCACAAGTAAGTCTCTTTGGCGTTTAACTATTATTTTGGGTAGTTTAGGAATTATTCTATTACTTGGAAATCAAAATTTCCGGCTTTTTGGAAATTTAATGCTCCTGACACCAATATTATTTTGGATGTACAAACTTTTTATTAAAAATTTAGCAAATACATTTCAAAATACTTTTTTAATCAAACTTGAAAATGGTTATCGTAAGTTTTTGACGTTTGCTTTAAGTGGTTATAAACCAGTCTTTTTTCTAGGCGGGACATTTTTCTTATTATTTACTTCCTTCGTTTTAATGGGAATTTTTCCACCACGTGTTGAATTTTTTCCTGAAAACCAACCTCAACAAATACTTGTGTTAATAGAATATCCTGATGGGACTGCCATTGAAAAAACTAATCGAATTACAAAAAAAATTGAATCGCAGGTTTTCGAAGTAATGGACCGCCCGAAATACAACAAAAATAAATTTAATCTCCTAGTGGAATCAGGAGTAGCTCAAGTTGGTGAAGGTGCTGGAAATCCCTTTATAGACGGTGGAAATACAAACGAACTCCCTCATAAGGGGAAAATTACACTTACAATGCGAGAATTTAAATTGCGTGAGGGTATATCTAGTGAAGAATTAAGAAAAGATATTCAACAACAGTTAGATGGTAAGTTTCCAGGAGTTGCTATTTCAGTAGAGAAGGATGCGAATGGTCCTCCAGCAGGATATCCAATAACAATTGAAATTACTGGGAAAGAATATATAGAATTGGTTGAAACAGCAAAATCTATGAAAGATTACCTGAATCAAATAAATGTTGCTGGTGTTGAGGAACTTAAAATTGATGTAAGTAAAAATAAACCTGGAGTAAAAATAAATATTGATCGTAAAAAAGCAGGTGAATTAGGGGTATCAACATCTCAAGTAGGGCAACTTTTAAGAAGCTCACTTTTCGGAACTAAAGCTGGAATATTTAAAAAAGACGGAGAAGATTATGAAATCAACGTTCGTTTTAATAAATCTAATCGTTACGATAATAATGCTTTATTTAACCAGAATATTATTTTTAGGGATCCGGCAAATGGTCAAATTAAAGAAATTCCGGTTACTTCATTAATTGAAAGAAATAATATTACCAGCTTTAATACCATTAAGCATCGACAACTTAATCGGGTAGTTACGTTATATTCTGACGTTTTAGCAGGTTTTAATGCAAATGCTGTTGTCAATAACATAAAAAAAGCTTTACTAAGTTATAATTTGGCAGATAATATTCAATTCAAATTTTCTGGTGAAATCGAAGAACAAGAAAAAAATATGTCCTTTCTATCAAATGCACTTTTAGCTGCTTTAGGATTAATATTGTTACTACTCGTGTTTCAATTTAATTCAATTTCTAAACCAATTATTATTTTACTTTCTATCTTTCTTAGTTTTACAGGAGTATTTCTTGGATTGATGGCTTTTCAGATGCCATTTGTTATTTTAATGACCATGATGGGTATCATTTCATTAGCAGGAATTGTTGTGAATAACGGAGTAGTTCTTTTAGATTATACACAGTTGTTGATTGATAGAAAAACTATCGAGCTCAAACTTCCTGAAGGTTCTATTTTAGAAAAAAATGAAGCGATCAAAGCAATGATAGAGGGTGGTACCGCAAGGTTAAGGCCTGTTATACTTACAGCAATAACAACTGTTCTAGGTTTAATACCTCTTGCAATCGGTCTCAATATTGATTTTTTCTCTTTATTGTCAGACCTAGATCCAAAAATCTATATTGGAGGTGATAACGTTATTTTTTGGGGCCCTTTAGCATGGACCGTAATATTTGGCTTAACTTTTGCCACATTCCTAACCCTTGTAATCGTGCCTGCAACTTTTTCAATTATATATTCAATTAAAGTTTGGATCAAGAAAAAATTATAAAGAATACAAAATCATACCGCAAACGTATCAGGATTTTTTATTTTTACTTCAACTAGAAATATTATGTATAGATCGCATAACTGTGGTGCATTAACAATCAAAGATTTAAATAAAAGTATCACCTTGTCTGGATGGGTCCATAGGATTAGGGATAAAGGTTTTATTATATGGGTAGATATCAGAGATCGGTACGGAGTTACTCAATTGGTTTTTGATGAAAAACGAAGCCCGAATGAAATTTTCAAAAAAGCTAGAAAACTTGGAAGAGAATTTATAATTAAAGTGAAAGGCGATGTAATTGAGCGTGAAGCAAAAAATACTGGCATTAAAACTGGGGCTGTAGAGATATTAGTTAAAGATCTATCTATTTTAAATGAAGCAAATATCCCACCTTTTACAATTGAAGACCATACTGATGGAGGTGAAGAACTTAGAATGCAGTTTCGATATTTAGATATACGAAGAAATCCAGTTAAAGAAAAATTAATATTTCGCTCGAAAGTAAGTATGTTAATTCGTGAGTATTTGATAAATGCTGGTTTTATTGATGTTGAAACACCCTATTTAATAAAATCAACACCTGAAGGAGCACGTGACTTCGTAGTCCCTTCAAGATCAAGTCCAGGACAATTTTATGCTTTGCCCCAATCTCCACAAACCTTCAAGCAATTATTAATGGTCGGCGGGATTGATAAGTACTTCCAAATTGTAAAATGTTTTAGAGATGAAGACTTGAGAGCAGATAGACAACCTGAGTTTACTCAAATTGATTGTGAGATGTCATTCGTTCAGCAAGAGGATATTCTGGCTGTATTTGAAAATCTAGTAAAATATTTACTTAAAGAAATTAAAGGTGTAGAGATTACTAAAATACCCAGAATGACCTACGATGAAGCAATGGAAAAATATGGAACTGATAAACCTGATACTCGTTTTGAAATGACCCTAACTGAGTTAAATAGTGTTACACAAGGTAAGGGTTTTGAAATATTTGATAATTGTGAACTTGTTGTTGGAATTGCTGTCCCAGGTGCTGCAACATTTTCTAGAAAAGAAATTGATGAATTTATAAATTGGGTTAAGCGCCCACAAGTTGGAGCAAAAGGAATGATTTGGTTAAAATTCAATACTGACGAAAGTTTTAAATCATCCGTTGACAAATTTTATAGTGAAGCCGACTTTGAACTTTGGGTAGAAAATTGTAAAGCTAAACCTGGAGACTTAATTTTTATACTTTCGGGAGAAACAAATGCTACTCGTCTCCAAATAAGTTCTCTTCGTATGGAATTAGCAGAACGTTTGGAAATGAGAAATCCTGAAATTTATGCCCCAATTTGGATCACAGATTTTCCGCTTTTTAAATGGGATGAAGAAACCAAACGATATCAAGCCATTCACCATCCTTTTACCGCTCCAAAACCTGAACATCTTGAATCACTTGAAAAAGATCCATCTTCAGTCAAAGCGAATGCTTATGACTTAATAATTAACGGTAATGAAATTGGAGGTGGCTCAATACGGATACATAACCAAGATCTTCAATCTAAAATTTTTGATTTACTTGGATTTTCAAAAAAAGATGCTACGGAGCAATTCGGTTTTCTTATGGAAGCTTTTCGTTATGGAGCACCTCCTCACGGAGGTATTGCCTTTGGTCTAGATCGTCTAATCGCTATTCTTGCAGGAGAAGAAATTATTCGCGATTTCATTGCCTTTCCAAAAAATAATAGTGGAAGAGACATTATGATTAATGCGCCGTCCCATATTGACCCTCTTCAAATTAAAGAGCTCTCCCTTAAAATTGATAACACAAAAGGTGAATGAAAGTTTTTCTTCGAATTCTATTTTCCTTCATTACAATTAGCTTAAGTTATGGTCTTTATCATAAAAACTTTATCGATTTTAATTTTGGCGAAAGAATCGTTGGTTTTACAGTTATTATTGCTGCATTTATTTACTTACCTATTTTTCTTTATCACCGTTGGAAAGGAAAAAAACTTAAGGATTACGTGCTCAGTGAAAAGAATTTGAGAAAAATTAAAAATAGAAAATTAAAATAAACTTGAGTTTTTTTTAATTAAGAGTAATAATCTATATTAAAAATAAAATTGAAAAAAAAGAGCTCTCCATAAATAATAAAGTTACCTTTGACTAAATTATAATAATAAAAATGACAGGTACAGTTAAATTTTTTAATGAAGCAAAAGGATATGGCTTTATTACCAACGATGAGTCTGGAGAAGACGTTTTCGTTCATGTTTCATCACTTAATGGAAATTCTCTTAAAGAAGGCTCTAAAGTAGAATATGTTGAAGAGGAGGGCAAAAAAGGTAAGCAAGCTACCAACATAACTCTTGTGGAATAAACGTTTTGATTTTAGGAGAAAATAANTTTATTTTCTNCTTTTAGAAAAAAAACTGTCTATTAAAANTNTTGATTCTTTAGCTAAGACTCCACCCTTGTGACTTGTTTTAGGATGCANTTTTATTCCAGCCTGGTGGAAACCTCTCTTNGAATCTGNTGCNCCATAAACAACNCTTTCTATTTGACTCCAAGCCAATGCNCCAGCACACATNATACAGGGCTCNAAAGTTACGAANAGAGTNCAGCCAACTAAATACTTACCATTNAAATAGTTTGCNGCAGAAGTAATAGCCTGCATTTCGGCATGNGCAGTCACGTCATTAAGTCTTTGAGTCANATTATGAGCGCGTGCTATAATTTTTTTATTATTTACAANAACTGCTCCTACTGGTATCTCACCAATNGAAGCAGCTTTTTCTGCTTCTTTTANNGCAATTTTCATAAAATATGAATCATNAAGTTCCATAAATTAAAAATACNTATTAATATATTTTTAAATCATAAAATNTTNCTCATTAAATTTTGATANGTAAGANGATNAAAAGTTTGNAGAGTTATTATANAGTTTTCNATTTTTACTTAGATAAAGTTTATTAATTTAACAGAAAGTATCTCATGGCTTCCAAAAAACGTCTTTTTTTACTTGANGCCTATGCTCTAATTTTTAGAGGNTATTATGCATTTATCAAAAACCCTCGGATTAATTCTAAGGGAATGGANACNTCAGCAATTATGGGCTTNACAAACTCGTTNCTNGACCTAATTAATCGTGAANAACCTGATCATNTAGCTGTTTGTTTTGATAGGGGAGGTTCGAAAAGTAGAACAGAGCTTTTTTCAGATTATAAGGCTAATCGAGAACAAACCCCNGAACCAATAACTATAGCNTTNCCATATATTGAAAAGCTACTAAATGCAATGCATATACCAACAGTAGTAAAAGAAGGATTCGAAGCAGACGACATAATTGGCACCCTNGCAAAACAAGCTGAAAAAGAANATTATCAAGTTTTTATGGTTACCCCAGANAAAGACTTTGCCCAATTGGTNTCAAAAAATATNTTCATGTATCGCCCTTCAAGAATGGGAAACGGAATTGAAATTTGGGGAATCCCTGAAGTCNAACAAAAATTTGAAATAGAACNNCCTGANCAAGTAATAGACTATNTAGGAATGATGGGTGATGCAGTAGATAATATTCCTGGNTTACCTGGTGTTGGNGATAAGACAGCGAAAAAACTTCTCAAAACTTATGGAAATATTGAGGCCGTTTTGGAAAATTCACATGAAATAAAAGGAAAACTTGGAGAAAAAATTGAATCGAATAAAGCTCAAGGCCTTTTATCCAAAAAATTAGCTACTATAATATTAGACGTNCCTGTAAAATTTGAAGCTGAAAAATATAAATTTGACGACCCTAATCACTCNGAAGTTANTGNTCTTTTTGATGAATTAGAATTTCGAAGAATTAAGGAAACTTTTCANAAGATTTTTCAAAAGAAAAAATCAAATAATCTAGATGATGGACATGAGGAAGGAAAACAGTTCGATCTTTTTGCATCTCCAGGAAAAGGNTTTACTAGAGAAGATCAAAAATCAGAAAGGAAAAATCTTTCAAATACNGAACATNTATATCAACTGGTAGAGACTCATNTGGGAAGGAGACTTCTATTGNAAAACCTTATTAAAGAAAAAGAGGTTTNTTTTGATACTGAAACTACATCCTTAAATGCATTAAATTCAGAATTAGTTGGGATTGCATTTTCTTGGGAAGTCGGAAAGGGATATTATCTTTCTATCCCGGAAGAAAAAGNAAAAGCNCTTGAAATATTAGAGCCCATGAAAGTGTTTTTTGAAAATAAAGANATAAAAAAAATTGGTCATAATTTAAAATATGATCTCAAAGTCCTNAGAAACTACAACATTAATGTAAAAGGTCAATTATTTGATACAATGGTTGCTCATTATCTTATNAACCCAGATATGCGCCACAACATGGATATTTTAGCTGAAACCTACCTAAACTATANNCCNAAGTCAATAACTGAACTAATAGGTAAAAAAGGANTNAATCAAGGGAGTATGAGAGAAGTTNCCATTAAAGACCAAACTGAATATGCAGTAGAAGACGCGGATATAACATTTCAACTAAAATCTCATTTTGAGAAAGAAATGAAAACAACAAAAACATTAGAATTGTTTAATAATGTAGAAATACCATTAGTTGAGGTTTTAACAGACATGGAATGTGANGGTGTAAACCTAGATACAAATTTTTTAAAGGAATTGTCAAAGGTTCTTTCAAAAGATATTAGNAGTTTNGAAAATTTAATCTANAATGAGGCAGGGGTAGATTTTAATTTAGCCTCACCAAAACAATTAGGTTCAGTTCTTTTTGATGAATTGAAATTANTTGAAAAACCNAAAAAAACTAAAACTGGTCAGTATTCCACTTCTGAAGACGTCCTTTCTAGCTTAGCGAAAGANCATAAAATTATATCAAATATTTTAGATTGGAGATCATTNCAGAAACTTCAAAATACTTATGTCGACGCCTTACCNAATGAAATTAACTTATATTCTGGGAGAATTCATACTATCTACAACCAAGCTGTTGCAGCTACAGGAAGACTAAGTAGTAACAACCCTAACCTGCAAAATATACCTATAAGAACAAAAAGAGGCCAACAAGTCAGAAAGGCTTTTATTGCCAGAGATGAAAATCATTTACTTCTATCAGCAGATTATTCACAAATTGAGCTTAGAATTATTGCTGCTTTAAGTAAGGATGAAGATATGCTAAGTGCATTTAAAAATGGTGAGGATATTCATGCTACTACTGCTGCAAAAGTCTTTAATGTCAATATTGATGAGGTTAGNCGCGAACAAAGAAGCAATGCTAAAACTATAAACTTTGGAATTATCTATGGGGTTTCTGCATTTGGCTTAAGTCAGCAGACTAATTTAAGTCGAACTGAATCTAAAGAACTTATAGAGGCATATTATTCTNCATACCCAAAGTTGCGGTCTTATATTCAAGAACAAATTGATTTTGCAAGAGATAACGGTTATGTAACTACTATTTTAGGNAGAAGGCGTTATCTAAAGGATATTAATTCACAAAATGCAATTGTAAGAGGTTCTGCAGAGCGAAATGCCATTAATGCCCCTATACAAGGAAGCGCAGCTGATNTTATAAAGTTGGCAATGATTGCCATACAAAAAAGGTTAAAAAGTGAACATAAANACTCNAAAATGATTTTACAAGTTCATGACGAATTAGTTTTTGATGTTCCTAAAAATGAAATTGATGAAATCAAAATTTTGATTAAAGAAGAGATGGAAAACACTTTTAAACTTGGAGTCCCTCTGGTTGTAGATGTAGGGATAGGGGCTAATTGGTTAGAGGCACATTAAATGAATTTCTATATCTCAAAAACTTTAAATTAATTCGGAAAAAATTTCCCAAAGCAATTTATAATTGTACATTTGCACGCTGTTGGATTGATTTCCAATAAATTTTTTGATTTGAATTCTTTAATATATAAAACAGTATCAGCAAACTCAGCCACAGTTAACAAACAATGGGTTGTTATTGATGTAAAAGACATTCCACTTGGTAGAGCATCTTCAATAATCGCAAATTTCTTGAGAGGCAAATACAAAACTAACTTCACTCCTCACGTTGATTGTGGAGATAATGTTATAGTATTAAATGCAGCTAAAATTAAATTAACTGGTAACAAATGGGAGCAAAAAAAATATATTCGGCATACAGGTTATCCTGGTGGCCAACGCATATTGAACCCTACTCAAATACACAATAAAAATAATACACGTCTTGTGGAAAAATCTGTTCGTGGAATGCTACCTAAAAATAAACTAGGTGCATCCTTATTTAGGAACTTAAGAGTGTATGGAGACGAAAATCACACTCAAGATTCGCAAAAACCAAAAGTTATTAATATTAAAGATTATCTATAATGGAAACTGTTCACACAATTGGCCGACGTAAAACATCAGTTGCCCGCCTTTTTGCAAGTAAAGGAAAGGGTGAAATTGTGGTTAATAAAAAAAAATATACAGAATACTTCGCAACTCCAAGTCTACAACACAAAATAATGCAACCTTTTATGGTAACAAACACTGAGGGGAATTTTGACTTAAAAGTTACTGTCAAGGGAGGTGGAAGTAATGGTCAAGCTGAAGCTGTTCGACTTGCTATATCAAGAGCTTTATGCAAAATTAATGTTGAGCATAGGGCGGAATTAAAACCAGAAGGCTTCTTAACAAGAGACCCTAGGATGGTTGAACGAAAAAAGTTTGGCCAAAAAAAGGCAAGAAAAAAATTCCAATTTTCGAAACGTTAATTGGAACCGTTTTGTTTTACAAAACAATGTTCATTAATATAATAAATAATCAAAGTTGCTTAGTCTGCTAAGGCAGAAGTTAGTTTAGCATCTAAACAAGTCTAAGGTCTTGTTGCTAATCGAAGGAACGTAAACTAAATAAAATGGCAAAACCAGAGGTAATAGACCTGCTAAATGCAGGCGTCCACTTCGGACACTTAACGCGTAAGTGGAACCCCAATATGGCTCCGTATATTTATATGGAACGTAATGGTATACACATAATTAATCTATATAAGACTGCTGTAAAGATTCAGGAAACGAATGCAGCATTGAAAAAAATTGCTACAAGCGGACGCAAAGTTCTCTTTGTAGCTACAAAGAAACAAGCAAAGGACATAGTTGCAGAAAAAGCAAAATCAGTTAACATGCCTTACATTACTGAAAGGTGGCCAGGAGGTATGCTGACAAACTTCGTCACAATTAGAAAAGCAGTTAAGAAAATGGCTGCAATTGATAGGATGAAAAAGGACGGTACTTTTGAAACACTCTCAAAAAAAGAACGTCTACAAGTTGATAGACTCCGTTCCAAGCTTGAGAAAAATTTAGGTTCCATTTCAGACATGACACGTTTACCAGGAGCTTTATTCATAGTTGATACTACCAGAGAACACATTGCTGTCAAAGAAGCTAAGAAATTAAAAATCCCAATATTTGCGATGGTCGATACCAATTGCGACCCAAGAGATATTGATTATGTTATTCCATCAAATGATGATGCTTCAAAATCTATTAGTAAAATTTTAGATTTAGTAACCTCAGCTGTATCGGATGGATTAAGTCAGCGTAAAATTGAGAAAGAAGCCGCAGACGAAAAAGATGCTGTTAAAATGGAGCAATCAGCTAAAGCTGAGGATGACAAAAATAAAATTGATGAAAAAGCCTCAACAAAAAACAGTCTTAAAAAGGATGAGATTGTCGCTGCGGAAGACAAAAAAAAATAAATTTTTAAAAATTAGAACTTGTGAAAATTACTGCATCTGATGTAAACAAACTCCGAAAAACCACTGGTGCTGGTATTATGGATTGTAAAAATGCTCTTGTTGAGGCTCAAGGCGACTTTGATAAAGCCGTGGAGAATCTCAGAAAAAAAGGTCAAAAAATTGCTGCCAATCGTGCCGAGAGAGAATCCTCAGAAGGAGTGGTTATAGCCAAAGTAAATTTTGAAAAAACAATTGGAGTTATTGTTTCACTAAATTGTGAAACTGATTTTGTAGCAAAAAATGAAAAATATATTCATCTTGCCAACGATATAGCAACCCTTGCGCTCAAATATGATGACCTAAATAAATTATTAGAAGCTGAATTTAGTGGAATGAGACTTTCTGAAAAACTCATCGAGCAAACTGGTGTCATTGGAGAGAAAATTGAAATCGCAAATTTCAAGACATTAAAGGCTCCTTTTGTAGGGTCTTACGTTCACGCTGGTAATAAAATTTCAACATTAGCCGGCCTTTCGAGTAATTTTGAACAAGCTGAAGAAGTTGCTAAAAATGTAGCAATGCAAGTAGCTGCTATGAATCCTATCGCGTTAAACGAAGATGAAGTGGATGCAACAATTATTGAAAAAGAGATTGAAATAGCAAAAGAGCAATTAAGACAAGAAGGTAAACCTGAAGGTATGCTCGACAACATTGCTAAAGGAAAAATTAAACGTTTTTTTAAGGATAACACACTTGTAAACCAAGTTTATATTAAAGATAATAAAATTTCAGTCGGCGATTATGTAAAATCAGTTAACAAAATTAATATAACAGGTTTTGAAAGAGTATCACTAGTTTAAAGCATTCATACCAAATTAAATTCTTTTTTTTTGAACACTTCCTCTTATAGAACTATGGAAAAAAAAAGATGTGGTTGGTGTAAATGAAATATACTTTACAAAAAATATCATGATCAAGAATGGGGTGTCCCTACTTTTAAAGATAAAATATTGTTTGAATTTTTATTATTAGAGACTTTTCAAGTTGGATTAAGTTGGATAACTATTTTGAAAAAACGAAATAATTTTAAAAAGGCCTTTGATTATTTTGATTACAATAAAATTTCAAAATATGATTTTAAAAAAGAAGAAAAACTACTAAATGATCCAAGTATAATTCGTAACCAATCCAAAATAAAAGCCTCAATTAATAACTCAAAGTCATTTATTAAAATAAAAGAATCCAAGGGGAGCTTTTCAAATTACATTTGGGATTTTATTTCAGGGGAACCTATCGTAAATAGTTTCCAAAAACTAAATGAAGTTCCCGCTTACACAGTTTTATCAGAAAAAATAAGTACAGATCTAAAACAAAAGGGATTTAGATTTGTTGGACCAACGGTTGTTTACTCTTTCATGCAAGCCACAGGAATGGTAAATGATCACTTAGAAAGTTGTTTTCGGCATTCAGAAGTAATTCTAAAACGGTAAATCGTCTTCAACCTCTTTTTTATCATCCTCTGCAGCTTCAAAAGTTGAATTAGGTGGAATTGGTGGCATTTCTGATGAAGTTTCAATTTGAAGAGTTTCAATTCTCCACCCCTGAATCGAGTTGAAATATTTAGTTTCACCTTCAGGATTTACCCATTCTCTTCCTCTAAGATTGATACCAATTTTAACATCTTGACCGACTTGATATGTATTCAGTAGGTCGCATTTGTCTTGAATAAATTCTATAAGAATATTTTGTGGATATTGCTCTTCAGTTGTAACAACTAATTCTCTTTTCCTAAAACCGTTATTACCATAAGTCTTTGTTTCATCTATCCATTTTATTTTTCCTAATACCTCCATAATATTGTTTTATATATAAAAATAAAAAAAGTTTTGGGGCTAAAAGCAGGCTTTTGCACTAATTTACTATATTAATTATCTAGTTCAAGAACTTCCTTATGAAGCAATCAAATAATTTCAATTTTAAAGCCAAGAATACTTGGGTGATTTTTACTTTTATTCTTGTTATTTTGATTTTATGGAATACAAATGCTCTTTTCAATAGTTTAAGCCTCCAAGAAAGAAGTAAAATGGAATTGTGGGCAATGGCTCAAAAAGAATACATAAAAAACCCAACTCTAAGCAATCTCACGTTTGAAGTTCTCCAACGTTCTGGAACAAATCCAATAATTCAAGTAGATGAATTTGATAAAATCATAGAAATCAGAAATGTCGATTGGGATAGTAAAAAAGAAGACTCAATAAAACTTTACAACATATTATCTAATCTAAGAAAAGAAAATGACCCTATAAGTATTCAATATGAAAACGAAAAAGGTGAGTTGATAATCAATCAAAAATTATATTATGGAAACTCTTCAATACTTAAAAAACTTCAATATTATCCTCTTGCTTTATTATTGATAATTTTCCTTTTTGGAGCTGTACTTTATTTTGTTTTAAAAACTTCTCGAGTCGCCGAACAAAATAAACTTTGGGCAGCTATGGCAAAAGAGACGGCACATCAATTAGGTACTCCATTAAGTTCAATGATGGGCTGGATTTCATTATTAAAAGAAAAAGAGTCTTTGCCAATTAAGGAAATAGAAAAAGACATTAAACGCCTTAATTTGATTAGTGACCGATTTTCAAAAGTAGGATCTATTCCTAATTTAGAGCCTCAAGTAATTAATTCTGTAATAGAACAAACCACTTTATATCTTAAAAAAAGAAGTTCTGAGCACATTTTATTTGAGATTAAACTCCCTCAAAAGGAAGTTATATTGCCTTTCAATTCTCAATTAATAAGCTGGACACTTGAAAATTTAATAAAAAATGGAATTGACGCTATGAAAGGAAAAGGTAGATTAAGTATTCAAATGATTGAACAAAAAAGTAAAGTTGAAATATATGTTTGTGATTCAGGTAGTGGAATAAAAGATGAACTTCTAACAAGTATTTTTAATCCAGGTTTTACAACAAAAAAACGTGGTTGGGGACTTGGTCTTTCTCTTGCAAAGAGAATTGTTGAGGATTTTCATAATGGGAGAATTACAGTAAATAAAAATGGACAATCCCAAGGAACATGTTTCCAAATTCTTTTAAACAAATCGTAGATTAGTTAGGGTTTGAAGTTTTGTGCTATTGAATTAGCGATCTTTTGCATTTCACTATCACTAATTTTTACTTTCTTTTGGAAGCGTACGTCATCCATTTTATTAATAGGGATTAAATGAATATGTGCATGTGGGATTTCTAGACCAATAACTGACAATGCTATTCGCTTACATGGAATAACCTTTCTCATAGCTAAAGCCACTTTTCTTGAAAAAGAAAATAATCTGTTATATTCTTCACTCGGCAAATCAAAGAGTTTATCTGTAGGAAGTCTAGGGACGCATAAAACATGTCCTTTTGAATTTGGATTAATATCAAGAAAAGCATAACAGTGACTGTCTTCTGCAACTTTATAACTAGGTATTTCTCCTGATATTATTTTGCTAAATATTGAATCCATATTTAGTTTCGAGCTATTGAGATGATTTCAAGCTCAATATTTCCATTTGGGACATTAATAACTGCGACATCACCAACTTTCTTCCCTAATAGTCCTTTACCTATAGGTGAATCAACTGAAATTTTACCTGACTTTAAGTCCGCTTCACTTTGTGCAACAAGGGTATATTTCATTTTCGCACCGTTAACTTTACTTTTTACCTCAACAGTTGAAAGGACAAGTACTTTTGAGGTATCTAATTCAGACTCATTTATAATTCTTGCATTTGCTAAAGTATTCTCTAGTTTGGCAATTTGCATTTCTAACATTCCCTGGGCTTCTTTAGCTGCGTCATATTCGGCGTTTTCACTTAAATCACCNTTATCTCTTGCTTCAGCTATCGCCTGNGAGGCTCTAGGACGCTCAATATCCCTGAGTTGATCTAAGTCNGCCCGCAATTTTTTTANGCCCTCNTCTGTATAGTANGATACTTTACTCATGATTCATTCGTTAATAAAACAAGAATCCNTCTTTTAGTGGATTCTTAATCAAATATACACAATTGAAATAAGTGACTAAAAAATTTGATNTTATCCGAAATGTACTNCTATTTCTCGTCTTAATATTNGGATGTAGCAAAGATCCTNTTCAAAGAAATCCATATCTAGCAGATATNCGGTTCCAAANAAATTTAAATCTATCTCTACCTCTCTATAATCAGCTAAATTTTGTTGGCGGAAGTATTTTAATCCCTGACATCGGTATTAAAGGGGTTATAATTTTTAATCTATCTGGAAATACATTTTTGGCCTGGGAAGCAACTTGCCCAAATCATNTTCCCGAATCNTGTTCAAAACTNGANATTTCTGGAGTTTTAGCAGAATGTAGTTGTGAGNATTTTCAATATAGCCTTGCAACTGGTCAACTNTTAAACCCTAATGAAACANTTAATCCACCCAGAGATTTATTATTTTANCAAATTCAAAACNTTAATGGTATTTTAAGAGTATCAAACTAAATCATTTATAGATGTTTTTTAGTAAANATTTAATATCAACAGCTTCAAGCATTTTTCTTGTTTTCACACTTGTNTCTTGGANTTGTTTTGGTCAANTGCTNGAATTAGATTACTCTAAACAGAAACAAGAAGAAAGTAGTTTCAAAGTTCATTTAATTAGAACTGGAATAGTGGGAATGAGTAGTTTGAAACATTTGGATTTTACAATAGAGGCATTAAAACTTCGCTTTGATGCAAAAAAAGGTAGCCACTTTGACTTCACCTTATACGGAACCCAAACCATATGGAATGGAAGTCCTGAAAATGTGCTAAATACATTTGATTTTTTAATGAACCCTATTGGTGGGGACATTAATACAAATCTTTTCTTCAGTTACCCTCTTTCAAAAAAAGAGCTTCAAAACACTAAAATTGCTTTAAGTATTGGAAAAAAATGGATTCAAGGACAACCACTACCTAACTTCCAGAATAATTCATTTTTTGACAATTATGGCCGTTTTGGATTTATATATCAAAGCACAATAGCTGAAGATCCTTTAAATAACAGCAGTCTATATTTTTGGACATTCCCATCTCTAATAATACATCAAGGAACAGAAGAAAGTAGGCGTCAGTTTTTTAATAGCAATCTAGATCCATTCGCATATGGATATGCAATTGAAATGGGATTAGAATATAATACTCAATTAAAAGTCACGCTCCTAGGTCAGCAAATTCTCAATGCCGAACCTGGAGGGGATTTTAGTCAGTTTGTTGTTCGTTTAATCTTTGGTTATCGTTTTTAAAACTTTATCATAAGTCCCGTGAGGAAGTTTATTCCTGCCTGAGGATAATATCCAGCACCTTCGATCGTGGTGACTTGCCCTGGTACAGACCAACTATCATCGTACGTATAAAAATATCCATTTGATTCATAGCGTTTATCAAATATATTATTAATTAAAAATGACCACTGAATTTCTGAAAACCATTTATTAGGCTTCCATGTAAGTACTGCATTCAAATCATTTACAAAATAAGCCTCTAGAGTCGAGTTTTCTGAATCAATATTTCCCATATACTGCTTTCCCACATACTTAGACAAAAGCCCTATTTGGAATCTAGTAGAAGGTACATAGATAATTGCACTGCCACCGACAAGGTTAGGGGAATATGCTAATTGTGTTTTCCCTAAATTCTCCAAAACCCCATCACGTTTAAAGTAAAAGTCTAAATTTTGATTTCTACTTAAAGCTAAATTTGGTTGCCACATCCAATTTGGAAGAAATTTCATTTTTAACTCTAATTCTATGCCAACACGTCTGCTCTTACCCACATTTTGTCGAATCGGTGCACCTACTTCATCAATTGCCCCTGTCAAAACCAATTGATCTTTATACTCCATCCAATAGATATTGGTCTGGGCTTGAAGTTTAGGAGTATTTATTCGCCATCCCAATTCAAAGTCATCTAGTTTTTCTGGTTTTGGGTTCCCATTTTCGTAATCCGTACGATTTGGTTCACGCTGAGCTTTTGCATAAGAAAAATATAATTTTTGCCTGGAGGCAACTTGGTATGTAAGTCCTGCTTTTGGATTAAAGAATAAAAAATCATCATCCACCGAAAAAGGAGCTGGTCCAGCAACCTGACCAGATACCTGATATGCTATTGAACGAACTTGTAAATCGACAAAGGCTGTTAACCCTTCAGAGATATTTTGTGTCGCCTTAGCAAAAAAACTTCCTTCTTTTTTAATTCCTTGATTTTCGTAAAATCGATGGTTGGGAAGCGCTTCTCCCAAGCTTTGCCCCCATATAAGATTTCCAAAATGATCACCTACATATCGGCTAAACATGCCTCCAAAACTTAGAGTTGTAGAATCAGTAATGTAATTTAATCCTAAAGTGGTAACATAGTAATCATTATCTAACCATTTTTGGCTTATATTTTCACTATTTGTAATTGTTGAATCACCCAAAGTGAAAGGATTTAATTGTAAATAATCAAAAGAGGTTGACCCTGAAAAACCTATATTTTGATCATACCATAGGTCATTATACTCCTCATAAAAACCTCTCCCATGAGTATAATTTAAGCCTAGCGTAAAATTCCAATTGGAATTTAATCTTTCATTCCAATGAAATTGATAGTGTTCTTGATTATAATTATCTACTTGATTATCATAAAATGAAAAACGATTTCCATTTTCATCATAAATCTCACCTGCTGTATTGTAGGTTCTGTTTCTCCGTAGGGTCACACCATCTATACCCCAATAAGCCTGGTAGGTGATTTCATTTCCTCCAAAAACAAGTGCCTTTATAAGTGTTGATTCATCTTGAAAAGTTCCCTGAAAGAAATACGCGTCCAAATCTGAAGAAGCTCTATCGATATAACCATCCGAGTTAATCTGAGACAATCTCCCAGAAAAAGTAAAACTATTGTTAAGCACTCCTGAAGAAAATTGAAGTGTATTTTTTAAAGTATTGAAACTTCCAATACTAGAAGACAGTGAAGCAAATGGTTTATTTTGAACAGCATCTGTTTCGAGGTTAAGGCTGGCACCAAAAGCGGCAGATCCATTGGATGATGTGCCTACTCCACGCTGCAGCTGAATTGTTTCTACCGAAGAAGCAAAATCAGGAAGGTCAACCCAAAAAGTCCCTTGAGATTCTGAATCATTGTATGGTATCCCATTAATTGTTACATTAACACGGGTAGCATCACTACCACGCACACGAATTCCAGTATAACCAATACCTGCTCCCGCATCACTGGTTGTAACAACTCCAGGTAAATAATTTAGTAATATTGGGAGGTCTTGTCCTAAATTTCTTGGTTTAATTTCTTCGCGGGTAACATTGGTAAAAGTTACAGGGCTGTCCTCATTAGCTCGGATTCCAGTTAGTAAAACCTCTTCCAAACTAATTGTTCTAAGTGAATCTTTAATTGTCTCTGAGACTGGTTTTTGTCCCAAAAGCACAGACGTATTGAAAAATATAAAAAAAATTAATCGTGTAGTTTTCATTCGAATATATTTATTCAAATAAAAGGGGTGATTATTTGTTATTAATAATTACGCTTACTTTGTTCCCTTGGCAGCATTACCTGCCCAGGTTCAATGGGTATGATCTCAGCCATTTAACGGCACCCCTTTGAGATTTATGTAAAAGTAACTAAAATTTCTATCTAATTAAATCTATTATTGTTTTAACTGGATTAAAAGTTTCAGCAGGAAGTTGAATGAATATTGTATTCCACTCTGCCATTCCACCGTTCCATAAACCAGGCCATTCAAGAATTTTGATTGGTTTATTTTTAAATGATTTTTTGCTTACCATCGCTCTTTTTTCATCTCTAAAATCNAAAAGAGAGAATTTATCTCCTTTATGATCAGTAATTCCACAAACCATAATTACTGGGTTAAAGTGAGTACTGGCCTGCATTGCATTTTTATGTTCTTCGATACTTTGGTCAAATTCAACTCCTTCAATTATTTGAAGGCTTTGACCTCTTAAATCATTTTTCCAGAAAGGCCCGCCACCAGTAGCACCTTCATTTGGTATCATTCCACAAATACGGATAGGGCGATGCAAATAGTCGTAAAGTACTTCGTATAGTGGTTTGCTTTCTAACTTATAATTATATTCTGGATCAAAATTTTCCCTAATAAATTTGATTATTGGTCCTGAGTCTAGACCTTTTTTTAATTGCTCTAAATTATTTAGATGCTCAAAAAGATCTTTTTGAATAATTAGGAGTTTTCCGGCCAAAATTCTCATCCATTCTTCTCCAATTTTATTTGAGTTACCAAGAAGAATGTTATCTATATTTTTTATCCAGATGCAGTCTGCATCTAATAGATTAATGTTTTCTAGCAAAGAGCCATGACCTCCTTTTCTGAATTCTATATTACCTTGCTCATTGCGTACTAAAAAATTCTTTTGATCTATAAATGGTGTATCTGTAAGACGATTCTGGTGAGAGTATTGAACATCAAAAGAAACCTGAAGCGTACTATTTAGTTTTCTCTTGAAAGAATCGAGGTATTTGTCAAATAAGTCCCTATGATTCTTATCTATCGTTAAATGAAGAGGAATTAGATTTTTCTGATTACTTAGGTTTGTCACCTCAAGTAATTGTGCTTCAAAAGGCGTCCATTCTTCAGCATTTTTATCTATAAAAAATGGAATTAAGGCCTTTGGAAAGGATTCATATTTAGATAAAACATTATTGATAAATTTTTTGAAAAATGAGTTTGAATACACAAATTCTCTATCAATTTCATCTGAAAGTGATGAAAAAATTGATTCAAAAAATGGTAGCTTTTTAACTTTTTTTTTGAGCTTTTGAATTTCTGACCCTTCTTCAGATTCAAAATATTTTGATAAGTCGAAGTTCGCTTTCTCACTTACCTCAATATAATTTTGAAGTGATGAAAACATTCGACTTGCTACGCCGGAAGCAGGTACAAATTTAATCCATTTTTTTTTGTCTGAATTAGTGTTAAAATACTGCAAGGCGTTGTTTTTTTCTTTAGAATCCATTTCTAATATTCCATCCCCAATTATTGCGGGACGGATNCCAGAAATCTTCATTTTCCTCCCAACCAAATACTCATATTGCCTTTTTATGAGTTCTAATGACCTGCCATCTGCTTTAATGCTATCAAAATCTTTTTCGGTAATCATTTATTTGATTTTAGATCGTTCAAAACTTTTTTCGCCTTGTTTATTCTTTCTTTAATTGTCCCTTTTAATAGTGTATAAGGTAATCTTTTAATTTCTAGCAATTTATTGAAAGCCTTAAACATTTCTTCTCTATTGTTTGGTCTATCTCTTAAATCATCTGCTTGCCAAGGAACATCAATTGCTGTTAAAAAATAATAATCATACTGAAAAATCTCAGAATATTTTTCAATTTCAGGTGGACAATACCCATCAAAATGTGTTTCTGCCCAAATTTTTGTAACTAAAATATTAGTATCGCAGAAAACAAATTTCTTAGCACTTATTATTGCCTTATTCTCGAGCTCAATCTGACCTCTAGCTATTATTGATAAATCATTTAGAGTGCAAACCTCTTTTTTTTTATCCCATTTTTCTTGAAGATAATCTCTTGCATACTCAGATACCCAAGAAGTACTGTATATAGCTGCTAAACTTTTTGCTAAGGTAGTTTTACCAGAAGACTCAGGGCCATAAATAACGATTTTTAAACAATCTGTTTTTTTTTGTAAAATATTTTTAACCATTGGATGTATCCAAATATAGCAATTAGCGTGAAAATAAAGTATTGAATACTTGTAATTGCTAAGCCTTTATATAAATATAATGGGATAGAAATAAGATCTCCTATTATCCATAAAATCCAATGCTCCAATTTTCTTCTAGCCATAAACCACATTGCTACAAAAAATACCGAGGTTGTGAAGGTGTCAATGGGAGCTGACCAATCAGCCCACTTGCCAAATANATAGTAAACAATTGTAACAAAAATAATTGAACATGTAAAAAGAAATATTCCCAATTTAATTTCTTTTCTATTAATCTTTAAAATAGGATTTAAAATTTGTCCGCCTTTTTTCTGACTCCAAAAATACCATCCGTAAATACTGATTATAAAAAAATAACCATTAATAAGCATGTCACCTAAAAGCCCAGCATTAAATAATAGATAAACAAAAATTGCTGTAGAAAACATCCCTGTTGGATAAACAATAACCTTATCTTTTTTGGCAAAATAAACGCTAATTAAACCCAAAATCACAGCTAAGATTTCTAGAATGACTTCCAAAACATCCAAATCTTGATAGGGGCGAATTAAATATTCAAAAATCTGGTTCATATTGACTCCGATCACCTTTGATCATTTTAATGTGTAACATTACAGCATCTTCATCCTCAAAAGTTTTACGAATCATAGGTATAATCATATTCATTACCTCATCATATTCGCCGTAGATTTGTGTACTTAGTGGGGTCTCATTAATAATAACCCCGAGCTTTCTAATTTTTTTGATAAAGCTTTTGATTGTAGGAACGTAATTATCTTTTAGTGGAGCTAAGGTTAATTCAACTGAAATTTTCATTGATTTAAAATTTAGAAGTCGCCAAGCTTAAGCAAAACTTTTCGTAATATCTAAAATAAAGATTATAAATAAAAGTTTTTCCTTTATCATAAACTGAACCTAATCCGACCGGGCTAGACTTACTAGATTTTTGAATGTGTAGCTGTGACTTAAAATTTATACCGGGTTTACTGTAAATTTTGTATAAAGCCTCTTTAGCTGTCCATATCATGGTCAAATATTTTATATCTGTAAAATTTTGAGATATTTCAGTCTCTTCAATATTTAAAAAGCGTGGTCCTATTTTTTTAATTTTCTCTTGATAAAATTCTAAATCAATGCCAACTTTTTTATCAGATATAGCTACTGCAGCGAAGTTTCCAGAATGAGTAATTGAAAGATACCTTCCATCAACTAGATAGGGTGCCCCATTTTGATCATATTTATTACTCCCGGGGGGAATTCCAAGTTTTTTTAATAACTGTCTTGTTGCTAAGTACCCTTTTCTATGGACATTACTTTTAAGTTGATTTAATTTTTTTTTTTCAACATGAGAAATTGTTAATCCTTCTGAGAGTTCATCTTCCGACTCTTCTATTTCCCAAATGGCAAATTGAGCTAAATTTTTAACTGATTCTTCAAGAAATTCAGGCATTTGAAAAAAGTAAAAAAGGTTGTATTTTTGACCTCGTTTTTAACAAAGGTACAATATGAACACAAAAATATCACAATATACCCCTTACAAAGTAAAAGACATTTCGCTTGCAGAGTGGGGTAGAAAAGAAATAAAACTCGCTGAAAAGGAAATGCCCGGCCTAATGGCATTAAAAAAACAATATGGATCTACGAAACCTCTTAAGGGAGCTCGTATAGCTGGCTGTCTACATATGACTATTCAAACTGCTGTGCTAATTGAAACCTTAGTAGAGCTTGGCGCGGATGTTACATGGAGTTCTTGCAACATCTTTTCCACACAAGACCACGCTGCAGCTGCCATCGCAAAAGCTGGTATACCAGTATATGCTTGGAAAGGAATGACGGAAAAAGAATTTAATTGGTGTATTGAGCAGACAATTCATTTTGGTGAAGATAAAAAGCCTCTAAATATGATTCTCGATGATGGTGGCGACTTAACGAATATGGTTTTAGATAATTATCCAGAATTAGTAACCGAGATAAAAGGTCTTTCTGAAGAAACAACAACTGGTGTTCATCGTTTGTATGAAAGATTTAATAATGGAACATTACCAATTCCTGCAATAAATGTAAATGACTCTGTTACAAAATCTAAATTTGACAACAAATACGGCTGTAAGGAAAGTGCTGTTGACGCAGTGCGTCGTGCAACTGATATTATGCTTGCAGGAAAAAGAGTTATTGTATGTGGATATGGTGATGTCGGAAAAGGAACAGCTGCTTCATTTAGAGGTGCTGGAGCAATCGTCACTGTTACAGAAATAGACCCAATCTGTGCGCTTCAAGCTTCAATGGATGGTTATGAGGTTAAAAAATTATCAACAGTTATAAAAGATATGGATATCATCTGTACTGCAACTGGAAACAAAGATATTGTATGCGATGATCATTTTCTTGCAATGAAAGACAAAGCTATCATATGTAATATAGGTCATTTTGATAATGAAATCGATATGAGTTGGTTAAACGAAAATTANGGCCATACAAAAACTGAAATTAAACCTCAAGTTGACTTATATACTCTAGAAAAAAATAAACAAATAATAGTCTTAGCTGAAGGCAGGTTAGTAAATCTTGGTTGTGCAACTGGACATCCAAGTTTTGTGATGAGTAACTCTTTTACTAATCAAGTTCTAGCTCAGATAGAATTGTGGAAAAATTCTGATTCATATGAAAATAAGGTCTATATGTTACCTAAAACACTAGATGAAAAAGTCGCTTTGCTTCATTTAGACCATCTTGGAATAGAATTAGAGGAGCTTTCAAAAGATCAGGCGAGTTATATTGGTGTAAAAACAGAAGGGCCTTTCAAACCAGAATATTATCGATATTAGTTAAATTTATAATATCAATCTAAATAAAAAAGCTCGCCTAAATGACGAGCTTTTTTTTGTGAATACTAAGTTTTAATTTTTAAAAGGTGTAACAGAAACAAAAGACTTGTTGTTTTTCTTTTTTGTGAATGTAACAACTCCATCAACTCTAGCATGCAGAGTATGGTCTTTACCGAGGTAAACATTTTCCCCAGCATTATGAGCTGTACCCCTTTGTCGGATTATAATATTTCCGGCACGGGCGGTTTGGCCACCAAAAATTTTAACACCTAATCTTTTAGATTCTGATTCTCTGCCGTTTTTAGAACTTCCTACCCCTTTTTTGTGAGCCATTATAAAAAATTTTAATTGTTATTTCTTTGATAATGCAGCAATCAAATCAGATTTTTTCATAGATGATATACCACTAATCTCATTAGATTTTGCTTCTTTTTTTAACTCTAATAATGTCATACTATTTAGATTCTTTGTCTTAACTTCACTAGAAAGCTTTTTTTCTTTAGCGGATGTTTTCACCTTGATTTCCTTCTTAGGTAATGATTTTGTTTTAACATCAGGTTTTTCTTGCCTAGAAGCTTTAGGCTTAGATCCATTTACCAGAATTTTTTCGATTAACAGTTCAGTTAATGCTTGGCGATGTCCGTTTTTGACACGATACCCTTTACGTCTTTTTTTCTTGAAAACGATTATTTTGTCGTCTTTCAAATGACTTAAGACTTTAGCCTCCACTGAAGCTCCAGAAATTGAAGGTTCTCCAATAGAAACTTTCCCTCCCTCATCGTACAAAAAAACTTTATCAAAAGATACTTTAGATCCCTCTTTTTCAGACAATCGATTAACAAAAAGTTTCTGATTTTGATTAACCTTAAACTGTTTACCTGCTATTTCTACAATTGCATACATTAATATACCATTACGGTCGGCAAATATAGTGCTTTTTAATAATAAAACAATTTAGTGCTAATTACAATTTATTGTCAATAGAATACTTCCCAGGTCCAGTAATAATTAAAGAAATAAATAATATTAGGTACAAAAGAGATTTTTCTTTTTTTGAAAATGGGTCACCATCATGTTTGAATATAAAAGCAACGAACATTGTTATAATTGGAAAGATGCAGAAAAATCTTGTTTTCCATCCAATTATTATAAAAATTGGGACAATAAATTCAGCAAAAGCTGTAAGTATCAATGAAGGGATAGGTCCTATTCCAATTGGATCACTAAATGTAAAATCTCCATTAATAATTTTTAAAAACTTACTATATCCATGAGTAAAAAAAAGGCTCGAACAACTAACCCTGAGGAAAAATAATCCTTGACCTAATCCAGTATATTTCATTCTAATATTAGATTACTAAAAGTTACAAACCCAAATAATATCTAATTGTTTTATCAAGACCTAATTCAAATGGCATTTTTGGTTTCCACCCCAATTCCTCTTTAATTTTTGAATCATCAATTGCATATCTATAGTCGTGACCAGGACGATCAGGTATAAAATGAATTAGCTTTTTTGAAAATCCCTCAGAACGTCCCAATACAGAATCTGTCATCTTAATTAATTTAAAAACTAAATCAATATTTCTTTTTTCGTTATCTCCTCCAATAAGATAAGTTTCACCAATTTTACCCTTATGTAGTATCAAATCAATTGCTTCTACATGATCTTCTACATATAACCAATCTCTTATATTTTTACCTTCTCCATACACAGGAAGTGATTTTTTGTCAACAATATTTTTAATCATCAAAGGAATAAGCTTTTCAAAATGTTGCGCGGGCCCATAATTATTAGAACAATTAGATATTACTATAGGAAGACCATAAGTATGATAATAAGCTCTAACTAAATGGTCTGATGAAGCTTTTGAGGCAGAGTAAGGTGATCTTGGATCATAATTACTCTTTTCTGAAAATTTCCCACCTTTTGCTAAACTTCCAAATACCTCATCTGTAGAAATATGGTAGAAAAGTTTATCTTTTTTGTTTTTGCCCCAAAGGTCCCTAGCTGTTTCAAGAAGGTTATGTGTTCCTTGAATATTAGTTGATATAAATTGAAAAGGATTATTAATAGAATTATCAACATGTGACTCAGCTGCAAGATGGATAACAATATCAAAATTATTAGATTTAAATAGTTCTTGGAGAAATTCTAATTTCCTAATATCGCCCTTTATAAATTTATAATTTGGGAATGATTTACAGTTTTCAAGATTTTTTAAGTTTGAGGCATATGTTAATGAATCTAGATTTACAATTCTGTAATTGGGATAATCTTTGATTAATTTTTTAACTAAGTGAGAGCCTATAAAGCCTGCCCCTCCAGTAATTAATATTGATTTACTTTTACTCATATCATATTTTTCCCCTCTATTCTTTTTAAACAATCATCCAAAGCATTAGTCCAATCTAAAATTTTCAATGACAAGTGATTTTCAATTCTGCTTGTATCTAAAATAGAGTTTTTAGGTCTTAATGCACGAGTAAAATACTGTTTAGAAGAGCAGGGAATTATTTCACAATTACTGTTTTTTATTAATTTAATTTCTTTTGCTAGATCAAACCATGTTGTTTCGCCCATAAGAGCATAATTGTAACAATCATAATCAAAAAAATGATTTTGATCAATATTTGATAATACAACCCTTGCCAAATCAATTCCATAAGTTAACCTTCCTTTCTGATCATCAACAACACTCAGTTTTCTTTTTTTATTGATATTATCTAGTACAGTTTTNACAAAATTTGAACCAAAGGGGCTAAACATCCAAGAAATTCTAAATGTAGTATTAATGCATTTTGCATTTTTGAGTAGAATTTCAGCTTTATATTTTGTTTTCCCATATACATTTAATGGATTTGGAATGTGATCTTCCAAATAATTTGATTTACTAGTCCCGTCAAAAATATAATCTGTTGAGAAATTTACTATTGAAAGAGTCTTCTCCTCTGCAAAGGCTATTAAGTTTTTAATCCCATCTACATTTATTTGGTAGGCTTTTTCAGGACTTTCCTCAGCCTGATCTACTTGAGTATATGCAGCACAATTTATGATTCCATCTAAAGGGTGATCATCAAAAAAAATTTTTAATGTTTTAGGTCTAGTAATATCTACTTTATTTTTAGAAGCAAAGATCAGCTTATGAATTGGAAACTCATTCGCTACTTTATTAAAGCACTTCCCTAATTGCCCTTCTGCTCCAGTAACTAAGTAGCTAGGCATACAAATCTTGATTAAAATCAAATAATGACAAATTTGCCAGTTTAGAACTATTTTTATCTTTTTTAGATTGAATCCATTCATCTTTGGATAATCTCCAATTAATATCTAATTCCGGATCATCAGGAGACAGGCTTCTTTCGTATTTAGAATTAAAAAAATTATCAACTTTGTAGTAAAAAATAGATTTCTGACTAAGTGTTATAAATCCATGAGCAAAGCCTCTTGGTATAAACATTTGAAATCTATTTTCATTATTTAATTCTTGACTAAAGTATTGTCCAAATGTAGGTGATCCCCAACGTATATCAACTACAACATCTAATACACTGCCTTCAATAACACTAACTAATTTAGATTGTGAAAATGGTGGTAATTGATAATGTAAACCCCTTAAAACACCCTTTTTTGAGTGGGCTATATTATCTTGACAAAAATGAATTTCTTTTTGTGAAAAAAATTTACTTTGACTCTGATTAAAATGTTCTGAAAAGGAACCTCTTTCATCTTTAAAGATTTGATTTCTAAAAAGTAATACATCTTCAAATAAGGTTGGGATTATTTCCATAACATTTTATCTGTAATCATTTAACAAATAATCACCATAACTCGTTCCTTTAAGAGCTTCAGCCTGCTTTATCAGTTGCTTTTTGGTTATAAATCCTTTTTTGAACGCTATTTCTTCTATACACCCAACCTTTACTCCTTGTCTTTTCTCTATAGTTTCAATAAATTGACCTGCTTTTAATAAAGATTCAGGAGTTCCGGTATCTAACCAGGCAAATCCTCGTCCAAGAGTCTCAACTATAAGTTTTTTCTTTTTCAAAAAATAGTTATTAATGTCAGATATTTCTAGCTCACCTCTTTCAGAAGGTGATATTAATTTTGCTACTTGAATTACTGAATTAGGATAAAAATATAATCCTACCACAGCCTGCTTGCTTTTTGGGTTTTTTGGTTTTTCTTCAATTGAAATTGGATTTCCCTTTTCNTCAAATTCAATAACCCCGTATCGGTGTGGATCTTTGACAGTATACCCGAAGATTGTTGCTTCAGAACCATAAGTTGTTCGTTCAACAACATTGTTTAATTGGTGAGAAAAATCCAGACCATAAAAAATATTGTCTCCTAGTATTAAGCATATTGAATCTCCATTAATAAATTTTTCTCCTAAGATAAACGCATCTGCTATACCTCTCGGAGATTTTTGAATTTTATATTGAATATTTATTCCCCATTTACTGCCATTTTCTAACAAACTTTTGTAAGAATCAATATCCTTAGAAGTACAAATTAATAATATATCCTTTATTCCTGCTAGTATTAATACTGAAAGGGGATAGTAAACCATTGGCTTATCGTAAATTGGAAGAAGTTGTTTTGACACTCCGAATGTTATTGGAAATAACCGAGATCCTTTCCCACCGGCAAGAAGAATGGCTTTCATAACGTAATTATACTAAAATAAGTTCAAGTTTTTTTAGTAATTTTTCTTTTTCGAAATTATTTTTAAAATAATCCAATGCATTTTTTGAAAATTTATTTCTTTGTTGAAGCGATGATCTAGACATTTTTAAAATTTGTTTTGCTAATTCAGTAGGATTTGCAGTTTCTGAACATAGCCCCGCCCCAGAATCGTCTATTACTTTCCTGCCAATTCCATCTATTGCACCAATTATTGGCTTCCCACACGCTAAATAAGATTGCAATTTTCCAGGAAGTGTATAAGAAAATATCTCTGCTTTTTTTAAAGTAATAAGTAATGCATCTGCACAAGAAAAATAATCTGGCATTTCTCTTGGAGAATATGCTCCAAAGAAAAGAAATTTGTTTTCTAATCCTTTTTTTGATATTAAATTTTGTACACGTTTCTTATCTCTTCCTTCTCCTAGAATAATTAAGTTTATTTTTTTATTTCTTAATTTTTCAAATGTTTCTATGATTGTATCAAAATCTTGAGAAACACCAATGTTACCAGCAAAAACTAAATTGAAACCTGATGGAAATTTTTTTGAGATACCATGTCTTTTAGGTACAGGCTTATAAAATTTTTCAGCATAATATGGATAATATTTGACTTTTCTCAAATCAACTTTTTGCTTTTGCAGATAGAATTTAAAAAATGGGGATTGAATTAAAATTTGATCTGAAAATCTATAAATTAATCTTGTCATTATGTCGATTATNCCCAAAATGAGTTTGTTATTTATACCACCAGCTACCTTAACTGATTCTGGCCAAAGATCGTGTACCCATAAATTAGATTTGCACTTAAACTTTTTTGCCGCAATAACTCCTAAAATACCAACTGTTATAGGTGATGGTGCATAAATAAAAATATTATCAAACTTATTTTTAAGACTGAATATTTTTAGTGCTCCAAAAATTACAAATGACAAATAGTTTAAAAAAAGGTTGAATCCTTTCCCTTTTTTTCTTAACAAAAGATTTGCTCTATTAATTTTTACTTTGTTTAAATATTCTTCATTAGGTCCTTTCCAAGAATATCCCTTAAAATACTGACCACTAGGATAATTTGGTTTCCCCGTAAGTACTTCTACTGAGTGACCTCTTTTCTGTAAAGAGAATACAATATCATTAATTCTTAAATTTTCAGGATAGAAATACTGAGTAATAACTAGTATTTTCATTTAATGAAAATTTCTAGTTTTATTTCCTCTTTTATCAGTCAAACCTTTTTTCTTCCACAATGCTGAATGTGGTTCTTTAATAGCAGTTTTATTATTAGGCCTTGGATCCTTAGTATAGTAGTAAAGTATAATTGATCTCCTTGCATGACCACTTGGAAAGTTTAAGGGATCGGGAAGACCATGGTAACTATAATCATTAGTGTCGAATGCCATAAATCTATTATGTATAGGTGCTATTTTTTTTACCAGCCTATCGCCACTATTATTATAAAGACCAAACTCTCCACCCCAACTTTCCTTCCACCCCGGATTTAAATAAAGAATTGCATTAACTCTCCTATGGAGACCCGTTGCATCATGGTAATTTCCATCAATGTGAACATCTAATAATCCGCCACTAACCGTGACATTTAGTCCTCCACCAGTAAAATATGGGTCTGGAATTAATTTTGGGATATGCAAAGCCTTAGATAAAGCCTTAAGAAAAGGTGCTGAATTCATAATTCTCACGGCATCAATAATGTGATCTGGTATATCAAATTCTGAAGACCATTTTGACCTCATTTTAACCTCAATATTTTTATCGTTTGTTTTTTCCCATTGATTACTTTTTAAATGAGGAAAACTATTTAGAACTTGATTTGCAAAGTTAAGATCAAAAAAATTGTCTACATATATGTGTTCAAAGGGAATTGATGACGAATTATTTAAATCATTATCAGTAATTTTATTACTGCAATTTTTAACAATTTTAAATAAAGTTTCTTGATTCATATTTATGAAAATAAGCTTAAATAATGACTACCTTTTTTATTCTTTTTTATTTCTACTAATTTGTCTGTGTAGTCTGATTAGTTATGAAAACATTAGTTTTGACTTATACTTTAACTACAAATATATAGAGTATTCTCGTTTTTTTCGTGATTTAATGAATGGCTATAAAAATAGAACATATGAGAATCTTGGAACTTTCCCGATTTGGGGATATGGGGTTGTACACTTATTTTTAAAGANTAAACTTTATATTTTGATTTTTCAACAGTTGCTATGTTTAATTTCAATTATTAAAATAGATCAATTTTTAGTCAAAATTAAAAAAATAACCTCGGTGAAATTCTCAAGGACCTTGATGCTTCTTGCTTTACCTTGTTTTTTCTTCCACACGCAAATGTGGCCGAAAAGCGTTTCTTCTAGCTTATTGATTCTTGGAATTTTACAATTATTTTATTTTATGGAATACAAAAAAACATCGAATCTTATATATTCCGGAATATTAATGGGGTTAGTTTGCAATCTCAGATCTGATTATCTTTTTGTTATATTTTCTTTACCGTTTTTTATCATAATTTTTGAATATCTCAATAAAAATTTAACAAAACTTAATTGTTTGAAGATATTTATTATGCCATTTATTGTTTTTTTATTCCTTTGCCCTTGGGGATTTTACACTTTCTCAAAAACAAATCATTTTTTTTTAAATTCTACAAATACAGGGCACACGTTTTTCATTGGTCTTGGACAATTACCTAATAATGCGTGGGGAATTACTCCTATGGATGACGATAAATTAATGGCTGAAATGATAAAAAAGCAATTTAATGATGAAAATATTTCAACTGTAGATTTTAAAGCAAATAAATTTCTTTTAAATGAGTTTAGAAAATTAGTTATACTAAACCCTAGTGAATGGATAAAGAAATGTTTTTTTTCACTTAGACTAATTTTTCTAGATCCGTTTTATGTAGGGAATGTAGCTAATTTTCAAAAAAATGAAGTTTCCAATATTGATGAAATTAGATCTCTAGAAAAATATGTCTATAATTTTGATTTTAAATCAGCAACTGAAATAATTATAAAAACAAAATGGTCATTTTCAGTCAAAGAAATATTTCAGATGATTATTACTATTTTAACAAAAATAATTGGAGTTTTTACTTTTATATTTTTCCTCGCATTGACCATTATAAGGCTCTCAAAGTATGCAGGGACAAAATTTCTTTGTCCAATTATATCTTTATCTTATCTCCTCATAATTTATCAAATTAGTATTAGCCTTTTTGCTTTTCATATGCCTGTTTACAATACTTCTATTTATCTAATTTATTTAATTTCAATTGTTCTTCTTTTTGAAAAAACCTTTCTATCAAACAATATACAATTACTAAAGAATAAGTAATTAAAATATTCCCAATATTCAGATTTGAAACTGTATGTTCATTATTTCTCCATGAGTTAGGAATAACAGAAAATTTATATCCCCTACAAATTACTTTTAGAGGGATTTCTACAGTTATACTAAAATGATTAGAAACTAAGGGAAAAAGATCAGACAAAACAGTTTTCTTATATATTTTAAATGAATTTGTGATGTCTGAATATTTGGTTCTAAATATAATTGCTAAAAAAATATTGCCTATACGGTTTAGATAATATTTAAAAAAAGGATAATCCTCAACTAAACCTTTGTCTTCCCATCTATTTCCAAAGACACAGTCAAAATTTGAACCTACTATTTCCTTATAATATGCAATTATGTCCTCGGGCGAGTCAGATTGGTCTGCCATTACAAAACAGACATATTTACCTGTTGATTTTTTTATTCCTTCAATTAGAGAATTGCCAAAACCTTTTGATTTAGAATTTAAATATATACTGACATTTTTATTTATGGATGATATTTTTTTAATTTTTTGGATAGTTTGGTCATTTGAGTGATCGTCAATAACTAGAATTTCAAAATCAATCATTTCGGTTTTAAGCCTAGTAATTATTTCATTAACCGATGATTCAATTATCTTTCCTTCTTTAAAAGTTGGGATTACTATAGATAATTTATTATTCAAAATTGATGTTTTTATATATTATATCAACAATATTTCCAAACCCATGCTTAATTTCTGCTTCTTTTTCAAAACCATTATTGTTTAGGAGGATTTCTATTTCTTCAGTATAGTCTTTATACATATCATCGTGATGGTTTTCTATCTGAATATATCTAATAATTTTTTTAGAATATAATGGAAGTAAACCTTCTAAAACTTTTTTTTCATGTCCCTCAACATCAATTTTTATAATATCTATTATTATATTTTTAAAATTTTTATGAATGTAATCTTTAAGTTTTATCGTCTTTACCTTATACCTATTTTTAATTAACTCATTTTTATTATATCCTAAAATTGACATTTTCTTTTTGAGCCATTTTGAATTTTCATTTACATCTTCAAAAGTTGAAGATTCGCTTAGCACATTTTCATTAAATACTAATTCGCCATTTTTATTAGAACATCCTAAATTGAAAAATTGACAATTTTTTAATTTTTTATTCTCTATAAGTGATGAATAAATAGTTTTNTTTGGTTCAAAACCAATAATGGAAACATTTGGATTAATTTTTTTGAAAAAAAAAATACTTTGCCCAATATTTACTCCCACGTCAATTGCAAAATCTAGATTTTTAGAATTGAAAATTTTCCTATATGCTTCTTTTAATTTTGGATAGAAAAAAATTGATTCATTAATTGATAATAATAAACTTATAATCTTTATTCTTATTTTTTTAATCATTGATATCAAATAACCTTGTAAATATCTGGTTTTAAATCATCAAATTTAACAGAAAGACCATTAATCCATTTTGTATCTTCTAATATTTCAAAGGCATGAAAAGTCAGTTTTGGGATGATAAATACATCTCCTTTTGAAACAACATGATCCTCTTTTTCGCCAACTAACTTACCTTCCTCATTGACCCTAGAAAGATGTATTTTGATTTTACCTTTTAAAATTATAAATAATTCATCTGTTAGTTTATGATAATGTGCCCCTCTTTTCTGATTNGCTATCGTTTCAAAAAAATTCAATTCTCTCCAATTACCGGTGTTTACAAGTCCTTTAATAGATCCTCTATCATCGTTAATTGAAAAATAGTTTTTTAAGAATTTTATCATTTTAATTAAGTAACTCTTTAAGTTCAAGATTTTTGAAATCGGAAAACTCTTTAGATCTTTTCAAAGACCTATTGATTATTCTAGACTTATTTTTCTTTATTTCTTTTATTGATGTTTTACAATCTGAAAGAGATTCTTTGAGTTCTAAACCTATTTGAAATTTAGAAATATTTCTATTTCCTGAGATATGAAAAATGCCAATTAAGTTTTTTTCAATACATCTTTCTAATGCTAGGTATACCATTTCTAGGGGAGTTGGTGAAACAATTTCATCATAAAGATCAATACTTAATTTAGTATTTAGTCCCTCCACCAACCAATCAAAAAATTTGCTCCCTCTCCCTAGAATTGAACCAACTCTAATTATTGAATAGAGTTTACTTTTTTCTTGAATAAGTTGTTCAGCAATATATTTAGATTTTCCATAATTAGTATCTGGTTTAGGTTGTTCTATATCACTGTAGTTACCTTTATAACCATTAAAAACATAATCACTGGAAATAAAAATAAATTGTACATTTTTATTTATAGTCTGTTGGAAATTAATTATTGTTTTGATTGGTTTAAGATTATTTTTCTCTGCTATTGAAAAATCTTGTTCTAAAAGTTTAACATTTTTTTGCCCAGCTGACCATACTATTATGTCAGGATTAATTTTGTTTAAAAATAATTTGAAATTACTAAAATCTGTATAATCTAGTTTTACAAGATTTTTATTATAGTTATTAAAAAAAGTTCCACAAACAAAATAGTCTTTAGAAAGCTTAAGTCTGTTATAAAAATAACTACCTAGAAAGCCTGAGGCACCTATTAATAAAATTTTTTTCAAGAAATTGGTTTATGAAGATTCAGATCATTTTCTAGCATTTCATCTACAATCTGATCAATAGAATAATTAGGTTCCCATCCTAATTCATTTCTTGCGTAAGAAGAGTCTCCTAATAAATTTTCTACTTCTGATGGCCTGTAATAGCGAGAATCAATTTTAATTATCTCTTGTCCAATTTTAACTTTTGCTGATTTTTTGTTTTCTACAACTACTCCTTTTTCATTTACTCCTTTGCCTTGAAATTCTATTTCAATCCCTAATTTCTTTAATGCTAATAAAATAAATTCTCTTACTGAGATTGATTTCCCAGTAGCTAATACAAAGTCATCTGGCTTATTGTGCTGTAAAATTTTCCACATACCATTTACATAATCTCGCGCATGCCCCCAATCACGTTTTGCATCCAAATTTCCCAAAAAAACTTCATTTTCGAGACCATAATATATTTTAGCTAATGCAATTGTTATTTTTCTTGTCACGAAAGTTTCTCCCCTTAATGGAGATTCATGATTAAATAGAATTCCATTACTAGCAAAAATATTATATGATTCCCTATAATTTTTTATTATGTAATAAGCATAAAGTTTTGAAACTGCATAGGGTGAAATTGGGTTAAAAGGTGTTTGTTCGTTTTGAGGGGTTTCTAAAACTTTTCCATACAACTCACTTGTCGATGCCTGATATAATTTTGTTTTGTCTTTTAAATTAAGTATTCTTATTGCCTCTAAAATTCTTAAAACACCAATTGCATCAATATTTGCCGTGTATTCGGGTGTTTCAAAACTTACATGGACATGGCTCATTGCCCCTAAATTATATATCTCTTGAGGCTTAATTTGATTTATTAGATCGATTAAATTACTTGTATCAGACAGATCTCCATAATGAAGAAATAATTTTTTATTCTTGTCTTGGTGGGATTTTAGCAAATGATCTATTCTGTCGGTGATAAACCTTGACGTTCTTCTTTTAAGACCATGTACTTCATAGTTTTTACCTAACAGAAACTCAGCTAAATATGCTCCATCTTGTCCAGTGATTCCAGTTATAAATGCTTTTTTCATTTTTGGTAAAAATCTTTTCCTTTAATTTTGATAAAATCTCTCATCTCTTTGATCATAGTGGAATAATCTGGAACTAAAATTAAACCATCTTTCCTAACGGAAATTAAACTTTTATCTGATTTATCAACATTAATTTTTTTTAATTTAAAATTTTCTTTGGGGAAAAAATCTAAAAACAGTTTTAACAAGTTATACTTGCTAATTTTCTTACCATTTGTTAAATGTTTTATTCCAACAATATTATCATTTTGAATAAATTTTTCTATGGCCTTAGATAATATTATTGTTGTTACACCTCCCCAAAAAACATTATTGTATCCATAGATTTCTTTTTTTTGACTCAAAAACCAGCAAAAAAGACCTTGCCCATTCTGTTTGAGTTCTGGTCCAATAATTGAAGTCCTAATTGTTAAATCTCTTTTATTGTCAAGTTCTCCCAAATACTTAGATCTTCCATAGATGTCTCTAGCGTCTGGGATATCAATTTCGCTATAAAAGCCTTTATTTCCATTAAAAACACAATCAGTACTAACCTGAATAATCCTAGCATTAATTTTATCTGCAATATTTTTTAATCTATGTGGCAGATAGGAATTAATAAAAATTGTATTTGAAGGATCAATTTTACTACTCCTCAATAGAATTCCAATGCAATTAATTATTACGCTTGGTTGAATTTTGGTTATTTTTTTTTCTAGGTCTAAAACATTTCTAACATCACATATTATGCTACTATCATTTAATTTTTTTCTGAATGAAATGTCAAATAATTCAAAATTTGATTTCGCTTGTAATGTTCTGTACAAAACATGCCCAAGCATTCCTGTACTTCCTAAAATGAGGATCTTTTTTTTTTAAAACTACATTCTCCATATTTCTCTTTTCACAATATGGGTATAGCTTTGAATGATTCTGATAACTTTTGTTGAAACATTAAGACTTTTGTATTCGATTNGAATTTCAAATTTGGATTTTGAATATGTGTTTAAAACAACTTCAACCGCTTGAACCATTGAATTTTTATCAATATTTCCTAAAACAATAGNCCCAAAATCAATTGCTTCTGGGCGCTCTGTCGAGTTTCTTACACTAATTGCAGGAAAGTTCATCATAGCACTTTCTTCTGAAATTGTTCCACTATCTGATAAAGTAATTAATGCTTTTGATTGAAGTTTTACATAATCGAAAAAACCTAAAGGATTTATGAAATTTATTAAATCAGACTCAATCTTTAATGATTCTAGTTTTTTCCTCGTTCTTGGATGTGTAGAAAAAATGACTTGGCATTTGTATTTATCAGCAATTTCTATTATCCCAGAAATTATTGATTTAAAATTATTAAAAATTTCAAGATTCTCCTCCCTATGTATACTTGCAACTATATATTTTTTTGGCTCTAAGTTTAAATGTTCTAAAATATTACTATTATCTATTTCTTTCTTAAAATTTGACAATACTTCCCAAAGTGGTGAGCCTGTAGTGAAAACAAAGTCTTTTTTGATACCTTCAGCTAAGATATATCTCCTACTATTCTCTGTATATGTTAAATTTATGTCTGCTAGGTGGTCTGCAATTTTTCTATTAATTTCCTCAGGAACGTTTTGATCAAAGCATCTATTTCCAGCTTCCATATGAAAAATTGGAATTTTTAATCTTTTTGCTGATATTATTGATAATGCGCTATTTGTATCTCCTAAAACTAATATTGCATCTGGCTTAAGATCCAAGAACAAAGAGTAAGATTTTGATATTATTTTTCCAAGAGTTTCACCCAAATTTTTCCCTGCAACTCCCAAAAAATAATTTGGTTTCCTTAACTTAAGATCTTCGAAAAAAATTTCATTTAATTCATAATCATAATTTTGTCCCGTATGAATTAAGTTATGATCAAAAAAATTATCACATTTTTTGATAATTATTGAAAGTCTTATCAATTCGGGCCTGGTCCCTACAACTGTAACTAGTTTTAATTTTTTCATATTTATCTATTTTCCAGTAAACCCAATGCTTGCTAATAATTTGATTAATTCTTTTTCAGAAAGGCGATGGGTATTAAATGAACTGTATTCTTGAGCTTCAGCCTCAAAATTGCTGCCCTTTGAAAAATAGTTATCATAGTTTAAGTCTCTATTATCAGCAGATACTTTAAAATAATTCCCTAAATCGTGAGCTCCCATTTTTTCTTCTTTTGACAAAAGTGTTTCATGAATTTTTTCAGAGTGCCTAATACCAATTTTTTTTATCTCTGCAGACGAATTGTATATTTTTTTCATGGTATTTGCTAATTCTCCAATAGTCGTGGAAGGAGATTTTTGAACAAAAATATCTCCAGACTTACCATTTTCAAATGCAAACAAAACAAGATTAACCGCATCGTGTAGTGTCATCATAAACCGAGTCATCTCAGGGGTGGTTACTGTAATGCTATTACCTGACATAATTTGGCTATGAAAATGTGGAATTACAGATCCTCTTGAAGCCATAACATTACCATACCTAGTTCCACAAATTACTGTAGTATTAGTAGTTCTTGATTTAGCAACAAAAACTTTTTCCATCATTGCTTTTGAAACACCCATAGCATTAATAGGATAAACTGCCTTGTCTGTACTCAAGCATATTACCTTCTTGACCTTATTCGCGATAGCAGCATTTAAAACATTTTCTGTTCCTAAGACATTAGTTTGAACTGCCTGTATTGGATAAAACTCGCAAGAAGGTACTTGCTTAAGTGCAGCAGAATGAAAAATATAATCAATCTCTCGAGAAGCCTCTAAAATACTATGATAATCTCTAACGTCGCCTATGTAAAATTTAATTTTTGGGTTGTTATACTTAATCCGCATATCGTGCTGTTTTTTTTCATCACGAGAGAAAATCCTTATTTCATCTATTTCAGAATCCAAAAATTTATTTAAAACAGCATTCCCAAAT
This sequence comes from Flavobacteriaceae bacterium TMED68, assembly GCA_002167525.1. The sequence goes on from NHDV01000024.1 coordinate 179,683, forward strand.
GATCCTGTACCACCTGTAATTAGTAATTTTTTAGTTTTAAACATTTTCAACAAGTTTATTAATTAAATCGTTTACTTTATCATCTATTAACAAATGAGGCATACTTTCATTTTTATCAGAACATGCTTTTTCAATTGAAGCCTTCATTTCGTTGTTATTATGGGGATTGAAAAAATATTCAGTTTTACAAATTTCTTTAAATGTAGGGATTTTAGATACAATAACTTTTGAGCCAGATTTTATAGCCTCTATTATAGGTAAGCCCAAACTTTCGTGGGTTGAAGGGAAAATCAAAAAATGTGCTTTAGAATAAAGGTCCATTAATTTTATCCTATTAATAATACCAGTAAAAATTATTTCTATACCGCCTTTAGTCAAATTACTCCCATCCATTGTTATGAAAAGCTTTATGTTTTTTTTTGATTTGACATTCATAAATGCCTTAATTAAGTTATTTACATTTTTATGTTTTAAATTACTTGTAACACATATGAAATTTAAATTTTTGTCATTGAAGTCTTTTTTTGATGTTTTGATATCGTTTGTTTTAAAAAATGGTATTTTTAAAATATCAATATGTCTAATTTTTAGTCTTTTAGATAACATATTTTTCAAATATTCGGTTTGAACAATCCATATATAATCTGAATTATTAAAAAATCTTAAATAATAATATCTCAGAAGTGAATTAAAACTTGTTTTTTTTAGAAGAAGTAAATTGTGAAAATAAATATAAACCTTCTTATCAAGTTTAATTGGTGGTGGAACATTTGCTAAGCAAAAAATTGTATCCACATTGGCTTTGAGGTTTTGATAAGCCTTTTTTCTAGAAAAATGATTTGGTTTTACCTTTACATGCCTTGGCAACACAAAATTTTCTTCAAATTCTAATCTTTCGTCAAAAAAAAACATGAATTTTTTTAAAAATTTTCTTTCTGTTATTGACTCTATCAAATATTCTAGCAAAATCCTACCTCCGTAAGAATGAATATAGATTGTATCTACTAAAATCATTTTTTTGAAAAAAAATAATTAAAAAACTTCAGCACATATACAGTGTACATCCTAAAAGTGCTCAGATCATTTATTATTACGAAGTTTTTTCTAATCTTCAAATCTCTTAAATTTTCTCTTATAAAATCTTTAATTTTTTTTGGCTTTTTATTTAGCTCTAAATATGCAATGGCACTTTTATTAATATAAAGTTCAATTTTTTTCTTTCTTAATTCAATNGAGTGAAATAAATCTTCACAATAAGCTTTACCTTCAAAATCAAAAAAATATTCTTTTATTAAGTTTTTTTTATGGTGCATAATACATCCTCCTACAAGCCATTCTGATTTTACAAGTTCAGGAGAAATTTCTGAAACTAGTGGATATGATTCAAATCCAGATAAACCTATTTTACCTTCTTTACAAAAGATGCTAAAACCCGAAATAATGTTAAAAAGGATTTTTTTTAAGTTCATTTTATAATCATAAATAGATCTCTTTGATTCATTTTCAAAAAAGTTTGGTGATACTGAGTAATTATTATTCAGACACAAATTTTTTGTGAGAACCTCTAGACATGATTTATGTAAAGTTATATCATCATCCAATTGCATTACAAATTTGCTTTTCGCTATTTTAAAGCCCTGAATTCTTTGATTTACTTGGCCTTTTTTATTGGCTTTAACAAATACTACATTTTTGTACTTTTTATTTATATGTTTATGAGTATTGGCTTTAAGAGATACTATTATTATTTCTGTTGGAATTAGTGTCGAGTTATTTAATGAGTCTATTGTTGGTGAAATATCTCTCTCTCCAATCGTAGGAATTACAACTGAAATTTCCAAACCTTTAATTTTAATTATAGTTTACTTTTTAGATGCTCAATTTTATATTTTATGAGGGACTTGGTGTAAGACCAATTTTTGTATTTTAAATAATCTGTCCTTTTTGGAAGAACAAATGTTGTTCCATGTTTAAACCATTTATTCGGAAAGTCTAAATCAAAATTTTCGAAAGGTTTCATCGATTCAGNATAATAATCAACATATAAAGTTTTTCTTTTAAGACTTTTATTATTTTTTAACCTTTCTACACCATGAAAGCTATAGGGTGTGTGCAGAAAAACTATAGCTCTATTTTTTTTGTATTTTATCTTTGAAACTATTTTTTTTCCTTTTTTATCGAATAAAAGTGTTGCACCTCCAAAATTTTCTTTCCAATCTGATGATAAGTACAAAATTATATTCAATACATGAGGAAGACCATTACTTGGATCTGTTGAATGATCTACATGAGAACCCAAAAATCCATTTGTCCCCATTTCATGATAATTGGCTAAAAGTGTGTTCCCAACATTAGTTGGTTTCAATGAGGTTATTCCTGTTAATTTTTTTAAAATTTCAATCCATTCAGATGAATTTAAGACTTTGGTGATTTTAGAAATATATTCTGGAAGAGATTCGTTTAGGCTAATTTTTTTATTAGATTCAATTTCTGAATTAAATGATTTCCCCTTTTTAAGAAAATATTTTTTTCCGGACATTTTTTTTGTTATTTCTGCATAGAAATTTTCTTCTAGGAAATCATCTAAAATTAAATGAGGAAATGGCTTATTCATAAAAAACGTTTCCTTTTCATTTAACAAATTGAAATATTTTGGATTTATGATTCTCATATTATAAAAATGTTTTGACGTCTAGTTTAGTCTTACTTATTGCATACTTATCAATATAATTGATAGACTCACTGTATAATCTAATATTATCTTTACTACTAATTTCAGAAAAATAATTTATTGCTTTTTTGAAATCCTTGTTATTTGTGACTACTTTTTTTAGAGATAATTTTTTATTTAAGAGTGGATCCGAATTATAGATATCAATACTAAGATTAATAACAGGTATTTTAGCTAAAATTGCTTCGATTACTACGGAGGAAGATATATATACCAAAATATCACACCATTTTAACTCCTCATTTAAACTTTTTTTTGAAATTGAATCTACGTTATTTGTAATCCAATTATTATAATATTTATTTAATCCATAAATGGGAAAATCAGGATGAAATCTGAACTTTATTTTATAACTATCCAAAACTTCATTNCCTTTATCTAGAAAGTTGATAGTTTTTTTTACTTCATCATAACCTGAAGAAAAAACAAACAACAATTTTGGATTTTTTTTATCAAAGGATCTTTTTCTAAGTTTTAGTGTTCTATTACCTCTTAAATAAACGCCTGTCTCTATTATTTCTTCAGGAAAATTACCTACATTAATTAACCAATTTTTTGTTATCTCCCCTATAGTTACAATTTTTTCTGGCAAAGGATTAATTTTAATTTCATCTTTAGATAAAATTAAAGAGAAATGACGAGGTGATACACTAGAGTGTTGATAACCTACTGATTTTATATTATCTAATGCCAAAAGCATCAATTTTTCTAATGATTTGTTTTCAAAAGGATAAATGATTTTTTCAATTTGGCCTAATTTTGATATTCTCCTAAATGCTCTGAAAATTATTAGGTTATCTATAAATCCAGTGGTCATCTCAGAAATCATTTGTGATCGTATGATATAATTTAATTCCTTTTTTGAATTTTTAAATCTTAGATTAGAAAAGTTAATTTTTAAGAATGGAATTCTAAATAGTTGAAAAAAACACCAAAAAAAATCTTTTATACTTAGGTAAGACAAAAGATTTATTTTTTTATTTTTTTCAAATTTCAAAGCACTATTATTTCTAAAATAAGGCCTGTAAACGTAAAATAAATAACTCACTTTTAATTTCGGATTTGATTTTATAATTTCCGTAATCAAGTCTCTAAAATATGTGTCCATATTCCCCCTTTTTCTTCCATCAACAAATGAAAACAAGTGGACGTTGATTTTTGATTTTTCGTTTTCTAGTGAGATGAAGAAAAAATAAGTTTGAATTAATAGGTACATGGACTTTATAAGGTTTAAAAAAAACCAAATTATATTTTTTATTAGTTTAAGATGCGGGCTTTGAAAAGTTGATTTTTTTTTGTGAAAGTAAGTATCAAAGAAGCCTGAACTTAAAGGATTTTTTGAGGTGAAATTAAATGCCCACCAAATAATTGAGTGGTTACTAATATTCAGATTCGACAATAATGACAAAATTTCTGAAAGCTCCTTTTTGATAATCATTTTTATATTAGACTATTAAGGTAACGAATTGTCAATCAAACTCATTATTTGATTAACTTTCTTCCTCTTTATATGCATGTTGTCAGCATTAAAAGAATGTGGATTGTCAGTCAGAACTGCCTCAAAAGAGGGGAAATAAAAAACATTTTCGTGTGAATTTACAACCTTATCCACAGCTGTTTTTAATAGGCACTTAGCTGAGAAAGATTTAGAAATTATATTGTCACTTAAAAATGTTGCGTTTTGAAAAACTGGACTTACGGTAAAAATAATTTTTAAATTTTTATTGAATTTTTTCAAAAGATCAATTGAGTTATTCAAAAAAATAATATTTTCTTCTAAAGAAAATTCAATAGGCTTTAAGCTTTTGAATTTTTTTCTCATCTCAAATGGAGGAATTCTACCCCAGACAATATCCTTATTAAAATCATACCAAGTTTCATTTTGACCTACGGTAATTATTAGCAAATCTGTATTCATGAATACCTTTTTACTATTAGCCCTATGAGATATAATTTCATTTACAAGCTCCTTTTCGCTTCTATAGAGACCTACAATCCATTCTCTTAGCGGGTCAAAATAATTTCCTTTATAAAGTTCTTTATAAATTGGGATCTTGTTAGTTAATGAATATAATAAAACTTGTTCCAAATTTTTAGTTGTGAAAACCCTACCCCAATTCGCTGAGTAGTCAAACAAGTTTTTTTCTAAGTTTAAATAATTGTACTTAGTTTCTGAATTGAAAAATTTAGAGACCTCTTCAGCAAAACATGTTCCAATTGATGAAATTCTAAATTCACTTTTGTAATTTAAATCTTTAAGTAAGTTTTTAGATTCAATTTTAAGTAATTTATCTATATTACTACCAAAAGGATAAATTTGTGAAAAATTAATATTATTTTTCTCATCATTTTGAAATTTACCAGGAAAAATTCTTAAAATAATTTGATATAAGTCCTTTAAAGACTCTTTAATTTTTTTTAAAACTTTCATTGGATATTGTTTTTAACAAGGATATTTGATTTTGATCTTCTAAAAGTATTTTTTTTACCAATCTTAATTCATCAATATCGTTTACCGACGGGAGACTCTCTGCGAGTTTAACTGCCTTAATTTTTATTCCGTTCTCAATGGCTTTCATTTGCTCAATAGACTCTAAATATGAAAAATTTGTGTTTTTTGAAGTTACAATTTCAGCTAATGTCTCCTTTTTAAATGCAATTAATCCTTGAATTTTGTATATGTTTTTATTGTAATTAGAATTAGAAACTGGTGATTTTCTAAAGCAAAAAATGATTTGATTTTTAATATTTAAAATACATTTAACTTTATTTTCATCGTTTATGTCATCAGGGTTATTTATCTCTGAAATAGCATTCCACATCATTTCGTCTTTAGACTCTTTTATTGACTTGATAAAAAAATCTAAATAACTTGGAATTAGCAAAGGCTCATCTCCTTGAACTAGTAAAACATGGCTACAATTAATTTTAGAAATTGCTTCAAAAACCCTAGATGTACCATTTTGATGTAAGTTATTCGTGAAAATTACTTTACCCCCAAATGACTCTACTATATCTTTGATTTCAGAATCTCCTGTGGCAATTAAAACTTCATCTATTTCCTCTGCTAATAAGACGCGCCTTCTGACGTGCTCAATCATAGGAAGACCTTCAATATTAATGAGGACTTTTCTTTTTAATCTTAAAGAATCCAAATGACATGGTATAATTACTTTTATTAACATAATATTATTGTGGTAATACTCCACAATCAACATTAATACACTGTCCCGTTATGGCACTAGCACTTTCAGATGCTAAAAACACACATGTTTTTCCTACTTCTAAAGAAGTAGGCATTCTCAATAGTGGTGAATTTAACCTCGTGAATTCATTTATAAATTTTTTGGGATCTCCATTTCCNGGTGAGCTTTTGTCCATTAGAGCCTCATTTAAACCTTCTGTATTAATTAATACAGGGCAAACTGCATTAACTCTTATTCCTTTAGGACCTAATTCTTTTGAAAGAGATTGTGTCAAGCCATTCATGCCAAATTTTGAAGCCACATATGCTGAATTATTACTGCTACCCCTTTTACCTGCTAAACTTGACACATTTATAATAGTTCCTTCTTTATTTAAGTATTTTGAGGCAATCTTTGAACCCCAAAACGCTCCTTTCAGATTTGTATCAATAATGTCAGTTAAAAATTCTTCATTTATTTCTTCAATTGGCTTCCACTTTGAATATCCAGCATTATTTATGAAACAATCCAATCTTCCAAATTCATGAATTGTTGTTTCAACCAAATTTAAGTGGTATTTCTCATACCTTACATCTGTATATATAAACCTCACATTGTCACCAAATTGTTTACTTAAATCTCTGTCTTGTCTTGACCCGACAACTACTATATAATTATTATCAATAAATGCCTTTGTTATCCCATAGCCAATACCTCTACTTCCTCCAGTAACAATAACAACCTTTTTGTTATTCATAAATTTTAAATTGTCATACAAGAATAACCTCCGTCAACACATATTTCAGCTCCCGTCACGAAACTTGATGCATCAGAAGCTAACCACAAAATAGCTCCTGTTAATTCGTTTGGGCTTCCAAATCTTTTCATCGGCGTATGCCCAAAAATTGCTTTTTTTCTATTTTCATCGATAAAGTTTTCTAAATTCCATTTTGTTGGGAAAAAACCAGGTCTTATAGCATTTACTCTTACGCCCAGTGTTCCCCATTCTCTGGCTAGATTTTGAGTTAAATTTTTTATTGCTGCTTTTGAGGCTGAGTAAGCAAATGCTTTTGAAAGCGGGGGTCCAGCTGAAGCTGAAGATATATTTATTATACACCCACTTTTATTTCTTACCATGTGTTCACCAAAAACTTGACATCCAAAAAAAGTGCCTTTAATTTGAGAATCCATAATTTCGTCCCACTCTTCTTCTGAAATATTAAAAAAAGGTGTTGCTCCATTTATGCCAGCACCATTTATCAGTACATCTATTTTTTTAAAGTTTGTTAAAATAATTTCTAAAACTCTCAAATGCTCTTTTTTAATTGAAACATCCATGGATAAGGATAATGTTTCGTTGAATCCTTTATTATTTATTTCATTTTCGATTTTTTTAACTTTTTCTATTTTTTTATCGACTAGGATTACTTTACATCCGCACCTTGCAAAAGACATGGCCATTTCTGAACACAAATGCCCTCCTGAACCAATTGCTACTACAACTTTATTTTTTAAATTAAATAATTTATCTATATACATTTTGAATTGAAAAATTAAATTATAAATGACTTCAAACAAGCCCTTCCAAATAAGATTTATAATAAGGCAATGAATTTTTCAAAATCTCCCAATTTTCTTTATCATTTATAAATTTTAAATTTTCCAAATCTTCTTTAAAGTTATTAATGACTCCCCCTATATCTCCAATAAAGTTTTCTTTGAAAATTACTGCCATTTTTTTATATGTTTCTTTCTGAACTATATCATTTAGTAAATTATTTCCTGAAGTAAATTTAAACTGAATCATCATTCTGAAATTTCCAAGTTCTGCTCTGTGTAAACCTGATACATCTAAAAAAATTACATCACCAGGATTGGAATACATTTCTTCTACCTGATAATTAAATTTACTTATGTCATATAAGCCTTGTGAAGAAATAAAAATATCTTTATGTGATTTTGAGGCATATAAGGTTCTTGTGGAAGTCTTATCTATTGTAGATAACGGGATATGAAAGGTGAATTCTTGGAAATAATCGGTATGCCAGCTACANGGAATATTATACTTAGTATTTTCTTTTATTTCAGGATTAGTTATAACAATTGATGGTGGAACTTGTAAAAAACATTTTCTTTTTAAAAGATTTTCATAAAAAAACCCAAGTGTATTTTGAATTTCTTGATTACACATTATTTTATTGACAAATTCAGAATTAATTAGTGGTAATGATAAGTTTGATTTTGTTTTTTTAAAATTTTTTTCTTTCAAATGATAGCGACTAATTATATGATCAATCGATTCTAATGAAATTATATTTTTTGAAATCCTAAAGCCCTCTTTAACAAGAAAATTTTCCTTATTATCTTTTTTATTTGAGACAATGTTTTTGTTCAATTTATTATACACTTCTCCCAAATAATTATAAACTCTAAATGGATTAAGCATATTTCTCACCTTTTAAATTAGTTGTAAATAATATACCACCCAAATCTCCCCTACTAGTTATTCTATTAATTATATAATTAATATAGTTTCTATGAGAATTATCTGCCATGAAAAGTAGTTTTTTTAATTTTAGAGTGCTGTCATTTTTGGATCTTTTGTTAAGAAGCGCAATTTCAATTTTATCTTGATTTAGTTTTGAAATATTCAATGTACATCTTCCAAACATCCTTTTTTTTATATTAATGTCGGGGGATAAATATTGATGAGTAACGGGATTGTGCCCAACCTTTTCATGTGCTCCGTGATAAATAATATTAATTTTATTAAAACCTTTCTCAATGGCAATTTCAATAACTTCAAAAAGATTTATGATATTAAAGAAAACAAGCTGTCCTGCCTCATGCCTATACCTAGCAATTTTCAAATCACTAATAGTCTTTCCTTTTAAACATGACACAAATTGGCAAGAAAATGATTTATTTGTCACCTCTAAAAGTTTTGAAAAAACTTTTAGAGGTGACTCCATGTGGTGAACAGCAATTCTTTCAAAAACATAATCATATTTTTTTGTGAAAGTATGCTTAGTTAAATCGGATTGGATCCAATTTGCTTCCTGATATTTTTTTTTGCAAAAATCAATACCTTTTTTTGAAATATCCATTCCTGTATAATCTGAATTTTTATCCAAGGTTTTATTATGATAAAGATACCTATACGCTCCTCCCATAGCAGACCCTATTTCTAAAATACTTCCATCAATTTTTTGATTTAAATTATCAAATGTTTGTCTACCATTAAACAATGGATAGTCATGGAAATTCCAATTTGAAAATTCATATTTGTTATAGTTCTCTTCGCTCCAGGTATCTGCCAACTTNGATCTATTATAAGATTCATTTATTAAGTTATCGGAGTTTATGTTCTTCATGATTTAGTTGTTATTAATTATACTTAACTTTTTTTTATAATATGAGTTGTTTAAAATTTTATTTATACAAAGGGTTACTTAAAGTTGGCCATGGTTCCTTTCATTTGATCTGCCCATTTCCACAAAACAAACAAGTCAGAACCTAATATAATATAGGTGTAGCCTAGTTCAAACATCTTTTTAATATTCTCTTTGTTAGGATCATTCAATTGTGTCCCACAACTTTTCCCAAACTTCTTGCAGGCATTAATAACTTTTTTAGATGCTTTTATAACTTTTGGATGATCAAGTTTCCCTGGGACACCTAAAGATCCAGAAATATCATAAGGCCCAATCATTACCGCATCAACTTCATCAAATTTTAACAAACTCTCAATGTTTTCTACAGCCTCAATTGTTTCTATTTGAAGAATTAATGATGAAGAATTATTCCAATCTGTGATGTAATTATTAAATTCAAATCCATATCCTTGAGCTCTATTTACTCCATAGCTTCTTTTACCAATAGGAGGGAATTTAAAATGATTTATCAATTTTTTAAGTTGATCAGGAGTGTTTACCATTTGAAATAACATGCCATCAGCACCAGATTCGAGTAAAGGTTTTATATAATTATTTGAATGTGATACCGGCCTTGGTAAGCAGGGGACATCATATGACTGGCTCGCAGAAATAATCCTTTGTGCTTCTGAAAGGTTAATGGTTGAATGTTCCATATCAATTGCAATAAAATCAAAGCCGGCCATAGCAAAAGTTTCAGTTATAGAGGGATGCGAATATGAAACCCATGCCGCAAATAAAACTTCTCTTTGTCTTAATGCTATTTTTAATTTCAATCTAGTCTTATAAATATTTTTCATAAAATTATTCCAAAAGTTTCTTTACTGCAGGGTGTAAATGAAGTAATCCTATTAATTTTTTTTCATTATCTAACACAGGTAAATCCCATATTTGAATTCTACCCATTTTCTCAACAACATACTTTAAATCATCATTAGATGAACATGTTACTGGATCTCGTTTTGAGTGTATTAAAACATCGTCTACTAAAAAGCTTGAAAACGGTTTCTGGACTTTTAATAATTTTCTTCTTAAATCTCCGTCAGTTATAATACCAATCAATTCTTTATTATCATTAATAATGCAAACAAGACCCAAATTAGCCATATCCATTTCAGTTAGGGCTTCTTTAAGAATCATTTTTTTACTTACTACTGGAAAATCACCAAAAGGAATCATTATATCATTTACTGTCATAACTTAAGGATTTGTAGGATGGATATTATCATCCCCTAATTTATTTAAAATTTCAATACGCATTTGATGAAGCTTTTTTGCTTGATATAAAATATTTTCCAAGTATTTTAGATCTAAAACTGTATTTGAATCAGATAAAGCCTTGGCTGGATTGTCATGAACTTCCATAAATAATAAATTTATGCCATTAGCAACAGCAGATCTAACCAAATAGGGTATAAATTCTCTTTGTCCTCCTGATATGTTGCCCATAGATGTTGGAAGCTGAATTGAATGAGTTGCATCATAACAAACCGGATAACCTGTAGAAGCCATTATAGGAAAAGATGTCATATCATTCACTAGCATATTGTAACCCATAAAAGTTCCTCTCTCAGTTAAAATAATTTTTTCATTACCAAAAGATTCGAGTTTTCTACAAGAATTTTTCATATTCCAAGGACTCATAAATTGTCCTTTTTTTAATAGAATTGGCCTCTTAGTTCTTGCAGCAGCTCTCAAAATTGAGGTTTGTCTACATAAATAAGCTGGCACTTGAACTAAATCACAAACCTCTCCCGTTAAATCAGCCCAAGAAGGATCAGAGAAGTCTGACACGACAGGAACTTTATAAAAGCGTCTAACTTCAGATAAAATTTCCAGTCCCTTTTCGATACCTACACCATGAAAACTTTTTGGAGATGACCTACAATCCTTGTCATAACAAGATTTATAAATCCACTGAATTTGTAATTTGTCACAAATTTTTTTAATAGCACCTGCNATAAATAAAGCATGGTCTCTATTTTCAATAGCACATGGCCCACCAACAAAAACAAGTGGATTTTGACCTCCTATTTTTATTTTTTCAACATCTCCATATCCTACGTTAACAATTTTTTTATTCATTTATTTAAAAAATTAAACTTATTTATTTCTATAGTGTTAATCCTTTACAAACCTACCATTTTTCTATCCATGAAAGACATCAAACGAATTTTCCATATACTTAAACACAATTGGTCTAGCCATATAAAGTCTACTTTGAATTTTAATCACTGAATCAGTTTTATTTGAGTTTCTTTTATATGAATACTTATAAAGTCCCATAGGCTCCATTTGGATTCTAGTTATAATTGTATTTGATTCACTTAATTCCTCAATAATCAACTTTTGTTTTCTGTTAGTGGGATTAACCCAATAGAAATCATATGAATACCTTGTTAATAACCTATGTTGAACAAAATATTTTTTTTTGAGAAAGCTAAAATTTCCAAGTTGTTTAATATTACCTCTTGACTCCTTATAAATAGCGTCTAAATTACCATGAACATAACTTTTTATAGGCCCACAGAAATTATTTTCGTAGCCTGTATAACCTCTTTCAGATAAAAAACAGTCATAATCTTTTAACCAAATAGGTGGATTTTTGTGTATTACAGCAAATGTACCATCATGTTTAATATTCAAATTGCTTGTGATTTCATTAATATTTATTCTATGTTTTATATCCCGAATATTTTTGATTTCAAATCTTTCAACAAGGTCACCAGAATTATTAAAAAAGATTATTTCAACTTCAAAAATTTTATAGTTTAAATTATCATTATCTATCAGATGATTAACATTTAATAATTCAAAAAAAGTGGACCAATTATTTTCTATTCTATACAAAAATAAGTCACTTGTAACGGTTGAAGAGTGCTTTGGAATTTTAGACAGTACAATGCCTCTTTTGGAAATTAATTCCAAATATTTTGGATTTATATTTCTTACAGCTGAATTTTTGATTTTTTTGTAGAAATTCATTAAAGCTTTAATTTATTAAACCAACTGGTTTTAATTCTTTTTTGAACTTGGAATCTTGATCCATGTAATGTAAAGCTAGCTGGGGGGTGAGTATGCTCTAATGATAGCATTGGTGAAGTTCTGTTAATNCCAAACCCAAANGGGATNCCTGCCATATTTCTACAAATAAATGTAGGTAACTCATTTTTACTGAATTCATATTTATCTAACGATATAATGTTTGCATGATTGTTATAAACTTTTACTCTGTCAACAAATTTTTTCTTGTGTGGTAAATAGATTTCAATTATTGAGTATCTCCGGATTGGAGAAGTTTCCAAGTTCACAAAAACAAAATAATTTTCAATATTAATTTGCTGAATAAAAGGATGAAAAGTGAGTAAGCTACCTTTTTCTGGAAATGGATTAATTTCACCTTGATAGCTAGTTTGAGATAATCCTAGACTAAATCCAACAGTTGCTCTCCATTCTGGGGTCTTTGTGAAAATAAATTGAGATTTAGGAAGAAAATTCATTTTTTTTGGAACATTATCATCTTTTCTAAGTTGAAGAATTACTAAAGTAGAATCAATATTTTCATTAAAAAATTTTAGATTCTCCATTTTGACGTTGAATGAGTCACCATATTTTATTTCACCTATTTTTTTTGAGTTCCAGAGATTATCCTCAAGAAAAAATAACCAAAGTTTTTTAGTTTTTTTGTGAGATTTTTCCCAATTATTAGGAGAAAAATTATGAACCGTACAAAAACCTTTTGCTTCTAGGATATTAAAAAGAGGAAAAAAAGACATATTATTTCTTAAAGATTGATCGTAACCAAAGTGACTCTTTTTTTTTAATTAAGTGAGCATCAAAGTTTAAGAGTGCTTCGGTTGCATACTTATCATTTAAAAGCTCACTAATTTTTTTCCTTTTTCTATGATATAGTTTAATATCGAACTTGTAGTAGAAAAAGACTCTTAATCTATTTATAAATTTAAATAGAAGATTTTTTGTTTTTTTTATGGATGTGCCATAATAGTTCATTGAGAGAATTTCTAATCCTAATACTTCTGATAACTTTTCCATCGGTTTTTTTGAAAAAAATAAAAGATGTGGCTCACAAATTTTTTTGTGCTTCCAATCATTACAGGGTACTTCGATAAACAAATTCCCTTTGGATTCTAAACATTTCACGTACTGATTTAGAAATTCTACAGGTGAAGATACATGTTCCAAAACATGAGAAATTACAATTAAATCAAATTTCAAATTTATTAGATTTTTGCTTTCAATTATTTCAATATTTAAATCCTTCAGAGATTTGTAACAACTTTTGTCAGATTCTATTGCAAAGTATTTTGAATCTGGAAACTCGCTTAACCATAAAGAAGCGAAATATCCTGGCCCTGGACCAACTTCGAGGACATTTATTTTACTTTCATTTAGGATATTAATATTATCCTTTATCATATTTAATCTTAATTTAGATAAACCATAGAAGAATCCTTTTGTCTTGGCATCAGTTATTATTCCTCCGTGTGCACTTTGGTGATAAGAATTATTATAATTATTAAGCTCTGATTCTTTTGGAGTTGGGTTGGCAAAATACAATTGACATGAATTACATTTAACAATTTTACAATTACTGAAAATATCATTTTTGTATAAATATTCCTTTATCAACTCATTAGAATCTGAGTTACATAATGGGCACTTGATTAAATTCAGCATATTACCTTTTTTTTATAAACTTTGCTGGCACACCACCATACAAAGAAAATGGTGTAATATTTTTGTTAACAATTGAACCCGCAGCAATCACTGCTCCTTTACCGATTCTTACATTTGGTAGTACGACACAATTTGCACCAATCCAAACATCATTTTCTATTATAATATCTCCAATTTTATTCCCTTGTTTCCTAATTGGAACTTCTTTTGAATTCCAATTATGATTCGAGGATCTAAAAACAACATTAGGTCCAATTAAAACGTCATCCCCTATGATTATCTCTCCTCCCAAATCACCATTCAAGTGAATATTATTATTTGCAAAAAAATTATTTCCAATTTTTATTGATCCTTCAATTGCAGATATGAACGAATTGGGACCAAAATTAACGTTAGTACCAAATTTTATATTTTTTAAGCCGTGCAAAATTGTCCCATGGGAAATATTAACTTTTACTAGTTTCTTCATTGAAATTGAAACATATAATGTTCTCAAATACTTTCCTGTTCTTCCTGGAATTACTGAAAGTAAGTATTTAACCCAATCAGAAATTTCATTAATTACCATTTTTAAAAATAATATTTGAAAATGATTTTAGATATATATATGTCCTAGTCAAAATTAAAATTGATATCACAGATAAGATCTTATAAGACAGTCTTAAAACGTAATTAATATTTGTCTCATATAGAATAAACGAAACAAGTAATAGTAATAGGACAAACAATAAATTTCTTAAAAATTTTAATGAGAAATCTATTTTTAGAAATTTTTGAGAATAATAAAAATTCAAATAAGAACTTATTATACCACTAAAAAAAGTTCCCCAAGCGGCTCCATAAAGTCCAAAGTAATAAATAACAGGTAGATTTATAATAATATTTATAACTAATGTTATTATAGACAGTTTACTAATTAGATAGCTTTTATTAGCAATTAAAAGTTGTTTAGTAGTCCCAAAAAAATTGACTACATAAAACATTACAAGAGGAATTATAATAGGATAAGCTTTATGAAAACCTTCAGTTGTTAATATTAATAGTAATTCCTCTGAAAACAAGCCAATAGATAAACATATAAGAATATAAAAGTTAAAATATGGATATAATAATTTGTTTGATTCTTTTTTAAAATCACAACCTTTTTTTTTGTAATATAAATTGTATAGTTCAGGGCCATATAAATTTTGAAGTGAACTCAAAAAATTATTTGACGAATAAGAAATTTTTTGAGCAATATTTAGTAATCCTGTAACACCAAGTGAATTAAAGTATCCCAGAAGATACTTGTCAAACTGGGTACTTAAAGAATTAAAAAAGACTCTCGGAGTTAAAGGGAGCCCAAAAATAAGGGCATTTTTAAGTAACAAAATATTAATTGAAAATCCATTTTTTAAAATGTACAAGATAGATAAGAATATTAAAATTAAACTTACACCAGTCACTTGACCGGAAATGTAACCAGAGACACCTAAATTAAACTTTGAAACAAAAATAATTGAACATGTAGTTACAATTATTGTCTCTATCATTGAAATAAATGCAAATTTTGTTATCAACTTATTATTAATCATAAAAACATAAAAAAATTGGATTGAGTTTTTTAGCCCAGTAAATAGTAAAGCATAAAATAAAATTTTCCCTTTAAAATTTGTGTTAAAAAAAAGGTTTGTTAATGCATTATGAAAAAAAAACGTTAAGCTGGAGAAAAAACCCAATATTAACATTGATAAAATTAAACAACTCCACATTAAATTGATTTGATTAATTTTTTTTGTTAACTGAAAAAAATTTCTTTCAAAAGCTACAGTCAAACCCAAATTTGATAAACCTCCAAATAATATTCCATAAACATTAGCCAGAGCAAGAATTCCATAATCTTCAGTTGAGAGAAATTTAGTAAAGATAGGCAAGCTCAAAATAGGTATTAAACTAGTTACAGCATATGGTAATTGAAGTATTAGAAATTTATTTATAAAGTTGTTCTTTTTCACTAATTTACTTTAAGTTTCCATCAATTTTACTTAAATCAATATTTGAATTTTCTCCCACTAATTCATTTATAATACTTGACCAATCCCCAATTTTTTTATCCCCTTCTAGAATTTTATTAATTCCTATTTCAAGTGAAGGAAAAATAACTTCTGCTTTTTTATAAATTGAGTTGTGATCATGAATGTATCCTTTAGAATTAATAAGTATGACTTTTTTATTTCTCAAAGCACATTCTAATGCAGCAGTAGCACCTACCAAGTTTCCAATACAATAATCAGCATACTTTGAAATTGACCAAGGGGTTATATCATTTCTATATTCTCCTCGACTTATTTCAAAAAATCTTTGTGTAGAAAAGGCCTGATTTATTGTTTTTGAATTATAATTCTTGACAGTATTAAAAACAAATTGTGGCTTTAAAATGATTGCTATATTTCTATTATTAATTACAGTTTTTGCTAATAATTCAATTTCATCTAATATTTCTTTTTGGCTAAAACATCCCCATTTATCTTTTTGAACAGATTCATCAAAATAAACTATTATCTTATCAACTCCATTTTCTTTTAGTTTTTTCTTGATTGATTGAAACTCTATTTGTGATTCGTTTTTGAAAATATAACCCAACGAATAAAAATTTTTTGGTCCTATATTTTTCCAATAAAAAAGATTTTTAAATTTTTCTGAAACAGAAAAAAATACATCTGCTGATGTAATCATAAGTGGTACTCTTATTCCCATGTTTGTATATTGTATACACCTTGTTTCAACATTTATCATTTTAGATATTAATTGTACAGCATCAGTAATTGGTTCTTGTGCATCTATAAATAAGAATAGATCACATTTAATTTTCATTAAATAATTCTTTAAGCCACAAGCAAGTTTAAAAAAATCATTTAATTGGTGTTTTAAAACATATGGGATATTTTGTGAGTCAGAAAGTGTAAATCTTGAATAATTTATACTAGAATATATGTTAAAAAAATTTTCTTCTAATGTTATTCCATTTTCATATAATTTTTTTTTTGTTGTCTTAAGCTTTTGTCTACTTGTATTTATAATATGAAAATTTTTAAAAAGGCTTTTCTTAAACCAATTTGGAAAAGGGTTATCATTTTTATCTAATGAAATTGCATGCGACGCAACAAGAACTGTGGTTGATTGATGATTTTTTAAATTTACTTTGTTTTTAATTTTAAGGCCTAAAAAAAACTTTATTATTTTTTTTGTCCAAATTTTTAATCTTTTAAATGAAATATTTTTTCTAAAATAAATTTCAAACTGGTTATATTTTGATCTTAAAAATTCTTCTTTAATTGTATTACTTGATCTTAAGACTACGATAAATTTTTTTGAAACGCCCTCTTTATTTTTTATATAATTGAAGATCTTTATGTAATATTCCATTTCATCCCAAGTCCTTTTCGCAATAAATAACTTAACAACGTTTATTCCATTTAGTTGATTTTCTCCGCAATAGTTTAAATTAAGTCCTTTCATCAAGATTTCTGAATACCTAAAGGCTTCTGATGAGGCTTCCCTTCTCGAACTCATATAAAGTGACTCCCCATGTTTGTTTCTAATACTTCCGTAAAAAAAAGTAGGGCTGGTTATACAAATTCCCATCAAATCTAAAATGGATAGAATTATTTTCCCCCTCCAACTCAAATCATTAAGTATTATAAAATGTTCTACTGTGGGGTGTCTAAATAGAATTTTTAGTAATGAGAACAAATTTAGATCGTCTAAATAAGCCTTTGTCATTTGGCTAAGTATTTTTCATCAAACGGGTTGACTAATAATCAAATAATTCCCTATGTTCAATATGTCTGTCATTTCTTGGCCATAAACATTTTCACCTTCGCAATATTTTTTTACAATTCTTTCAATGTAATTTAAATCAAAATATTCTGGGCTAAATGAATCTAAATAGTTTTTTCGTTGGAAAGCGTCTTTAAATAATTTCTTAAATGAAGAGGCATTGACTATCTCATCAGTATGCGAAAATGTTGGATTTATGTCATACAAATAAGAATGAGGGCCTGATTGATAATCTATCGGATAATCAATTTTATTAATTAACATCCATTTTAAAGGGTACTTGGTATTATTTATATCTAGGCCCCTGCCCCAGCTTTCAGGCATTTGAGATAAAAAATCTATGACTCCTTTGTCAAGAAATGGGAGTCTGCATTTTAATCCAAAAGACTCACATGTATGTTCAAGAGTTGCGACTGTTCCCCCTTGCCAATGAAAAGAATGATATAAATGTAGATAATGAGAATACAAATTATCATATTCTATTTTATCCTTAAACATACTCAAATAAGTTTCTGATGCATTTATTAAAAACTTTTTTATACCATTTTCAGTTAAAAGTTGATTATTAAACTTTGAATAGAGTGGGATTCTACCACCACTTAGAAAAAAAGATTCAAGTATTTGTAATTTTATTTCAACATCTCCTTTCTTAAGTTGATCAAATTTTGTTTTTGTATTGTAGGACATAAAAATTTTCCAAACTGGATCATCTGCATATTTCCCTTCAATTAATTGTTTTAAAAATGTTGGCCCAAATAAGTAAGTAGCCATTTTATCGCTATACTCTCTGAAAGCTATTGACTCAGGATGATACAAGGAAAAATATTGGCTAAATCCCAAATTATGAGCTCCATCACTAATTTCTCCTGCAAATACAACTGCCCCTTGTTTAGAAATTTTTGACGCTCCTTTTGCAAGTTGCCAATGATTATAACCTGTAAGGTTAAAAAACTCATGCGATCTAAATAATGTTAAGACTTCATCCCTGATTTTATTTGCATCTTTAGTATAGTCTAAATCTATTACGTGCAATTTAACATTGTAATAATCAGCAAATTTTTGGGCTCTATCTAATTCAAATTGATTAATTATTTTGCTTCTTTTTGAATATCTCATCCTTCCAATAACACATTCAATTTTATCTGAACTGAATAAATGACACAAAGTAGCTAATATAGATGTAGAGTCCCATCCTGAGGATAACAAAACAATATTTTGGATATCAGATGCCCTAGCCCTAACTGCTTCTATGAATAAATTTGAGTAATCCTTTAATTTGGAATAATCATCTTTTTTGAATACAACTTTCGGAACAAATCGTGTTTTATCAACTGAAAGTTTATTGTCATTTATTGTAAGTTTTTCATTTATACCTAATCTGTTTAATTTTTTGTTTAGAGTATGTTTCTTAAGAGGTCTACTTCCATAAATTGATAATACTTGAGCCAATCCATTTTGGTCAACAGAACCTAAATCAGCATCGCGGGGAATCATTTCTTTTCCAGATGTTATAAAGTAAATTTCTTTTTCTAAAACCCAATAAACATTTGCCCTTCCAAAATTATCAGTCCAAACTGAAATACAATTGTTCTTTGATATCTTCACAATTACAAATCTTCCTTCAAACTCTGATATTTTTTTAAAGTCTGCTAAATTTTTATAATTTTTTAATGAGGTATAAACTTTATTTTTATCTCTTCCTCCAAGTAAATCTCCTAACAATATGCATACGCTCCCATCTTTATCTTCCCATTCTAAATTTGCACAATCACCTTCAATTGTTATTAAATCGTTATTGAATATAATTAGGTGTTTAGTAGGTATATATTTGTTTTTGCTATCTGATATTGTAATTCTGTAGTTCATGATTTTTTTATTTATTTAATTTATCTAAAGACATTCTTGTTCCTCTTGAATATTCGTTTTTAAAAGTACATCCCAAGATATCTTGTAAATATTTTGGATGAAGCCCATGTCCAGGGCGGATTGATCTAACATTTTCATTAGTAATTAATTCTCCCTTTTTTACATTTTTTGTGATGTATAAAGATCTCGAAAAGTTTCTTCCCTTTTTCTGTTTACTAGTTAACTCATAGTTAATTTCACCAACACACACCTCTGCTTCTCTAATTGATTTAACCATTTCACTGAATCCATTTTTATCCAATGAAAAGCTTGCATCTGGGCCCCCTATTGATTTATCTAGAATGAAATGTTTTTCAATAATTTTAGCCCCCAGATTAACAGCAACTATTGGGGCTGTAATGCCGAGCGTGTGATCTGAAAGACCAGTTACAACTCCATATCTTTTTTTAAGATCTGAAATCATGATCAAATTAGCTTCGTTAACAGGTGCAGGATAACTTGAAGTGCATTTTAGTAATGCCAAATTGCTATTACCTACTTCTTTACAAGTTGAAAGTGCCAAATCAATATCATTCATTGTAGCTATACCGGTTGAAATAATGGTAGGCTTTCCTTTAGATGCTATGTATTGAATTAATGGTGTGTCGGTAATTTCAAATGATGCAATTTTGTAAATTGGATTATCTAAATCTTCTAAAAAATCGACTGCAGTTTTATCAAAAGGTGATGAAAAGCATAATAAACCTTCTTCATTTGCTACTCTAAACAATTCTTCATGCCATTCCCAAGGGGTAAATGCACTTTCATATAATTTGTAATAACTCTGTCCATCCCAAATTGAATTGTTTTTTATTACAAAATCATTTCTTTCTGAATCTATAGTAATTGTATCAGGTCTATATGTTTGAAGTTTTACAGCATCCGCACCTGCTCTTTTTGCTGCACATATTGTTTTTATCGCTGTTGACAAAGAACCATTATGATTAGCTGAGAGCTCAGCGACAATTAATACTTTATCTAATTCATTAAAATTTAAAAAATTAATCATTGTTCTCTGAAAGTTTCTTTAAAAGATCACCAATTTTTTTATCATCCTTATTGATTTTTTTAACAATATCCCTCGCTTTAGATGGAGCATGCTTAAATGCTAGCCTCAAGATATTCATCCAATTTATATTATTTTTTGTTCTAACTTTTTCTATAGCATCTATGATCTCAAAATCTGTCATTTTTTTATATTTTATTAATTTCAATGTTCCAGTCAATATTTTTTGGTAAATCTTTTTCTTTATGAAATGAACCCGCCCCAATTTGTGGTTTGGGAACTATCTTATTTGTAATAATTTTATTAAAAGAACTATAAAATAAATCCTCAATTGTTTTTTTTAATTTCATGTAGCTTGATAATAAAGTATCTGCTTCCGTAAATACTAGTTTTTTCTGAACTAAAATTGGTCCTGTATCAATCCCTTCATCCATAAAATGAATAGTAACTCCTTTAGGTGTCTTTTCTTTAAAACTCCAATAATTAGGGTGAGCCCCTCTATTAAATGGTAAATAAGAAATGTGCAAATTTATAATAGGGTTTTTCAAATTGTCTATATGATTTTTTGAAATTATATGCCTGTACCCATAGGATACAGTCCAATCAAACTTTTGATAGTTTAAACGTTCAAGTTTATTATTATGAAAGTATGTCTCTCCATATTTAGATAAGAATGAGAACATTTTTTTATTTTGCTTTTCACCCAAATAAAGGATATTCACTTTAATTTAATCTTTGAAAACCATTATGTGCAATTTTACTATCTAGAAGATTGTCAATATTTAACTCTCCAACAATACATTTCTTTATATTAAAAAAAATTTCATCTAAAACTTCTGAGTAATTGTCTATAACTTTATGAGTATGTGCTGTAGATGCATAAAAACTCGTAGTTGCCAAATAACCCTTTTTCAGAAATTCTTGTGTTAAATATGTTTTAAATTTTTGAGCATCTTTATTTTCAAAACTAAATGAACTGATGGATGGTAAGCCACTTATCTTAATATTCACCTCATGTTTTTTTGAAGAAAATTTCCATTTTCCCTGCATGTAATTACCTAAGGCAGTAATTGTTTCCCAAGACTTTTCTCTTTCCATTATCTCTAAGGTTTTTAGGGCAGCTGTTGGACCTATCCTTTCAGTCCAAAAAGTGCTGCTTATAAATGTTTTTTGAGCTGCTTCCATAACACTCCTTTTCCCAACAACAGCAGTTATAGCGTATCCATTACCTAGAGCTTTTCCATACATAGCTATGTCAGGCTCAACATTAAACTTTTGATGAATACCTCCAAATGTTTCTCTAAATCCTGAGGTACACTCATCAAAAATTAGAACAATCCCTTTTTTTGTAGCTAATTGTCTGACATCATCCAAAAATCTACCCTTAGGTTCGATATTTCTGACTACTTCCATTTTTATAATACCAATTTTGTGCTCTTCAATTATTTTTTTCAGATAATCTATATCATTATAATTGAATGGAAAAACAGTATTTTCAAGATCTTTAGGAACACCCACAGGATTCAATCCTGATAATAGATGATTTGAAAGATCATTCCCATTATTATGATTTGCAGAAAGATACCAATCATGCCATCCATGATAACCACATATTGCAATTTTATCATTACCCGAAGCTGCCCTAGCAATTCTTATAGCAACAGAGTTTGCTTCTCCACCAGTTCTAGCAAATCTAACCATGTCTGCCCATGGATTAATTTCAATCAATCTCTCAGCTAATAAAACTTCCTCTGGGCAATTTAATGTGCTCATATTACCTAGTTTTAAAATTTCATTAACTGCGGTATCTACGTCATTATTACTATACCCAAGAGAATTTGTACCCACACTCATTGTAGAACAATCAAAATATTTTACCCCATCTAAGTCCCAGACTTCACATCCAATAGCCTTATTAAAGTATGACGGCCATAAATCTGGTAAAAACATCTCAGGTCTTTTAGATAAAAGCATTGTTCCTCCAGGTATTAATTTTTTTGCTTTATTGTATAAGTTTTGTCCTTTAAACATTTTATCAAAATAATTTATTTGTACATACTTTCATAACCTTTTATAGTAAATGGATAAACCAATTCTTTCAGGCTTTTATTTTCATCTAAAAAACCTATTACATCTTCTAGGATTATGTTAGGGGCTTGGTGACAAAATTCCTTATAGATCTTTCTACAAACAACAAGATCTTCCGGATTATCAACAGTCAATCTAAGATCTTTGCGATTTAATCGCTTTGGGGCCATAATTTTTTTTACTTTGAATGAGTGATTGTTTTCCCTTATAAATAATGTGCACATTTCCGAACGATGTCTGCTATTACCTTTTTTATGTGATATTTCTAAAGCATTTAATTTGATAAATTCAAATCCACACCCATCAATTATTTCATCATAAAAAGTTGCATCATTATCATCATTACAATGTGTTACCCATGATTTTTCTACTGCCTTGTAATATAAAAAGGGGGATTCACTAGTTACTCTAAAAACATCAGTACCTTCTACCTCCTTACATGCAAGAATAAGCCTAGATAAAACATCTATCTCATCTCCAGTTATGTATTTAATTCTTTTCTCTTTTGCTATTTTTTTAAAAATGTCATTTTCCATACCCTCGCTAATAGCTAAAACAATTGAATTAATTGATTTGATTGTCTTCAAACAATCAATTATATTATCAATTACTCTAATTCCTTTGTCTATATCCAAGTTCTGTATAGGTTTCCCAAACAAACGTGAACCTTGATTTCTGCATGCTAATGCAGCTACTAATTTTCTACTCATATTAATTAAAATGATCTTTTAATATGGGTTGATTACATTTTAATTTTTTTTTGACAATTTTACCTAAAACCAAATCAAGTTTTTTTATTGATTTAATATTGGATGTTCTTTTAAGTGTAATATTTTGGAAAGTTAACATTTCACCTGGTGAAATGTCTTTTGATGCAACTATGTCTCTTCTAATATTTTCTCTATATTTTTTTTCTGAATCACTCATCTTAAAATCATTGTCTTTGTTAATTATCCCTAAAGCCTTTTGACCCAAATTCACTTCATCTACGAAACATGAAAACTCATCGGGGTTTAATGCAGATTCAAAATCCTCTAATTCCATTATTCTACCTAATGTTATATGTTTTTCGATTATTTTTGCCCCTGCTCCAATAGCAACTAGTGATATAATAGATGATGATTTTTCATCTACAGCATGGTCCGCAAATCCCATCTCGAAATTTAATTGCAATTTTGAAGCTATTTGCCTAATAGCTTCTATTCTACAGATTTGATTGTCTTGAATTTCTGTGGGATATCCTTGAAAGCCACACATTAAAACTAAAGCCTTTGATTTAAGAATTTTCAAAGCTTTTTCAATTTCCATCCAATAAGCGCCACCTACACCCAGTATGACTTTTTTGATGGAAGAATTTGCAATTGATTCTAATAAGCTAATATTTGTGATATCTGTCCCATGAACTTTAATAGTATTTAATCCTGCTTTTTCAGCAGTACAAAGACTCTTAGCTCCAAATACATCTACAATAAAATCTAATCCAAGAGAAATTGCATAATCATTTAATTGTTTCCATTTCCCTTCCTTCATTTCTAAGTTTTTGAAAAGATTATAATATTTATAATCTTTAGTCGCAAGTTCATCAGCGTAAACAAGTTGAAATTTCACTGCATTTGAACTTGATTTGGATGCTGCTTTTATTAATAACTTTGATTGGTTAAATTTTCCTTCAAACCCTTGAGCAACCTCTGCTATTATATACACATTATTTTTCATTACCAATTAACTGGATTTAGAATAAAAATATCTTTTGTTTTAATCTTTCTAATATCTTCAAAAACCTTAAATGGTAGATTAGATTTATATGAATTCAAAATTGAACATAATTGTTCCTGTGTTTCAACTCCAATAATAATCCGGTCTATGGCCTTATTCATTTTTACAAAACCTAAAGCCAAATCAAGAATAGAAAAACCATACTTAGCCTTAATTAGATCTAACTCCTTAAAAGGTGCCCTTAAACTTTTAAACTTTTCGCCTAATTCAGAAATTTTTTTAAAATAAAGGCCTTGCAGAAAAATTGATCTTACATGAATTTCAACTTTCTTTTCCTTTAAAAAATTTAAATAAGACTCAAACTTTCTATCTAATAAACTGTAAGGAATTTGCACAATATCAGGGATCATTTTTTTATTAATAAGAATTTCTAACTCATTAGGTTCATAGACTGAGTAGCCAATTTTTTTTGTCATTCCTTCAACTTTTAACGTTTTCATATTTTCCCACAAATAGTTATTATTCAATAAAATTTCCGGTCTATGGAAAAGATATCCGTAAATGTTAGAACTTTTTAACCTCTTCAAAGATCGTAACAGTGACGTTTTAAGACTGTCCCCATTAAGCTCTCCAACTTTTGTAACTATTTTTCTCTTATAAGAATAATTGTCTCCTAATCTTAATTCAGAATTGCCGTATATAGATGATGTATCAAAAACAGAAATATCATTTTGATCTGCTTTTGAAAGAATTAATCTTAATTCTTTGTCTGACGGTATACCGTTTATGTTTGAAATACCATAATCTTGTCCCCATTGAACTGTACCTAAGGCAATTCTCATATTAAATTATTATTAAAAGTCGCCATCCTAATTATATCCTCAAAATTCCCCCTATGAAAAATATGTTTTTTAAATCTCCCCTCAACTAAAAACCCCAATGACTTATAAAGATTTATTGCATTTTTATTTTTTACCATAACTCCTAAGTTGATTTTCCGTAAATAAAGTTTTTCAAAACAAAATTTTATGACAAGCCTTGAAGCTTCAGAAGCAAATCCCTTACCGTGAAAATTTCTGTCCCCAAGCATTATCCCATACTCTCCAAACCTGCTTTTGTTATCTACAGGATCAATTTTTATATTCCCTATGTGAGTATTGCTTTTTTTTAAAACTATTGCCCAGAAATATTGTGGTTCATTTTCAACTTTTCCTAAATACTTTTTAAGCTTTTCTAATGTGTAATCTCCACCGCTGTTCATAAACTTGATTACATCAGAATCATTCATCCAATTGACATAATCTTTTGATATAAATGCCTTATTAAGAGGCTTTAAAATTAGTCTTCTAGACTCTAATATTGGAATATAAAGTCCCTTTTGAGGTTTATCCATTAAAAAAGATTTTGAAATCCTTCAGGTTTAATTATGGTATTGAATACAAATCTCTGTTCTTCATTTTTAAGGCCAGGGTAAATAGGTATGCTGATAGCTTCAGAGTAATATTTCTCAGAGTTAATAAATTCATTATAATCGAAATTAAACTTCTTATAAAACGGTTGTCTGTAAATTGGAATATAATGAATATTTACTCCTACACCGTTATCTTTAAGTTTTTTAAATATTTCATTTCTTGAAAATTTATTTCCCTTATTCGGTATTCTGATTATGTATAGGTGGAATGAAGAATAGTTATGTTTTAATATTTTTGGTGTAATTACATCAACACTTTCAAACAATTCATCATAATGCTTTGCAATTTCATTTCGTTTTTTGACAAATTGGTTTATTTTTTTAAGCTGGCTTATTCCTAATGCACTCATCAGATCATTTAGCCTAAAATTAAATCCTAGATCTAATTGTTCATAATACCATGACCCGTCTGGTTTCTTGGTCATTTCCTTTTCATGACGTGTTACACCATGGCTCCTGTATCTACATAATTTATTGTAAATTTCATCTGAATTTGTTGTACAAATTCCGCCCTCACAAGTAGTTATGATTTTTACAGGATGAAAACTAAAAACAGTAATATCACTGTATTTACAGCTTCCCACTTTCTGATCACGATATTTTGCGCCGATGGCATGAGATGCGTCTTCAATTATAAAAAAACCATACTTTTTTGAAAGTTTAAAAATCTCTTTCATATCAGAACTTTGACCTGAAAGGTGAACAGGTATTAATACTTTTGGTAATCTCCCGATCTTTTCAGCTTGACGAAGTTTTTCCTCTAATTTAATTGGAGATATATTGTACGTTTCTAAATCAATATCCACAAAATCAATATTTGCATCACAATGTAAAGCACAATTAGATGAGGCCACAAATGAAATTGGTGAGGTCCAAACCCAGTCTCCTTTTTTTACCCCAAGAGCAAGACATGATATGTGGAGAGCACTACTTGCAGAATTAACAGCGCAAGAATATTTTGATCCACAATAGTTTGAAATTGCTATTTCGAATTCAGGAGTAATAGGACCTTGTGTCAAAAAATCAGAATTAAGAACATCTACGACAGCTTTAATGTCTGACTTATCTATATTTTGTTTACCGTATGGTATCATCTATTAATTTTTAAATAGCTTATTTGTTTTTCTATTGGCATTATTTTAATACCTGTAGTTTTAACCACTTTCTTATTTGATAAACTCATATCCAAAGGCCTTTTTACAAGGTCTTTTCTTTTAACTAATTTATCTCTTATTATCAAATTCTTTGCAAATTTAAAATTCTTTGCAATCATTATTCCAAAATCATATTTTGAAATTCTCTCATTACTTGATACATTAAAAATTCCAGAACTATGACCCTCTATTAATTTTAATACTACTTTCGAAAGTTCATTTATTATGATAGGTGTGTAGTAAACATCCGAAAAAAGCTTTATTCTTCTGCCATCTTCTAATGATTTTATAATTGTATCCGAAAATGAATTTTTATAATCTGGGCCATTACCAAAAAAATTTGTCCTTATAATTAATGATTTTGGGTTCGCGTTTAAAACAGAAACTTCACCTTTTTCTTTGGTAGATGCATAAATATTTAAAGGATTAGTAACATGGCTTTCTTCGTATAAAAATTTTCCCCCATCAAACAAATGATCTGTAGAAATATGAACAAAGGATATATTAAGTTGATTACTTACTCTAGCTATCTGACTTGGTAATATAGTGTTAAGCTCATATGCCATAATTTCGTTTTTTTCGCATTCCTCTACTGAAGTTAACCCTGAACAATTGATAATAGTGTCAATTTTTCTAGATATTAAAATTTCCTTAAGTCTTTTTGAATTATTACTAATTCTAAGAGAATTTGTGCCCGTTCCTTCAACCCATTTTTTATTTAATCCTAAATATATTTTATATCTACTCTTTAACTCATTTACCCACATGAAGGATAAGAGACTTGCACCTCCATAAAAAAGAATATTTTTCATAAAGAATAGTATTCATAATTTTTGTTAGGGACTTTTAAAAGTAAATTCCTTCCATCAAATACTACTTTACCTTTAAAATCTATCTCTTTAAACTCATCCCATTCTGTCAAAATAACACAAACATCATAGGATTGGATATCAAATTTTTTGTTTCCAAGTACTGAAATATCCGACACTATTTTTTTGAAATTTTTATTTTTTTTCCAATATGTTTTAATGTCATTTATAACTTTATCTTTTTCAACTAAGGGGTCATAAATTGATAAACTAGCATTTGCCAAGTATAATTCCTCTGCTACATATATAGATGGGGACTCTCTCGAATCGTTTGTGTTTGCTTTAAATGCCCATCCCAAAATAATAATTTCAATTTTTGATAAGTCATTTGAGAATTTATTTACTATTCTAGATGCAAAATCTTTTATTTTATGATCATTAATAAGGACTACTTGATTCCAATATTCTGCAACTTCGTGAAGACCATAATATTGACATAAATAAACTAAATTCAAAATATCTTTTTTGAAACAACTACCTCCAAATCCAACTGATGGCTCCAAAAAATGAGGCCCTATCCTGTGATCAAGGCCAATTGCCTTTGAAAGTTCATTAATTTTTGCCCCTGTTTTTTGACATAGTGATGATAAGCTATTTATTGAAGATATTCTTTGAGCTAACATGGCATTTGAAGCCAGTTTTGAAAGTTCAGAAGACCATATATTAGTTGTTAAAATTTTCCCTTTTGGAACCCATCTTGTATAAATTTCAACAAGAGCCTTAATTGCTTTTTGTCCTTTAGGAGTTGGATCTCCCCCTATCAATATCCTGTCGGATTTAAATAAATCTTGAATTGCGGTCCCTTCTGCTAAAAATTCAGGATTAGAAAGAATTTCAAAATGAACATGGCTGTTTTCTTTAATAAGAATTTCTTTAATTTTTTCAGCTGTACGAACTGGTAGTGTTGATTTTTCAACAATTATTTTATTATTGTTTGAATACTTGGCTATATCTAAAGCGCAAGATTCTACATTTTTTAAATCGGCAGCCATTCCGGCACCTTTTCCTGATGTTCTTGTTGGTGTGTTGACTGCTACAAATATCATTTGTGCCTGTTGTATGGAGTCTTTGATATTGTTTGAAAAAAATAAATTTCTACCTCTTACTTTTCTTACTACTTCAGATAGTCCTGGTTCATAAACCGGTAGTTTATCAATAGAACCATTCCAAGCTTTAATTTTTTCAGGACTAGAATCTACAACTGTGATTTTTATTTCTGGACATTTAAATGCGATAACAGACATTGTTGGTCCTCCAACATATCCTGCTCCTATACAACAAATATTTTTTATCCTCATATCAATTTTTAAGAAGCCAGGATGAAGATTGGATTTTATCTCCTAAACCATCTATTAAACCAATATTTAATTTTTTACAAATTTTAACTTCTGAAATACTTTTATTGCTTTGATCTCCTCCATTTGCAAAATAAAGGTCATACTTTGATCCTAAATTAGTATGTATTTTCTCTAGGCTCATTTTTACAGTTGGATCTTTGTCTATGGATAAATAAACCTTATCAGTTATTGAAAGTTGCTTTATAATTAAGGTTCTCTCATCTTCATCCATAAATTGTTTTGACCCCTTTAACTCTCTCTGTAAATCATTATTTACAATTACAATAAGTTCATCACCCAATTTTTTAGCATTTTTAAAAAGCTCAATATGTCCTTTATGAAGAGGATTAAAATATCCTGAAACAATTATCCCTTTTAATTTCATTGAATTCTATTATAATCGTCATCAATTCTAACAATATCATCTTCACCAAAATATGACCCTAACTGTACTTCAATAAAAACAACTTTTTTTTGTTTTTCATTTTGAATTCGATGTTTCGCTCTTTTTGGAATTAATATTGTATCTCCTGTTTTGTATTTTTTTACCTTTCCTTCAACGGTTACAATTGCTTCACCTTCAACGATTGTCCAAACCTCTGATCTTCTATTGTGATATTGATAAGATAATCTCTCACCAGAATCAACTTCAATTCTTTTCAGTTTATAATTTGGCTCATCATGAATTACAAAAAACCGTCCCCATGGTCTTTCTACTTTTTCTATTGACTTCATTTTACTTTTGAATTAAATAGTACTATGTGATCTCTATTTGATATAAATTTTGAAGCTAAATAAAATCCAACTTTTCTTCCAATTAACTTTTCGATTTTATCCTCTAGCTGAGCTATGTAATTCATATTAAGGTCTTGACCTATCAAAAAGATCTCTATAAATCCAGAGTCGATACCCTTGGCATAATCACCAACCAAAATTATCTGATTTACTTCACCCATACGATCTAAAACAGTATCAACTATGTCTTCAAGACCAAGATGTTTTAATACAACTTTTCTTAAGACATCATATAAAGGATGTTTAATATTAGCTTTGTATTCAACTTTATTATTGACCTTTATTTTATTTAAATAACCAGCACCTTGAAGATGATTAAGCTCCCTTCTTATAGCATTTGTTGATTCCCCCATTTCAATAGCAAGACCATTTAAATGACCCTTGTTAGCTTGAGAAATAAAAAATTTGATTAACAGCCTTAATCGGGTTTTTGATGTTATTAATTCTCCTAACATAATTTATTTTTGCATTTTAACACGGCTCCGCCATGTCTGTCACACGACAAACGGTGAAATGAGATTATCAACGGAATTTAATTAAGCTTTATTTTTCTTAAGTGTTATTAAGACACCTAAGGTATTTAAAGCCAATTTAATATTGCTTTTATCCAAACTAACTACTTCTCCTGTTATCCCTTTGAATGGCCCTGATTTGATTTTATAATTAGAATTTAATTCAATTTTTTCCATGGTAAAATCATCATAAAATTGATTTAGGTGATTTCGCATTTCAGCAATCTCAATAGGGCGGATTTTTGCTGGTTTGCCAAGCCAGTAAACATATCTTAAAACTCCGTTAACTGTAAAAACCTTTTCTCTATTTAAAGGATTAACTCTTGTAAACACATAATTAGGTAACAAAACTTTTTCAACTTTTTTTATTCTGTCTGAATATTGCTTATATGTTTTAAATGTGGGGCAAAAAGCCTCAATATTTTTGTCCAAAAGGCTTGTGACTACCTTTTTTTCAAAATTTGATTTAGTATATAAGGCAAACCAGTTATCCATTATACTTATTATGTTATCATTAAGCTGCAAAATAATTTTTGCAGCTTAACTTTTTCAAGAACTATTTAAAAAGGCTTAATATCAAGTAACAAATGTACTTGTTATTTTTATAAATAGCAACAAAAAAACAGATAATTTTTTTGCTATTTTTTAAGGAAATAAGAATTTTCTGTTGAGAAATAATTATCCTCTTATTCTAAAAACCCTGACCACAATATTTTTCAATTAAAGAATTTGATTGAGGAAATCCGGATTCAGCTGATATATCTAATAAAGGACATGCCCCAATCGGATCACCCATTCTTATAAAAATCAAGGCTTTTATATATTCACACTTCCCATTTAACGGATTTAAGTCATTAATCACTTTATCGATATAATCTAATGCTCTATTTAAGTTCCCTGTCATGTAAAATGAAGTAGCGGCATTTTCATAATAAGCATAATCAAGAGGGTTTATTTTTATCGCATTTTCAAATTCAATGCCTGCATTTTCATAGTCCAAATTATCAAAATACTCTAACCCTTTATTTGAAAAATTTCTAGCCTCAATAATTTTGTCTTCTCCAAGATATACTTTTCTATATAAGGCTTCAAACTCCTGATCTCCTTGAAAAGTTTTTCTTGCAACATCTGCTTTATCAATTAAAGATTCATCTCCGGGTAGATATAAACTACTAGCAATGATTAAATAATTTTTCCAGTTATTTACTTTATTATTCACAATTAAAGTTTCAAATGCTTCATCCAATGCTTGTTTGTCCCTTGTCTTACTTATGAGATTAAGATAAGTCGAAGAATGAAGATCATTATTTGGAAGTCCATAAAAGGCCTTTTTAGCATAATATTTTGCACTGTCTAATTTGCCAAGTTCTTGATAAATTTGACTTTTTAGTATTTCACTATAAAATAGATATGGATTGGCTTTTATGCCCTCATCTACAAGTTCAATTGCCTTTCTATATTTTTTAGCTTTAAAATAATATCTAGCTTTTATGGATTTAATTGGTATTGTCGTGACTGTAATGTTAGGTATGCTAGGTACTATATTTTCTAATTGATTTATTGGAAGATTGTATTGATTAGAATTAAAATCTTGAAGTAAAAACATTTGTCCTTTTAAGGACTTATATACAAGATTCGTTACATATGCACTTGGTACAATAATTAATATTCCAAGGATTAAAAATATCTTATTTAATTTAACTTTTGATGATTTAGGCTTTACAAGAATTTCTTTATGTTTTTGATTGTAAACTGTGATTAGAGCCAAAACGCAACTCCAAACCACTAGTACTTGCG
This sequence comes from Flavobacteriaceae bacterium TMED68, assembly GCA_002167525.1. Next base: position 212,200 of record NHDV01000024.1, read on the forward strand.
GTCTAGCTATAGGAAAATTTAAATTCGCATCAACTGAGTATACGCCTAATGACAATAAAATTAAAAAGATGAAAATCTTCTCTTTTTCTGATAATTTTGAATTTCTAATGATATTATAAGAAAAATAAATTGCTAAAAGAAAAATAGATAAATACAACATAAAGCCAATAATACCTAGTTCAGCTCCTAACTGAATAAAATCGCTATGAGCATGATAAGGTACAACGTAACCAAGAATATCATTTGCATCATATTCAATTGATTTTAATTTCCAATTCCCCAAACCTACTCCAAGGATTGGATTAGATGAAAGGTGTGTTAAAACATCTTCATAATATCTAAGCCTCTGATTTACAGAACCATCATTTGTGCTTATTGAAATTGTAGCTGCCCTTGATATCGCATCAGCTCCTTTTGAGGAAAGGTAAACTTGATTTACTAAAACTGCCAATAATAGAGGTGCTAAAAAAAATAAATTCCTTAATAAATGTAGATATCTCTTATCGTTCATGTAAAGTGATAGATTCATTACTACAAAACCAACAAAAATAAAAATTACCCCTACAAAAGATGCTCTAGACTGTATCATTGATAAACATAGCAAGGCCATAAAAATCAATGTTGTAAGAATTATTTTGTATAATTTTTTACTGTTTGTATGAATTAAATAAAGTAAGAATGGAATTTTTATAGCAATTGAAAATGCGGTGATATTTCTATTTGCAGTAACTCCTTTTAATTCTCCTGATGAAATTGTCCCTGTTAGGTTAATCATTGACTGAGCTTCAATGACTACAGCATAAACCTCTATCCCCAGAATTAACGTGATTACCCAGCATATAAAATTGATTTTATTTTTAAAAAGAAATAAAAAAATACCCATGACGAGGTACATTATTAAAACATTTGCTTGCCTCGTAATATTTACAATAACTTCAGTTGGATTGATTGCATAAAAATAGGATAATGAAGCCCATACAATAAAACCAATATACACAATTGATATTGGTGATCTTAACGTAGATGAAATTGATAACGAAAAATATTTAAGATTGTAGGCCAAATAAAGAATACTTATTCCATTTAAAACTGTCATCGCAATCCATTGTGGGGCAATTTTATCAACCGCATTTAAATTTGGTACAAACCCAATGCATAGATAACAGATAAGAATCAATCCTGAAGTAATTGACAGTAAATTTAATTTTTGCAAACTTTTATTCATTTGATGAATTTTAATTTATGCAAAATTGCTTTTGAGTAACTAAGGCATCTTGATAATTTAACTCGGCTGCCTTTGAAATGAAATTACACCCTCCTTGTATGTCACCCATAGCAATTTTAGATATACCATGGAGATATTCTGACTTACCTGTGCCTGGGTTAAGACTATTTATAACTTTAGAAGAATATAGCATAGAATTTCCATAATCTTTTAACTGGTAAAAGCATGTTGCGGCATTTTCTAAATACGAATATTCCATAGGGTCTTCTTTTGCCGCTTCAAGATAATATGATGCAGCTTTTGCATATTGTTTATTTTGAAAATGTGGAAATGCTTCTTTTGCTAAATTTACACCACTTCGAATCTTTGAAGGCTTTATAAATGCTAACTTTCTTAGAAGTAGAAAGTTTTGATTTTTTGGGAAAAGTTCTACTGCACGATTAGTTAACTTCATAAGATCCGGATTTTCCGCACCAATGATATCTATATAAGCAGTAATTATATTTTGCCAATTTGCTTGAGACTGGTTTTCAAGCAGCTGATCCGCAGCCATTTTTATAGTAATAGTATCTTTTTTTTCCATAGCTAATTTTACAAAATTGGCTACATGCAAACTATTATTTGGTAATCCAAAAAAAGCGATTTTAGAATAGTGATAAGCACTATCAGTATTTCCTTTAGCTTGAAATATTCTACTTTTCATGTTTTCAGTAAAATATAAAAAAGGGTTTGGCTTACTGCTTCCTTCAAGTGATTTTAAAGCTTTATCATACTGCTTGTTATTAAGATAGTATCTTGCTTTTATTGATTTTAAGGGAATAGTAGTTACTGTTACGTTTGGAATTTCTAATTCCATAGTCTCTATTTGGCTAATTTTAGTATTATAATTATTAGTATTAAAATCTGAAAGTAAAAATATTTGGTTCTTTAATGATTCATACACTTTAATTGAGATAAATAAACTGGGTAGACTCATTAACAAAATTGAACAAAGAATTATTAGATTAAATTTTTTGCTGTTATTTTTTTTTATCTTTTTAAGTCTTGTATTATAGTAGTAAGTTATGAGTGCAATAATTAATGCCCAAACAATTATTACTTGTGGTCTTGCAATTGGAAAATTTAGATTTGCATCAATAAAATATACACCTAAACTTGTAAGAGTAAAATAAATAAATAGCCTTTCCTCTTTTTTAATATCTATTTTAAAAAGGATTTTTAATGCAAAAAATAGAGCTAATAAGAATACACCTAAGTATGAGCAAAATCCTAATATCCCTAGTTCTGCACCCAATTGAATAAAATCACTATGTGCATGATAAGGAACAACATATCCTGACATGTTTTTTTTATCATATTCTATAGATTTAAATTTCCAATTTCCTAAACCAACTCCCAAAATTGGATTTGCTGTTAAATGTGACAATACATGACTATAATATCTTAAACGTTGATTTACTGAACCATCATTTGTAGAGAAAGAAATTGTAGATGCTCTAGATACAGCATCAGCACCTTTTGATGCGAAAAAAAGTTGGTTAATAGAAATGGAGAGAATTAAAGGAATAAATATTAATAAAATCATTTTTACTTTGAATGCATTATTCTTCTCTTTATAAAACAAAAAGGGAGTCAAAAAATACACTATTGCTACTAGACCAATTGCCAAATATGATGCTCTAGATTGAATGGTTGACAGCGCAGTTATTGCTAATGTTATTATTATTATACCCAAAACTTTAATTTTTATTTTTTTTGCTTTGGTTAATAGGAATAAAACAAAAGGTATTTTTAAAGCAATTGAAAATGCTGCAATATTTCTGTTTGCTGTAACTCCTTTTAAATTTCCAGAAATGATTTCACCTGAAGTATTAATCATATCTAATGCCTGGTCAAAAACAAAATATGTTTCTAATGCAAGTATTATCGTCAAAACATAAGAGAAAAAATTTTCCTTATTATCAATGGAAGACAATAAGATAAACATATTAGTATACATAAAGAAAACGTTAAACTGTCTTGAAATATTAACTAAAACTTCGGTTGGATTTATTGCGTAGAAAAACGAAAGTCCACCCCAAATAATAAAAAAGGAGTATAGTACAGTTAACCACGACTTAAAATGAAGTGAAATTTTTTCATCAAAGCGAGCTCTATTTTTTAAAATAAAAATTGCAGTAATAATGTTCAAAGACCCCATAAATAGCCATTGGGGTGCAATTTTATCAATTGCCTGGAGATTTGGTATAAATCCAATGCATAGGTAAAGAATACAAATTATTGATTCATAAAATGAGAATTTAATAGGTATTTTTTGGTTCTTATCACTCATTTTTATTTGATTTATGACAAAGAAAGAAATTTTAAATCCAAAAATTGCTTTTTTATTTTGGTTTATATTTGATCTATGGAATTATCGATTATTTTTCTTGCATTAGTTTCATCCATTATTTTTCATACAGCTACTCAGTATATATTTATCAAATTAAAACGCTTTGATGATTTTAATCATCGTACTTCCCATAAAACCGTTGCAACTAGATCTGGGGGAATTAGTATTTTTTGTTCTTTATTTTTAATATCTCTAATATATTATTTTTTAAAAATAGAGCTTTTCGATTATTCGCTTTTTGTTCCACTTGGAATTCTTTTCATAATTGGTGTTTACGACGATTTATATCAAGCAGACTTTAAATTAAAGTTTTTGATGCAACTAATTGTTGCAAAAATTCTAATCGATCAGGGCTATGTAATTACAAATCTTTATGGATTTTTAGGAATAAATGAAATCCCATGGATAATTTCACAATTTTTTACTGGCCTAACTTTTATTATTATTGTTAATGCATACAATTTTATAGATGGGATTGATGGTTTGGCAATAAGTGAGACATTAAAAAATCTTTGTTTTTTTCTGTTTCTATTACCTCCAAACGATTCATTTTACAATCTGGCATATGTTTTAATTTTTATCAGCTTTCCCTTTTATTTTTTTAATTTAAAGAAACGAAAAAAGGTTTTTTTAGGAGATGCGGGATCACTATTCTTGGGTGGTGTAAATATAGTTTTCCTTTTTCATTTTTTAAATCCTAATACCACTGTTAATATTGTAATTGGCATTAAGAAAATTTTGTTTGGGACAATTCTTTTGTCATATCCTTTAATAGACTTAACTAGGGTTGTTATAATTAGAATAATAAACAGAAGATCTCCTTTCACAGCTGATCAAAATCATATTCACCATTGGTTTATTTCAAAAGGATTCAGTCATATCAAAACTACATTTATTGTCCTTTTGGGAGGAACAATTCTTTTATTTTTTACTTTTTGGATATAAAAAAACCCTCTCAAATTGAGAGGGTTTTTAAGTTAGATAATGCTAACGATGAATTAGAAATTATTGAATAAGTGCTAATTCGTTTTTAGTATCTACACCATTTGCTCCGTTAGAAGCATCGTCAACAGTATTATCAGTTGCATCTAAACCTTGGTTTACTGCAGCATCAACAGCAACAGATAATGCGTCTGCTAATGTATCTGTAGTAGTTCCTCCGGTAATGGTAACAACATCAACATTCATATCATATGTGATAGTTGGGTATCCTGAAGTTGCAGAAGCACTCCCAGAAGCTGTCCTATCAGTTTGAGCTGCATAAGCCTCAATAAATGTTTTGAAACCTGCAAGTTCAGTTGATGTAATAGCGGCTTGAGCATAAGGTGTTGTCTCAGAACCCGCAGTAGCTTTGGTGTATTCTCCAGTTAATGCATTTCCTTTTAAAATAACAGAAATAGCTGCAACCGGCTCTGCCAAGACAGTTGATGATGGCGGAGTAACACTAGCCAATTTAGTATTACCGGCAAGGTAAACAGTCTTAACTTTAGTAAGTGAACTCATGTCAAGAGATGTTATGCCAGTTACATCGCTAACCGTAACAGTAGCTGCTGTATCACCTGATATAAATGTGTGACCAAATGCAATTGAAGTGATAGTTTGAGTACTAGCTACAGTAAAGTCTGTAATTTCTCCAGCTGTAGTTAGAGATGTCAACTTCGCAGCACCTGAAACAGAAAGAGTATTAGTAGTTCCGTCTACTGTTAAATCTGCCAATACAGTTGAGCTTTGAGTAACAGTAACAGCATAAGCTGTTGATTTAGTACCCGCCATTGTAAGGGTTGCAGATTTAAGCGCTGGGAAGAAACCTAGGTCAATACTTTTAGCCTGACCTTTTGCAATTAAAGTTTCAAACGTTCCAGATGTAGTATAGTTGTTGTAATCATTTACACTTTTAACTTCAATAGACGCTGTTGTAGAAGTCGTAATAGAAGCCGCATCAATAAGAAGAGGCGCGCTAAAAGTACCAGCTAAAGCAGCACTAATAGGACCGCCTTGATTAACAAGTGCTGGTAAACTAGCAGAAGCTACACCGTCTATAACAAGCGTACCTGAAGATGTTGCTAAAGCATCTAAAACTATTGCTTTAGCAGGGTTAGTAAATGTAACATTTGGTCCGATAGTTTTAAGGGCATCAAAGTGACCTTCAGAACCAGTACCTGAATTATTAAGAGTAATAGTTGCCGTTGTTGATGGCAAGCTTTGTGCAAAGACCTTAGCAGTCGGTGATACTGTGATTACAAGAGATGTTGTTTGAGCAGCATCGAATCCCCAAGTAAAAGTCCCCGCTTTAGGAGCGTTAAAAGATGTTGTAAGAGCAATATCTCCTAACGATACATCTGTAGCAATAACATATTCTCTTGTTAGAAGAGTACCAGTAAGGTTACCTATATTTAAAGTAGTAATACTAGCAGCGTTAGACAGAGTAAGAGACGAAGCAGTAACTAAAATAGATAAATCAATATCTCCATAATGTCCAAGACTTAATTCTTTACTTACTGTGGCTAATTTAGAAATATCAACTCCATGAGATATAGTTGCTTGTCCATCTATAAATCCAAGTGTAGATGCGTCAATAGTTGCAGAAGCAGTAATGGTTACAGCACCAATTACAGTTCGTATTTTTGACACAACAGCGTTTACACGAGCTGCAAGAGCATCTGTACTTAAAGTAGCGTTATTAACATCAAGGGCACCGCTAATGATAACAGTTGGGTCATCGGCCTCAGTACCAATTAAAGATTCAACATACTCTAATTCAGCCTCATTAGTTATTTTTATGTTTTGCGTAATAACCGCATTAGCTTCTAATAGCTCACCAAGAGCTTCTAGAATCTCATCAACCTCTTCATTAAGGTTGTCAACCTCTTCACCAACACTCGCTAGACTGTCGACTTGAGTTTTAATAGCATCAACTTGAGTTGAAACACTAGCTAGGTCAGCTGCAGTTAGTTGTGATCCAGCTAAAGATGATACTTGACTAGCCAATGCGCTTAAATCGCTTTGAACTTGAGTTATTGCACTAGCTTGAGCAGCTAAAGCATTAATTTGTTGTTCAAGGCTGTCAAATTGATCATCGTAATTTTGACACCCCACTACTAGTAGTGCTCCTGCCAAAATTGATAATAAACCTTTTTTCATTTGATTAAATTTTAATTAATAATTATTAATGTGCATTTTGCACAACCACAAACAAATCAAATTCTGTGCCAAAGTGAAAAAAATGTTAAAAATTAATAATTATTGACAGCTTTTATATTATAAATTATTGATACACAGATGTTTAAATTTTCAACATTCTCTCTCCCGTATTTTTCTTTATTTGATTATTTATTTACAAGTTTTTTCTTAATCTTTTTAAGAAGCTGAGATATACCCTTTTGTGTATCGATTTTACTTTTATCATAATGATTTACCATTATTGAAAAGGTTAATAACTCGCCATTTTGTTTAAAAATATATCCCGATAAATTATGGTTGTGCTTTAATGAACCCGTTTTTACAAAAACTCCACTTAGGTCTGAATATGGTGAAGAAGTATTCAAATTATAACTTTTAGGAAAAAACTCTTCAATTTCGTTCCGGCTAATCTCGAGTGTTATCATTTTTAGGATACTAGTTATAGTTCTAGGGGTAAACATGTTGTATCTTGAAACACCTGATCCATCAACCCAAAAAAGTGAATCTGATAATTGACCCCTCCATTTATTTTTAAAATAATTAATTGCTTTATCAGTACTAAATTCATCAAAGATTTCTTTGGAAATCATAAGAAGCAAACTTTCTGCTATTCCATTATCACTATCATGTAATAAAGCTTTGTACAAAGCCTTCTCATGATTTGTATAAAGTTTATCCCAAATTACTTCGTCATTTGATTTTTCAAAAATTATAAGGTTATTGGTGGCATTCGAGAGAAGCTTTAAAAACAAAGAGTCATTAGTAATAAAAGGCCTGTAAAGTGTGTCTTTAATTTCCCATTTTTTTGGATTAGAATAGAATTTATTATTATTAAAATCCCTTTCTAAAGCATTATGAAAAGTATCAATTTGAAGCTCAAAATAAGGAACTAACCCTTTACCTTTAATCGCTTTTACACTATTGCCATATATAGGGAAAACACTTTTTTCAGAAGAATAGTAATACATATAATCATCCCACATCCATCCGGCACCTAATGGGTCTAATTTTTTATTATTCACAGAATATTTCCAGGTCTTATTTTGTGATAAGAAATCAAATAATGTAGTATCAGGATAAAAGGGATGCAGTAACAGTGGATATCCTGTTGAACTAAATTTAATAAGACTGTCATTTACAGTTTTATATTCTAGAGCTGGTAATGAATCAAAAGTTTGAATAGCTGCAAGAAAAGTAAGGAGCTTTGTATTTGAAGCTGGTGTCATGTATTTTGACCCATTATAATCTGCATAAATATTTACGTCGCCCTCAACTCTTATTGCTACATGAGCTTTATCAAAAGCAGGAATTTCTTCTATCCATTTTTTTAATTTCTTTTCTTTTATAATCTGGCTTTGAGCATTTGAAGTGACAAGAAAAATGAGTAAATACTTGCAAACACTTTCAAGATAACAACACTTTTTTCTTGCACCCATTTTTTAATCTGTTTGTAGAATAATTTTAAATCCCTATTTGGAAACCTAAGTACGCATTTCTCCCTGGAGCTGGCTCATAGTATCTTCTACCAAAAGCGTTGAGTCTAATATTATCAAAATAACGTTCATTAAAGAGATTATTAATACCTCCAGAAAAACTAATTTCTAGCCTATTGAAGTTAAAGGATTTACCGATCTGAAATCTGACCCTCCGAAAAGACTCAACTTTTACTGAATTAGAGTTGTCAGCAAACAGTTCTCCAACATGTTCTGCTGATATTAGAAAGTTTAAATCGTTAGTTAATGTGTAACCTAATTGAAAAAATATTTGACTATTTGGGATGCCTGGTAGAGCGTTACCTAAATTATTATTAACATCTTTAAATAAGTATTTAGCTTGAGTAACACTCGTTTTTAACTCCCAATGCTGATAATTGTATAGGGCAGCAAGCTCAAAGCCGTATCTTTGGGTGGCTCCCGTGTTTCTATAAAATGAACGCCCCGGAAACTCCTCTAATTCATAAGGCAAAATCTCATTAGAACTTTCTATTAAAAATAAATTTGACTCTATTTTAAATTTTTGTCCTTGAGACTTCCAGCCTAATTCATAAGAGACAGCTTCTGAAGGATTCAATTCTAAATTAAATCCTTCTGTGCCTGAGGGATTTGCGGATAGCTCTGACAAAGCTGGAGTTTCAAAACTAGTAGAAAAGTTGGCATAGAGATGTTGGTTAGGTGTAAGCTCAAGACTTACTCCTAAACTTGGATTAATTACCTGATAGAATTGATCTTGGGAAAAGCCATCTGTGCCTAAACGGATGTCGTCATAACGTAAGCTTAGGCGAAAAAATAGCTCGCCCAATTTTAGCTCATCCAAAATGGAAAAACTTAAATTTTGAAATTTTTCTTTTTGAGAGAAACTAATCGATCCCTGAGAACCCAAAATATTAAGGTATCTGTCTCTTTGATCTGACTGATTTAGAAATTCAGCAGCAACTTGTAAATTATTCTTTCCAACTTTATAATTTAAACGACTGCCTAATCCAAAGTAATTTCTTGTTAGGTCAATAATTCCTCCATTTTCAAATGGGAGTTTGCCATAAAAATCTCTAGAGGAATAAAATCCATAGGTGTTCAGATCTATCCTATCACTCCAATTTTTACTCCAATTCAAACCAATTTTAAAATGTTCTATACTTTCATAAGTATCATAATCTAAATTACGTTGTCTAGCCTGAGACCAATCTTGTTCTGAATCCTCTAAAGTTATCCCACCTGCATCCTCTGCCCTAGGGCTTTGTGTATAATTCATTTGAAATTGAATTTTTGACGAGGGATTTAATTTATGTTTTATTTTCAGATTGAAAAGATTTTGTTCTAAACCACTATTATTTCTAAATCCATCTGTAAGTAGACGGTTAGCATGAATCAATGCAGTTGTTTTATCGTTTTTAACAGACCCTGTTAATTGATAAGATTGTAATCCAAATGCACCTAGACGGGTTCGGAATTGAAAATTTTTCCCTTCAATATAATCTATTGTGTTCAGATAGATAACTCCACCTGAGGCATTTCCATACAAACTTGCAGACGGTCCTCTAAGGACTTCCAGATTTTTGAGAAGTCCCAGCGGAATATTATCTATTTGGCCCTGTCCATCTGGTGTTGTTTCTGGAATTCCATCAACAATGATCTTAACTCCTCTTATTCCAAAAGCTGATCTTGCACCAAAACCTCTCAAAGAAACCCTTAAATCTTGTGCATAATTATTTGCATTTTGAGTGAAAAGTCCTGGTATTGCTCTTAAATAATCTTGTAGAGTTATTTGCTGAAATATGTTTTGATATTGCTCCACTTCTTGAAAACTTACTGCAAGGGGTAGTTTATTTAAAGCAGTAGAAGTTTTAGGAGAATTTAGCACTACTTCTTTGAGTGTAACTGTTGCAGTATTTGAATTATTTTGAGCTTTAGAAAAGAAGGAGTTGCAAAAAAATGAAACTATAATGATGGATTTAGAAATTCTGCTCTCTATTATGGTCATAGTGTGTGCTATTATTTAAATTTGTACGAAGATAATCAATTATGTATCTGTCCGAAACAGAAGAAATCATTGCTTTTGTAGTCTGCATTGCTATTGTTATAGGTTTCGCAGTAAGTACTTATCTTGAAATTAAAAATACTATCTCTGAAGAAAAAAATAAACAAAAAGAAAAGATAGAAAATGAGGCAAAAATTAAAACTTTAATTAAATATTTCGATGCCAAAAAAAACCTCATTGACAGAATTACTGAAACTAAAAAATCTCTAGAAAACAGAAAAAAATAATGTGATGAAAATAATTCATTAAACCAATTTTAAAGAATGAAAAAAATATTCCATAGTTCAAACTCCAGAGGAGAAGCTGACCACGGTTGGTTAAAAGCCAAGCATTCCTTTAGTTTTGCTAATTATTTCAATCCTGAAAGAATACAGTTTGGAGCTCTTAGAGTATTGAACGATGATATTATTGCTCCTGGAAGAGGTTTTGGTACTCATCCGCACGACAATATGGAAATTATCACTATCCCATTGGAAGGGAGTTTAGAACACAAAGACAGTATGGAAAACGTAGGTGTAATTGAGAAAGATGAAATACAAGTTATGAGCGCCGGAACAGGTGTTTCTCACAGTGAATACAATAAAAGTGTTGAAAAATCCGTAAGTCTTCTTCAAATTTGGATACTACCAAAAGAAAAAAACGTTATCCCTCGCTATGATCAAAAAAATCTTAAGGAGCTACAAATCATGAATACTCTTTACCCAATAGTTACTCCTAATAAAAGTGGTACAGAAATGTGGATTTATCAAGATGCCTGGTTGCATATGGGAGATTTTAATCGTTCAACTAGCTTTGAATATAAAATAAATAAAAAGGGAAATGGGGTTTATACTTTTGTTATAGATGGGTGTGCAAAAATTTCAGATAAAACACTCCAAAAGAGAGATGCTCTTGGAATTTGGGATGTAAAAAATTTTAATATATCTGTGAATAAAAACTCAAAACTTTTATTAATCGAAGTGCCTATATAAATATTTGAAATGTCAAAACCGTCAGCAAAAGAACTTTTAATATACATTGAAAAAAAAATTCGGAAAGGTGATTTCAAAGACAGTGTTCATAAAATAACACTAATGACTACAAGAAATGTTATCCAAAAAATCTTAGAAGAAGAGCTTTGATTTCAGTTAAGATATTAAAGATTTAAAGTTCTTGAGTAAATAATTTGCATGAAAATGATTCCTTAACTTTATCAAATAGATATGAATTATGGAGTTAATTCCAGTTAGTGGCTTTTCTTTTTTCTCGCTTTTGAGGGGTTTTCTAGGTATTTCAGTTTTGATTTTAATTGCCTTCCTTTTGAGCAATAATCGAAAAGCTATTTCCTGGAAGACTGTTGGCGTGGGTCTATTTATTCAGTTTGTTGTTGCCTTTGGAGTACTTAAAGTAAAGTTTATAAAAAATATTTTTGAAACAGCAGGTAACTTTTTTATTAAAGTCTTGGAGTATACTGGAGAAGGGACAAAAATGCTTTTAGGTGAATTTGGGGATGTAGATGAATATGGTTTTATTTTTGTTTTTCAAGCCCTGCCTGTTATCATTTTCTTTTCAGCCTTAAGTTCAATTCTTTATTACTTTGGAATTATTCAAAAATTGGTTGGCTTTTTGGCAAAAGCCCTTACAAAAGTTTTTAAAATTTCAGGAGCAGAAAGCCTATCAGTTGCTGGAAATATATTTTTAGGTCAGACCGAAGCACCTCTTCTTATCAAGGCATATTTAGAGAAAATGAATCGCTCTGAAATTTTTTTAGTAATGGTTGGTGG
>NHDV01000025.1 GCA_002167525.1 Flavobacteriaceae bacterium TMED68
AGATGAGATTTCTTTTAAGGGTCGTAGGAGACTACTACGTTGATAGGTCACAGGTGTAAAGGCAGTAATGTCATAGCCGAGTGATACTAATTACCCGTAGGTCTATTGTGGCACTTTTTCTTTAAAAAATAGTATTTTAAAATAATTTTATTTTTGCATCTTTTCATATGTCAAAACATCATGGTTTTGTCAACCCAATTATTTGATAAATCCAACAATTTAGGTGGTTATAGCAGTAGGGCTCACCTCTTCCCATCCCGAACAGAGAAGTTAAGTCTACTAGCGCAGATGGTACTGCCATTGGTGGGAGAGTATGTCGCCGCCTCCTTTAAAGTCCTTTAATTTTAATTAGAGGGCTTTTTTTATTTTTAAAATATTTAGAATTTTAACCTATGAAAAAAATCTTATTATTAATCTTTTTAAATTTTTTATTTGTTTTTGGCCAAAAACCTGAATTTTCGGAATTAGTTCTTCCACCCAAGCAGATTGTAAGGATTGACTACCCGTTACTTAAAGCTTTTAAAATAAAAGTTTATAATAAGTCAAAGTTTTTTTTAGGAATATCTTTGTTAAGCCGTGATAAAGATTCATTGCATGAAAATTTCAGCTTAGAAAAGGGAAAGTTCAGATCTTTAATTGTAAGAGATGATCAATATTTGCAATTTGAAAATCGGTATTTAGCATCTTTAAAAGTAGTTTTTACTTTAGAAAAAGATAATCAAACACCCAATAAACTGCAAAAAAATCTAACACCACAAAGAGCATTTTATTTAGAAAATAATACCTCCCAAAAAATTCCACTTCAAATTCCAGGTGTAATGAGCTCAAATTTAAACCCTTTCTCTAGAAGTGGTATGGACTTAAAAAATGGACAAAAAATATTTCTTAGTTTAGGTAANAAGAAAGTATTAATCCTTACTATAACCGATACAATAGCACATGGGTCAAGAATCGATGTTGCACGTTTAATTAATGAGGCTCTAAACAAGCTCGAAGATTAAGATTTGGGATTTATAAGTTTTTCAAAAACTTTTTGTTAAAGGCCCCTCTATTATAATCCAGCCTGTATTAAAAATNCTCTAACTTATNAATGAAAATCTAGGCTACNTATTAAATATTTTAGTTAATTGCTAAATCTCCTGTTTTATTTTTTTTAGGNAGATTTGAGTTACCCATCAAATAATTGTCAACTTGGTNAGCNACTTCTCTACCTTCTGAAATTGCCCATACAATAAGTGATTGACCTCTTCTGCAATCTCCAGCAGTAAATATTGATTTCTTATTAGTCTGATACTCTTTTTCACCTTTGATATTTCCTCTCTCATCAAAAGTTAAACCAAATTGTTCAGGCAGATTTTTTTCAGGACCTGTAAATCCAAGAGCCAATAATACCATTTCACAAGGCCACATTTTTTCTGAACCCTCTTTTTCGATAAGTTTTGGTCTTTCACCTGGAATTTTTTCCCATTGAACTTCAACTGTTTTTAAAGCTTTTACGCGACCTTTATCATCTCCAACAAATTCTTTAGTTAAAATACTCCATTCTCTNTGACTTCCTTCTTCATGAGATGAAGATGTTTTTAATTTGAAGGGCCAGTAAGGCCAAGGATGTTCATCAGTTCTTCCTTCAGCAGGTTTTGGCATGATTTCAAAATTTGTTACACTTTTAGCACCATGTCTATTTGAAGTTCCAATGCAATCAGATCCTGTATCACCTCCACCTATAACAACAACATTAAGGTCTTTAGCTGAAAATTTTATATCACGTTTGTGTTGACCATCTACAGCCTTATTATTGTGTGGAAGAAAATCCATCGCTTGAATAATACCTTCTAATTCAGATCCTGGAATAGGCATATCCCTTTTGATTGTAGCTCCAGTTGCTAGAACCACTGCATCAAATTGTTTCTCAAGTTCTTTAGCCGAGATTGTTTTACCGACTTCAACATTGCATTTGAATTTAATTCCTTCAGATTTAAGAATTTCTAGACGCCTGTCAATTACATTTTTTTCCATTTTGAAATCGGGAATCCCATAACGTAATAGCCCACCGATTTTATTTTCACGTTCAAAAACTGTTACTGAATGCCCAGCTCGATTTAGTTGTTGAGCAGCNGAGAGACCGGCAGGTCCTGATCCAATAATGGCAACTTTCTTACCAGTTCTAAGTTCGGGTACTTCAGGCTGAATCCAACCTTCATTGAAGCCCCTTTCAACAATATATTTTTCAATTAATTCTATTGAAACAGGTGGATTTACTATTCCAAGAACACATGCTTCTTCACAAGGTGCTGGGCAAAGCCTTCCTGTAAATTCGGGGAAATTATTTGTGCTATGTAATATATTTAGAGCGCGTTCCCATTCATTATTATAAACAGCATCATTAAAGTCTGGGATTAAGTTACCAAGAGGGCAGCCGCTATGGCAAAAAGGAACACCACAATCCATACAGCGAGCTCCCTGTTCTTGTAATTCGTTTTTCTTTGGAGCTAAAGTAAATTCGTTATAGTTTTTTATCCTGTTTCTTGGGTCAATAACGGATTCTTTAAGCCGATCATATTCCATAAAACCTTTAATTTTTCCCATATTAGAAAGATTTTTCAAGTTTATTTTCTGCCATCATTTCAAGTGCACGTTTATAGTCTGTTGGCATTACTTTTATAAAGTTAGTAACCGACTTTGACCAATTTTTAAGTATACCAATCGCTTTTGGACTTTTAGTATACTTTATATGATTTTCAATCAATTCTTTAATAGTTACTACATCGCTATTTTCTAAATTCTCTAATTCTACCATTTCAACATTAAATTTNCTTTCGTCGAATANAGCATTGTCGTTATAAATATATGCAATACCTCCACTCATACCGGCTGCAAAGTTTCTCCCTATATCACCTAAAATAAGTGCTATACCACCGGTCATGTATTCGCACCCGTGGTCTCCTACTCCTTCTACGACAGCTTTTGCTCCTGAATTTCTAACACAGAATCGTTCACCAGCAATACCATTTATATAGGCTTGACCAGANGTAGCACCGTACAATGCTACATTTCCAACTATAACATTCTCGTGTGGAACAAAGNTTGACTTCTCAGGAACCTTTGCAATTAATTTTGCACCCGAAAGACCCTTTCCAAAATAATCATTAACAGTTCCTTCAATTTTCATTGAAAGTCCGTTGGCGGCAAATGCTCCAAAACTTTGCCCTGCTGTACCTGTAAAGTTCAACTTAAGGGTATCTTCTGGAAGTCCNTCAGCTCCATGAGCTTTTGAAATCTCATTACTAATTATAGCCCCTATTGTCCGATCAGTATTTTTAATATGAAAATTTAGTTGCTGTTTTTTCTTATCCTTTAGTGAAAGTTTAGCCTTTTCTAAAATCTCGATATCAAGAACATTCTCCAAATTATGGTCCTGTGATTTTGTATTGCGCTCAGGTATTTGTTTAGGTACTTTAGGTTTATGCAATATTTTTGATAAGTCAATTCCTTTTGCTTTGAAATGGTTTATTGCTTTTTTCATATTTAATTTCTGTGATTGACCAACCATTTCGTCTACGGTTCTAAAACCTAAATCTGCCATTATTTGCCTTAATTCCTCTGCAATGAAATGCATGAAATTTATTACGTGTTCAGGTTTTCCTTTAAAGTTTTTACGTAGCGTTGGATCTTGGGTCGCAATTCCTACAGGACAAGTGTTTAAGTGACATGCACGCATCATAATACATCCCGAAGCTATGAGTGGAGCGGTGGAAAATCCAAATTCTTCTGCACCTANTAAACAAGCAATAGCGACGTCTTTTCCTGTTTTCATTTGACCGTCACANTCAAGNACNACACGACTTCTTAAATCGTTCATAACTAGTGTCTGTTGCGCTTCAGCTATTCCTAATTCCCATGGGAGGCCAGCGTGTTTTAGAGAGGTTAAGGGAGAGGCTCCAGTGCCTCCATCGTAACCTGAGATTAAGATTACGTCTGCTTTAGCTTTTGCTACCCCAGCTGCAATTGTTCCTACTCCAACCTCTGAAACTAGTTTAACATTTATTCTAGCTTTCCTATTAGCATTTTTCAAGTCATAAATTAATTGAGACAAGTCTTCGATTGAATATATATCATGATGTGGAGGAGGGGATATTAGACCAACATACGGAGTTGAATTTCTCACCGACGCTATATAAGGGTTTACTTTTGGGCCTGGTAGTTGACCACCTTCTCCAGGTTTAGCACCTTGAGCCATTTTAATTTGAATCTCTTCAGCACTACTCAAATAATGGCTTGAAACACCAAACCTTCCAGAAGCAACCTGTTTAATAGCAGAATTTTTAAAGTTTCCATCCTTATCTGGTTTAAAGCGTTTTGGATCTTCGCCTCCCTCTCCAGAATTACTTTTACCCCCAATTTTATTCATCGCTATTGCTAGGTTTTCATGAGCTTCTTGGCTTATTGATCCTAAAGACATAGCACCTGTTTTAAAACGCTTGACAATTTTAGTCCAAGGTTCTACCTGATCAATTGGAACTGGATCATAACCTGAAAATTCGAATAAACCTCTTAATGTCATCAATTTCTCATTCTGGTCATTTATCATTTTTGAAAATGCCTCGTAGCTTTCTGGTTTATTTTGTCTAACTGCTTGTTGCAAAGATGCTATTGTTGAAGGATTAACTACATGTGCTTCTCCGTCTCTTCTCCATCTATAGTCTCCACCTATCTCAAGTGGTAAACCTAGTTTTGACTCATGCAAGTAGGCCTTGCTATGTCTTTTACTAATTTCTTTTTCTATTTCATATAAATTGATTCCTTCAATTCTAGTTGGGGTATTGTAAAAAAATCTATCTATTAGCTTTTTAGATAATCCCAGGGCCTCATAAATTTGGCCTCCTCTGTAAGAGTGTAAGGTAGAGATACCAATTTTATTCATCACCTTTATTATTCCTTTTGCAATTGCTTTATTGAAGTTATTTATTGATTTTTCTGCACTTTCTAAAATAAAGTTATTGTTGCATTGATAAGTAATGATTTCATTCACTAAATATGGATTAACAGCACTTGCTCCATACCCAAACAACAACGAAAAATGATGTGGCTCTCTTGGTTCAGCTGATTCTATAATAATTCCAAATTGGGATCGCTTTTTGAATCTCTTAAAGGCATGATGTACATGAGATGTGGCTAATAACATTGGTATAGGAGCAAGAGAGGGAGACACACCACGATCAGATAGTACAATAATATTTACACCTTTAGCAAGAGCATTATCAACTTCACTTATCATGTCCTCTAGTGCGTCTTCTAAACCATTTAATCCATTATTAATTTCATATAGTGTTGAAATTGAAGCAGCCTTAAAATCTTTTCTATTTAGATTCTTTATTTTGTCTAGATCTTCATTCGAGATTATAGGATTTTGTATGCATAATTTTTTTGAATGTTCTGCATGGGTTTCAAAAAGATTAAATTCTTCACCTATGCTAAGGCTAATNTCAGTAACAATTTCCTCTCTTATTCCNTCAAGTGGTGGATTTGTAACTTGTGCAAAAAGCTGTTTAAAGTAATTATATAGAAGTTGAGTACGATCAGAAAGTACNGCAAGAGGGGTATCTACACCCATTGAACCTATAGCTTCCTTTCCATTTANACTCATNGGNGTTATAATTGTTTTTAGGTCTTCTTGAGTATATCCAAAAANTCTCATTCTAGTTTCAAAACCTTCACTTTCAATTTTAGTTTTGTTCCCTGTATAAGGAANATCTTTAAGGTGAAGAAGGTTTTGTTNTAACCATTTCTTNTAAGGCTTATCAAGTGAGATTTGTTTTTTTATTTCATCATCTTCAACNATACGACCCTCATCCATATTTACCAAAAACATTTTCCCTGGTTCCAGCCGTCCGTGCATTTGTATATTTTCTGGATCAATTTCAAGGACTCCNGTTTCCGAAGACATAACCACGTATCCATCTTTTGTNACAGTATATCGGGATGGTCTAAGTCCATTTCGGTCTAAAAGTGCTCCAATATATTTCCCGTCTGTAAATGGAATAGATGCAGGACCGTCCCAAGGTTCCATAATACACGAATTATATTGATAAAATGCTTTTTTATCTTCATCCATATACGTATGTTTTTCCCAAGCCTCTGGGACCAACATCATCATCGCTTCTGGGAGTGACCGTCCAGTGGCAAGAAGAAGCTCTAATGTCATNTCCATTGAGGCAGAGTCTGACTTATCAGGTATTACTATTGGCAATATTTTTTTTAAATCAGAACCAAAAGCTTTACTTTTTAAGAGCTCTTCCCTAATCTGCATCCTACTAAAATTACCCTTGTAAGTATTAATTTCTCCATTATGACACATATAACGAAANGGCTGAGCAAGATCCCATGTAGGNAATGTGTTTGTAGAAAAACGTTGATGTACTAGTGCCAAACGAGTCACTACAGCTGGATCTTCAAGGTCATTGTAATATCCTTTTATNTCTTCAGGAGTCAATAAACCTTTATAAATTAATGTATGAGTTGATAGGCTGGGTAAATAAAAATAAGAGGATTGCGAAAGTTTAGAATCTGATATTGTGTGCTCAGCTATTTTTCTTGAACAATATAGCTTTATATTGAACTCATGATCAGATAGTTCNCCAGATCCTTTACCTACAAAAATCTGCATAATATGCGGCTCAGTTAGCGCTGCTATATTTCCAACAACTTCATGGTTTACTGGAACTTTTCTCCATCCTAAAATTTCAAGTCCCTGATTTTTAATTTCATTTTCTAAGACACCNATACAATAGGTTCTTTGATTTTCTTTTTTTGGTAGNAATACCATNCCAACAGCATACTGATGCATTTCAGGAAGCTCAAATCCNCANTGTTTTTTCAGGAAATNATGTGGTATTTCAATTAGAATACCAGCACCGTCACCGGTTTTACCGTCAGCACTAACAGCTCCACGATGTTCAAGGCAATCTAGAATATCTAGTGCTTTATGAATTATATCATTAGTTTTTTTTCCCTGAAGACTACATATGAATCCTGCTCCACAGTTGTCATGTTCAAATTGAGGGTCGTAAAGGCCTTGTTTTGACGGTAGCATAATTTTTAAAAGCTAACAAAAATAGTAAATCAACACTCTTAAATTACAATAAAACTTCCTAAATCTAGCTATTTTTAAAGATCACAAAATTTTATTCATAAAACAGAGGAATCTTTAAATTTTAACCAGTTTTTATTAAAAAAAATGAAAAATTAACAATTTTCACTTCCTTTGCTTTTTAATAATTTAAAAAATTTATAATTGTTAAAAAATACTTACAAAGTTATAGGAGTAATGTCAGGGACTTCTTTGGATGGAATTGATCTGGCTTGTGTAAATTTCAGGCTCGATAAATTTTGGAATTTTGATGTAGAGGCTACTAAGACAATTGGCTATTCAAAACAATGGATTACTANATTAGAAGNGTTGTTTCANGCAACTAAAGAATNTATTGAAGCAGGAGATGAGTCNTATACTTTATTTTTAGCNGAAAGTATCAATTCATTTGTTAAAGAATATAAATTATCTAAAATCGATGCAATATGTTCACATGGACATACACTATTCCATGATCCAAATAANGGATTAACTTTTCAATTAGGTAATAGAAAGGTTTTAGCTACACTAACGGGCTTAAATGTAGTTTGTGATTTTAGGACCCAGGATATNAAGTTAGGTGGTCAGGGNGCACCATTAGTGCCAATTGGAGATAAATTATTATTTCGTAATTATGAAGCATTCCTCAATTTAGGTGGTTTTTCAAATGTCTCAAAAGTTTCAGATAAAGCTGCTATTGCTTATGACGTTTGTGCTGTAAATACTGTTCTTAATTTTTTGGCTAACAAAAAAGGAAAATTGTATGATTTAAATGGNAATATGGCTAAAAAAGGCAAATTAATTTTACCCTTNTTAAATGAATTAGAATCATTTGAATATTATCAAAGGACTCCTCCAAAGTCTTTAGGGTTCGAATGGGTGAATGCTAAAATATTACCACTTCTAGAAAAATATAGTTCAAACAGTGTTGAGAATCTATTAAACACATATACTATTCATATTGCTTCATTGATTGGGAAAAACTTTGATTATGGGCAAAATGTATTGGTAACTGGTGGAGGGGCTAAGAATGATTTTTTGATAAAAAAAATTAAAGAAAATGACTTTGCAAATTTCCTAGTACCATCAGAAGTTATAATTGATTACAAAGAAGCAATTATTTTCGGTTTTTTAGGGGTTTTAAGATTAA
Source organism: Flavobacteriaceae bacterium TMED68 (assembly GCA_002167525.1). The sequence continues at coordinate 8,277 of NHDV01000025.1, forward strand.
GAAATGAAGTTAATTGCTTAGCTTCAGTCACTGGAAGTAAGAGCGATCACAGCTCTGGAAATATTTTTACTCCCTAATTTTTTAAGGATACTTGAGTATTAGGGTATAGATTTTTTTATTTTTAACAAAACAAACCGATAATTGACTCATGGAAACCATTATTATAACAATTTTTGTTCTAGGNTATTTGGCTATTACCCTCGAGCATAGTTTAAAAGTTGATAAACTCATTCCCGCACTNGCTATGATGGCATTAATGTGGGCTATAATATCTCTTTCTCANTTACCTGTTTTTGATGTTAATACAGAATTAAAACAACTTGAGCCTTCACATATTGATGAAATATTATTGCATCATCTTGGTAAAACAGCTGAGATAATAATTTTTCTTTTGGGCGCAATGACTATTGTTGAAATCATTGATTATTTTAATGGATTCTTTACGATTAAAAATTTTATCAAAACCAGAAGTAAAAAAGGNTTATTATGGATTTTTTCGATTCTTGCATTCATNCTCTCTGCTATAATTGATAATTTGACTGCAACCATTGTNCTTATTACAATTCTACAGAAAGTTGTACTTAAAAGAGACACACGTCTTTGGTTTGCAGGACTTATAATTGTAGCTGCTAATGCAGGTGGTGCTTGGTCACCAATTGGTGATGTTACTACAACTATGCTTTGGATTGGTGATAAAGTCACAACTCTCAACTTGATAACATACGTTTTACTCCCNTCAATTTTTTGTTTAGGGATCCCAGTTGGTATAGCTTCTTTTTTACCCGCTTTTCANGGTGAAATTGATGAAGCGGTTGCGGATGAAACAGATGTTGGTTTTCATAAACATGGAGCGAGTATGTTGTACCTAGGCCTTTCAGCTATAATTTTTGTGCCTGTTTTCAAAACTATAACCCACCTACCACCATATGTTGGCATGATGCTTTCTTTAGCAGTTGTTGCAACATTTGCTGAAATTTTTAGCAAGGCAAAAATAAATATTACATCCTTTGACGAAGAAAGTGACGCTCATCAAACAAGTAGCCCTGTTCATCGATCATTATCAAAAATTGAATTACCAAGTATATTATTTTTTTTGGGGATTTTACTTGCAGTTGCAGGACTAGAATCACTAGGATTGTTATTTAATTTTGCTGAGGGTCTCAATAAAACAATACCTAACACTGATATTGTTATAGGATTGCTTGGTATTGGATCTGCAGTCATTGACAANGTTCCATTAGTTGCAGCAAGTATGGGTATGTTTTCTAATNCAGTAGATGATCCAGTATGGCACCTAATTGCTTACTCAGCAGGAACTGGTGGAAGTATGCTAATAATTGGTTCTGCTGCAGGTGTTGTTGCAATGGGAATGGAAAAAATTGATTTTTTCTGGTATTTAAAAAAAATTGCCTGGCTAGCCTTTTTAGGATTTTTATCTGGTTTTATTGTTTTTATTGTTNTGCGAGATTTTNTATTCTAAATATTTAACCATTCAATAAATGCCAAAATAAGATATTAACATGATTTTAACCCTTCAACAACCATCTCCATTTCAAACTCAAAAAACATTTTCATTAGTAGAATTAATTGAAAATGGCGGCCTAGGGGGACAAATTATTATTGGTCTTTTATGTACTCTTCTACTAACTGTCGTTTACATTTACTTTGAAAGGATTTTTGCAATTCGTTCTGCAGTTAAGATGACACCAACATTTATGTCTCAAATTAGATCTTTTGTGATACAAGGGAAAGTGGAGGAAGCTCAAAAATTNTGTTTGAAGGAAAATGTTCCAGTTTCNAGGCTAGTTTCTAAAGGATTGTCTAGAATTGGTAGACCATTGGAAGATATCAATACTGCTATTGAAAATGCAGGTCGTTTAGAGGTATATCAACTTGAAAAAAACATTAGTATTTTAGCNACTATTGCTGGTGCTGCACCTATGCTTGGCTTTCTAGGNACNGTAATTGGAATGATTATTTCCATTTTTGAAATTTCTAATGCAGGNGGNAATATTGACATGCAATTACTTGCTGACGGGCTNTATACTGCTATGACAACAACTGTTGCAGGATTGATAGTCGGNATAATAGGTTATGTNTCTTACAATCATTTAGTTGTAAAAACAAACAATGCAGTTTATCTTATGGAATCAACAAGCTTGGAGTTTTTAGACTTACTAAACGAACCAGCTTAGATGAACCTTAGAGGAAGAAATAAGATCAGNCCTGAATTTAATATGTCTTCAATGACTGATGTTGTATTTCTCTTATTGATTTTTTTTATGATAGCCTCAACCTTGGCNAAACAATTGAATACAATAAAAGTCAAACTCCCTGAGGCTGAGGGTAAAACTGAAAACAGAAATGCTTTTGCAGTTACTATAACCAATTCAAATAAGTTTTACATTGATTCTAATATTACACCNAAAAATAATTTAGAGGATAAAATTATTTCNACTTTTTCGTCCTTAAATACACCTTCNTTAATTTTAAGAGCTGAAGAAAAAGTGCCAATAGATGAAGTTATTTTCGTAATGAATATCGCAAACAAAAATGGCATTAAAGTAGTACTTGCTGTAGAAAGTCAATAAAGTTTAAATTTATTAGATGATAATTTTTGATTCTCCCCACAAAAAAAAATCAGCTAGCATCACATTTGTTGTGGCTTTACTTCTTGTTATTCTTTTTTTTGGCTTAGGATTTACTTATTATGATCCACCTATAGATTATGGGATGGAGATTAGTTTAGGAAACACTGTGCATAGTTCTGGAAATATCAAAAAACAAAATCAACAAACAAATAAGTTAAATGGAGTTGGAAAAGATCAAAGTTCAGTTAAACCTACTAGTAAGTCTAATGCTAAAATTAATCCATCTAAGAAATCAAAGTCTGTTTTAACGGAAAGAAAATCTTCAATATCCATTCCAAAAAAAGAAANNTCAATAAAACAAAATCAAGATCCCAATAAATTAAAAGAAAATAAGAAAATAGAAAAATTACCAATCAAAAAAGAGAACCCAAAGGTTTCGAAAACTACCAAAAATATTGTATCTAATCTCCTGAAAAAAAATAGTCAGTTAAATGAAGAGCTGTCCAATAATAGTCTGAAGGGTTTAGATGGAAATATCCAAAATGAGAGTGGTTATTCTTCCACTTATTATAACAATATGATTTTTGGATCATACGCTAAGGGATATGGTTTGAATGGTAGAAGTTTAAAATCTAAAGGNAAGGTATNGCAAGAATGTAATGAACAAGGATTAGTTGTTGTTAGANTAAGTGTCAATCGTCAGGGAGAAGTTGTTTCAGCAGAACCAGGCGTTAAAGGGACTACAAATACTCATCCTTGTTTGCTTGATCCAGCAAAAAAAACAGCTCAANTNCACAAATGGTTTCCGGACGATGATGCACCAGAACTGCAAATTGGGTTTGTTGTAATTCAATTTAAACTTGGAGAATAAAAGTTGAACACTTACAAAGAAACATTAAAATGGATGTTTTCGAAACTTCCGATGTATCAGCGTCTAGGACCTGCAGCTTATCGTTCAGGGTTAGATTCAATCAAACTACTTGATCTTTATCTTGGCTATCCACATAAAAATTTTAAATCTATTCACATCGCAGGTACTAATGGGAAAGGATCTACAAGTCATATGATAGCCTCTGTACTTCAAGCAGCAGGTTACAAAACGGGTCTTTATACCTCCCCTCATTTGTTAGATTTTAAAGAANGGGTTAAGGTAAATGGTANAGAAATTTCTCCAGATGAAGTCGTAATTTTTATAAACTCAAATAAGTCTTATTTTGAAAAAGAAAAATTTACCTTTTTTGAGATNTCTGTAGCCCTAGCNTTCTGGTATTTTAGTAAAGTTAAGGTTGATTATGCCATAATTGAAGTTGGATTGGGAGGAAGATTAGACGCTACTAATATAATTACACCAGTATTATCAATTATTACAAATATTGGTCTCGACCATACACAGTTTTTAGGTAAAACACACAAAAAAATAGCTTTTGAAAAAGCNGGAATTATCAAGAATANAATNCCAATAATNGTTGGAGAAAAAGANATNAAAACAGAAGATACNTTTATAGAAATATCTAGAAAGTTAAACGCNCCTTTATACTTTGTCAAAAACACCTCAGCNAATTTCACCTCAGACTTAAAAGGATTTTATCAGATAAAAAATATTCAAACAGTAATTACTGCATTTAATCACTTGCCTGATATTAATTTAGATAACTCAATAATTAAAAAAGGACTNAACAGAGTTGTTGAAAANACCGGATTAAAAGGGCGATGGCAAGTTGTNCAAAATTCACCTAAAGTAATTTTAGATATTGGACATAATAGAGAGGCACTCACATTAATATCCCAGCAGCTTAGCGAAATTTCATATGGTAAACTATATTTAGTTATGGGATTCATAAAAGAAAGAGAAATAAATTCTTTGCTCTCACTTTTCCCGAAAGAAGCAAACTTTTATTTAAGCAGCCCNAACATTGAAAGGGCCATGCCTCTTANAATTNTGAAGNCATTCTTANAATCTTCGGATNTAAAAATAAATTATTTTAAATCCATTCCTATTGCATATNAAATGGCAATATCAAANTCAGGTCCAGATGATTTGATATTTGTAACTGGGAGTACTTTTGTCGTNGCAGATATTCTAGAATATTTGGAGATGAAAGNTTAATTTAAAATTTTGAGTTTTAGTTTTAGCCTATAAATTTTATCTTTACACCCCAAGATAAATATTTGGGCGCTTAGCTCAGTTGGTTCAGAGCACCTCGTTTACACCGAGGGGGTCGGGGGTTCGAATCCCTCAGCGCCCACATTTAATTCTACGTGTTAAGCTTTATATTTACTCTTTGCTTATTTTAGATTAAGCTTATTTTGCTAAATTGTATAAAAATCCCTNTATGTTCAAAATTGGTATGACAGANCGCTTGTCTCTATACATTATCATCTTATTCTACTCAGGGGCATTTGTTGTCGGATANAACTTTTTGGACAAGGATCATGATCAAACATTTTTAGAAGCGGATAATAATAAAAGACTNATTCATCTGGTTTTAATTAAATTNAAAGAACAAATNACTTCTCAACAATTCCAAAAATTAACTGATGGTGCATACAACCTCCAGGCTATCCCAGTCGTTGAGCAATTAAATTTCACAGAGAATATCTCTCCTGAACGTTTAGGCAAGGGATATACACATAGTTTGACAATGAAATTCAAGTCAGCTAATGATAGAGATAGTGTTTATTTACCCCATCCAATTCATAAAAAGTTTGTTGATTATTTTCTTCCTTTAACGGAATCTGTTTTAGTTTATGACTTTTGGGAATAAATTAATTACCAATAAGCTTGTCAATTTTTTCACGCTCCTCTTTAGCTAGTTCTGCATCAACTAATATTCTTCCGCTATGTTCGTCAGTTATTATTTTGTTNCGTGATGCAATTTCTAGTTGAACTTGAGGTGGAATTGAAAAATAAGATCCACCTGAGGCACCGCGTTCAATTGATACAATTGCCAAACCATTTTTTACGCTAGATCTAATTCTTTTGTAAGAGTTTATTAGTACTTCTTCAATATCTTTTTCAAATTCGGCAGATTTTTTTTGAAGTAGATCCTCTTCTTTATGTGTTTCTTTTAGAATTGTTTCAAGTTCACTTTTTTTGGAATCCAGATGTTTTGATCGGTCTTCGATTTTTTGCATTATTTCTTCTAGTGATAATTCTTTTTGTTCAATATTGCTTTTAAATTCGTTAATCTTCTTTTCAGCTAGTTGAGACTCTAAGTCCTGATATTCTTGTTCTTTAACAATCGAATTATATTCTCTGTTGTTACGGACATTTTTTAGTTTTTCCTCATATTTTTTGTGGAGCTCTTTAGCATTTTCAATAATCTTTTTCTGTTCGAGTATCTCTTTTTTATTTTCTTCTATAACTGCATTTATCTTCTCTGATTTGGTTTTTAAATCTTTAATTTCATTTTCCAAATCGTCAACTTCCAATGGAAGTTCACCTCTTAAGCTAACTATTTCATCGATTCTTGAATCTATTAGTTGAAGATCGTAAAGTGCTCTTAGCTTTTTTTCTACAGTTGGTTCTTTTTTTTTGGCCATGTTTAAATGTAGTTAACAGGATTTGTTTTAGTTTTTGATAAGGAGATTGCAAAACTAGGCAATTTTTCGGTAAGATAATCAAATATCAAATTTTTAGTATACTGCTCACTTTCATAATGTCCAATATCAATCAATAATATTTCTTTATCAGCCTGAAAGAACTGATGATATTTAAGATCTGCAGTTATAAATGCGTCCGCTCCTTTTCTCTTAGCATGACCTATAGCAAAACTTCCTGACCCTCCAAGTACTGCAATTTTATTTAATTTTTTTCCTTTATAGTTATTGTAGCGAATGTGCCCAGTATTAAATATTTTTTTTAGATTTTTTAAAAAATCAATGCTATTAGTTTCATTTTTTAAGAAGCCTATTTTTCCCATTCCTACATTTGTGTATGAATTTAGAAGGCCATACATCTCATAAGCAACTGTTTCATAAGGATGTGCTTGAAAGAGAGCTTTTTGAACTTTTCCAGTTAAATAAGATTCAAAAACTACATTTATTTGAACTTCGTCAACAGAAACTTTTTCTAATTTTTTTCCAATATGAGGATCACTTTCCATGTTACCTGTAAACTGGCCTTTACCCTCAATAAGGAAGCTGCAGTCGGTATAATTTTCTAAATTACCAGCTCCTGCTTCATGCAACGCTTTTAAGACCTTTTGAGCTTTATTTTTAGGAACATAAACAACGAGCTTTTTAAGTGTTTCTTTTTTTGGAATTAAGACTTCAGTCTTACCTAAACCAATTCTTTTGCAAATTTCATAATTAACTCCTTTAGGATGATTATCCAACCGGGTATGAAGAGCAATTATAGAAATCTTATTTTGTAAAGCTTTTGAAACTACTCTTTCTACGTAAGTTTCACCACTAATTTTTTTTAATTCAGAAAAAATTATTGGATGAAAACTTACAATTACATTACAGTTTGTTTTAATGGCTTCTTCTAAAACCTCCTCTGTTGTATCTAAGGAAATTAGAATACCATTGCATTTGTCATTTGGATTTCCAACTAGTAGTCCAGTGTTATCAAAATCTTCTGAATAAGCTGCTGGCGCCCATTCATCAAAAATATCAAGTAGTTCTTGAACTAACATATTATAAATGAATTAAAACAAATATAATATTTATCTTAATCGCCATGAAAAAGTTATCCTTCATATTAGCTCCTTTTACAATTATTTATGGTGTTATTGTAGCTACAAGAAATCTTTTATTCGATTTGAAAATATTACCTAATATAATGCCGCAAATTCCAAGTATTGGTATTGGAAATTTAAATGTTGGAGGAACAGGCAAGTCTGTTTTGGTCGATTATTTAATAACTTATTTTAAACAGAAAAAAACACCTTTTGTAATAAGCAGAGGTTATAAAAGAAAAACTCGAGGAGTTATTATTGCAAATGATAAAAGTTCTGCGTTAACTATAGGAGACGAACCATATCAATTTTTTTCCAAGCATAAGATTGGTGTTATAGTATGTGAAAACAGGAAAGACGGCCTTAATATTTTAATGCAAAAAAACCTGAAACCAGATGTAATAATTTTTGATGACCTTATGCAACATAGATATGTTACCCCTCACTGTCTTGTAATAACAACTTCTTTTAATCAAATTTTTTTTGATGATCATTTGTTGCCTTTAGGGCGATTGAGGGAGCACACCACCCAAGTAAAAAGAGCTAATATCATTTTGGTTACTAAGTGCCCCAATGATATTAGTCTAAAGGATCAATTACAAATCAAGCATAGAATAAATCCCCAAAGTTATCAGAAGATTTTTTTTACAAAATTGGTGTATGGAAAAGATATTATCAATAAAAAAAATAAAAAAAGCCTTACCAAACTAAAATTTCCTTTTTTACTTATTACTGGAATTGCTAACTCTGATCATTTAGTCTCTTTTTTAAAAAGTAAGTCTTTAAATTTTGAACATTTAAAATATTCAAATCATCATAATTTTGGTTTATCTGATACAAAAAAAATCAAACAAAAAATGCAAAGTCAAATAGTACTTACAACTGAGAAGGACTTTGGCAGGCTAGAACCATTTTTTAATTCAAATGAACTGTTTTATTTACCAATTGAAATGAGATTTTTCACAAAAAAGAAGGAAGATGAGTTTATACTTTTCCTAAAGAAAAATATTAGGATTGTTTAAGCAACGTGTTTGTGAGCCTTATAAGATGATCTTACAAGAGGTCCACTTTCAACATGCTTAAATCCTAAAGAAAGCGCATATTCTTCATATTTTTTAAATTGTTCTGGTGTTATAAATGATTTAACTGGAAGATGCTTTTTACTTGGCTGGAGATATTGTCCAATTGTCACTACATCAACATTTACTTCTCTTAGATCTTTTAAAGTTTCTAATACCTGATCTTCATTTTCACCAAGACCTAACATAATGCCAGACTTAGTTCTATTTACCCCTTGTTGTTTAAGATAATTTAACACGTCTAGACTAGTGTCATATTTAGCTTGAACCCTAACTTTTCGAGTTAAAATCCTTACAGTTTCAACGTTGTGTGAGACAACTTCAGGGGCAACTTCTATGATACGATCTAAATTACGACGGTTACCCTGAAAATCAGGAATTAGTGTCTCTAGGGTGGTATTTGGATTTGTCCTTCTTATAGCATTTACTGTTTCAGCCCAAATAATTGAACCCATATCTTTTAGATCATCACGATCAACAGAAGTGATCACAGCATGCTTTATTTTCATAATTTTAATGGAGTTGGCCACTTTTTCTGGCTCAGCCCAATCAACAGAGGAAGGCCTACCGGTTTGAACACCGCAAAAACCACAAGACCGGGTACATATATTTCCTAGGATCATGAAGGTAGCAGTACCTTCTGCCCAGCATTCTCCCATATTGGGGCAACTACCTGATGTACATATTGTATTAAGTTTATAGTTTTCAACTAATCCACGAAGTTCAGTATATTTTTTCCCAGTTGGTAATTTTACACGAATCCATTTGGGCTTTTTTGTGTGTTTAATTTCTTTTTCTTTAACCTCCACCATCATAATCTTTTTTACAAAGATAAACGAATGATTAAATACTTAAAAGATAAATTACCGTAAAACTTGATAAAAACAATAAACTTATAATACTTAGTATTTTCAATCCTCGTTTTGGCTGGTATTTCTTTGGCATTTCTTTGCTTAGAATTAAGCGAAAATTTAAATATGCATAAAGCGGAGCGGTTACAAATGAAAGTACTGTAGCAATTTGAATAAGTTGCCCCATTTCTGATAATAAAAATAAAAAAATGGCACCAGTACCAACTCCTAAAATTAAAAGCCAAGGGAGATAATATGATTTTTCTTTTTTAAAAAGAAGCTGCATGGTTTTTGACATTGCTCTCGGAGAGGCGTCTAGAGTCGTTATTGTAGTACTTAGCATTGTAGAAAAAGCAGCAACTGCAATTAGAACATATGATGCTTGACCAAGGCTAGAGGTATATAATTGAATTAATTGGCCTGCAAATTCAACCCCTTGATTGGAAAATTCCATACCAGTTCCAAACATAACAAGTGCACCAAGTCCTACAAAACATATTGCTAAAAAAGTTGTAGATATATATCCAACATTGAAGTCGAAAAGTGTTTCCTTAATTGTTGTTTTTTTAAATTGGATTTTATTTTTTTCAAGTGTCCATATTGAGTGCCAGATTGAAATATCTAGTGGAGCAGGCATCCAACCTAAAAAGGCGATCAAAAAAAGCAAACCACTTTCATTTGGCAGTATTTGATTTAAAGTGAGTGGATTATCATTTTTAAAAAAAGCAAAACTAACAGCAAGAATACTACTTATTGCAAGAGAAATCATTATAATTTTTATGAACTTGTCTAATAATTTATAACGCCCTACAATTAGTAAAACACTGCAGAAAAATGTTATTAATAAACACCACACAACTATATTTTCTGAAATTCCAAATAATTTTGATGCTAATCCTGCAGTAACAACTGTCACTGCACTTTGTATTGTGAACATAGTTGCTAGATTAACAAAAAAATATGCCCATAAGTAAGCCTTCCCAAGTTTATAATACCCATCCAAAAGACTTTCACCTGTCACCTGTGCATATCTAGGGCCATACTGAAAAAAAGGATATTTGAATAGATTTATTAATAAAAGTGCCCAAATTAATCCCCATCCATACTCAGCTCCAGCTCTTGTTGATTGAACTAAATGCGATACTCCTATTGCAGCACCTGCAAAAAGAAGACCCGGTCCTAGTTTAGATAATTTAAACTTCATTTTTCTCAATTAAGCTAGCTAACATTTTTTTTGCCCGAAAAAGCTTAACTCTTACTGTGGTTGGAGGTTCTTTTAGAATTTTTTCAATTTCTTTTAAAGATAGATCTTCAAAGTAACGCATTCTTATAAGATTTCTAAATTCTTTTTTCATGGATTTGATATGTTCTAAAACCTTATCCAAATTTTGATTTGAAATCATAAGTTCTTCTGGTGAAGGAACCTTATTTAAAATTTCTTTCTGAGAAATAGTATCGAATTCTTTATGAGTTTCATTTTGTCTTTTTAGTTTTCGATAGCGATCAATATGATGGTTTTTCGCAATTGTAATTAACCAAGCTCCGAACGAATATTGGCCATCATATTTTTCAAGGCGGTCAAAGGCCTTTGTAAAAGATTCAATTGCTAATTCTTCAGCAATATTAGAACTTTGTGTTCTTAAAAATAGGAAAGAGTAAACAGAATTCCAGTATTTGTCAAAAAGTAAATTGAATGCGCTTTGATCTTTTAAAATAGCTTTTCTAATAACTTCTTTTTCATCCTGAAAACCCATCAAAAGCTTGATTAATTATTAAAAGTCACAGGGTTTTTACATTCTGCTTCGTCAGGCATCTTGCCACATAATCCGCATGGTTTATTGTCTTTATTTAGAAATGGACTTTGACTAGCGCAGGTCCCAGCAAACTCACCGTCCTTTTTTGCCCAAATTTTAATTGAGATTCCTGCAAATGCTATTAAAAGGAGCACAAATGATATTACAAATAAAGCCATGAGATCAACCTATTATTCAAAAATACTAATCTTTATTTTAAACAAAACAATTTGGGATATTTTAAAATAAAAGTTCTTTAGCATTCCACAAACTTCGAATGTAAATGAATCCAAAGGCTAAACCCGTTAAAAACTTAATAAAGGCTCCTACAAAAAATCCTAAAAATGCTCCAAAAGCTGCTTTTAAAGCTTTTTTTTATTGTCTTTATTAATAATTAATTCTCCTAAAAAAGCTCCCAAAAAAGGTGCTAATATCAAACCAAATGGTCCTAGAAAAAGAATGCCGAAAATTAATCCGATACTACTTCCATAAATACTTCCTTTCCCACCACCAAACTTTTTTGCACCCATGCTTGGAATAAAATAGTCTAAAATAAATATTGCTAAAGCAATACAAAAAGTTAAGATTAATAAAATAAAATCAATTGATATTTGTGGCACAGAACTTAAAATCAAAATTCCAAACCAAGCAGTTATAGGTCCTGGAATAATTGGAAGAAAGCTTCCAGCTATTCCTAATAGGATAAAAAATCCAGATAAAAGAATCAAAAAATGAACCATGATTAAAAATATTCTTTTTTTTGCCTCGGGTTATAAATTAAATTATGAAATAGATAAAAAAGTGTAATTTTAGATTGAAATACTTTTTCATGAAAAAAATTAAGGTTTATACATTTATAATTAGCTTTTCAGTTCTAGCTTCAGGTTGCCATCTCTTTGAATCAACAAAGGTCTCCTCAAAAGAAATTAAGGCCGCCTCTACTTGGTCAGAAAAAGATCAAGTACCAACCTTTTCCGAATGTGAATCGATCGAAAGCACAGATGATAAAAAGGTCTGTTTTGAGTCGATAATTTCTGATTCAATATTAGACTACATAGACCAAAATCCATTGCAATCATCCGAACCTATATCCGAGGAAATAAATGCTATTCTTATTATAGATAAAGAAGGATATTTTTCGCTAGATGAAATAGAACGTTCTAGAAAGATGGATAATGCAATTCCAAATTTAGAAGAACAACTTCTCTCAGCCATTAGTATGATACCTCAAGCAGAGCCTGCTTTAAAAACAAATGTAGGAACTTTTGTTTCTACAAAAATGGTATTACCAATTATGATTGTTGCTGATTGACAGCCCTATGGATGAGGACAATATCATATTGGGAATTGATCCCGGAACTACAATAATGGGATTTGGTATTATAAAAGCTACAAGTAAAGAGATGTCACTTATACAAATGAATGAGTTGCATTTAAAAAAGTATGAAAATCATTTTTTAAAACTTCAAAAAATTTTTGAGAGAACTCAAGAAATAATAGATGAGTTTCATCCCGATGAAATCGCAATCGAAGCTCCATTTTTTGGTAAAAATGTGCAGTCGATGTTAAAGTTAGGAAGAGCTCAAGGTGTAGCCATGGCTGCTGGATTATCCAGGGAAGTTGCCATAACGGAGTATTCACCAAAAAAAATCAAAATGGCAATTACAGGAAACGGGAATGCATCCAAAGAACAGGTAGCGAAAATGCTTCAAAAGCTTTTTAAAATAGAAACTTTACCTAAGAATTTAGACGCTACTGACGGATTGGCAGCAGCCGTTTGCCATTATTACAATCGGGGTAAATTAAAAAGTGAAAAATCATATTCCGGTTGGAGTGCTTTTGTAAATAAAAATCCTGACAAGGTTAAGTCTTAGGGACTTCTTAAGTTATTAAAAATGGCCAACCTTTATATACACTATCCATTTTGTAAACAAGCCTGCCATTATTGTAATTTTCATTTTTCAACAAAAAAAACAGATGCTGGAGGGATGTTGGATTTAATCTATAAAGAATTAAAAATAAGAGCTAGTGAAGTTAAGGCTCCACTTGAAAGTATCTATTTTGGTGGTGGCACACCGTCAATAATTAAACCAAAATCGATAAAGTCATTTATAAATTCTGTTAAAGGACAATTTCAATTTATTCCCGAAATTGAAATAACACTTGAAGCAAATCCAGATGATATTAATGAAGATTATCTTTTAAATCTCAAAAGATCTGGAATCAATCGCCTGAGTCTTGGCGTACAATCTTTTTTTGATAAAGATCTTAAATTAATGAATAGAGCTCATGACCAAGAGCAAGCTCTAGAGTCTATAAATATTGTAAGAAAGTATTTTAACAACTATTCAATTGATTTAATTTATGGTATTCCCTATACAACTTTAAATGACTGGGAAAACAATCTTAATATTGCTCTAGATTTTAATCCACCTCATATTTCAGCTTATGTTTTAACTGTTGAAGAGAAAACGGCATTAGATTTTCTAGTTAAAGAAAAAAAAATCGCCCTTTTGGATGAAGAATTAGTAAAACAACAATATGATTTGCTTATTAAAAAGCTTGAACAGAAAGGTTATATAAATTATGAATTTTCAAGTTTTGGCAAACCAGATTATTTTTCAGTAAATAACTTAAACTACTGGAATAATAAACCTTACTTGGGGTTAGGACCATCTTCTCATAGTTTTGATGGGGTTTCAATAAGAAGTTGGAACATATCAAATAATCACCAATATAAAAAGGGTATTGAGTCGGGAAAATTATTAATAGAGCATGAAGAATTGAGCAAAAAAGACAGATATAACGAGTATTTAATGACTTCTTTGCGTAAAAGTGAAGGTGTTTCTTTGTCTTATGTAGAGGAAAGTTTTGGAAGTACTTATGTCTCTTATTTGGAAGAGCAGGTCTCAAGGCATTTGCATAAAAGAAACCTATTCTGGGATGGCAATTTTTTAAAAATTTCAAACAAGGCAAAGTTTCTAACCGATGGGATAGCTGCTGATCTTTTTATCGTTTAATAATTATTCTACTTCTTGTAAAGTTTGATAAAATGGTCATAAAATTTTGGTATAGTTTCTATGCCCTTAAAAAAATTAAATAAACCAAAGTGCTCATTTGGTGAATGAAGTGCATCACTATCTAATCCGAAACCCATTAAAATAGACTTAACTTCGAGCTCCTTCTCAAACATAGGAACAATTGGGATACTTCCCCCACCTCTTTTAGGGATAGGTGGAATTCCAAAGGTTTCTTTATAAGCTTGGTGTGCAGCTTGATATCCAATAGTCGAAATGGGAGTAACATACGCGTAACCGCCATGATGAGTTATAACTTCAACGTTAACTCCTTTAGGTGCTAAAGATTTGAAGTGATTAGAAAATAGTTCACTAATTTCTTCCCAGTCTTGATCAGGCACGAGGCGCATTGATATTTTTGCATGTGCCTTGCTTGGGATTACAGTTTTAGCACCATCACCCATATATCCACCCCATATTCCATTCACATCTAGTGTTGGTCTTATTGAACGGTGTTCTTCAGTTGTATAACCCTTTTCTCCATCAACATCATCAATACCGATAGAATTTTTTAATTCTTGCAGATCAAATGGAGCCTTTTCCATTTCTGAGCGTTCTTCTTTTGATAATTCAACTACTTTGTCATAAAATCCAGGGATTGTAATTTTTTTATTTTCATCTTGAAGTTGTGAAATCATATCGCACAAAACATTTATTGGATTATGCACTGCACCACCATAAATTCCAGAATGTAAATCCCTGTTGGGTCCTGTAACGCACACCTCCATATAACTTAAGCCTCTCAGGCCAGTAGTTATCGAGGGTAAGTCTTGTGCAATCATACTTGTATCGGATATAAGAATCACATCACATTTTAGTTTTTCTTTATTTCCTTTAACAAAATCTTCAAGATTATCACTACCAACTTCTTCTTCTCCTTCGATCATAAATTTAATATTACAAGGGATAGGCCCTCGAGCTAGCATAACTTCGAATGCTTTTATATGCATAAACATTTGACCTTTGTCATCGCATGAACCCCGAGCAAAGACAGCTCCATCAGGATGAATTTCAGTTTTTTTGATAACAGGTTCAAATGGAGGACTTTCCCAAAGATCAACGGGATCTGGAGGCTGAACATCATAGTGTCCGTAGACTAAAACTGTAGGAAGCTCTACATCTTTTATATATTCACCGTAAACTATAGGATGCCCTGGAGTTGAAATAATTTCAGTTTTTGGGCAACCTGATTTTTTTAAAGCATTTTCTACCCACTGTGCTGCGTGTTGCACATCTTCATTGTGAGTTGGATTTGCACTTACAGACGGGATTTTTAAAAAATCCATCCATTCATCTAAAAATCTATTTTGATCTTTTGTTAATGTCATTTTAATATCTCTAATTTATTCAAGCAAAGTTAACTCATGTATTTTTTTAGGAGAAGAAATTTTATTGAAAAACTTAATTATATTTGTCGACCTCTGCGGGTGTGGTGAAATTGGTAGACACGCTAGATTTAGGATCTAGTGCTTCACGGCGTGGGGGTTCGAGTCCCTTCACCCGCACAAAAACCCCAACTGTCTTGGGGTTTTATTTTTTCTAAAACTTTTAGTTAAGTAGTTAAATAAGATTTATTGACTCAATCATTCATTATTATTTGGGGTAACGAAGAGTGAGAAGAACTTATTTGGTTTATACTTATTTTAAAATCCTCCATTTTTCTCAAGTGAACTTCGAGCTCTTGTTTTAAACTTTTTATTCTTTCTTGCTGAGGAATTGTTGGCGGATTGGTCGTATTATCGATTGCTCGCATCAATGTTTTAATTTCCTCTTTCAATCTTGGTCTTTGCCTGTAACCCATCGACGGAGGGGGCCTCATTAAATCATGATCCTTAAAGGTTTTAATTTTATTGAGTAATCTTTCTAACCTTGGAAGGTCTTTACTAGATACAACCTTAAGTTTTATAGCTAAAGTCTCAATCTGTTCCTCTATAAAAAGAATATTTTCTATTAATTTATGAGTATGATTTTGTAAGTCTCGTAAGCTAACTAAAGCTTCAGATTTTAATTTATAATTCTCCACAGGCATTTCTATCCTATAATCTCCACTCACCAGAAATTCAGAGACTTCTGAAGTGTTATTATATTTAATTTCAGCTCTATATGTTCCAGGAGCAACTTTTGGTCTTATCTCTTCACTTAAACCTTCATATGTTTTTCCAGGCTTAGTTTTTTTAATTTCTAATTTGCCTTGTTCATTTATATTTAATGGATTTGCTGAATCATAACCAAGATCCCAAGCTAATCTATTAATTCCTTTTTTTGGATTTTCATCTTCAAGAGTTGTAATTAAATTATTTTGTTTATCAAAAATTTTAACTTCTATGGAACTTTTAGGTGTATGATTTAAATAGTAATTTATGTAAGTGCCGTATTCNNGATTTTTCGCGGTATACTTTTTATCTCCTAAATTTTCTAAGCGCCAATACATATTCCATAAAACACCCTCTCTTATTGGGAAAAGGTGAATAGATTTATCCATTATTCCATCTAACTCCTCTAAAGGTCTAATATCATCTAAAATGTAGGCTCCTCTTCCATGNGTTCCGATAACTAGGTCACGATCTCTTTTCTGAATCCTTAAATCTCTAACTGAAACATTAGGAAGGTCAATGTTGATTTTTTCCCAATTTTTTCCGCTATCCCAACTTGCATATATGCCATGTTCCATTCCAGCAAATAATAATTTAGGATTATGAGGGTCTTGTCGAACTACCTTAACGTANTCATCNTGAGGAAGNNTACNNGAAATTTTTTCCCAGGTTTTNCCAAAATTTTTGGTCATAAAAATGTANGGTTTAAAATCATCCATNCGATGCTGATCAACAGTGACAAATGCGGTTCCAGCNTCGTGTTCTGAAGCATGTATTTTTGAAACCCATGAAAATTCAGGCAGNCCTTTAATTNTNTTGTTTAAATTTTTCCAATTTGCTCCACCGTCCATAGTGAGTTGTANATTTCCATCATCAGTACCAGCCCAGAGGACTCCTTTTTGAACNGGAGATTCGGCNATATAGAGAACCGTACAATGAAATTCAGCTGCGGTATTGTCTTGATAAATAGTACCGCCAGAAGATCTTTGTTTAGACTTATCGTTAGTAGTTAGGTCTGGACTAATTACTTCCCAACTATTACCACGGTCTTGTGATTTAAATATTACATTTCCACCAACGTAAACAGTCTCTGGGTCGTGAGGCGAAATATGAATTGGAGAATCCCAATTAAATCTNTATTTNTGTTTATCAATTGCNTCTCCAGCGGAGCCTACAATTTTTGGATAAGGGTGTATAGTTCTAACATTACCGTATCTGCTNTCAACNAGAAAGGGAACACCNCCCTGTAGATTGGTGTAAACTAAATGTTCATTNCCTGGAATAGGTTCNGCAAANTAACCNTCACCNTAGGCNAGTCCCCTCCAATGGCGTTTTAAAATNCCNGCATTATANANAGANTTACTAGGGCCTACCCATGTACCATTATCCTGAAGACCTCCATAAACATTNTAGGGTCTAAGGTTGTCAACTTGAATTTGATAAAATTGTGAGAGCTCAATATTATTTATTATTTCCCAGCTATCACCACCATCAAAAGATCTTTGAAAACCGCCATCACTACCATTTAAAATGTATTTGGGATTTTTAGGATCTATCCAAAGTGATTGATGGTCCCCATGNACAGANGTAGCAATTCGCTCCCAAGTATTTCCACTATCTTTTGATCGGCTCAGCCATCCTGATATTGAGAATAGNATATTGGANTGNTGAGGATCAACTCTTACNTCNCTATANTAAAAGGGTCTAAAGTTAATGTTAGGATCGTCATTTACCATTTTCCANTTTTCACCTTTATCATTTGAGCGAAAAANAGTNCCACCNCCTTTGAATTCTGTCATTAGATANATAATATTTGGATCACTTTGNGCAATATAAATCCCTGGTCTTGCCATATCAGTTTTTGGGAGGCCCTTCATTATTTTTTTCCAACTGGTACCTCCATCTGTAGTTTTATAAACACCGGTATTTTTTCCACCATCATCAAAACGCCACGGTTTTCTTCGAAAAGTCCACATGCCTGCATACATAATTCTTGGATTTTTAATTTCTATAGCAATATCAGCACAGCCAGTATCTTCATCTATAAATAAAACTTTATCCCAAGTCTTACCTCCATCAGTAGTTTTAAATACGCCTCTTTCTTTATTTGGTCCCCATTGTTTTCCAAGTGCACAAACGCATGCCACATCGGGATTATTTGGATCAACAACAATACGTTTTATTCGCTCTGTTTTTTTTAAACCAAGATTTTTCCATGTTTGTCCACCATCNACGGATCTGTANACACCCCACCCATAGCCTACACTATTTCGGGGATCTCCTTCTCCGGTACCCACCCAAAGTACATTACTGTCTGAGGGNGNTATGGTGAGTGCACCTATAGAGTAAGCTCTTTGATTTTCAAAAATNGGTTTGAAATTCACACCTCCATCAATTGTTTTATGAATGCCTCCATCAGCTCCACTTACATAAAAAGTTGAGGGATCTCCAGGTACTCCGTCAATGTCAGTTACTCTTCCTCCCATATTGGCAGGTCCTATTGCTCTCCATGAGTACTTTTTAAGGAGTTCAGCTTTTTGAGTATAACNCTCAGCTATTATGCTAAAAAAAGCNAAGGTAGTTANGATGTATTTCTTGAGAATATTTAAATTTTCCATTGGTCTTACTTTGATTATNCAATTTANAAAAAACTAAGTAAAATTCATATTGGAAATTATTTTGNAAATNATTATTTTAAGNGGTNATAATTATNTGTATTAGNGGGACTTTAGTATTATTTTACGTTTTTTAANCTATAATTATTAAAATGCAGTGAAAATGCAGTATAAGATCATTNAAATTTATATTNGAAGTTCAATATATTAGCATCGAAACAAANCAAAATGGATNACAGTTATTTATATCACACGGANTTACCAAAAGGNGTAAAGTCAGTTTATTTTAATGGNAAAAAGATAAGTAGAGNAGAATTTTTAAAAGAAAGGAAAAACTTTTTTTCAAANAAAAGGTCAATTTGAATTTAAGGACATGGATAGAGGTATTAATCATCTTTTTAATAGTCTTAATCATTTTCCTNTANTTAAAAAAATAGCTACCCTTGNTTANNATTTTTAATTTATCGCTAATTTTTTTTTATTCTCTTTTTTGTTTATCACAACAGGATATAAGATTAAGAGATTCCATCAAAAAGTATCAATTTTCAAATCCTAGCCTTGCAATAGATTTTGGTCTCAAATATGTTGAATCGGTTCAATCTAAAACACCAGATAGTTTAGTTATTGGGACTCATGCGATGATTGGAGAAATCCTTTCAGATATGGGTCTGTATGCTTCGGCTATAGATTATTTTAATAGGGCTTTGGATCTGTATCAAACCATGCCAGATAAGAACAAGGGAAACCCTGAAATTTCCCAACCGCCATGGATTATATTAAACATTGGAAGCATCTATTTTAAAAATGGGGATTACAAAAAAGCAGAGGAAAAATTCCATCAGGCAAAAAGTNTTTTTTTAAGTCTTTCAGAAAAGCAAAGTAGAGATTTCGGTTTAAATACAACAGATTCAAATCTGGGACTTATTGATGAGACTAAAGGAGATTATCAGAGTGCAGAAAAAAAATATTTTAGCGTTTATCAAAGAAGGCTCAAATTAAAAAAACCTGAAGATATACTTTATTCTATTTCACAGCTTATAGCTGTCAATTTTTTAAGAGGTGATATAAATGTGGCCCAAAACAAATTTGAACAACTAAAGCAATACTACAATGAAAATAAAAATAATCAAGAATCAAATTCCTTATTTACAAGAAATTATGGCTATGGTTATTTTGTTAGTGGGGCATACTATCAGTCGAAAAAAAAGTATAAAAAAGCAATCGATTTATTCACACAATCTCAGAAAATCTTAAGCGGATTTCCTTCAGAACTAAGCGCTCTAGGATCAAGGTTTGCAGAATGCTATTTAGGACTAGGTGATCTAGTTAGAGCTGAAAAAAAAGCAAAGCAAAATCTTGAAATAAAAAATTTAAGTGACACTGAAAAACGATATAACTATAACGTACTTGAGAAAGTCTATTCAAAAAAGGGGATGAATTCTGAGTTGCTTAAAGTAAAAGATTCCCTGATTCTTATTTCATCAGGAGGATCAAGTGGAAAGATTTTTAAGTCTTTAAATAACCTTGAAACACAAATTCAAATTTCAAATTCAGTAAGAGAATTAAACGAAAGTAAAATTAGATACAATACATACTTGTATATTTTGATAATATGCTCTGTCATTTTGATTTTCTCTCTTATGACAATTCGTGTAAATTATAATTATCAAAAAGAAAAAGGGAGTAGGCTAGAATTGGAAAAGCTTGCTATAAAAAATGAACTAGATAAAAAAAATAGAGAACTGGTTAGCAAATCAAATTTTATAATCCAACGTAACGATTACCTGAAAAAATTAAAGAAAAAAATTGAAGTTCAAGACAATAAAAAAGAGGCTGCCTCTAAATTGTCTCAAGAATTAAATATGGTCATTTCTTCAGAAAAATCTTATCAAGATTTTGATAATATGTTCGTAGAAGTTTACCCTAATTTTTACAAATCACTTAACGAGATAGCCAATCTTTCAAAAACAGACTTAAGATTAGCTTCTTATATAAAAATGAATCATAGTAATGATCAGATTGCAAAAATTTCAGGTGTATCGATTAGAACAATTGAAAGTCAACGCTACAGATTATCAAAGAAGTTTAACCTAGAAAACGGCTACGAGTTAAACAATTTCATACACAACATTTAAAAGTAGAAGGCAAGTATAAAATTGAAAGATTATCATTTTTTCTTTAAATATTACTGCATTATTACTGCAAATATCATATTTCGATTAAAAAATATCTTTTCATGCAAGATGTTTGATAATTTTATAAAATTAAATTGCTTAATCTATATTGAGTATCAAAACAAGTCAAAATTTTGAATTAGGTTTTGCTCAAACCTACCCGGACTTCACAAAAAAGCTAGTCGAACAATGTGATACTCTGTCTTTCCAGGAGGTTAGGATATGTATGTGTATAAAATTAAGTTATACTAACCTTCAAATAGAAAAGCAGCTGAACATATCGTCAAGTACTCTTTCTAATATGCGCTCTAGCATAAGAAAAAAAATGGGACTTAGTAGAAGTCAAAATCTTGTGACTACAATTATTAAAATATAATGGGAAGGAGAGCTTTAAATTTTACACTTTATAAAAAACTAATACTCGCATTTTTAGTTTCAGTTTTTAGTTTTCTATTTTCTTTTTCTCAAGACACTACAAGTCCAACTGTTGTTATTTCTGACAATGCTTCAGGAGACACTGTTGGAAATCATGAGACTATTAGAATTACGGGAACATTTAGTGAGAATATGGCTGCAAGCCCTCAGATTAGCATTGGAAGTTTGATTACAAATGCTAATATGACCCAAGGCGGTAATGCTTCGATTTGGTATTACGACTGGGATGTATCTACTGGAAGCCCAAGTGAAGGTCCAGTTGTAGCTACAATCACAGGTACAGACCTTGCTGGAAATGGTTTGGGTTCAACAACTCAAATGAATAAAGCGCTGCACCTTAACGGATCTTCTTATGTTGCAATTCAAGATAATGGTAATGGTCAATCTTATCCATTAAGAAGAAGTCCTTCAGGGGGGGTAAGTGGAAATCAGCCTTGGATGGTAAATGTAATTTTTAAAAGAACAGCCTCAGCAAACCAAACAATTTGGGCCCAAAGAGAAACAGGAGGCGGTAGTTCAGATAAGGTAAAAATTAAAGTAAATGGGAGTAGCCTAATGTTTAGGTACGGAAGAAGCAGTAACTATTTTAGATGGTCAAAAACATCATTTATTAATCAAGACGTTTGGTATTCGATTACATTAAAATATAATGGGGGTAATGTGACACAATCTTCTTCATTTAAATTTTATCAAACTGATTTTTCAAGTGGCTTAACATCAGATATTACAGAATCTGGTTCATTNAGTACCGTTGGCTCACCGAGNAATTCAATGCAATTGGANGGGAATTTTTTTGTTGGTTCTGATTCTGATGCAGAGTATTTTAATGGTTATATCGCATCGGTTGTTGTTACAACNTTAAAACAAAGCGAATCTCCTTCACTCAACGAAATATCTATGTTTAGTCAGGACCCTTTAGCTTGGCTTGCCAATTACAAAGAAGGTGAAACATTTAGGGCACCGAATATATCAGGTGTGGAGTCAGTAAATTTTCAAAGTTTTAATAATAATAAAACAGGAAGCCAAAGAAGTGATTTTGCAACTTATTTGTGGTTGATGGGCGANGGTAAAGCTGGTGGAGGTAACAATGGTCTAGGGACAGGTAGTAGTAAACACNTAAAAAATGAAGTTACAAATGCGACTGAGTCAAATAAAACAAGATTGAATTTTAATAATGCTTTGAATGCTACTGGCTATAATAGAATAGAAGATGTTAACATAACTGTTCCTGCTAGAAGACAATATTATATTACTGATACTATTTCACCAACTGTCACACTAACTAGCAATGACAGCGACAATATCATTAAACCTGGCGATAATATAATTGTCACAGCTACATTTAATGAAAATATGGCCTCCAGTCCAAGAATGACAATTGGCTCTGCAGTAAATAACATAGCACTTACAGCTACAAATAGTACTACTTGGAGCTATACTTGGAATACTAGTGGAGTTGCTGAAGGAAGTTATACCGTTACTGTTACTGGTACGGATATTGCTGGAAATAGTTATACTGGGACTGATACTTTAAAAATCATTTTGGATTCCTCATCTCCCGAGGTTTTATTGGTTTCAGATATCATAAGTCCCACAATTGAAACTACTAACGTTGTTTCTATTTCAGCTTATTTTTCAGAAACACTTTCTACTACACCTACACTGTCCATATCAGGATTAGTGACCAATACGGCTATGAGCAAATTTTCTAGAACACCAATTAGTCAAATTGGTCAGTCGCTTGACGCAGATGCGGCTGGTGATTGGTTAGGGTTTTACTCACAGACAAGTGATAGTGGAAACCGAATTATTGTAGGTGGAATGAGAGGTAATAGTGGGGCTGGTTATGCGAGGATATATCAGTGGAACGGGAAGCAGTGGGTACAACTCGGTAATGACATTAATGGTGCTTCAGGTGACGGATATGGTAGAACAGTTGCCATTAGTGGTGACGGTAATGTAGTAGCTGTTGGCGGAACTGG
>NHDV01000026.1 GCA_002167525.1 Flavobacteriaceae bacterium TMED68
ATTATAATTGAGTCACATTTTAATAAACAATTTATTAAAAACTTCCATTCAGCTATAAAAACACTATATTTGTATGCAATTAATTTAAAATTAGTTGCTCGTGGATTCTTCAAAGTTTATCGGTCAAGGCTACACATACGATGATGTCCTTTTAGTACCTTCTTACTCAGAAAAATTGCCTAGGGAAGTATCTACGATATCAAGATTCAGTAGGAACATACCATTGAACATACCTATAGTTTCTGCTGCTATGGACACGGTAACTGAAAGCGAAATGGCTATTGCTATTGCTCGTGAAGGGGGAATTGGCGTNTTACACAAAAACATGACTATTNAAGAGCAGGCTGAAAATNTAAGATCTGTAAAACGTTCTGAATCAGGAATGATTTTAGATCCTGTCACCCTTCCNGTGACTGCATTAGTTTCTGATGCTAACACTAATATGGAAAAGTATAAAATTGGTGGNATNCCGATTGTAAGTTCAAATAGAGAATTAATAGGTATTGTAACAAATCGTGATTTACGTTTTGAAAAAAATAGTGAGAGGCCAGTTAAAGAAGTGATGACAAGCACAAATTTAATAACAGTAAATGAAGGAACTTCACTTAAGGATGCGGAACAAATTCTTAAAAAACACAAAATTGAAAAATTACCTGTAGTTTCTAAAGAAAATATTTTAGTTGGCTTAATTACCTTTAGAGATATCACAAAACACACTACAAAACCGAATGCTAACAAAGATAAGTTTGGTAGGCTGAGAGTAGCCGCCGCTGTCGGAATTACAAGTGATGTTATAGACAGAGTCCATGAACTTGAAAGCGCAGGGGTAGATGCTATAGTTATTGATACTGCCCACGGACACAGTAAAGGAGTAGGTGGTGTAGTTAAGAAGGTAAAATCAAAGTTTTCAAATCTAGATTTAGTTGTTGGAAATATTGCTACATCTGAGGCTGCAAAATACCTAGTAAAAATAGGGGCTGATGCAGTAAAAGTTGGAATTGGTCCTGGCTCAATATGCACCACAAGGGTTATAGCGGGGGTAGGATACCCACAACTCTCAGCAATTTTAGAAGTAAAAAAGGCACTTAAAGGAAGCGACATNCCCATAATTGCAGACGGAGGTATTAGATATACTGGAGACATTCCTAAAGCAATAGCTGCAGGGGCTGACTCTGTTATGTTAGGTTCGCTTCTTGCTGGCACAAGAGAATCACCAGGCGAAACAGTAATTTATGAAGGGCGAAAATTTAAAACATATCGTGGTATGGGTTCNGTAGAATCAATGAAGATGGGNAGTAAGGACAGATATTTCCAAGATGTTGAAGACGATATTAANAAACTTGTGCCNGAAGGAATAGTAGGAAGAGTTCCATTTAAAGGAGACTTAAATGAAAGTATNCATCAATTTATTGGAGGTCTTAGAGCAGGNATGGGTTATTGCGGTGTTGAGGATATAAAATCACTAAAAGAAAAAGCAAAATTTATTATTATCACAACGTCAGGGATTAAAGAGAGCCATCCTCACAATATTAATATAATNAAAGAGGCACCAAATTATAGCCCGAGTTAGGAAGTAATTATTTTAAAAGTTTTCACTTCATTTTGCGATATGACTCTTATNATATACATATTACGTGACTCAAGCTGTATCATGAAATTAAAATTGTCTAATTCCTTAATATTAATTTCGCTTATTTTATTACCTATTATTGAATAAATTTCAATAGATCCAGATCCATTGAACCCTTTAAGATAGATATTTCCATTATTATACGAGACGTTTTTGTCAGTTTGTATTAGAGATATGAAAGTCGTAATATTGGAGTCAGAAATTTCNTTTGCTGAAGCAATGCTAATAGGGAATAACAGTATGAAAAGAAGTAGTTTTCTAATCATAGGCTTTACTTAATATTTGCTAATTTAAGACTTTTTTATAAGTTATTAAAATTTTTTTAACAATATAATATGCACTTAATCAATGTTTTAAATAGTTTATTAAAAAAAATAATTAAAACTCTTAATAAATTTAATATTGATCTGATTTTTAATAAAATTTTACATCTTAATAAAACAATTCTTTTTTCAGTTTTTTTTTGTGCTTCAATGTCATGTAACGAATTTATACCCGNTAATGAAGAAGTTATTGCTAGGGTAGGATCTAAATATTTATATAAAAATGATTTAATTAATGTATTGTCAAGTTATACAAATAACTCTGATAGTTTAATCAAACTAAAAAGTCTGATTGACGATTGGGCTCGAAATGAATTGCTTATTCAACAAGCAAAACTAAACTTTTCAGAAGATGATATATNTGAATTAGAAGTTTTAGTTGANAATTANAGAAAAGATTTATATGCNAANNCTTATATAAATTCGGCAATCAGTAAAAGTCTGGATACCTTAATTACNAGTCTTGAAATACAAAAGTTTTTAGAAAATAATCAAGAACTTTTTAAGTTGAAAGCTCCATTATTTCAAGTAAGATATATACATCTACCACCAGATAACGTTGATCAATATGAGATACAAAGAAGTTTCCAAAGATTTAATGATTTTGACATTAAGTTTCTTGATTCTTTATCATTTCAATTTCATAGCTATATACTTTCGGACTCTATTTGGATTGATAAAAGTAATTTGACTTCTCAAGTTTCTTTTCTAGACCAAAAAAACTTTAACAAGTATATTAGAAAATCAAAATTTTTTAAAATTGAAGATACATTAGGAGTATATTTGTTTTANGTTAAGGATTTTTTNAAAAAAGGTGANATAGCGCCCAATGTGNTTTTTAAAACNACAATAAAAAATATNATTTTGAACCGNAGNAAACNNGAGTTTATTAAAAAATTTGAAAATGATATNTTGCTNGATGCAATTAAATTAAAGACTTTTGAGGTATACTAAAATATTATTTGGNTTTTTCATNAGCCTGACNGTAATAGCGCAGGGNGAAAAAATAAAAATTGATGGAGTATCTGCTGTTGTTGGTGATTACGTGATATTAGAATCNGACATCGACAAAACATTAGTCGAGATGAAATCTCAAGGTATACCTACAAAGGGAGTAACTCGATGCCAGTTATTAGGAAAACTTATGGAGGACAAATTATATGCTCACCATGCAGTCCAGGATAGTTTAGAGATAAGTATTGAGGAAATATATAGTACCGTAGATCAAATTGTAGAAAATTTCACACAACAACTGGGTAGTATTGAAAAAGTATTAGATTTTTATAATAAGGAGGATGAATCGAGTTTCCGTCAAGAGATTTTTGATATAAATAAAATTCAAAAACTTTCAATGTTAATGCAGCAAAAAATTGTAAAAGATATTGAAGTAACTCCTGAAGAAGTTCGAATTTTTTTTGAAAATATTCCAAAAAAAGAACTGCCGATTTTTGGAACTGAACTTGAAATTTCTCAGATTGTAATTGAACCTAAGGTTAGCGANAATGAACGCGATAGAATTATCAATCAATTAAAGACTTTTAGAGAAGATATATTGGAGCGTGGATCNAGTTTTGCATCAAAAGCTATTTTATATTCCCAAGACCCTGGATCAAGATCCTCAGGAGGTAAGTATACGCTTCACAGAAAACGCCCACGTATGGTAAAAGAATTTCGGGATGAAGCATTCAGTTTAGAGGAAGGAGAAATCTCACAACCCTTCAAAACAGATTTTGGATGGCATATACTGCAGGTTGACAAAATNAGAGGTCAAGAAGTTGACATACGACATATTTTGCTAACCCCTAAAATAGAAGCAAATCAACTAAAAGACGCTAAAACTAAANTAGANTCCATTAGGAAAAGANTATCGGATGATGAAATTAGTTTTCAAGATGCTGCTTTAGCCTATTCAGATGAAAAAGAAACAAAATTTAATGGTGGCATTTTAATCAATCCCCAAACNGGNGATACTAGNTTTGANCTTACAAATTTAGACCCAATGCTTTATAGTCAAATTAGAAATTTAGATGATGGAGAAATTTCTCAACCTCTAATTGAAGAAGAGCGTTCTGGACTAAAAAAGTATAAGATTCTTAAGGTAAGTAACCGTTATGATGAACATGTTGCGAATTATTCGTTAGATTACACAAAAATTAAATCTCTAGCTTTAAAGGAAAAGCAATTAAAGCTTATTCAAAAATGGATGAATGAAAAAATAGAAAGTACTTATGTTAATGTTAACAAGGAAAGCAAATTATGCAATTTTACTAATAATTGGGTTAAAGAATAAGCTACTTAAGATATTTAAAAGGGACCCAAAGCATACCAAAGCATTCCCCTTTTTCCTTATTTACATTTTTATGATGAATTTTATGAGCTCTTCTAATTCCCCTTGCGTATTTATTATTAGAATTTCGGAAAATTTTAAATCTTTGATGGATAAAAATATCGTGAACTAAAAAATAAGTTAAACCGTATAAAAATATGCCAAAAGCAATTGGAAGACAGAACCAAACTCCATAATTTCCCCACAATAATGCAAACCCTAAACTTACGATAGCATAAAAAATAAAAAAGAAGTCATTCCGTTCAAACCAAGATTTGTGATCTTTCATATGATGATCTTTATGTAGTGACCAAAGAAATCCGTGCATAATATATTTATGTGAAAACCATGCAATAAACTCCATAATTAAAAAGGTTATTAGCATTATCAAAATCCACATAAATTTAAATAACATTACAGCAGGTTTAATCTATATTTCAAGTAACTACGAGCAAAAACACTAACTTTTTGATAATTTGGAACTCTAATTCTATTCTGTCGAATACTAATTGATGGTGTTTTTTTTAATTTTGATAATAGCTTGGTATAATATTNATATGCAGTGTAGACCCCAAAACGAGCTTCNGAAGGTAATTTGAAAATTCCATTTAGAGCAATCGAAAAGTCTTTTTCAATTTCATTTATAATGTTGTGTTTAGTTTTTTCATCGAATTGAGTGAAATCAACATTAGGGAAGTACACTCTTTCAAGATTTTGAAAGTCATTTTTAAGATCTCTTAAAAAATTTACCTTTTGAAAGGCAGATCCCAAAGACATTGCAGCAGGCTTTAAATTTTCATAATCACTTTTTTTTCCTTTAACAAAAACTTTTAAACACATTAAACCAACAACATCTGCAGAGCCATAAATGTATTCTTTGTATTCTTTTTCAGTTTTGTATATGTTTTTGTTTAAATCCAATCGCATACTTTTCAAGAATGCGTGTATTAGTTTATGCTCTATTTTATAAGTATTGACCGTCTTTTGAAATGAATTGAGTATAGGATTTAAACTTATTCTGTTATTTATACTATAAAATAAATCTTCTTCAAACCTATCCAGTAANTCTTTTTTCGGAAAGTCATGGAANGNGTCAACAATTTCGTCAGCGAATCTAACGAATCCNTAAATNTTGTAAATATGATTTCTAATAGATTGGTCNANCATTTTAGTTGCTAATGAAAAGGAAGTACTGTAAGATNGTGTAACAATTTTGCTACAATCTTCACTGACCGAATCGTAAAGGCTCTTCATAGCGGNTAGTTNAATTATTTCANAATAAATATAAAGATAATTTAATGAAGTAAGCGNTTAAACTAAAACGNCCTCAGAGAAATATTNAAATACAAAAGACTCNACAGACCTNAACAATTCAATTTTTTCAGGAAGNGTTTCTTTNTNTATTGCTATTTGTTGAGGCCCAAATAATATCAATTTTGAATTCTGATTTTTTAAAATTTTATCATGAAAATTATGAAGGTAAGGCATGATTTCATCTTTGCTAGGTTCTACAGTAATATAACTTACAAAATAATATTTCGTCTCATAAGAGTAAAGTGTCTGTAGACTTGAAGTTTGCAGGGATTGTCCTAGAAATATGGTACGGTATCCCTTCGACAAGATTAAGTAATTGAGGTAAAGGATACCAAGTTCATGTATTTCATTTTCTGGTAAAAATAATACAAAAATGGCATGATTATTTTGTTCAAATTTGTTTTTCTGCAAGTATTCTGTCTGTAAATGTATTTTTTGTTTGACCAGATTAGTTATAAAATGCTCATGTGAGGGCGATATAGCACCTGTTTGCCATAAAATTCCTAATTCTTTCATTAATGGCATAAAAATATTTAAAAAGAGATATTCAAAGTTGTGATGTTGCAGAATTTCCTCGTAGTTTGTGTCAAATAATTCATAATCAAAATTTATCATAGCAAGTTTAAAGGCATTTATGGACACTTGCTCCGAGTTTGCCTTTAAAGCGATGCTTCTGACTAGTTTTGGAATTTCGTCAGCATCTAAACTCGCTATTTTAGAAATCTTAAAACCATGATTATACAATAAGGTTATGTTTAGAAGTTTCCTTAAACTATCAAGACTATACCTTCTTATGTTAGTATCTGTTCTTTCAGGTTCTAGTAAGTTGTAACGTTTTTCCCATATCCTTAGTGTATGAGCCTTGATACCAGAGAGATTTTCTAAATTTTTTATACTAAAAGTGCTTTTTACCCTATCCATATGTTCAATTACCATTATAAAAGCTTAAACAAATATAGAAAAAAAAATTGAATGATTAAAAGAGTGCGCACGAGAAGACTCGAACTTCCANGAGATAANTCTCACTAACCCCTCAAGCTAGCGCGTCTACCANTTCCGCCACGTGCGCNTANTAGTGACTTGGCTGGGTCTCGAACCCAGGACCCTCTCCTTAAAAGGGAGATGCTCTACCAACTGAGCTACCAAGTCAAATTAATAGTGATTCGGCTGGGTCTCGAACCCAGGACCCTCTCCTTAAAAGGGAGATGCTCTACCAACTGAGCTACCGAATCTTTAAAGGCTGCAAATATAATATCAAATATGAACTTATCATTCTCATTTAATATAAATTTACGTTGTTTTTAAAATTTTATGAACTTTTCAAAAATCATTCTGGTAGGCTATATGGCATCTGGTAAATCTGCTGTTGGTAAAAAGTTGCACGAGTTGTTAAAATATGATTATTATGATCTGGATAATTTTATAGAGACAATTTATGACACAACCATAGAAAATATTTTTAAATCAAAAGGAGAACTTTATTTTAGAGAAATAGAGCGCAAGTCTTTAGAAAAAATTATCAGAAAAAAAAAGAACCTGATAATTTCATTAGGAGGTGGAACACCATGTTATTATAACACTATTGATTTCATAAACTCATTTTACGATACAAAAACCTTCTTTTTACAAACAACAGTGAATACAATTTTCAATCGTCTTAAGAATTCAAAAACAAAAAGACCTTTGATTTCTCACTTAAATACTGAATTGGAAATTAAAGAGTTCATAGGGAAACACTTATTGGAAAGAAACCACTTTTATGAAAAGTCTTTAAAAAAAATTTATACTGATAATAAAACAATCTTAAATATTGCTAATGAGATACTTAACTTTTTAGGTTAAAAAAATCCCTGGGTCCGGCCCATCTAAAATTACGCTAATGTGTTCATTCATCGTTGTTGCTAATGAAATACCTTTAAAATCGACTTTTACGGGAAATTTTTTATGATTTCTATTAACCATTACTGCAGTTTTTATAGATTTAACGGGAACCTTTAAAAAATAGGATACAGCGTACATTAAAGTGCTACCAGTATTTAATACATCGTCAACAACTACAACTGAGCTGTGTTTTAAAATACTTATGGGTTTATCTGAGTTAACATTATTCAACGGATTTTTTTTGTCAATATTTAGTGTTATAAATTCAACCTTAATCTTACTGATTGAGTTTAATGATTTTCCAATTAATGAACTGAGAACTTCTCCTTTCTTACCAATGCCAACAATAAATACTGTATCCTCCTCAAAATTACTTTCATAAATCTGATACGCAATTCTATCAATACTTAAATAAATATCATTTAAATCTTTAATCTTACTTCCGGTTGATTCCATTATTTAATATTATGCTAATTATGTTAGTTTTTCTTATCAAAATCATCAATTTTTCTGCGCTCTTTTTTTGTAGGTCTCCCTTTTCCAGGACTTCGTTGTATTTTGAATGAAAGTTTTTTAAGATTTTCTTTCTCCAATAAATAACTTTCGGTAGTTTCTTTGAGATAAAGATTTACAAATTTCGGACCCATTCGGGTGATAGGAAAACCAATAATTTTATATTTATGCCAGACTTGATTTTTTCTTATCTGTAATATGTCGCTGATCATAACTTCTTTAGATGGCTTAACAGATTTGTTATTGATTTTGATATCACCTTTTTTACATCCAGAGGTAGCTAAATTTCTTGATTTGAATTGTCGTACACACCACAAAAATTGATCAATACGCATGCTTAAAACTTTATTAAGAAAGTTCTCAAAAATAAAGAAAATTGTATCTTGGGCATCAAAAATTAGTGTATTCTTGAAAAAAATATCTTTTTGTTTTATTGTAGTTTTAATTTCACTTTATTCATGCAAGAAAGAAGAAGAAATTGTACCTCCAAGAGATGTTGCAGAGCAAGTATCTGAGGAGGAAATTAAATTAGAGCAGTTTTTATCTTCACATTTTTATAATTATGAACAGTTTGAATCTAGTGATATCCCACTTGAAATATCTATTGATACGATAACTTTCCCAAACCAGGAAAAAACAGCACTAATCAATCAAGTAATAAAACAATTTGTAAAAGTGAAGACTTCAAGTGGTGATTTAATTGATCATCCGATTTATACTCTTATTGCAAAAGAAGGATCAGGCCAATCACCTTCAAGAGCTGATTCAACTTACGTCTCATATAAGGGTATGTTATTAAGCAAAAGTCAATTTGATAGCTCCTTAGAACCAATTTGGTTTGATTTAACAGCTGTAGTAAGAGGATTTAGAGAAGGGCTTGGACTCTTTAAATCAGGTGAGTTTACTGTTGATCAAAATAATGTAGCAACATTTTCTAATTATGGCCAAGGAATAATTTTTATGCCTTCAGGACTTGGATACTATAATAATAATTCGGGTTCTATTCCAGAATACTCACCTCTAATTTTTATAATCAATCTTTATTTAGTAAAAAAAACAGATCATGATGGAGATGGTATACTTTCAGGTCTTGAGTATGACAATGATGGGGATGGTTTACCGGACGACTCTGACGAAGACGGATTGGCCGACTACCTTGACGCAGATTAATTATAACTTATATGAAATTCCAATACTCCAGATATTTGATTGGAGATCAACAGTGCCATTTATGGGTATATTATTTTTTTCTAATAAATATAATTCATTTGAATTTAAACCTCTATCATATCTAATATCAGCATTTAATGGACCTAAATGTAATCGAATTCCTAAATGAATACCTAAATCAGCATTCTGTTGAATTTCAGATATAATTATTTCATCAGTTTTAGGATTGAAATTATATTGTAAATTAGGTCCGCCAAAAGCGCTAAGTATAGGTATAAACTTAAATCCTATAGAAACTGGTATTTCTAATTTAGATTGATTCAGTCTTAAAGAATTGAAATTCCTATTTTGAAGTGAAAATTGCAACTCAGGTCTTAAGTAAAAGAAGAATAATTTTAATGAAGCGTATCCTCCAAAAAAATATCCTGTGAGATTCTCTTTTAGATTTTCTGATGAGGTTAAATCAATAACGGCGTCTTCTATTTGACCAGAGGCAGTCATATTTATACCACCTTTAATACCATATTCGAGTTGAGCAAAAGTTATTGTTGGTGACAAAATTAACAAATAGAAATATTTTTTAATTTGATTCATATTATACTGCTTAAAGACGTTTTTTTAATTCTAAAACTTTTTGAATAATAGCGTCTTTATTTAATCCATATTTTGCCATTAGTTCTGCAGGTGTGCCAGATTCGCCAAAAGTATCTTGTGTAGCTACAAATTCCATGGGAATTGGGTATTTTGCGGCCAGTAAACCTGAAATACTTTCACCTAGGCCACCTATATAGTTATGTTCTTCAGCGCTTACAATACATCCTGTTTTTTTTACTGATTCTAATATAATTTTTTCATCTAGTGGTTTTATAGTATGTATGTTAATAACCTCTGAGTCAACTCCATATTTTTTTAATTCAATAGAGGCCTCAAGGGCTTCCCAAACAAGGTGACCTGTTGCTACAATTGTTACATCAGAACCTGGTTTTAGAAGTATACCTTCGCCTATTTTAAAACCAAGATCATTTGTTGTAAAATTAGGAACAGAAGGACGTCCAAAACGCAAATAAACAGGACCGTTATATTTAGCTATAGCTAAAGTGGCAAGTTTTGTCTGGTTGTAATCACAAGGATTAATTACCACCATTCCAGGAATCATTTTCATTAATCCAATATCCTCGAGTATTTGGTGTGTAGCTCCATCTTCCCCTAGGGTTATGCCAGCGTGTGAGGCACATATTTTAACATTTTTGTTTGAATATGCGATAGACTGTCTTATTTGGTCGTAAACTCGTCCTGTTGAAAAATTAGCAAATGTACCGGTAAATGGAATTTTACCACCAATTGTCAAACCAGCTGCAATCCCCATCATATTTGCCTCAGCTATGCCAACCTGAAAAAAACGAGTAGGATTTTCATCGATAAATGTTTGCATCTTTAAAGATCCAACAAGATCTGCACATAGCGCAATTACATTGGGATTAATTCTTCCTAATTCAGCCAACCCTTGTCCAAAACCTGAACGGGTGTCATTATTTCCCAAATTTGAAAATACTTTCATTTAGATTTTGTAATTAATAATCACCAAGAGTTTCTTTATTTTGACTTAATGCGATTGATAATTGTTCATCATTTGGAGCTTTTCCATGCCAGGCATGTGTATGCATCATAAAGTCAACGCCATTTCCCATTTCTGTTTTCATCAAAAGTACAATAGGTTTTTTAAGGCCAAGATCTGATTTAGCAAGCTCAATTTTTTTAATGAGCAGAGAAATGGAATTTCCATTTTCAATCTCATGAACTTGCCAACCAAAAGCAATAAACTTATCTTTTAAACTTCCCATTGGAAGTACATCATCAGTATTTCCATCAATTTGTTTGCCATTTAAGTCAATTATCGCGATTAAATTATCTACTTTTTTAGCTGCGGCAAACATAATAGCTTCCCAATTTTGTCCTTCCTGTAATTCACCATCACCCATAAGTACGTAAATAGTTTTTGGATCGTTATTTAATTTTTTTGACAATGCAGCTCCAACTGCAACTGAGAGGCCTTGTCCTAGTGAGCCTGATGCAACTCTAATCCCAGGAAGTCCTTCATGAGTCGTTGGGTGTCCCTGCAACCTTGAATTAATATGCCTAAAAGAGTTAAGTTCCTTTAAAGGAAAAAATCCTTTTCTAGCTAGCACACTATAGAAGACTGGTGATATGTGTCCGTTTGATAAAAAGAACAAATCTTCGTTTTTTCCATCCATGGAGAATGGAAGATTAAATTCCATTTGATCAAAGTAGAGGACAACAAAAAACTCGGCGCAACCCAGTGAACCCCCAGGATGTCCTGAGTTTACTTTATGAACCATCCTAAGAATATCTCTTCTAACTTGAATTGTTAAACTTTCTAAAAAATTTAAATCTGGCATAAAAAACAAATTTAACTTAAGTAAAAGCATTATCAAAGGTCAATTTCTAAATTTTCTTATGATATTTCATTAAGTAATTAACAATCATAACTTCAATTAATTTTTTTTTTAAGACACTATATTTGCAACTAATGGAATTTCAACTCACAAAATCTGACAATCATACAAATGCAAGAGCAGGAAAATTAATTACTGATCATGGTGCGATCGAAACGCCCATCTTTATGCCAGTTGGAACNTTAGGAACNGTNAAGGGGATTCATAANAATGAATTGCAAAANGATGTTAATGCAAAAATAATTTTAGGAAATACTTACCACTTGTATTTAAGNCCNGGTATNTCTACNATAAGAAAATCAGGNGGTCTTCATAAATTTATGGGATGGAATCGACCGATTTTGACAGACTCCGGTGGATATCAGGTATATTCACTTTCCGCAAATAGAAAAATTAAAGAAGAGGGTGTGAAATTTAAGTCACATATTGATGGATCGTACCATATGTTTACCCCAGAAAAAGTTATTGAATTGCAGCGACAAATTGGAGCTGATATAATTATGCCACTAGATGAATGTACACCTTACCCATGCGGCTACGATTATGCAAAAGAGTCCATGGAAAGAACTCATAGGTGGCTTAAACGTTGTTTAAAAGAGCATTTAAGATTACCCTCTACATATGAATACAATCAAGCACTTTTTCCTATTGTACAAGGAAGTGTTTATTCAGAACTTAGAAAAGAATCTGCTCATTTTATTGCAGCACAAAATTCTTATGGTAATGCTATAGGAGGGCTATCAGTAGGGGAGTCAATAGATGAAATGTATTCTATGACAAATGATGTATGCGAGATACTTCCAAAACATAAACCGCGTTATTTAATGGGAGTTGGAACACCTGTAAATTTATTAGAAAATATTGCTTTAGGAGTAGATATGTTTGATTGTGTTATGCCAACAAGAAATGGAAGAAATGGAATGATGTTTACTTCAGAGGGTACTATCAATATAAAAAATAANAAATGGCAAAATGATTTTTCAGCNCTAGACAGTTTTGGATCTTCCTATGTTGATAAAGATTATTCCAAAGCATANGTAAGACATTTATTTAGTGTTAATGAAATGCTTGGAAAACAGATTGTATCACTTCATAATTTGAGTTTTTATTTGTGGTTGGTTCGAGAAGCTAGAAACCATATCTTAGAGGGTAGCTTTTATAGTTGGAAAGAAAAAATGGTAAAAAATATGCAACAACGTATATAATTGAAAATTATTGATTTATATATAATAAAACGNTATATAGGCACATTTTTGGTNATGATCTTGTTATTCATTCCAATTGGAATAATGGTCGATATTGCAGAGAAAGTTGACAAGTTAAAAGAAAAAGAAGTNCCGCTAAATAGTATTTTAGAGTACTACATAGATTTTACTTGGTATTTTGCAAATCTTCTCTTTCCTATTTTTTTGTTTCTTTCAGTCATATGGTTTACCTCAAAACTGGCAAATAATACCGAAATAATAGCAATTTTAAGTTCGGGNATCTCCTTTTTTAGATATTTAAGACCCTTTTTAGT
Organism: Flavobacteriaceae bacterium TMED68; assembly: GCA_002167525.1. The sequence continues at coordinate 13,151 of NHDV01000026.1, forward strand.
TAGCGCATCAATTATTGCTGTTTTTTCTTTTTTAGCAGGAATGTTTATTGTTCCAAAATCTAATAAGGGATTTAATGATTTTCGATACAAATACCTAGTAAAAAAAGAAGCTAGAGATACAGACAAAGTATATTTGCAAATAAATGAAAATGAATATATATATGTAAATAACTATGATCCTGTTCGTAAACAGGCTTCAAATTTTACTTTAGAACATTTTGAGCAAAATAATTTGAAATTTAAAATTGCTGCCAGAAGAATCCGCTGGGTTGAAAAAGATAGTATTTTCAGATTATCTGGCTANAAAAAAAGGATTTTTANAGGAGATAAAGAAATTTATGAGGATNTTAAAAGAAAGGATACAATATTTGATTTTGAAATTAATGACTTGGCTCCTGTAAATTATATAGCTGAAACACTAACATTTGGTCAGTTGAACAAATTTATTTACGAAGAAAGACAAAGAGGATCTTCTCTTATAAATAATCATTTATTAGTTAGGCACAAAAGGTGGAGTATACCGATTTCATCATTTATTTTGACATTGATTGCTGTAGCAGTTTCTTCATTCAAGCGAAGAGGTGGTATGGGAGTTAATTTAGCATTTGGTATAAGTTTAGGGTTTCTTTTCATCTTTTTTGATAAGATTTTTGGTGTAATGGTAAATAAATCCACTTTTTCTCCTTTTCTAGCAGCTTGGTTACCTCTTTTTCTTTTTGGTTCTTTAGCATTCTTTTTATTACGTCATGCTAAACGTTAGGGAAAAAAATTTAATCTTATATCACTTCATTGTCTTTCTTTATGGATTTACGTCAATACTAGGTGCATTAATTTCACTTGAAGCTTTACCTANTGTAATTTATCGAATGTTAATTGGGGCTCTAGGTTTGGCGATATTTTTTCTGATTATTAACCCTACGTATTTTAGAATTGATAAAAAGGTTTTTAAAAAAGTTTTTTTTTCTGGAATAATTATAGGTGCACACTGGGTGACTTTTTTTTATGCAATTAAAATATCTACCATATCAATCACTTTGAGTATGATGTCTGCTGGAGCTTTAATAACTGCATTTGTTGATCCTGTTTACAACAGAAAAAAAATATCACCTTATGAGATTTTTTTTGGATGTATCACAATCGTAGGTGTTATTTTAATATATAGTGCTGAATTTGAGCATTTAATTGGAATAACCATTGCATTATTTTCTGCTTTTTTGTCATCCTTATTTACAATTCTAAATCGCAGTTTAGTCAAAAAAAATAATTTTATAACATTATCCTTTTATGAACTATTAATAGGTGGGGGGGGCTGCCTATTTTTTTATCTTTTAACAAATGAATTTAAATTATTAGATTTTAAACTAAAAGGATATGATTTTTTATGGATTTTGATATTAGGAATATTATGTACATCATATGCTTTCAATATCTCTATAAAAGTCTTGCGACATCTTTCTTCTTTTACAGTCATGATGATAATCAATCTTGAACCAATTTATGGTATAATACTATCAATTTTAATTTGGAAGGATAAAGCTATTTTAAGCTTTAATTTCTATNTTGGATTTGTTATCGTTNTATGTTCGATTTTCATGAATACCATTTACAAAAGGAACAAAGAGACTAAAATAATTTAAATCTTATTGTAAAGAATTTTTACATTTGTTTCATCAATTTATGTNTATGGAATATTTAGAATTTGAGTTACCANTTAAGGAGATGCATGAACAACTCGANAAATGTAAATTAATTGGATCANAAAGTAATGTAGATGTTTCGGAAACTTATTTACAAATTGAAAGAAAGCTTGAAAAAGTAAAAAAACAAATTTATGGTAATTTGACAGCTTGGCAACGAGTTCAATTATCACGTCATCCATCAAGACCGTACACCTTNGATTATATTAATTCATTAACAAATGGAACCTTTTTAGAACTTCATGGTGATCGAAATGTAGCTGACGACAAAGCCATGGTAGGAGGCNTAGGTAAAATAGATGACCAATCATTCATGTTTATNGGTACCCAAAAGGGATATAANACGAAAACNAGGCAATACCGTAATTTTGGAATGGCTAATCCCGAAGGATANCGTAANGCCTTAAGGTTAATGAAATCTGCTGATAAGTTTGATATTCCTATCATNACTTTTATAGATACACCTGGGGCTTTTCCAGGGTTAGAGGCCGAAGAAAGAGGACAAGGAGAAGCAATNGCACGAAATATATATGAAATGATGTCATTATCAGTTCCTATTATTGTNGTTATTATTGGTGAGGGTGCNTCGGGAGGAGCNCTAGGTATTGGAGTAGGGGATAAAATATTTATGCTTGAAAATACNTGGTATTCGGTAATATCTCCTGAATCGTGTTCTTCCATATTATGGAGAAGTTGGGAGCATAAAGAGGAAGCTGCTGAAGCATTGAAGTTGACCTCGAAAGATATGTTACAAAACAAATTAATCGACAAAATCATTAAGGAACCCCTTGGAGGAGCCCACTATGATAGAGAAACAACATTTTTAAATGTAAAAAAAGAAATTCTTTTAGCATTTAAAAAAATCTCAAAAATTAATCCAAGAACAAGAGTCGAACAACGGCGAACCAAATTTATTGGGATGGGTGAGATTTTAGAATAATTATCGGTTCTTAACAAAAACTCATAACTTATAAACATCTATTTTTCATAGATTGGGGATAACCATTTTATGTAGACGTTGATAAAATTANTTATTTTAGTCCAATGGAAAATAAGAAGTCTGAGGGTTTAAAAAAAATTGTAGAACCTACCATCATAAATTTACAAAAGGGGAAAATACCGCCACAAGCTATTGAATTAGAGGAGGCTGTTTTGGGTGCAATGTTAATTGATAAAAAGGGTGTGGATGAAGTTATTGATATATTACAACCAGAGGCCTTCTACAAGAAATCTCATCAATTCATTTTTGAATCAATATATAGTCTTTTTCATGACTCACAACCAATTGATCTTCTNACTGTTTCTTCTNCATTAAGAAAAGAGGGAAAANTAGATCAAGTCGGTGGGGAATTTTATTTGGTTCAATTGTCACAAAGAGTAGCCTCATCTGCTCACATAGAATTTCATGCACGAATAATTCTGCAAAAATTTATTCAACGCAGTTTAATTAGGATTTCAAACGAAATTATTGAAACTGCATATTTGGAAAGTACGGATGTCTTTGATTTACTAGATCAAGCAGAATCAAAATTGTATGACGTAACTCAAGGNAATATAAAAAAATCATCGGAAACNGCTCAAAANCTNGTTTTAGAAGCAAAAAANCGTATAGAAGATATTTCCAACCGAGAGGGTTTAAGTGGTATCTCAACAGGTTTTGAAAAGCTTGATAAATTGACATCGGGTTGGCAATCTAGTGATTTAATAATAATTGCTGCTAGACCAGGTATGGGTAAAACAGCACTGACTCTTTCAATGGCAAGAAAAATTTCAGTTACAAAAGGAATTCCAGTTGCATTTTTCTCCTTAGAAATGTCCTCTGTGCAACTAATTACAAGATTGATATCGGCTGAGACAGGACTATCATCGGAAAAATTGAGAACAGGAAAATTAATAGATCACGAGTGGCAGCAATTGAACATTAAAGTAACTGACCTAGAAAAAGCTCCGCTTTTTATAGATGACACTCCTTCTTTGTCAATTTTTGATTTGAGGGCAAAGGCTAGACGCCTGGCTTCTCAAAATGGAATTAGACTNATCATTGTCGATTATTTACAATTGATGACATCTGGTACAAATAGTAAAGCTGGAAATAGAGAACAAGAAATTTCAATAATTTCTAGAAATTTAAAATCACTTGCTAAAGAACTTGATATACCAGTAATAGCTTTATCACAATTATCAAGAGCTGTAGAGACACGTGGTGGAACCAAAAGACCTATGTTATCTGATTTAAGAGAGTCTGGAGCAATTGAGCAAGATGCCGATATAGTTTCATTTATTTACCGTCCAGAATATTATAATATAGATGAATGGGATGATAATGAGCGAAGTCCTGCTCAGGGCCAAGCTGAATTAATCGTAGCTAAACATAGAAATGGTGGTTTAGATAATATTAGAATGAAATTCGTTCCTCATCTTGGTAAATTTGAGGATCTAGAATCATTCGATACTCCCTTTGAATTTCAATCTAAAATGAATCCTAATAGTAACGAAAGAATTGAGTCAAGTAACTCAAAAGATTCAGATGANTTTGACTCAGAGTTTGATGATAATAAANCNGATAAACTATCACCATTTTAATTTTTTTTTAAAGATCTATTTCCAACAAATAATCTGTTTGCATATCTTTTCCCAACTTAAAATTGTGTTGTCCAAATTTTTTAAAACCGTTTTTTTTTATAAAATTTAATTGCCCTAAAATTATTCTCCCAAACACCCANCCATAACTTTTTGTAACCCATTTCTTTTCCCATATTTAAAATTTTAGCTAAAAGTTTTTCCCCTAGNCCTTTTCCTTGAAATTCTGCGGTTAAATATATTCTTTCAATNTCAAAGCCATTATGGAGATACATTTTTTCTCTTTGAGATTTATAAAAATTTAATTTTAAATAACCAATTATTTTATTTTTTCCTTTGACAAAGTAAAATTTAGAATTAGGTTCACTTATTTCTTTTTTTAACTGTTCACAACTAAGATTATTTTTTAAGTACAAAAGAATATTTTCATTAGTGTTTTGAGCAGCGAATGTTTGCTTAAAAGTTTCAATCGAGACTGATCTTAAATTTTTTAAATCATTAATTGATATTAATTTTAAAAAAACAGATTCCATCACTTATTGTATGATTCCATTTATTTTTAGATCGGACTTTAATTGTAATGGATTTTTAAAATGAATTGTTTTAATACCAAATTTATTTGCAGCTTTAATATTACGAATATTATCATCGATAAAAATAGATTCAGATGCTATTAAATTATATCTATTCAAAATTATTTCATAAATATCAGAAAATGGTTTTCTGGTTTTTTCAGTACCAGATACAACTATTCCCTCAAATAAATGCAGAAAATCAAATTTTTTTAAAGCTATTGGAAAGGTTTCTGCGCTCCAATTAGTCAAAGCCAAAACACGAAATTTATTTTCATTTACAATATTTTTTAATACTTTGACAACCACTTCGATTTCACCGCCAATCATTTCTTCCCATCTGCCATAATACATTCTAATTTGATCTTCATGCTCAGGAAATATCTTAATTCTATCTTCGGTTGCTTTATCTAGTGGATATCCTGCATCCTGATTTTCATTCCATTCAAAAGTGCATACTTTTTCATAAAACTCCTTTAATTTTACTCTATCCCCCTTAAATTCTTTTAAAAAAACATAATCAGGATTCCAATCTATGAGTACTCCGCCAAGATCAAAGATTATGTTTTTAATATTAATACTATTTTTCTTGTTCATTTTGATTTATTGTCATTAGGTAGGCCTTTAAAAAAGAATCAATTTGTCCATTCAGTACAGCATTTACATCGTTAACTTCGTGTTGAGATCGAACGTCTTTTACTAGTTTATATGGATGCATTACATAGTTTCGTATTTGTGATCCCCACTCAATTTTCTTTTTTTCAGCTTCAATCTTATCTCTTTCAGCAAATTTTTTTTGAAGTTCTATCTCATAGAGTTGAGAACGTAAAAGTTGCATTGCTTTATTTTTGTTTTCTAGTTGTGATCTAGTTTCAGAATTTTCAATTATTATACCACTGTTTTTATGACGAAGTCTAACAGCTGTTTCAACTTTATTTACATTTTGGCCACCAGCACCACTAGCTCGCATTGTTTCCCAGGAAATATCGGCAGGATTAATATTAATCTGAATATTATCATCGACTAGTGGATAAACATAAACAGATGCGAAAGATGTGTGTCTTTTCGCATTACTATCAAAAGGTGAGATACGTACTAAACGATGAACTCCATTTTCACCTTTTAGCCAGCCAAAAGCAAATTCACCTTCAAACTCTAAAGTTACAGTTTTTAATCCAGCAACATCACCAGCCTGATTATTCAATTCTTTTATTTTAAATTCTTTTTTTTCAGCCCACATTAAATACATCCGCATTAACATTTCGGCCCAGTCACAGCTTTCTGTACCACCTGCTCCAGCAGTTATTTGTATTACAGCACTAAGATTATCCCCCTCATTTGAGAGCATATTTTTAAATTCAAGATTTTCAAGAAGTTCCAATGTATCATTATAANTANTTATAATTTCGTCAGAATTAGATTCNNCGTCTNTAGCGAATTCCATNTAAATTTCTAACTCTTCAGTTTTACTTTGGATTTCNTTAAAATGAGTAACCCATTTTTTAAGGTTACGTAANTTTTTCANGTGCTTTTCAGCTTCCTGAACATTATTCCAAAAGTGAGGAGACAAAGATTTTTCTTCTTNGTTNTCNATTTCTATTTGTTTTGAATCAATGTCAAAGATAGCGTCTTAGTGCACCAAGGCGATNGATAATATCTTTGTATTGTTCTGAAGTAATCATNANTAAATTTATAAAAAATAATAAACTTTACATTAAGCAACTATTTCCNCCTTATTACTAGTATCTTACTACATAAGATGTTATTAGTTTTTAGTAATTTTATTTATACAATAGGCCCAATGAAACTTAAAANATTTATATGCTTTTTCTTCTGCCTGATTTTTAATATAAATTCAGCTCAAAATAAAGGCAAATNAAAATCAAATAAATCTTCAGAAAAAATTCAATCTTTTTCTGGACTTTTTGATTTCATATATAATCACGATAAAGATCGCATCTATTTAACAGTTAGTGAGCTTGAGAAAGAATTCCTTTATGTTAATAGTTTAAGCGCTGGTATGGGTAATAATGACATTGGCCTAGACCGAGGCCAGCTTGGGAATCAACGTATTGTATATTTTTCAAAATTTGGTAACAAACTAATGCTTATTCAACCAAACCTAAGTTATCGTTCAACATCAGATAACCCTCAAGAGAAAAGGTCTATAAATGAGGCTTTTGCAAGATCAATCTTATTTGGTTTTCCCATAATTGACACTTCTGAAAAGGGATATGAGATTGATTTAACACCCTTTTTGATGCAAGATGCTCATGGAGTTGCCAATCGTTTAAGTTTTATGGATGAAGGTGATTATGAAATAGATCCTTCTCGGTCTTCAATTTCTTTACCTAGAACTAAAGCTTTTCCGAAAAANATTGAATTTGACATAATGTTAACTTTTTCTGGAACACCCAGCGGCACATTAATATCGTCTGTGACACCAACCCCAGAGTCAATAACATTGAATCAGCATCATTCATTTGTTTCATTACCCGATTCAAATTACAGTCCACGTCATTTTGATCCTAGGTCTGGAGCAAATGCTTTGACCTTTTATGACTACACTACTCCTGTCAGTCAATCTACTAAAAAACAATACCTATTGCGCCATCGTCTCATAAAAAAAAATCCTTCTGCCACCTCTAGTGAGGCTAAGGAACCTATTATTTATTANTTAGATAATGGAACACCTGAGCCAGTTCGCAGCGCTCTGATAGAAGGTGGAATGTGGTGGAATCAGGCTTTTGAAAATATTGGTTTTAAAAATGCATTTCAGGTAAAAATGCTACCTAAAAATGCAGATCCATTAGATATCCGCTATAATGTAATTCAATGGGTTCATCGTTCTACAAGAGGATGGAGTTATGGATCAAGTGTTATAGATCCTCGNACAGGNGAAATCATCAANGGACANGTAACATTAGGGAGTCTTCGAATACGTCAGGATTTTATGATAGCACTTGGACTAATTGAGCAACCCTTTTTAAAAAATAATAATAGAGAAAATATTGCACTTGAAATGGCATTATCTAGAATCCGTCAATTGTCAGCACACGAAATTGGTCATACCCTCGGCTTTGCGCACAACTTCACAGCAAGTACTAATTTAAGAAGCTCAGTTATGGATTACCCGCACCCAAATATTACGTTTAAAAATGGAGAGATTTCTATTTCTGAGGCTTATGAAAATGGAATAGGTGAATGGGATAAAGTAAGTATAGCTTATTCATATAGTCACTTTCCGAAAAATATCAATGAAGAAAAAGCTCTTGATTCTATTTTGANGAAAAGTGCTCTAGATGGACATCGTTTTATAACTGATAAAGACGCGAGGCCCNTTGGTGGCGCACATCCACTTGCTCACTTATGGGATAATGGCAGTATCCCCACAACTGAGCTTGTACACTTATTAGATATTCGCAAGAAGGCCCTAGAAAACTTTTCCATAAATCATCTGAGAGATGGAGAAACCTATAGTACACTGGAAGATCGAATGGTTCCAATTTATTTGCTCCACAGATACCAAATGGAAGCNGTTGTCAAANTAATTGGAGGGGTTGATTATGACTATGCNGTAAAGGGATCACAAAAATANAATGTGAATGTTGTTGANCCAACAANACANAGAAATGCTTTGTTGGCTTACCAAAAAGCTTTATCTCCTNAATNCTTAGCTCTTCCTGAAAACTTTCATGGTCTTCTTCCTCCACGCTCCTTTTTTAATCCTCGTAGTAGAGAAAATTTTTTATCAGATACAGGCATAACGTTTGATTATCTAGGAATTGCTAACAGTTTAAGCGAAAACTTTATAAAAATGTTACTTNATCCTGAACGTGCAAATCGATTAGTCACACANTATGGTTTTGATAGCAATCAACTTTCTTTGGAAGAGACTTTAAATAATTTAATAGACTCTCATTTTAAAGCTAAACATAGAAATAAACATTTTCAGCAATTAAACGACTTAGTGAAAAATAATATTCTTAAATATATAATAATACTAGGTCTTCAAACAGAGTCTAACCCAATTGTAAAAGCTACTGTCTTTAATCAGCTAATTAAACTAGACCGGTGGCTTGCGGCACAAGATGAATACGGTTTTTCTGAGGTATATCGTTCCCTAATTGATAAATACTTTACTGATCCCTCTTCAATTAAATTACCTGACTCACAAAAACTTCCCGATGGATCACCTATTGGGAATTATTCATGTGATTTTTGATTTATGATTGTTAATTTGATAAGTGATACTATAACAAAACCCTCTCCTAAAATGCTGGAGGCAATGTTTTCCGCTACCGTGGGTGATGACGTTTTTAAGGAAGACCCTTCGGTTAATAAACTTGAGAGTGAAGTAGCTTCTTTATTTGGAAAAGAAGCAGCACTTTTTTTTCCTTCTGGTACTATGACAAATCAAACAGCCATAAAAGTCCATACCCAACCAGGAGAGCAAATTATATGTGATCATTATTCACATATATTCAATTANGAAGGAGGTGGTGTCAGCTTCAACTCAGGTGTTTCATGNAAAATGATTTCAGGAGATAGGGGAAGAATAAACGCAGAACAGATTTCGGAATCAATTAATCCCTCTGATTTTTATCATAGTCCTAAAACAAGTTTGGTATGTTTGGAAAATACAACTAATAAAGGAGGTGGTGCTATTTATGATTTAAATGAAATACTGAAAATTAAAGAGGTTTGCGTCAAAAATAAACTTGGCTTGCATTTAGATGGAGCTAGACTTTGGAATGCATTAGAAGTNACTAATGAAAATCCAAAAAAATATGGTGAATTATTTGATACAATATCACTTTGTCTAAGCAAGGGCTTAGGATGTCCTGTGGGTTCTGTTCTAGTAGGATCTAAAAAATATATTAATAAAGCACTAAGAATTAGAAAGGTATTTGGCGGAGGAATGAGACAAGCAGGATATTTGGCAGCAGCTGGAAGTTATGCATTAAAATATCATCGTTCAGATCTCAACAATGATCATAAGAAAGCAAAAGAGATAGCTNGTGCACTAAAAAAATGCTCATTTGTAAAAGAGNTAAAACCTGTAGAAACAAACATTATCATTTTTTCATTAAAGAACCAACATGATGAAATTTCATTTGTAGAAAAATTAAAAAATAAAAATATATTGATATTAAGTCTTGGTAAAGGGAAATTAAGAATGGTAACCCACAGAGACTACACCGANGGTCAACACTTATATCTTTTGGAAACATTACCCAAAATTGAATATAATGATTAAGATTGTAAAAATAATGATCATCATCTGTACATTTGTATGCTGCAAAAAGAAAATTGTGATGAAATTCGATGTAACACTTAAAGCTCCAAAAGCTGAGAAAATTCCATATCAGTTAAAAAAACACGGTGATATTAGGATTGATAATTATTACTGGATTAAAGAAAAAGAAAATCCTGAAGTAGTTGATTATTTGGAAAGAGAGAATGATTATTACCAAAGAATGACAGAGAGCTCAAAATCTCTTAAAGAAGATTTATTTTTAGAAATGAAGAAAAGAATAAAAGAAGAAGATGAGTCAGTACCTTATTTCTTAAATGGTTTCTGGTATGTAACACGTTATGAAAAAGGAAAACAGTACCCTATTTACACTCGGAAAAAAGATTCTTTAACTGCAAGTGAAGAAGTATTATTTGATTGTAATAAGTTGGCTGAGAACCAAGATTATTTTCAGTTAGTAGGGATTAATGTAAGTCCAGACAATACAAAAGTTATATATGGGATTGATACTGAATCAAGACGTAAGTATACTCTTTATGTAAAAGACTTATTAACAAACAAGGTGTTAAATACCAAAATTAAAAACACAACTGGTTCAACTGCTTGGTCATCAAATAATAAAAATTTTTTCTACGTAAAAAAAAACGAACAAACATTACGTTCAGAAAAAGTATTTCTACATGACATTTCAAAGCCTAATGATTTGGATACACTCATTTTTCACGAAGAAGATGAGACATTTTCAGTGTATGTAAACGAGTCGAAATCAAAAGAATATATTTTCATAGCTTCTTACAGTACATTAACTTCAGAATACCAATTTATTAAATCATCTCAACCATTATCTGATTTCAAATTAATTCAAAAAAGAACAAGAAATCTTAAATATTCCGTTTCTCATTTTAAAGAGAAATTTTACATAATGAATAATAAAGATGGTGCATACAACTTCAAGATTTCCAAAACCTCAATTAATAATCCTTCAAGTGAAAATTGGATTGATATCTTAGAACACCGTGATCATGTTTTATTAGAAGATTTTGAGATTTTCAATGATCATTGGGTTGTAACAGAACGCAAGAATGGTCTTACAAAACTAAAAGTAAAACGATGGGATGAAACAGAAGATTATTTCATACCAATATCAGGTAAAACTTATTCACTATCAGGAAGTTTTAATCCAAACTTTGAAACTTCAAGTTTTCGATTTGGTTATACATCATTGACCACGCCAACAACTATTTTTGAATACGATATGAATTCAAAAACAAAAAAATTATTAAAGCAAAGAACAGTTCCCAATTCAAAATTTAAGTCTAATAACTATATTGAAAAAAGACTTTGGGCAGATAGTAGAGATGGGGAGAAAATCGCTATTTCTTTAGTATATCATAAGGATACAAAATTAGATTTAAACACGCCATTACTTTTATATGCTTATGGATCATACGGTTATACAATTGACCCTTATTTCTCCTCAAATCGTTTAAGTCTTCTTGACCGAGGTTTTATATATGCTATTGCACATGTTCGTGGTGGACAATATCTTGGGCGTTCTTGGTATGAAGATGGTAAGTTATTGAATAAAAAAAATACATTTGATGATTTTATTGACTCTACTAAATTTTTAATTAAAAATGGAATTTCTAGTGCTGATCACATCCACGCAATGGGGGGATCAGCTGGCGGATTATTAATGGGAGCAATATTAAATGAAGCACCCTTTTTATATAATAGTGTAATAGCATCTGTGCCATTTGTAGATGTTATTACGACAATGCTTGACGAAAGTATTCCACTTACAACAGGGGAATATGATGAATGGGGTAATCCAAATAATAAAAAATATTACGATTATATAATGTCTTATTCACCTTATGACAACGTAAAAAAGCAAGATTATCCAAATATAATGGTTACTTCAGGATACCATGATTCTCAAGTTCAGTATTGGGAGCCAACAAAATGGGTAGCAAAATTAAGGGCTCATAAAACGGATTCAAATGTGCTGTTTTTAGTAACAAACATGGAAGCTGGCCATAGTGGACCTTCCGGTAGATTTAATTCACTGAAAGAAATTGCAAATGAGTATGCTTTTGTGTTACAACTAGAAGGGAAGGTAGAATAATATTTTTTCATTAAATTTGCACAGTTTTGTATAAGACTTAATTATGAATCAACCTGTGAATGCCTATCGAAATATTTTAAAATTGATAGGAGACACACCTCTTATTAAGCTTAACCGGACAGTTGAAGGTTACCCAGGTGAATACTTCGCTAAGTTTGAGGCTTTTAACCCAGGCCACTCAAATAAAGATAGAATTGCTTATTATATTGTAAAAGAAGCTGAGCGTACTGGTATATTAAAAAAGGGTTCAACCATTATTGAGACTACATCTGGAAACACTGGTTTTAGCCTGGCTATGGTTTCTATTATTAGAGGTTATAACTGTGTATTAGCGGTAAGTTCAAAATCATCGCAAGATAAAATTAATATGCTTAGTGCAATGGGTGCTGAAGTACACGTTTGTCCTGCTAATGTTCCAGCGGATGATCCCCGTTCGTATTATGAAGTTGCTAAACGTTTAAATAGCGAAATAAAAGATTCACTCTATATAAATCAATACTTCAATCAACTTAATGTTGATGCTCATTATAATTCAACTGGTCCTGAAATTTGGGAACAAACTAAAGGTAAAATCACACATTTGATTGCATCTAGTGGAACTGGAGGCACTATCTCAGGAGTAGCTAAATTTCTAAAAGAAAAAAAACCAAACATTAAAATTATTGGTGTTGACGCATACGGATCTGTACTAAAAAAATATCATGAAACAAACGAATTAGATCCAGACGAAATTTATCCATATAGAATAGAAGGATTAGGTAAAAATTTAATTCCAGAAACAACTTATTTTAATTACATTGATCGTTTTGTAAAAGTAACAGATCAAGATAGTGCACATACGGCAAGAAGTGTTACAAGGAATGAGGGTATGTTTGTAGGGTACACATCTGGCGCAGCAATGCAGGCAACAATTCAGTTAGTAAANGAAGAATATTTTAATCATGATAGTAANGTAGTAATAATGTTTCCTGATCATGGTTCCAGATATATGAGTAAAATTTATAGTGAGGATTGGATGGAAAAACAAGGTTTTTTTGATTCTGATCATGNATCACATCAACAGATAGAATATGTAAATGAGCTAAATGAAAAAAAATGAAAGATTTATTTGATAGAATTCATGAAAATAAAGGTCCCTTGGGAAAGTGGGCTTCACAAGCTGAGGGGTATTTTGTTTTTCCAAAACTAGAAGGGCCAATCTCAAATAGAATGAAATTTAAAGGAAAAGAGGTTATCACTTGGAGTGTAAATGACTATCTTGGATTAGCAAACTTACCTGAGATTAGAAAAGCAGACGCCGATGCGGCAGCTGAATTTGGTTCAGCCTATCCAATGGGAGCTAGAATGATGTCGGGGCACACGGAACTTCACGAACAACTCGAAAGAGAGTTAGCTGAGTTTGTAGATAAAGAATCTGCTTATCTTTTGAATTTTGGATATCAGGGAATCCTTTCCACAGTTGATACCTTAGTTGGTAAAGATGACGTTATTGTGTACGATGCAGACGCACACGCATGTATTGTTGATGGTGTTAGGCTACATATTGGAAAACGGTTCACTTATATGCATAATGATGTTGAAAGTTTAGAAAAAAATTTGCAAAGAGCTACAAAAGTTGCTGAACAAACAGGTGGAGGTATTCTAGTTATTTCAGAGGGAGTTTTTGGAATGCGAGGTGAACAAGGTAAACTCAAAGAAATAGCAAATTTAAAATCAAAATATAAATTTAGATTTTTAGTAGACGATGCTCATGGTTTTGGCACTTTAGGTGAAAATGGAAAAGGTGCTGGTAACGAACAAGGTGTACAAGATGAAATAGATGTTTATTTTGCAACCTTTGCAAAATCTATGGCATCAACTGGAGCATTTTTAGCAGCTGATAAAGGAATAATTGATTATTTAAAATATAATATGCGTTCTCAAATGTTTGCAAAATCTTTACAAATGCAACTCGTTAAAGGTGCACTTAAAAGACTTGATTTATTACGTTCTAGACCTGAACTAAAAGAAAAACTGTGGGAAAATGTCAATGCATTACAGAATGGGCTTATTAAAAGAGGATTTGATATTGGAACAACTCAAAGTTGTGTAACTCCAGTTTATTTAAAGGGTAGTATCCCTGAAGCAATGGCACTTGTACAAGACCTGAGAGAAAATTACGGTATATTTTGTTCAATAGTCGTATATCCTGTAATACCCAAAGGATTAATCTTATTACGTTTAATTCCAACTGCGACTCATTCTCTTGAAGATGTTGAAGTTACCTTAAATGCATTTGCGGGGATACGTGAAAAATTAGAAAACGGCACATACAAACGTTTATCTGAGTTAGTTAAATCAACAACATGATAAAATCACCAAAAAAAGGTGACCCCGGTTATTCTTCAAATAGAAAATATACTATTAAATACCAAAATATTGGAATCAGGAATTGAGCATAACCGGCATTACTAACATTGTAACTTCTTCGCCATTATCAAAGCTATCTAAAGGAGCTATTAAGCCAGCCCTGTTAGGTAGAGACATTGACAACTTGATATCTTCACAACTAAGACCATTTAACATTTCAATTAAAAATCTTGAATTAAATCCGATTTTTATATCATCCCCTTGATAGTCACAATTTAAGCGCTCTTCAGCACTATTACTATAGTCAACATCCTCTGCAGATACTATAATTTGGGCTCCGGCAATATTGAGACTAATTTGATATGTTGTTTTATTTGAAAAAATACTAACCCTTCTAACGGAGTCTAGGAACTGAATTCGATTTACAACCATTTCATTTGGGTTTTCCTTGGGAATTACAGCTTCATAGTTTGGATATTTTCCGTCAATAAGTCTAGATGTCAAGACAGAATTACCAAATCTAAATTGGGCATTAGTATCATTATATTCAATAGTTATGTCATTATCAATACCCTGAAGAATTCCCTTTAAAAGCTGGAGTGGCTTTTTAGGCATTATAAATTCAGAAGTCTGATCAGTTTTCAGATCATGCCTAGTGTATTTCACAAGTTTATGTGCATCGGTTGCAATAAATTTTAATGATTCTGAATCAAATTGAAAAAACACACCACTCATGACCGGTCTTAAGTCGTCATTACCAGTTGCGAAAAGTGTCGAGTTAACTGCTTTGTGCAGAATTTTACTTGGTATAAGTGTTGTTTTCGAATCTGTGATTTGAGCTGCTAAAGGGAATTCACTTCCATCGATATATGCCAAAGAATATTTACCACTATTAGCATTTATTTCAACAGTATTTTTTTCAGTTTTTAAAAAAGTAAGTGGTTGGTCTGGAAATGTTTTTAATGTATCTAATAATAATTTAGCAGGCAGTGCAATTCTTTCATTATCTTCAGATTCAATTTTTAATTGTGTGGAAAAAGTTGTCTCAAGATCAGACGCTGTCAATGTTAATTTATCATTATTTATATCAAACATAAAGTTTTCTAAAATAGGTAGGGTAGTTGTACTATTTATTATACCCCCTATCATTTGAAGCTCTTTAAGAAGTAAACCACTTGAGGTAATAAANTTCATCGCTATATATAAATTATGTATTGCCCAAATTATGGATAAAAGTGGTGTTTATGTAAAATAATAAAACATTCAAATATATTTGAAAAGCTTCTAATCTTAAAAGAAACTTATCAACAGTTATATTTTTAGATGTTTATTTCTANAGCTGTTGNTAATTAATAGAGTAGATATTCCTATTAAAAATGGNAAAAAAATNATGAGCAACTTCCAATATNANCNAATCGTTTTTANTTTTTTAATATCAAAAAAAGCAAAATTCCATTTTTTNNCTTTCGTACTAAGATAATCTTTATTGCCAGTTAGAAAATGAATAACATTTATTATCCATGATTTATTAGAATAGAAATTGTTAGTCCATTTGTCATACCCTAATGTAAGCGGAATCCCNNTATCAATNTGATTTTCAGCAATATTTCCATCACCTATAATCACCATTTCAAAAATCCCTTTTTCTATATTACCATTGAATTTGAATGGTTTAATCCGATTTTGAAAAAGTGAATATTCTTCTCCTTGGATTAAATAACTAATTGCTTTTGATTTTTGAAGAAAAGTTGAGGGTTTTATTTTGTTAGTAGCTTGTTCTAAATTTATCACTGCAGGAAAGGTTGATATTTTTATAAAATCTGAACTTTTCAAAAGTAAAAATTTAGAAAGCTTATTTTCAATAGTTTTAATTGGACTAGCAAATTGACAAAGAATTGGCCCCGTNTCTTTTCCAATTATAGAGTCTTTAGGTTTTATAATTGGATAGTACACCCATGGATATGGAATGTATTGAGTATTATTTTCGTAACCGCTAGCGAGTACNATAGGGGCACAATATAGATCTTGAATTAATGTTTTTTCTATTTTAACTCCCTTATGAAAAAAATAATCTTCAAGATTTAGTTCTTGAGGTAAAGCATAACTTTTNCCAGATTTATTAAATAGACTATCTCGATTTATTGNTACTCCATTAATCATCCACATTATTTTTCCGCCTTGAAGACTATATTGATCCAAAATATATTTATCACTTGNNGAAAATTTTTTAGAAGCATTTGAAATTACAAGCAGATCAAACATCATTAAATCATTTAGCCTNTCTANAGGTGAGGNATTNGATTTTTTTAAATCAAATGCTGATAAATTATAATATGGGTCTAAGTTTTTTAGTAAGTCTGCTATTTTGTTTCTTTTTGAAGTTCCGTGTGAATTTAGAACAGCAATATTTTTCTTTTTTCTTATATTAACTTTATATATTCCATCCATGATATTATTCTCAAGGAGCTGTATAGAATGAATNATATTTTCGTTCTGNGTATTTCCAAGTTGTTTTTTTAGCAGTCCTATCTTTTCAGATTTTCCTTTATAATTGAAAATGGCCCATGGNAAAATTAAATTTTCTTCACGATTTCCATTTTTATTTTGAACCACAATTTCTGGGGTTAATCCAAATTTATTCATTTCTTCAATTATCGAATCTGAATCACCATATTCTAATGGGTCACTATATTGAATTAGAATTTTATTATTATAATACTTTAATCTATTTAATATGACATCTAGCTCATTTCGAAATGGCAAATAAGTTTTAGGTAATTTCCCTGCTAGAAAAATGTCNATTATTAATGGTTCNTCAATTTTATTTATTTCGTTTAGAGAACTTTTTGATAAACTATATCTTTTGTCATTAGTAAAATCAATTTGAATAAAAAATATATTACTTGAACACATTAATGCTACAATAAATAATGTCGTTAATAACAGTTTATAACTCAATTTCATTTGCACTGTTCATTTTTTATTTGATTAATACTCAGCATACTGAAAATTAATACTAAACCAATTAGATAGACAACATCATCAAGTTTAATAATGCCAAGATTTAAACCTATATAGTGAGTTTTCATACCAATATTTGAAATAATCTTATAAGTCCAAGGATTATAAACAAGTTTAGCTAAGAAATCCCAAACGAAAAATTGAAAAAAGCAAAAAATAAAAGCTGTTAAAAATGATACGACTTGATTTTTAAACAAAAGTGAGCTAAATAAGCTAATACTTATAAACACAAGTCCAATTAGAAACAATCCTAAGTAGGAAGTAAATATTGAAGACCAATTTAGTTCTGATTCGAACGTCAATAATGAGTTTAGAGCAACTACATTCAAAATAGTCATAAAAACGCATACAGAAAAAATAAAAGTTATCCCCAAAAACTTTCCGCCAAATATTTCATTTGCATTTAAGGGTTTTGTGATTAATAACTCCATGGTTCCACTCGATATTTCCTCAGAAAAACTTCCTATTGATAACGAACAAATTAGAACTATTAAAAGCCAAGGACTTATTTCAAAAAACAAATTCATATCTACAATTTCATAATTTAAAAAATTGTAGGGTGTATCAAAGAACCATAAAATTAGTGTATTAATTGTTAGGTAAGACCCTATAACCAAATAGCCCGTTAAGCTTTTAAAATAAAAATTAAATTCTTTCTTTGCTATGCTCCACATATTAATCAAATTGAACGGTTACAGGATCACGATAACCCAATCCAAAAAGTGATCCAGCACCACCTACAGTTAATGGATTACTTTTGTAGACAGCTAATTCAAGATGGCCAGCAGTGTTAAATAATGCAAGTTTTTTTCCATCTTCTTCCCTTTTCCCTTTTGGCAAGTTGAAATCAATTGCCTGACTGTAACTTTTATATATATTTTTAAATTTTATACTTCTTGCAAAAATTGTAAAACTTCTGGATTTACCAACTTCATAAAAAAGAGATTCTTTTATACTAGTCACTAAGTTGCCATAATTATCAATATAAATAACACTACCTAAAATTTGGTTCTTATCTTTATTAATTACTGGTTTAATATTTGTTAATTCTTTGATATCTGTAATTGATTTACCAATCACCTCAAGTTTTCCTTTTCTAGAAATGTGAGCTGCAACATTTATAAAAACATCTAACACAGGAAATGTAGAGATTACCTTTTTATGGATGTTTATTTCGACAATTTTACTTGCATTAAGGTCTTCTTTTATCAAAGATAAAACACCATTATCAGACGATATAAAATAATGTTCTTCGAATTCCATAACTATATGAGAATTTTCGGGCGTCCATTCGGATTCTACACCAATAATGTGAATGCTTCCATTTGGAAATGAGCGAAATGCATTTTTTAGAATATATGCAGTTTCAGAGGGATTATAAGGACTGATTTCGTGGGATATGTCTATGATTGTTACATTAGAAATCTGTTGAATCAAGGCACCTTTTATAACCGAAACGGAGAAATCTTTATGTCCAAAATCTGTAGTTAATGTTACAATTGGCATAAAGTGAGGTTATAATTATTAATTATGTTAAAATTATCTAATTTTATAGAATANAAATTAACTAATAACAAAAATAAACCATTTTAAATTTGTAGCCTTTGAATGAAATTAAAATTGATTTATCTGGAGTAAGTGTTCAAGAATTTTTTGGTAATCAGAACTCAAATATTGATAAAATAGGTAAATATTTCCCTAAGATCAAGATAGTTGCCAGAGGTAATACGATTAAAGCATACGGCGAGGAAAATATTCTACAAGAATTTTCGATTAAAACAGATATGCTTATTTCTCATTATGGTAAGTATAACGTGTTAAATGATGAGATAATTGAAAGAATTATTTTTGCTGACAAAAAAGAAAAAATAATTTTGAATGGTGGTACCGAAGCTAATATTTTACACGGAGTAGGGGGAAAAATCATTAAAGCCAAGACATTTAATCAAAAAAGACTAGTAGAATCAATGAACGAAAACGATATGGTTTTTGCAATTGGTCCTGCTGGAACTGGAAAAACTTACACAGGAGTTGCTTTAGCGGTAAGAGCTTTAAAGGAAAAACAAGTCAAAAGAATAATTTTAACTCGACCTGCTGTTGAAGCAGGAGAAAATTTAGGTTTTCTTCCTGGTGACTTGAATGAAAAACTTGATCCTTACATGCAGCCATTATATGATGCATTAAGAGATATGATACCTAATGAAACATTGCAAAATTATTTAGTAAAAGGGACTATTCAAATAGCTCCATTAGCATTCATGAGAGGAAGAACCCTAGATAATGCTTTTGTAATTCTTGACGAAGCACAAAACTCAACACATTCACAAATGAAAATGTTTTTAACTAGAATGGGTAAAAATTCTAAATTTATGATTACTGGCGATCCAGAGCAAATTGACCTTCCAAGAACCATGGTGTCAGGACTAAAAGAAGCCCTTTTAATTCTTAAAAATTCAAATGGTATAGGAATCATAAGGCTTGACGATAAAGATGTGATAAGGCATTTATTGGTCAAAAAAATAATTGAGGCATACAAAACAATTGAACACAACAACTAAAAATGTCTAATGTATTAGTAAATACAGATTTCAAAATAGATGGACTAAATAATAAGTATACTGGGAAAGTTCGTGATGTTTACAAATTAAAAAATAATCTGTTAATCATTGTTGTAACAGACAGAATATCCGCATTTGATGTAGTTTTGCCCAAGGGAATACCATATAAGGGTCAAATATTAAACCAGATAGCTAGTAATATGCTCTCTTTGACTGAAGATATTGTGCCAAATTGGCTTTTGGCAACTCCTGATCCAAACGTTTCAGTTGGTAAAATTTGTAAACCATTTAAAATTGAAATGGTGATAAGAGGATATTTAACAGGCCACGTAGCAAGAGTATATAAATCTGGGCAAAGAGAAATCTGTGGTGTCAAACTTCCTAATGGTATGAAAGAAAATGACAAGTTTGATAGACCTATTATAACACCTTCAACAAAGGCTGATAAAGGTTATCACGATCAAGATATTTCGAGAGAAGAAATAATTAGTCGTGGTATTGTAAGTATATCTGATTATGAAACTCTTGAAAAATATACTGAAAAATTATTTGAACGTGGGACAGCTATTGCAAAGAAACAAGGATTGATACTTGTTGATACAAAGTATGAATTTGGTAAAACTACAGAAGGTGAAATTGTTTTAATTGACGAAATACACACACCTGATTCATCTCGATATTTTTATGAGGATGGTTATTCCGAAAGACAAAATAAAGGTGAGAGTCAGAGACAACTTTCAAAAGAATTTGTAAGAGAATGGCTTATTGGGAATAACTTTCAAGGACTTCCTGGGCAAAAATTACCTAAAATGGGCGATCCCTTTGTATTATCTGTTACTAAAAGATATATTGAACTATTTGAAAGTATTATGGGGAAGCCTTTTGTAAAGTATTCTTCCAACAATATATTAGAAAGAGTTCAAAGTAATATAAAAAATTACTTAGAAAAATTTAACATATCGTAAACTTCTATAATAGATTTAGTAGATGAAAACTTAAGTGCATTATCGTATTTTTTGAACCATGTAATTTGCTTTTTTGCAAATCTTCTAGTATTTTTTTTTATTTCACTGATAGCAGTATCTGAAGAAAGTTTTCCCTCAAAAAATTTGAAAAGTTCCTTATATCCAATAGTTTTTAAAGGTGTTANGNTTTTATANTTNATTAATTTAAANGCTTCTTCTTTAAGNCCTNTATCAAGCATTAAATCGACCCTTTTATTAATTTTANGATAAAGTTTTTCCCTTGGACANTCAAGAATAATCATTTTTGAAATAAAATCACGTTTTTTAGTTGACTTTCCTAAAAANGATGAATAAGGTCGACCAGAGCTAATAGAAACNTCTAGTGCTCTTATGAGTCGAATAGGATTATTTTTATCTACTACATNGNAATATTTTGGATCCTTTTGAAAAAGTAAGTTTTGCAANGATTTTAGACCATGNGCTTCATAAAAATGGTTTATTTGNTTTCTAATTTCNTTTGAAACTTCTGGGAATTTATCTAATCCAAACATAACTGCNTCNGCATACATGCCTGATCCTCCAACCATTATAAGTGTTTTATAATTTTTAAAAAGCTTATCCATTCTATAAATAATTTCTTTTTCAAAGTCTCCTACAGTATAAGTATCTTTAATAGATTTGTGCTGAATGAAATGGTGCCTAATCTCTGATAATTCTTCTTTACTTGGCACGCCGGTGCCAATGGGTATTTCATTGTAAAATTGTCTCGAGTCACATGAAAGTATTTCTGTTTTAAATTTTTTTGCAAGTTCAATACTAAATTTAGTTTTACCAACACTTGTTGGTCCAGCAACATAAATTAAAGTATTATTTTTCATCATTAAGTATTTTACCACACTCATGGC
This sequence comes from Flavobacteriaceae bacterium TMED68, assembly GCA_002167525.1. Next base: position 35,183 of record NHDV01000026.1, read on the forward strand.
AATAAATTGCATCCTCTTTATGATCAGAATTCATACAATATGGGCAAGACTGGGTATTTAAATCTATATTTTTGCTTTTTGTCATTTCAGCTGTAACAATTCCAGTTGGAACAGCAATTATACCATAACCTAAAACCATTATAATTGACGCTAAAAATTGCCCAAATGGAGTTATGGGTGCAATATCTCCGTAACCAACAGTTGTTAAAGTTACTATACACCAGTAAATACTACTTGGTATGCTAGTAAAGCCACTTTTTTCACTTTCAACAAGATACATAAAACTGCCAAAAATAACGCACAAAATGACTACACTAAAAAGAAATACAAATATTTTCCTTCCACTTGCTCTTAAAGCTTTTAATAAAGCATTAGACTCGCCTACATATGGAGCAAGTTTAAGTATTCTAAATACTCTTAATAGACGAAGTGCTTTTAAAGCTACTAAACTGTTTGTGCCAATTATAATCAAAGAGAGGTATTTTGGCACAATTGAAACAAAGTCAATCATCCCATAAAAACTGAAAATATAACTAAAGGGTCTACGGACACAGATTATCCGCAGTAAATATTCAATCGTAAACAAAATTGTAACAATCCATTCAGCTGTATTTAAGTATTCACTATAAACATCACTTATTGATTCAATACTCTCTAGTGAAACAAAAAAAACACTTAATAATATAGTAATCAATAGTAAAACATCAAAAAGTCTTCCTGCAGGTGTATCAGCTTCATATATTATTGTGTGAAGAGAATGTTGCAATCTTTTCATAATTATAAGTTAAAGAAACTTCTACTTCTAATCTATGATATTTTGTGAATACTTATAAATTTATCAACTTTAAATATTTCTTACTTATTAAGAAACTACAAATTAATTTTTTGGCATCATTATTTTCTTCCATTGAAACAAGACGTGAAACTATCTGTGACATTGATTTGATTTGATGGTTTAATTCAAAATATCCGTAACCTTTAAATTGATAATTTTTTACTAAAATAAAAGTGAATTCTCCGTACTTTCTGCCATTTTCAGTTAAAAGGAAATCGGAAAAAGGATATGATAATGATTCACATAATTCCATTATTTTTTTATTATGCTGTTTAGAACTTTCATTTTCCTGAATTATCTTGTTGAAATTGGGAGTTATAATATTTGAATTTTTATTTTTCAATGTACTGAAATTAGAATGCTTCAGTTGTATTCCAAATTCCGATGCCAAAATTAAAATCGCCTTTTTTGCTAACTTTTTATTTTTATAGACGGCTATATATTTGAAATTATTTTTGACTTGCTCTAGAATTATATTATGGTAAGTTTTTGTGTTGTCAATTCTAATTCCAATAGGATAAATTCTGTATTTAGCAGAACTATTTAATGCAGGACGATTAATTTTTATTTCATTTTGCTGCTTCAGATGCGTAGTTAGTTCTCCGCCAGTTATAGAAAACGAGACTTTTGATATTTTATTTTGAATAATTAATGATTTTTTATTTGATGAGGTTAGATCTCGAATTACAGATTGTTTTATATTTTTACTTTTCCCGATATATATAATTTCATTATCTGCATCAAGAATATAATATATCCCCATTTTAGTGGGTAATTTGTCAATAATTTTTAAATATCTTTTTGGAGTTTTATTATTCTTTAAAACCTTTGTGTGTTCTCTAATTATATTTTTACCTATGTCTTTTTCAACGAGCAATTCGAAGAGCTTTAGGGTTACTTGGGCATCTCCAAAGGCTCTATGTCTGTCTGAAAAAGGGATGCCAAGATTACTAGCTAGTTTACCTAAACTAAATACTTTTTGATCAGGTAGTAGTTTCTTTGATAAAGTTATTGTACAAATTGTTTTCCTTTCATAGGCGTAACCAAGTCTTTTAAATTCTGTCTTTAATACTCTATAGTCAAAAGCGGCATTGTGGGCAATTATTATACAATTGTTTGTGATTTCAATAATTCGTTTGGCAACTTCAAAAAAGGCAGGTGCGTTTTTGAGCATCTTTTCATTTATTCCAGTAAGCTTTTTTACAAATGGTTGAATCTGTTTTTTAGGATTTACCAAACTACAAAATTGGTCTGTAATTTTACAACCATCATATTGATATATTGCAATTTCTGTAATTCCTTCCTCATCATAATCACCGCCAGTTGTTTCAATATCTATAATGGCATACATTCTAAAAATTTCTCTCTCCAAAAATTTTACTTCCAATCCTTATCATTGTTGAGCCCTCCTCAATTCCTATCTGATAGTCGCCACTCATACCCATTGATAATACTTTAAGATCATTAAAATCATTATAAAGTTTTGAAAGTATTCTAAATTCATTTCTAATCTGATTTTTGTTGTCCGTAAAGCTCGCCATTCCCATTAGTCCTGTGATTTTAATATTTGGTAGTATTTTGGAAAAGTTTAAAAAATCATTTAACTCTGAAGGCTCTATACCAAATTTGGTATCTTCATTAGCAATTCTAACCTGTATAAGACATTTTATTTTTCGATTGTTTTTAAACGCCTGTTTTTGAATTTCCTTTAATAGTTTATGGCTATCGACTGAGTGGATAGTATTAACAAAAGAAGCCATATATTTTACTTTATTTGTTTGTACATGTCCAATCATGTGCCACTCTATATCTTTTGGTAATTTATCAAATTTCAATACCATTTCTTGAACTTTATTTTCGCCAAATATTCTCTGCCCGGCGTGATAAGCTTTTTTCAAGTCTTTAATGGGTTTAGTTTTTGATACAGCAACAATATCAACATATTCAGGGATGCTTTTTTTTAAAGCACTTATGTTATTCTCTATTTTCATGAACGTTTAGAGGATAATGAGATTAGAATTTCCTAATTAAAATTTATTTTAAAAAATAAAAAGAGCTACTTCATAAGAGTAGCTCTTTCAAATTTTTATGAAGTAAACTTAACTACTGTGCAGACTGCATGCCCTGGTCTATAAGATCATAAAATTGATCTAATTTTGGTAGGACTACAATTCTAGTTCTTCTGTTTTTTGCACGATTAGATGCAGTATCGTTATCTGCAATCGGTAAGTAATAACTACGACCAGCAGCAGTCATTCTAGATGGTGCAACTCCAAAATCTTTTTCTAAGATTCTTACTACGGCTGTGGCACGCTTAACTGAAAGCTCCCAGTTGTCTTGAATTCCATCAATCTTAATAGGAACGTTATCAGTGTGTCCTTCAACCATAAATTCTATATCAGGTTTTTCGTTTACAACCTTAGCAACCTTTCCTAAAACTTCTTTTGCTCTAGAAGTTACAGTATAACTACCACTTCTAAATAACAGTTTATCTGAAATTGAAACATAGACAACACCTTTTTCGACATTTATCTCGATATCATCGTCACTAAGATTACCAAGTACACCCTTAAGACTTGTAACTAGTGCTAAGGTAACGGAATCTTTTTTTGTAACAGCGTCTTGCATTCTTTGGATTCTGACATCTTTCTCTTTCATACTTTCTAGAGACATCTCAAGATTTTCTGCACCTTTTGTAGAAAGAGTTGTAAGATTTCCAATATTATCAATTAAATCTTGGTTATTTTCTTTTAAAAACTTATTTTGCTCGCTAAGAGTAGCAAGTTGTGCCAATGCAGCCTCTTTTTCTTCGCTTGTAGCATTTAATTTTACTGTAGTAGAATCCAATAGATCTTTTGTATTTTGTTGTAATTCTTCTAATTCTGTGAATTTTTTTTGCGATACACACGATGCAAGTAAAAGCCCAGACATCACTAAAGTTATAGCTCTTTTCATAATAAATTTGTTTAAATATTTTAATTTTTACAAATTAAACGAATTTATTTAATTTTTGTGCTTTAAATCTCTGAAATATCTATGTCCTCTCACAAAATATGCATACAAAATGCTCTTATATTTAAAATAATCTGATTTTTTATTCACTTTAACCTCTTTAGNAGCAAATCTTCTNAAACAAGCATAAAATGCTATATGNGCACGAANTATCGAGACTATATTCAATAGTTTTAATGAAAATAGATAATAAATAGCAATAATGAAGTCTATAAATAACCGTGTAAGTAAAATATTAAATTTATTTTTATTGGGAAGATTTTTAATCAACATGAAAAGTGAATTTCTGTGGTTTAAATATGTTTTGTTAGGAGATTTTGGTAGAGTAGCACCGCCTATATGAAAAACTTTAGATTCACTTAGTGCACATATTTTGTAATTCTGATTAAAAATTCTCCAACAAAGGTCGATTTCCTCTTGATGCGCAAAAAAATCGGTATCAAATCCATTCAGCTTCCAAAAAATTTTACTTTTTATTACAAAACAAGCGCCACTAGCCCAAAAAATTTCTTTAGGTAAATTATATTGACCTTTATCAGCCTCAACTGTTCTAAAAACTCTTCCTCTACAATAAGGAAAACCATATTTATCAATAAAACCNCCAGCAGCTCCAGCATATTCAAAATATTTTTTTTTGTTGAAATCCAAGATGTGAGGNTGAANAACCGCTATATNACTCCTAGCCTCTAATTTTCTTATNANTGGATTAAGCCAATTTTTTGTAACAATTAAATCNGTATTTAAAAGGGCATAATATTTATTCTTGACGTGTTTTAGTCCTTTATTATATCCACCTGCATAGCCATAATTTTTGTCTAACTGAATACAAAGTAAATTTGGATAATTTGATTTAAACCAGGATACTGAATTATCACATGAACAATTATCAATTAAAACAATATCTGCTTCTGGACTATGTAAAATGGTTACTTTTAAAAATTTTTTTAATAATTCTAAGCCATTAAAATTTAGAAGAACAACTGCAACTCGTTTCATTTTTCTTTTGAATAAAATGGAATAGAATCTACGAACTCAACTTTTTTTTCATTTTGATTAACATTGCAAACATAATGATTTAGTCCGTTTGTAATCATAAGATACGGNCATTTGAGTTTAAGGTTGTATTGAATGATTTGATCAAATGTTTTTTGATTAATTNTTACTGATGGNGATTTACANTCTATTAAAATAAACGGTGAAATATTAGTATTGTAAATTAATANATCAAACCTCTTTTTTAATCCATATACATCTATNTGANGTTCGACTCCTATTAAAGAAGGTGGGTACNTTTTCGTGTGAACAATATAATTGATACAATTGACCCTAACCCATTCTTCAGGAGTNCACAAAAGCCATTTTTTTCNTATNGGTTCAAAAATATAGTCTTTATTTTCTATACTTTTAATTTGTAAATTATATTTTGGGAAGTTTAATTTTTCCATAGCATAAAGTTGCAATAAAATTTTNAGATGCAAGATTATATCAAAATACTCTCAAATATTAAAAAGGAGAACTATTCACCCTTTTATCTATTATCAGGAAAAGAAACTTATTTCATAGATTCTATTTCATCTACTCTTATAAATAAAATTGTTCAAGAATCTTCAAAGGACTTTGATTTCACAAAATTTTATGGTCAAGATACAAGCGCATCTGAAATCATTGAATCTGCGAGGCGTTTTCCAATGTTGTCAAAATATAATCTCATAATTGTAAAAGAAGCTCAAAATATGCGTACTTCAGANTATGATTATTTGTCAAAATACGTATCCCTGCCTTCNAAGCATTCGATNATANTTTTTTGTTACAAAAACAAAGAATTTGATAAAAGGAAAAAGCTATACAAGAATGTCAAAATTTATGGGGAGTTTGGAAATTTTAGAAATATAAATGATAATCAGTTGCTAAATTGGATACGAGATCGTGCTTATAATATTAAAATAGAAATTTCTCCTATTGCAATTGAGTTACTTGTATCGAATATTGGAAATAACTTAAGTCGTCTAGATTCTGAATTAAAAAAATTAAAAATTATAGTTTCTGAGGGAGAAACAATAAATCAAGAACATATTGAAAANTATGTAGGGATTAGTAAAGATTTTAATACTTTCGAATTACANAGTGCGATTGGGTTAGGANATTTTTCAAAGGCATTTCAAATTGCCAANTTCTTGAGTAGTAATTCGAAGGAAAACCCAATTATGCTTATTCTGGGGGGATTACATACTTATTTTCATAAATTAATTCTTTTGAAAACCCTTGGAAACGACTTAGGTAAAGTTGGTATAAACCCATATTTTCTTGGAGAATATAAAAAAGCTTCTGAAAGATTCTCTGTAAAACAAATTTCTCAAGCACTTGAATATATTATGAAAGCTGATTTAAAATCAAAGGGTATTGAGGGCTACAATAAAAGAAATGATACAATTCTTGAAGAATTGGTATTAAAACTTTTTTCTATTAAAAACTAATATTTATTTATAAGAGATGAGAGGGTATTTATTAGGATCACATTCGTTCATAATTTCGTAGGCTGCATCAAAAATATCATCCTCTGAAGGTTTTGAAAAATAATCACCATCACCTCCGTAGGCAGGTCTATGTGCCTTTGCTGTCAATAATTTGGGAGCGGAGTCAAGTAAATTAAATATATTTTGTTTATTAACTAATTCATGAAGTATGTAAGCTGAAGCTCCCCCCGGCACATCTTCATCGATAATTAATAAACGATTTGTTTTTCTTATACTTTCCTTAATTTCATTTTTAATATCAAACGGTATCAAGCATTGCAAATCAATTACTTCAATCGATATTCCTTCCTGTAGTAATCGTTTAGCTGTATTCTCAACAATTCTTAAAGTAGAGCCGTAAGATATTACGGTAATATCTTTTCCATCTAAAATAGTTTCTATCTTTCCTATTGGAACCGTAAATTCTCCTAGGTTTAATGGCATTTTCTCTTTAACTCGATATCCATTTAGAGATTCAATGACTAAAGCAGGTTGTTCTATTTTCATTAGCATATTATAAAAACCAGCAGCTTGAGTCATATTACGAGGAGTCAAAATATAAATACCTTTAAGCAAATTAATTAGTCCACCCATTTGAGATCCTGAATGCCAAATCCCTTCTAAACGATGACCTCTTGTTCTAATTATTAGAGGCGCAAATTGCTGTCCTACAGTTCTATAGCTCATTGTAGCTAAATCATCACTTAAGATTTGTAAACAATAAAGAATATAATCTAAATATTGTATCTCTGCTATAGGGCGAAGTCCACGGTAAGCCAGTCCTATACCTTGACCAATAATTGTTGCCTCTCTAATTCCTGTATCTGAAACTCTGAATTTGCCATATTTTTTCTGCATACCCTCCATGCCCTGATTAACATCGCCAATTTTGCCAACATCCTCTCCGAAAATTATAAGATTGTCATATTTTTTNAATAGCGCATCAAAATTATCTCTTATAATTATTCTACCATCAACCATTATTGACTCTTTTTTAAAAGTTGGTTGAATATTGTTNATCTTTTCCAAATCTTTTGCAGAGAGACTATATAAATTAGANGAAATTTTATTTGACACAANTNCATATAAATCCTTNAACCATTTTATATAATTTTCAAAACCNCTGTAATCATACCTCGCAAGAAGTAGATTAATTTTTCTACCTGCAGAAATNAGATCCTTATATCCAATTTCTTCTACTTTTTCTAANTGAGAAAAAATTAAATGTATTTGAGGGTCATTATGNGTGATCTTTTTAAGAGTTGATTCAAATTTTATCAAGTTTTCTTTTTCTCTAATAATAGGAGANTGATAGTTATTCCACGCTTCACGCCTTATNTTTCGAACATCACTTACAATTTGCTTTTCTATGTCCTCTAATTCTAATTCAGTGGCTAAACCTTCATTTATTATCCATTCTCTCATTTTAAAGTTACAGTCATACTCTTTTTCCCATTCAAGGCGTGATTTAGATTTATATCTTTCATGTGATCCAGAGGANGAGTGTCCTANTGGCTGAGTTAACTCTTTGACATGAATTAAAACCGGAACATGTTCANACCTTGCAATTTTTGAAGCGAAATCGTACGTCTCAATTAAGCTTAANTAATCCCATCCATTTACTGACAATATNTCAAAACCATCTTCACTATCAGTCTTTTGAAAACCTTTTAGAGCCTCAGAGATGCTTTGTTTTGTTGTTTGGTCTTTATTTGAAACTGAGATCCCGTAACCATCATCCCAAACACTTATTACCATCGGAACCTGAAGAACACCTGCAGCATTTATAGCTTCAAAAAACATACCCTCACTNGTACTAGCATTACCAATTGTTCCCCATGCAATTTCGTTTCCGTTGTCAGAAAAATTTTNACTGTTTTTTATATTAAGATTTCTATAAATTTTTGATGCTTGCGCNANACCCAATAATCTTGGCATTTGTGATCCTGTGGGAGAAATATCGCCACTATGATTTTTGGTTTTTAATAAATTTAACCATTCATTATTTTCATTTTTATTAGCTGTCATGAAGTGACCGCCCATTTGTCTTCCACCAGACATAGGTTCTCTTTTAANATCTAAGTCAGCATACAAGGATGCAAAAATATTTGAAACACTNAGGAGNCCTTGTGCCATAAGGAGTGTCTGATCTCTATAATATCCNGCTCTATAATCACCTTTTTTAAAAAAATGGTTTAAGGCTAATTGAGGTAATTCCTTCCCATCTCCAAAAATTCCAAATTTTCCTTTTCCAGAAAAAACCTCNCTTCTTCCAAGAACACTACACTCTCTACTTGTTACAGCAATCTTATAATCACTAATAACTTGGCCTTTAAAATCATCATATGAAATCTTATGTTCCTCTCCTTTATTTTCAATATTCATAAGCTATTGCAAAATACAAAAAAGGTGGCCTTAAATCACCTTACAGTTAAATTAAAAGTATTTAAGTTTAAATTATTAAAACCATTTTCGAGTGAAAAGACTACTTAACGTGCTTAACCTAGGATAAAAAAGAAATCTAATTTTGGTGGAGTAAAAGTCCTGTGATGGTTCAAAACCATTTGAGGAATATAGAGGGAAAAACAGTTCAAAATAATCTTGGACAAGATTTAATTTAATTCCTGAATCAAAATAACTTACCGAATTTCTTCCTTGATTTTTTAGAGTTCCTATATCGCCATAAAGCTCTATCCATTTCCAGATTCCTATTGAGGCATTAATCGATAGCATATAATTATTCGATGAGGACTCATCAAAAAACGATTTAAATCCACCTTCTGCAGGTACAAATTGTTGACTCCAAATACCAGTTTCATCAGATCTGCCTAAATAATCGTATCGAAATAGATAATCAGGCGAACGGTTAAGATTAAAATCAAAAAATTGAGTTTCAAGTGTATTATGCCAAATAAATTTTCCAGCGAAAAAACGAACTGAAAATTGGCGACCACTAGGGAATAATTTTCTGTATTGACTTGTAAAATGAATTTTGCCAAATTTACCAGATATTTCAAGATTTGATGTTGTTGAAAAAACATTCACTGCATCTGAGTTGTTGTAACGATGAAGNAAGCTTAGAACACTGTAATCTGGATTCACTTCAATTTCAGGATCTCTTTCTCTNAAAACATTATACCANGAAACATTTAATTGTTGTCGTTTATTGGATCTCAAATCTAAAGGTCTGAAATACATTGAAAAAGAGGGTTGTATTGAGGTATATCTCAAATTTGTGTTGTAATGATAACTTTTACCGGTTATAAAAGCCTGATTTAGATAATTTTTACTTTTATGGTTGATAAACCTGTATCGTGTTCTNAAGAAACCAACATAATCATTTTCCTTAAATGAGTATTGCGGATGAACATCAAGTTCGAAGGGCTGATTTTTCACCCTTGTATTGTAAATTCTCATNCCTGCGGTAAATCCATCATATACATTGAAATCAGATATTGGGTGATAAAATAGTTGATTGCGCTTTAGGTTCTCACTGTCACCATAAAATGTTAATTTTAGCGGTTTAATACCATGAGATGGTTTTAAGTATTTCCAATTATTATGTCTGTTTTTTTCAGGTAAGTATCGATTAGAATTTATAGCTACATAATCGTATTTTCCTCTTTTCAATTTATATGTTGAATCCTTTCCTGAATGAAAATACCACTGTTCTTTTACAATGCTATCTTTTTTAATAAAATCTAATTTGAACGGCAATTTTCTACCGTTCTTCTCGCTAATAGTAATCGATGTTGTTGTTTTATTTTTTAGAGTATTTTTAATATGAAGATCAAATGCTTCTCTGTCAGATATATAGTCATTAAAAAACCAATTTAAATTTTTATTAGATTTATTTTCTAAAATTGTTTTAAAGGGCTCTTTTCCATTGCTTGATGCGAATTCACGCAAACTTTCTTCTAATATCTTATTTCCTAAATATTGGTCAAGATAAAATAAACCTGATCCAACATGATAGGGTGAGGTATAAAGCTCATTAGATTTTGTTAACTTTTCCCTACCTAGAGTATCTGATTGCTGGTTATTTGCATGTTCCCCAAACTCATATATAAAAGAAAAACTTTCATTAAATCCTATGTTGGGAGCACTATACCCTTTAAAAAAGGGGATTCCTAAAATTTTAAAATCTTTTAAAGCTCCTAGAAATTTTGTTTCAGAATAAAATTTTTCAACGTATTTCATCATAGTATACGTTTGAATTCCCCCAGGAATCCAATGATTTTTTCTCTTGTTTATATCTAAAAGTTCGTGCAGATATGATGCCAAAAATGCTTTAATAAACTTTGTTTCAAAAATAAACTCTTCACTGAATGGCTTTAAAAATGAAAATGCTTCACTTATTCCTACTAAAGGATTTTTTATATAGTCTTTCCTTAGAACTAGCAATCTGTCTCTTTCCAGTGGACCTAAGATATTTTTTGTGAATAAATAAATTTTTTGCAGAGATTTTTCTAGCTCAACGTTTCCATTTTTTTTTGGCAAAATATCAGTCTCAACAACAAATCCGTCGCTAAAAACTATTTTTTCAAAATCATTCTTTTCATCGAATATAAATTCAGGACTTGATAATTCGGCTGCTTCAAATTGACTGGAGATTAGATCGACAGCATAATTTTTTTTTGAGGTATTAGTTAAGTTTGAAACTAAATTGTAGTTGCTAGGGTATTTCCAGTTAATTAAATAACTAGAAGGTGAATTGCTATTGTCCCTTAAACCAAGATTACTCTGCAAAATCCATGCATCTTTTTTTAAAGGACTAATACTAATAAAAAAATCTCTGAAAAATATCTTGTTATTTGAATTCACACCATATCCAGTAAATTTATCGTCAGGTAGTTTAACTGTATAATTAATAGAAAAGTTTGTTATTTCTCCTGGATTCAAGGTTTCGTAAAGCATAACTTCAACTATGTCAAGCTGACCCTTAAGCCTTGACCACATTAAAGAACGTTGATTATTATTTATACTTTCAATTTCAGTGTATCCAAGCTTATTTTTCGCACTAAAATAAAAACTGCGATTAAATTGGTTTGCTAAATGATTTACAAGTTGAGATTCTGTACCTTCATATGAATTGGCCCAATCATTTAAATATATTTTATTTAGTTTATTATTTGATGTGTTTTTAAATGATATTGTTTGAGAAATTGTTATAGTTTTTTCTTTTGAATCTAGTTCACATTCAATATCGTAGGTTGTTTGGGATATTAATTTGAATTGTAGCAAAAAAATAAAGAAACAAATGAAAGGATTGAATTTCTTTTTCATTTTAAATTGTTACATATTTCATTTCTAATTCTTTCTTCAAAAACTTTGCAGTATGACTAGTATGATTTAATATTAGCTCCTCGGGCGTGCCTTTACATATTAGTTCACCTCCATTTCTTCCACCCTCGGGTCCTATATCAAAAATATAATCTGCCTGTTTGATCACATCTAGATTATGCTCAATAATCATTACAGTATTTCCCTTATCAACTAAAATATTTAAGATATCCAGTAAAACACGTATATCATCAAAATGTAGGCCAGTTGTAGGCTCATCTAAAATATATAATGTATTACCCGTATCTTTTTTGGAAAGTTCAGAAGCAAGTTTAACTCTTTGTGCCTCTCCTCCTGAAAGTGTTGTTGAAGGTTGTCCCAGATTAATATAACCTAAACCAACTTCTTTTAATGCTTTAAGTTTTCTATATATTTTAGGAATTTGTTCAAAAAAATCACAGGCTTCATTTATTGACATATTAAGAACATCTGAAATGGATTTCCCTTTGTATCTGACCTCAAGAGTTTCTCTATTAAATCTCTTGCCATGACAACTTTCACATTCAATGTGAACATCTGGTAAAAAATTCATTTCAATTATTTTCATTCCTCCGCCTTGACAATTTTCACAACGGCCACCGATTACATTAAAGCTAAATCTTCCAGGTTTATATCCTCTAATTTGTGCTTCTGGAGTTTTTGTAAATAAACTTCTGATTTCACTAAAAGCTCCACAATATGTAACAGGATTGCTTCTAGGAGTTCTTCCAATTGGACTTTGATTAACATCAACTATTTTATCAATATTTTCTAGGCCACTAATACTTTGATAGGGGAGCGGAACTTTGAATGATTTATACAGATAATTGCTTATTGCTGGATACAGTGTTTCATTTATTAAAGAAGACTTTCCACTTCCTGAAACTCCTGTTATTCCAATCATAATACCTAGTGGGAATTCAATATTAATATTTTTTAAATTATTTCCTGAACAACCAACTAAATTAATTTTTTTACCGTTTCCTTTTCTACGAAAATCGGGAACACTAATTTGTAATTTACCATTTAGGTAATTTGCTGTCAAAGTATTTTCTAAAAGAATTTTTTTTGGTTTTCCTTGAGATATTACATTGCCTCCTTTCTTTCCTGCTAAGGGTCCCATATCAATAAGGTGATCTGCACTTAACATCATATCTTTATCATGTTCAACTACTAAAACTGAATTTCCTAAATTCCTTAACCTAATTAACGAATCAATAAGCCTTTCATTGTCTCTTTGATGTAGTCCAATACTTGGTTCGTCAAGTATATATAATACATTCATCAATTGAGATCCAATCTGAGTAGCAAGTCTTATTCTTTGGGACTCTCCGCCAGAAAGAGATTTAGATGATCTACTAAGCTGGAGATAATTAAGACCTACATCAAGTAAAAACTTTAATCGATTTGATATTTCCTTTATAACTTCTGTTGCAATTTTTTTCTCATTTTCATTTAAATATTTGTGAAGTGATTTTATCCAATTAAAGAGATCATTTAAATCCATTTCAGTAAGTTCAGATATATTTTTATTATTGATTCTATAATTAAGCGCATCTTTCCTTAATCTTGATCCAAAACATTCTTCACATTGAAACTTATCCATGAACTCATCTGCCCATCTTTTTAGGCTTGCTGTAGGGGATTCCATGTAAATATTTTTGATATAGTTCTCTATTCCCTCAAAATCAATATTATATGTTCGTGTTATTCCTAAATTTTTAGATGGGATTTCAAACTTCTTTTTACTTCCCTTCAAAATAACTTCAATCGCCTCACTTGGAATTATTTTTATTGGATCAGTCAAATTAAAACCATAGCAAGTTGCAATAGTTTCAATTTGACGATAAGTCCAATTATTTTTTTTTGTTCCTAAAGGTGCAAGACCGCCTTGAGCAATAGAGAGCTCATCATCTGGGATTATCTTTTTTATATTTACTTTATTTTGAACCCCTAAACCTTTACATTTAGGACACATTCCTTTTGGCGAGTTGAATGAAAAGGTATTTGGTTCTGGTGATGGATAAGAAATTCCTGAAGAGGGACACATTAGGTTTTTACTGAAATAGCGTGTATGTTCTTTTTCTAAATCAAATACCAATACAGTTCCTTCACCGTAATACATTGCCGTTTTAATTGACTCTTCAAGACGTTTTTTAAATTCGCCATTATCTTTGGCTATAAAACGATCAATTACCAAGTCTATATCATGTGTTTTGTATCGATCTAATTTTAATCCAGGTGATAAATCAATTATTTTTTGATCCACCCTTACTTTAGAAAATCCTTGCCTCGAAAGAGAATCCAGTAACTCTCTATAATGACCTTTTCTAGACTGAATTACTGGAGCTAAAAGAGATATTTTTTTGTTTGAATATTCTTCAATAATTAATTCTTGAATCTGTGAATCAGAGTAGCTAACCATTTTTTGATTTGACTTGTAGCTATATGCCACACCAATTCTTGCAAATAACAGTCTGAGATAATCGTACAATTCTGTTATTGTTCCCACTGTTGATCTTGGACTTTTGGAGGTAGTTTTTTGTTCTATTGCAATTACTGGTGAAAGACCATCTATTTTATCAACTTCGGGACGTTCCATATTTCCCAAAAACTGCCTTACATAGGCTGAAAATGTTTCCATATAGCGTCTCTGTCCTTCAGCATAAATTGTATCAAATGCAAGCGAAGATTTTCCACTTCCTGAAAGTCCTGTAATCACTACTAATTTATTTCTAGGAATTTTTAAATCAATATTTTTTAAATTATGAACGCGGGCTCCTTCAATATTTATGTAGTTACTTTTTGACATACAATGATTTAAATATTAATAATACAAATGGGATGCTTTATCGTCACCACGTGGGTCAGCTCCAGTTGTTATATCTCCACTTTTTGAAATTAAAATAGCATCTACTCGCCCAATTACTCTTCTATAATCTTGTTTTATATCATACCCTTTGTCTTGTAGTTTTTTCATCAAAACCTTGTCAAATACACCAGTTTCAAATTCGACCTTATCTGGTAGCCATTGATGATGAAAGCGTGGGGCATTTATTGCTGATTGAATACCCATATCAAATTCGTAAACATTCAATATTGTTTGTAGCACAGATGTAATAATTGTTGATCCGCCCGGAGTTCCAAGAATCATATAGAGTTTATTATCCTTTGATATTATTGTTGGTGTCATAGAGCTCAACATTCTTTTTTCTGGTTTTATTGAATTTGCTTCACTGCCAATCAAGCCAAACATATTTGCAAATCCTGGTTTAATACTAAAATCGTCCATTTCATTGTTGAGAAAATATCCACCATCTTCTACAAATACCTTTGATCCATAACTCCCATTTAGAGTGGTTGTAACAGCGACTGCATTTCCTGACTGATCTAATATTGAGTAATGGGTAGTTTCTTCACTCTCTGTCCATGGAATTTTACCTGCTTGAATGTCTTTTGATTCAGAAGCTAGATCGAAGCTAAATGAATTCATCCTATTATTTAGATACTTATTACTAATTAATTGATTATAAGGTATTTTACTAAAATCAGGATCTCCTAAATACTTGCTTCTATCTGAATATGATCTACGTTCGGCTTCAACTATAAGCTGTATTGCTTTTTCAGAATTGTGATAATACTGACCTATATTATATGGCTCAATCATTTTAAGTATTTGACCAAGACAAACTCCACCACTTGATGGTGGGCCCATTGAGTATATATTTAAGTTTTTATATTTGAAATTTAAAGGCTTTCTCCAAACAGGCTTATATTTAATTAAATCTTCTTTAGTAATTATTCCTCCAGCTTCACGAACTCTTTTAACTAATGATTCAGCTACAGGACCCTCATAAAAGCCTTTAGCTCCGTATTTAGAGATACGTTTAAGGGTTTCAGCTAAAGCTATGTTTTTTACTGTATCACCAGCTTTAAAATTCTGAGCATAAAAAGTGTTTTCACCATTTATTTTGATAAAATCATCTTTTTTATTTCTAAAGCTTTGTTCCTGTTTTTCAGTAACTATATACCCATTGATAGCAAGATCAATCGCGGGTTTAACAAGATCTTCCCATGGCAAAGAGCCAAATTTGCTATGAATTTCAGCCAAACCTGCGACCGTTCCTGGAACACCTACTGCCAGTCCACCCAATGTACTTTTTTCAGGAATAACGTCTCCATTTTCATCCAAATACATTTTCTCATATGCATTTAGTGGAGCCTTTTCACGATAATCCAAACTACCTACTTCACCGGAGGCAGTTCTGTAGACTAAAAATCCACCTCCAGAAATATTCCCAGCATTTGGGAAACAAACAGTAAGAGCTAAATCGATTGCTATCATAGCATCAAATGCAGACCCTCCTTTATTTAATATAGATATTCCTATATCAGAAGCCTCTTTACGAGCACTTACAACAGCAGCTTTAATATCTTTAGTCTTATTACAACCACTAAGAAGAAAAGATAAACTTAAAGTTAAATGTGTGAACTTTATTAAAAGTCTAATTATCATAAGTCTTTNATTTTATTTTTTGTAAAAAAAATTACATCCNCCATAAAATGGAAAAAATGNNNTTCAAAATAGGTATATTTTTCNATTAAATCATAAGTTGAAGCTGCTAATTTAGAAGGGAATTTTGTCCTTTTTTCCATTNGNTTCAAAATAATCCTAAGATCNTTAAGANTTGAATATTTTTCTAGCCATTTTTGATTAATCAAGGTGCATATAAAGTATTGAACTTGATCATTGAAATAGAAACACGATTTTTCAAGTTCTTTATAAAAACTCTTTGAATAGATTTTTAAAGGTGTTTTGTGAAAATTATCCCAATTAGCTGCTAAAAAGTGATCAAAATACATGTCAATAATAACTCTACTATAATGTCTGTAATTTGGAAATAATTCACGAACACATTTTTTGTATGAACTATGATTATCTGTAAATTCATCAATTAATCTGTGCAAGACAATCCCACTTTTTATTTTATCTGGCAATTCTGAAATTTTACTACCCTTTATTTGGTCAGCCACTAAATTGCCTATAGCTAATTCTGTATCCGGACCTGACAAATAAATGTGACCTAAAAAATTCATCCCGCTAAATTAATTCTTTTAATAACTTTTTTAAAGAATTTATAATTAGGTAAAATGATTTTCTATTATTGGATTGAATATTATAATAAAAACTTGTCAAGCAGCTAGATTTGCTTATTATAATTTAAATTGCAAGGTTTTAATGTTTCAAATAATATGACCTTAATAAAATCAATTTCAGGAATTCGTGGTACAATAGGGGGTATACCTGGTGAAAATTTCACTCCACTAGATATTGTTCGATTTACCTCAGCTTATGGAAAATGGATTAAAGAAAATAGATCAGGTGAGTTAATGATTTATACTGGAAGAGATTCAAGGATTTCTGGTTCAATGGCTCATTCATTGGTTAATAACACTCTTGTTGGAATTGGAATTAATGTTGTTGATTTAGGTGTTTCTCCAACTCCTACCTTAGGAATAGCAATAAATTCAGAAGAAGCTAGCGGAGGTATCATGCTATCTGCTAGTCATAATAAAAAGGAATGGAATGCATTAAAGCTATTTAATTCAAGGGGCGAATTCATAAATGAAGAAGATGGAATAAAAATTTTAAAATATGCTGATAATATCAATTTCAGTTATGCAAATGTTCATGAACTTGGCAAAATAACCTCTCGCGACGATTATATTGACAAACACATAAACAAAATATTGAAATTAAAATCTGTGGACAAAATTGGAATACAAAATTCAAAATTTAAAATAGTTGTAGACGGAATAAATTCAATTGGTGGCGTAGCAATTCCAAAACTTCTTGACTCTTTAAATGTTGAAGTTTTTAAAATTAATTGTAATCCAAATGGAGATTTTGCTCACGATCCAGAGCCAATAGCAGAAAATCTTAGAGAACTATGTGATGCTGTGTTAGAAAACAATGCTGATCTTGGAATAGCTGTTGATCCAGATGTCGATCGTCTTGTATTTGTAGATGAAAAGGGGAACTTGTTTAGCGAAGAATATACTTTAGTTGCTTGCGCTGATTATATACTATCTCAGCAAAAAGGTAAAACAGTTTCTAATCTTTCCTCTACACGTGCTCTTTCTGATGTTACTAAAATATATGGCGAGTCATGTTTTGCGAGTGCAGTTGGTGAATTGAATGTTGTGAAGGAAATGAAAAAAGTTAGTGCTATTATAGGAGGAGAAGGCAATGGTGGTGTAATATATCCTAAACTGCATTATGGAAGAGATGCAATGGTTGGTACAGCACTATTTTTGTCGTTAGTCACGAGTAAACAAAAAAGTGTTTCTGAGATAAGATCATCTTACCCGAGTTATTTTATGAGTAAAAATAAAATTTCGGCTAATGAAAATGTTAATTTAGGCAGCATATTAGATCAACTAGCTAAAGAATACAGTAATGAGAGAATTTCAATAGTAGATGGTTTAAAAATAGATTTTCCAGAAATGTGGGTACATTTAAGGAAGTCTAATACTGAGCCTGTGATTAGAATATACACTGAAGCGACTACAAAGTCAGAAGCCGATAAATTATCGAATAAATTTATTTCAAAAATTAATCATCTCATTGAGAAAATTTAAATCTTTTGTGAGTCCATAAATATTGAGTAGGGTCCTCAAAGATTTGTTTTTCAAGCCATTTTGTATAAGTATTTGTTATCTCATTTTGCTTTGTCTTTATTGGAATTCTTGATAAAATTTTAAATTCAACATTATAATAACCTCTTTTTACTCTATTAATTTTTGAGTACACAACAGGTATATTTAAATCTCGAGAAAGACGTTCTGCACCGGCATATGTTGGTACTTTTTTGCCTAAAAAACTTATCCAATATGTAGATCTTTTGGGTCTTGGAGATTGGTCACTAGCAAAACCATAAATTCCTAGTTCTTTTTTCAATTCTTTTGATTTTATAATTTCTACAGCTTTTTTTTGAGGTATCATTTCAGAGTTGTGGACTCTTCTTATTTTATTGATAAGTCTATCGAAATAGGGGTTTCTTATTGGACGATAAATACCATAGCCTTTGTGTTTTATATGATATCCTAATGACATCATCCATTCCCAAGAAGAATAATGACCACAGAGTAAAAATATTGAACGGTTCTCTTTTTCAAATAATTTCAATACTTCAAGGTTTTGAACATTAAATCTTTCTAGCATTTCTGTTTTAGACATACCCATAGATTTGATTATTTCCAAGAAAATATCACAAAAATGAGAGTAGAATTTTTTTTCAATTTCTTTAATCTTAGATATATTAACCCTTGGGAAAGCAGTTATTAGATTTGATCTTACAATATTTCTTCTATACCTGATAATTCTGTAAATAAAAAAACAAGCTATATCAGAAAATATATAAAGAATATTAAACGGCATTCGTGATATTAGATATAAATATGGATAAATTATAATGTAAGTTATTCGATCCATCTGAAGTTTATTTCAAAAGTATGCTTTATAATATTTACGGGTAGTAAAATTTTTCTAATGTAAAATTTTTTAAAGAATNAAATTCCTCTTAAAAATTATTGAATATTCCTTTAGGTAATTTACTTTTATAANATATACTTTATTTNATATGAAATTCGCTAGTGATACTGTAATGACAAGAATTTTAGANGAGCTTTTTAATATTTATGCTAAACGAGTTCCTGATGTGAAAAAAATTACAAGTGCTATGATAGAAAGAGGAATTGTTTCAAGCCAAAATGAAATAATTAACGATCACATAGCTTTTAGAACCATGGGAGTTCNAAATCTAGGTATANCGTCATTTGAAAAGATTTTTTTGGCAAATGGTTATAAACGTATGGATTTCTATCATTTTGATATAAAAAAATTAGATGCCTATTGGTATTCTCCTCCCACAGAAGATCTTCCTCGGATTTTTATTAGTGAACTTAAAGTAGAAAAACTTTCTCCAAAAGTTCAAAACATTATAAGNTTTTATACCGATTCTATTGTTCAAGATCCAGTTGATAAATTGAATTTAGANGATCATAAAGCTGTTGCAAAATATTTTCAAACACCTCTTTGGGATCTTCCTTCCTTAAAAGATTACGAACTATTATTAAGTGAAAGTGAGTATGCAGCATGGGTCATATATAATAGATATTACTTAAATCATTATACAATAAGCGTACATGATCTTCCAAATCCTTATAATAAACTTGAGTCATTTAACAAGTTTTTGAGCGATATAGGAATAAAACTGAATACATCAGGCGGAATAATAAAAANTAGNAAGGATCAATTNCTTCGACAAAGTAGTTCTGTAGCTAATACGGTAAGNGCAAATTTCACTANCGGAAATANAAAAAAAATTGCCGGCAGTTATGTTGAATTTGCNGAAAGAAGTCCATTACCGGAGTTTAGAAATTTAAAATCAAANNAATTAAAAAGAGAACATCGCCGAGAAGGCTTCGAAACATCAAATGCTGATCTTATTTTTGAAAGTACATTTACTTCTCAAATAAAAAATTCATAAATATGGAGGTTAAACAAATACTTGAAAATCTAAGAATAAAATCTCTTCAAGGTGGTTGTAATTTTGGAGCTGAGTGGTTTGGATCAGGTGATGAAATTTGTTCTTTCAGTCCTGTTGACGGAAGTCTTCTTGGAAAATTAAAAATGACCTCTATTCAAGATTATGAAATAGTTATTGGAAAAGCAGAGAAAGCTTTTAAAAGTTTCAGGAAAATTCCTGCTCCTAAAAGGGGAGAACTTGTAAGACAATTTGGTAATAAGCTTCGTGAAAATAAATTAAGCCTAGGATATTTGGTTTCATGGGAAATGGGAAAATCCATTCAAGAAGGATTGGGTGAAGTTCAGGAAATGATTGATATATGTGACTTTGCGCTTGGGCTTTCTAGACAATTATATGGATTTACAATGACATCAGAAAGAGAATCACACCGATTATACGAACAATATCATCCTTTAGGTCTAGTAGGTATTATTTCTGCATTTAACTTTCCAGTTGCAGTTTGGAGTTGGAATGTGGCCCTAGCATGGGTATGTGGTAATGTATGCATTTGGAAACCCAGTGAAAAAACACCTCTTTGTAGTATTGCATGCCAAAACTTAATTATAGATGTTTTAAAAGAAAATAATATTGATGAAGGAGTATCATGTGTAGTTAATGGTGGAGCTGTTGTAGGGAGCTGGATAGCAGACGACCAACGCATATCTCTTGTTTCAGCTACTGGATCTACAAAAATGGGAGTAAATGTCTCAAAAAAAGTCGGTGCGCGACTTGGTAAAACCATACTAGAATTAGGTGGTAATAATGCAATTATAATAACACCTAACGCAGATTTAGATATTGCGATACGTGCAAGTATTTTTGGGGCAGTTGGTACTTGTGGTCAACGTTGTACGTCAACAAGACGACTAATTGTTCATGAATCGATATTCATTAAATTCACAGAAATTTTGAAAAAATCCTATAAGCAATTGAGAATTGGAAATCCAATTGATGAAAAAAATCACATTGGCCCTTTGATTGATGAAAATGCTGTGTTGATCTATTCAGATGCTTTAAAAAAAATTGAAAGTCAAGGGGGTACTTGGTTAATCAAGGGAGGTGTATTGTCTGAAAATGATTACGGTAGTAAATGCTATGTTAAACCAGCAGTTGCAATTATTGATCACAAGGCTAAAATAGTTCATAATGAGACATTTGCACCTATTTTATATGTAATTAAATATAAAGGTGATATTGAAGAAGCAATCTCAATTCAGAACGAAGTTAAACAAGGTCTTTCATCATCGATTATGTCTGTTAATATTAAGGAAACAGAAACATTCTTATCAAGCTGGGGTAGTGACTGTGGGATTGCAAATGTGAATATAGGTACTTCTGGTGCTGAGATTGGTGGTGCTTTCGGAGGCGAAAAAGATTCAGGAGGTGGTAGAGAAAGCGGTTCTGATGCTTGGAAGGCATATATGAGAAGACAAACTAACACCATAAATTTTTCCAACCAAGTCCCTTTAGCACAGGGTATTAACTTCAAAATATAAGCAATTAAATGCTCGAAACATTTCCACTAGTTGGAGCAATCATTTTAATTATAAATATTTTATCTAGTGTAGTAGGTTTTCGGGATAAAAGATTTTTTGAAAATTATAGCTTCGAAATTGATAAAATCCGAAAAGGAGAATATTATCGGTTGATAACTTCAGGATTTCTTCACGTAAACACTACTCATCTAATATTTAATATGATTACACTATACTTTTTTGTCTCTTTTGTAACCTATTCTTTAGGTGGAATCTCATTTCTAATACTATACTTCGCAAGTTTAATAATAGGAAATCTTTTAACTTTAATGATTCATTTCAATCAGCCTAATTACAGTGCAGTAGGAGCCAGTGGTGCTGTAACAGGTGTTTTATTTAGTTCATTATTACTTTTTCCATCAATTGAATTAATGATTTTCTTTATACCTATACCAATTCCAGGATATATTTTTGGTATTGGATATATTTTATATACACTTTATGGAATAGGAGCACAAAACGATAATATCGGCCATTCTGCTCATTTTGGGGGAGCTATAGGAGGTGTAATTTTAACATTATTCTATGATTTTAAAGTTTTATACAATTCAAAATTAATGTTAAGTATTTTATGCGTGACCACACTTATTGCAGGCTTTTTACTTTACATTAAAAGAAAATAGGATTATATATTGGAAAGTAATTCTTCTACTTTTTTATATAGCGCTGCACCACGTAAATTTCTAGCTATAATTACTCCATTTTCATCTAGAACAAATGTAGCAGGGATGGCAGAAACTTTGTATAATTTAGCGATTGGATCATTCCAAAACATAAGATTTGANACATGGTCCCAAACCAAACCGTCATCTTCGATTGCTTTTAACCATTTATTTCTTTCTTTATCGAGAGAAACTCCAACTATATTCAAACCACGATCTTTATTTCTATGGTANAATTGAACTAAATTAGGATTTTCGATTCTACATGGNCGACACCAGCTTGCCCAAAAATCTATGATTGTCACTTTNGCTAANCTATTTTCAAATACAAAAGGTTTACCACTAGGGCTNTTACCATCAAAGCGAGGNGCTATTTGCCCAACTTCTACAGAGTCTACGCTTTGCTCAAGTTGATTTTTTACAGATTTACCNGATCTAGTATTTTTGATTCTTTCTTCAAGGGAATCAAAAAGATTTTTTGCTTCATCTATTGGAATAACTTTACTAGATATNAAACGTTCTAGNATTAAAATTGATAGCAGTGAATTTGGAGANGCTTTTAAAAAATCAAGNTCATAATCCTGAATTTGCTCACGTACCTCTTTATATTGTTCCTGAAGATCTTGAGCTAATAAACTNTCCNTTAAGATCATNGCTTGTTGTAAATCATTGCCAATTCCATTTAATGATTCTATGTATTTTTTGGTTTCTGACTTATATCGCATAAAATCATCATTTGAGGTAGTTCCTTTAGCTTTTGAAAGACCTAAACTATCTTTAAATAATGANATATTTACNGTCCCACGTTCAGCTATAAACGGGAAGGTATTATTATCTCCTGCNATCTGNAGAAANTAAAAATTAGGTTCAATTATCTCAGTTTCTAATTCAAATGANCCATTATTTGAAATAATTGTATCAAGTGTTACAGGTTGATTATTTAGATCAGCAACGATTAGATAAATACTGGTTTNACTATCAATGTCAATTTCACCTTTAATTCTTAAAGTGTTAGAGTTATTACTTTGACAAGAATTTAGTAGTGTGAAAACAATAATTAGTGAAAAAAAATATTTATTCATGATCNCNATTNATATTNGTAAAATTAATCAATTGATTGGAAATGGAAAACTTATCATTATTTTTACTCNTCAAGTATNATTTATTTTAAAATAGATGAATTTCTCTAATATTATTGAAANGTTTAAAGACNTNATNGGTANTCAATTTGTACTTACTAANGAATGGAATAAATTACCACACACCANAGGCTGGAGATATGGTANGGGAANNGCGTTGGCNGTATTGAAACCTGGNAAATTGACTCANATNTGGAAGATATTAGAGATTTGTGTTGAAAGTGATTTAATTGTNATAATGCAAGCAGCAAATACGGGTTTAACNGGAGGATCTACTCCTTTTGGAAGTGACTACGATAGACCTATTGTAATAATAAATACAATGCGTATTAAAGATATTCATATAATAAAAGAAGGCAGTCAGATAGTTGGATTGACTGGAAGTACCCTATATGGATTAGAGAAAAAATTAAAACCTTATGGAAGAGAACCCCATTCTATTATTGGATCTACTTCTATTGGAGCTTCAATAATAGGTGGGATCTGTAATAATGCAGGGGGTTCATTAGTCCAAAGGGGGCCTTCTTATACTGAAATGGCGCTCTATGCCAGAATTAGTAAAACAGGGAATTTAGAGCTCGTAAATGAGTTAGGAATAAATTTAGGTTCAAATCCAGAAGAAATTTTAGATAATCTACAAAATCAAAATTATGATGAATCGGATATTCATGAAACAGATCAATTGGGATCGGATAACAAATATTCAGAAATTGTAAGAGAGATANATAAAAGTACACCTGCAAGGTATAATTCTGATAGTCGNCTTTTGTATGGAGCTTCGGGCAGTGCAGGAAAAATTGCAGTTTTTGCTGTAAGACTNGATACCTATGTTTCNCCAACTGAAAATAAAGTATTCTATGTCGGAACAAACGATCCAGATGTGTTTTGGAAAATTAGAAGGGATATTCTTTCAAAATTTAAAACTCTTCCAACACTTGGCGATTATTTACATAGAGACTGCTATGATGCAGCAAAAAAGTATAGTAAGGATACATTTCTAGTTATTGAAAGATTAGGAACAACATTTCTGCCAACATTGTTTGAACTAAAGAGNAGGGTTGATATTATAGCCAAGAAGCTNAAGATTTTACCTGACAATTTTTCTGATAGATTAATGCAATTTTTAAGNAAACTTTTNCCTAATCATTTNCCTAAAAGGATGGATAGATTTAGNGATTTATATGAACACCATTGGATTATAGAAATGTCAGATGAAGGAATAAATGAGGCAAGAAATTACTTTAGTAAATTTTTTGAAGACAATGATGGTGATTTTTTTGAATGCAATGATTTTGAATCAAAAAAAGCATCCCTACATAGATTTGTTTCTGCAAGTGCAATAGGGAGATATCATATTCTAAATTCTGAAACTCATGGGGAGATGATGTCACTAGACATTGCATTTCCTAGAAATGAAAAAAATTGGTTTGAAAAGTTGCCTAAAGATATTGATGATATGCTTGAAATGAAACTTTACTATGGCCATTTATTTTGTCATGTTCTCCATCAAAACTACATTGTTAAAAAAGGAATTGATGGTGAAAAATTAAAAAACAAGCTCTTAAAATTATACGATAAAAGGGGGGCTGAATATCCGGCAGAACACAATGTTGGCCATGAATATCCAGCAAAACCGTCATTAAAAAAATTCTATAAGGAACTTGATCCTACTAATGGTTTTAATCCTGGAATTGGCAGAACAAGTAAAAATAAAAATTGGGCTTAAATGTTAATTTATTTTATCTCAACTGATTTTTGTCAAATAGAAATTTTACCTAGAACACTTTTGAATACCAAATAACACATAAAGGTTTATCTTTGTTGCATATTTTTGGTAATATGGCTGGTAACATTTTTGGCTCACTTTTTAAACTCACAACCTTTGGTGAATCGCATGGACCTGCTATAGGAGGAATTTTAGAAGGTTGTCCTGCAGGAATTGAACTAGACTTAGAATCTATCCAAGAAGACTTAGATAGGAGAAAGCCCGGACAATCTTCAATTGTTACTCAACGAAAAGAATCTGACGAAGTTTTAATACTTTCTGGAGTATTTGATGGTAAAACAACGGGCACACCTATAGGTTTTTCAATAAATAATACAAACCAAAAACCAAAGGATTATTCTCATATTCAAGACTCTTACAGACCATCACATGCAGATTATGTTTATGATCAAAAATATGGTATACGGGATTATAGGGGAGGAGGAAGAAGTTCAGCAAGAGAAACCGCTAGTAGGGTAGTTGCTGGTTC
Organism: Flavobacteriaceae bacterium TMED68; assembly: GCA_002167525.1. The sequence goes on from NHDV01000026.1 coordinate 61,047, forward strand.
TATAGCGAAACAGTTTTTATCTCCTACTAAGATAAATGCCTATGTCTCAGCAGTAGGACCTTTATCACTTGACATCAACCCCTCTGATGTTGATTTATCCCTCATAGAAAAAAATCCTGTTCGTTGTCCAGACCAAAAGATGGCTTTGAAAATGGAAGATTTTATCAAAAAAATAAGAAAAGAAGGAGATACAGTCGGAGGCATTATAACTTGTATTATTAAAAATGTAAAAATTGGTCTTGGAGAACCAGTGTTTAATAAACTTCACGCAGAACTAGGCAAAGCTATGCTTTCAATCAATGCAGTAAAAGGTTTTGAATATGGAAGTGGTTTTAGTGGAACAAAAATCAAGGGAAGCGAACACAACGATTTGTTTAATGAAGATGGGACTACGAAAACTAATCACTCGGGTGGTATTCAAGGTGGCATATCTAATGGAATGGATATTTATTTTAATGTTGCATTTAAACCCGTAGCAACCATTATGCAAAATCAAGAAACTATAAATTCAAAAGGTGAAAAAGTTGAAATGCAGGGTAGAGGTAGACACGACCCTTGTGTAGTACCACGTGCAGTGCCTATTGTAGAAGCTATGGCTGCTCTTGTTCTAGCAGACTTTTCTTTAATTAAGAGAACAAATAAAATATAATTTAATTTGAGAAAAATAGCTTTACACTGGAAAATATTAATTGGAATGAGCCTTGGAGTATTGTTTGGCGTTAGCTTTTCTTTTATTCCAAACGGGGACTTATTTATCGCAAATTATATCAAGCCCTTTGGGACAATTTTTATCAATTTATTAAAGCTGATAGCAGTACCACTTATTTTAGCATCCTTAATAAAAGGAATATCAGATTTAAAAGATATTTCTAAATTATCAAAAATGGGAGGTCGAACTATTGTAACCTACCTAATCACTACATTAACTGCCGTGACTATTGGCTTAATTTTAGTTAATGTAATCAAACCAGGAAAATCGATCAGTGTCGATACTAGAAATGAACTCGTTGAAGCTTATGCAACCGATACACAAGCAAAGCAAAAAGCAGCAGCAAAACAGCAGGAACTAGGTCCATTACAGGCACTAGTTGATATGGTACCGTCAAACATCTTCTTAGCCGCTTCAAATAATAGAAATATGTTGCAAGTGATCTTTTTCGCATTATTTTTTGGTATAGGAATGATTCTTCTAAATGAAAAAAAAGTAGCTCCAGTTAAGAATTTTTTTGACTCCTTCAATTCTATCATTCTAAAGCTTATTGATTTAATAATGCTCTCTGCCCCATATGGTGTTTTTGCATTATTGGCAGCATTAGTAGTGGAAGCTCCAAGCTTAGAACTATTCAAAGCATTAGCACTCTATGCAATAACCTTACTATTAGGTCTTGCTGCAATGATTTTAATTTATGTTTTAATTGTTCAACTTTTAACCAAACGAAAAATTTCTTTTTTTGTCCGTGGTATTGCTCCTGCACAGTTACTTGCATTTTCTACTAGTTCTAGTGCTGCAACCTTACCTGTTACTATGGAATGTGTTGAAGAAAATTTAGGAGTAGATAAAGAGGTAGCTAGTTTTGTCCTCCCTATAGGTGCAACAATTAACATGGATGGAACATCAGTCTACCAGGGGGTTGCAGCCGTTTTTATTGCGCAAGCTTTTGGATTAGATCTTAGTCTCTCTGCACAACTGGGTATTGTCTTTACTGCTACGCTTGCATCAATAGGTACAGCAGCAGTACCAAGTGCAGGCATAGTTATGTTAGTCATTGTTTTGGCTCAAGCAGGAATTCCTGAAGCTGGCTTAGCCCTTATTTTTGCAATTGATAGGCCTTTAGATATGTGCAGAACAATTGTAAATGTAACTGGAGATGCAGCTGTTTCAATGATTGTAGGAAAGTCAATAGGTAAGTTAAAAGACTAAATGAATTTTTTCTTGAGCGTTAAGGTCTAGAGTCATAAAAACTTGTGAGCATATTTTTTTTCTGGTAATGGACAAATATCGTGCTTCCCAAACCAATTATACCTGTTTTTTGCTATAAATCGATATATTATATTTAATAAACTCGTTGGTAGAAGATTAAAAATAAAAAATAAATTCCAGAAGCCATTCAAATATTTTAAAACTCTAAATACAGCTTTTGCTTCTGAACAATATTGCTTTTCACTATCCCAAGAAATTATTGAATCGCAATCTAGAATTGAACTTGGATTATTCTTAAAAAAAGACTTTGCATAGTCACTATCAAGATTGGTAAATCTGATATTGTCATTTTTATCCCATTTGCATAACTTTAGAATTATCGAGTTACATAATACACATGGCCCGTCGTAAAAGACTATGAGTTCTTTCATTTCTTATTTTGTTTATCTTCTACTATCTCTAAAAGATCTAAGCTGACTTGTGTTTTAAAGACTCCATAATTCACAATTGCTTTATTTTTTTCTATCAGGTCAATAGATCCCACGGAACGACCGTCAAACATTCTTACACTATCACCAACTTTAAGTTTAATATTTGATTTCTTCGGCTTATCAGTTTTATTTTTCTTTTTCTCCTTTCTAACCAGAGCAATTTCCTTATTTACCTGCTCATCAATTTTTTTCTTCTTTTCTTTTTCAGTTTTAAGCAAAAGGGTTGACTTTTTTTTACGTTTTGAGTTTTCATTTTCAATCAATTTTAAAAGTTCTGATATTAATGGTCTTTTTTTATTGTTTTTAAAAAAGCGCTCACCGATTTCATTAAATTTATTTCCTAGAACAATCATTTTTTGATTGTGGTCAAAAAGTTCTTGATAGCTTGAGAGTTTAGATTTTAATTTGGCCTTAATTTGAGCCGTTTGTTCACTTTGCTCTTCAGCTTTTGATTCTTTTTTCTTCAAACTTTCCCCAGTTTTTAAAAGTTGATTACGTTCTTTTTGAAGTTTAGCAATTGTAGCGTCAAATCTGANCTTACCCTTTTCAATTTTCTTTTTTGCACGATTAACTAGGTTATATGGAAGTCCATTTTTTTGTGCTACTTCAAAAGTAAATGAGCTACCTGCTTCACCTAAAACTAGTTTAAAAATTGGTTCTAACGTCTTGCTATCGAATTGCATATTAGCATTAATCATTTTTGGAAGCTCTGTTGCTAAGACTTTTAGGTTAGAATAGTGGGTGGTTATTAATCCTAATGCCTCTCTTTCATAAAAATCTTCCAAAATAACCTCAGCTAGTGCTCCGCCTAATTCTGGATCAGAACCAGTCCCAAATTCATCTATTAAAAATAAAGTATTCGAATTGCATTTTTTTAAAAAATACTTCATATTATTTAAACGATAAGAATAGGTACTTAACTGATTTTCTATTGACTGATTGTCTCCAATATCAGTTAAAATCAATTCAAAAATACACGCAACACTGTTTTCTTTTACTGGAATAAGCATTCCACTTTGTAACATTAGTTGTAATAAACCGACTGTTTTTAATGTAATACTTTTCCCTCCAGCATTAGGTCCAGAAATTACGATAATTCGGTTTTCAGAATTGAGTTTTATATCTTGCGGATAAGTAGATTTATTTTGTAATTTATTTGNCTGAAGTAAAAGAGGGTGGAAGGCCTTCTTATAATTGATCTCTTTTTCATCTGAATTTATTTTGGGAAAAATTCCGTCAATTTCGTTACCATAACAAGCCTTTGCATAAATAATGTCAAACTTGAGTAAAAAGCTGTGTTGGTTTTGAAAGTAGGGGAGGTAAGGACGAAAAAAATCAGTTAATTCGGNTAATATTTTTTTTATTTCCTCTGTTTCTTCAAATAGNAGATTNTGTAATTCTTGGTTTTGTAAATATGTGGTTTCAGGCTCAATAAAAACGATNCTACCTGTTTTTGAGCTTCCCATTATNGTCCCTTTTACCTTTCGACGATACATTGCNTTNACAGCNAGAACTCTTCTATTATTGACAATTGATTCTTTTATGTCATCTAAGTAATCTGCTCCNTTATACTGGCTAAGTGATTTNTTAAAACTACTACTTATTNTACCTCGTAATTGNTGTAATTTTTTACGTATTGAAAACAAATNATCAGATGCCTTATCCCGTATTTCACCAAAACGGTCAATGACTCTTTCTATTGCTGGAATAATATCATTTTCAATGCTAATATTATTACTAAATTCATAAAGCGTCGGATAGTAAGCTTGAAACTTTATTAAAAATTTAATTAGCTTATTAGTTGTCTCAGTATTTGTGGCCATATTCCGAAACGAGCTAATTGCTAAGACACTATTTTCAATTTTTAGTAAAGGGAAAATATCCAAAAGTGATTCAAATCCATGGTTTGGTATTCTATTTTCATTATCAAATGAAGATTTAAATTCAGATACAGATTTTAACTGCTTTTNAATTTGTTCTGTGTCTACAGANGGTTGNNATTNCTGTATTGCATCTTTCCCTAATTGAGTAATTGCNAAGTTNGCGCATTGATTTAAAACTTCAATATACTCTANATCTTCAANGGTTTTATTAGGAATAAGNCTTTCCACTTTTTCTTAACTTAGCCTNACAAAAGTAGTAAATTCATGAAGGTTCANATAAATTCTAATTGGGAAAAACTTTTAAACCCTGAATTTAGAAAGCCTTATTTCACTGATTTAGTAGATTTCGTTAAAAATGCATACAGAAAAACTGTTTGCTATCCACCTGGTAAAGACATTTTTAGAGCATTCAACGAATGTCCATTAGATGATATTAAGGTTGTTGTTATTGGGCAAGACCCATACCATGGTCCAAAGCAAGCTCATGGTTATTGCTTTTCGGTTTCCAGTTCAATTTCGCATCCACCTTCATTAATTAATATTTTTAAAGAGATTGAAACGGATTTAGGACTCGAGTATCCAAAAAGTGGTGACCTGACTCCATGGGCAAGGCAAGGTGTCTTTTTACTAAATGCAACATTAACCGTTGAGGCCAATAAAGCGGGCAGTCATCAAAAAATAGGATGGGAAATATTTACTGATTCGGTAATTAGAATAATTTCTGAGAAAAGGGAAAATATCGTTTTTATGTTGTGGGGTGGTTATGCAAAACAAAAAAGTAACTTAATAGATAGTTTTAAACATTGTGTTCTGAAAAGTGGTCATCCGTCACCACTTAGTGCTAACAGAGGCTTTTGGTTTGGGAATAAACATTTTAGTAAATGTAACAGCTACTTAAAAGAGGTAGGTAAAAATGAAATAAATTGGTCACTAGATTAGCGATTTTATTTTAAATGAAAAGGGTTCATAATTTATTTGAGTCTTTAAAATCATTTGAAATAGCATATTTAATAGTAACTTTCAAAACGCAATTATTCTAAATGAAAAAGAAATTTGTAACTGCATCATGTTTTATAATATTTTCGTGTTTTAAAACAGATATAGTTCAATTCGAGAAAAAAAATAAGCTTGCCCCTAGAGATGCGAGTGGACTTCAATACGGTGGTATTGGAGGTATGACTGACACATCAATAGTTTGTAATCCAGCAACTCTTGGAAGAAAGTTTTGTCGATTTTTACGAAAATATGATAATACATTTTGGGCAGATACAGAAAATTATTACAGTGACTTTTCGGATATACAATTTTTAAACTCTAAATATTTTATATCCTTCTTTGATATTACTAATGATGTATCATATTGCAAAGGATGGAGGCCAGGTGAAAATACTTATGATGGAATAAAATGGAACATAGAAATCAAAAGAGATGAGGAGGATATATTTTGGTTTGATTATGAGTATTATGGGACAAGTCAAGAAGCTGAATATACTATACTGTATAAATATGAAGTAATTGATAGTTTACTTCATTTTTCTAGTTCTGATGATGAAAATTTTATTTTTAGTCCTTCAGAAAAAAATTATTCAAAAGATTCTATTGATACAAGTGAAATAATTGAAATGGAAGGATGTACGTTTTATGGAGCATGAAAAAAATTCTTTTGCTAATTCCGTTTTTTGTAATTTCTTCTTGCTTTAAGTCAGATATAGTTCAATCCCAAACAGCTAATACAGACCCTGCAAGTATGCATAATGGACAAGTTTACCCAACGGTTCCTCGTAGCTACACCAGTTTTTGTAATGCACCAAAAAACTGTAAATTTTTATTCAAATATGATTACACATTCTGGTCAGATACAGAAAATTATTCCAGTGATTTTTTAAGTATCAGATTTTTGAATGCTGGTCCATATTTCATCTCTTTTTTTAATATTGATAAAGATATTTCATATTGTAAAGGATGGAAAAAAGGAGATAATACTTCGGGTGCGATAAAATGGAATATTAAAATTAAAAAAGATGAGTGGGATGAGTTTTGGTTTGACTATGATTATTATGGAACAGACCAAGAAATTGAATACACCATAACCTATAGATACGAAGTAATTGATAGTTTACTTCATTTTTCAAGCTCAGAAGGAGATTCTTTAATTTTTTATCGCACTAATGAAATAAAAGATTTTGTTGATTGCATGCTTTATAATTAGATTAGACAAAGAATTAAGAATAGCAATTTCATTAATCTTAGAACAATAAGTAAATTTAAGTCAAATCATAAATCAATGCGAAAGTTATTCATTAGCTTTTTATGTTTAGTTATGTTTTCGTGTTTTAAAACAGATATAGTTCAATATGGTTCAAAAAATTTAGATCCTGCCACATTCGCTAGTGGACAACAACTTCCTACTGCGCAACAAAGTTATACTCGATTTTGTAATCCAGGAGGTTTGGGTAGAAAGGGCTGCAAGTTTTTAGCCAAATATGATAATACATTCTGGTCAGATATCGGAAATTATTATAGTGACTTTTCTGATGTACAATTTTTAAATTGGATATATTTTGTATCCTTCTTTGATATTAACAATGATGTTTCATATTGCAAAGGATGGAGAACAGGTGAAAATATTTTAGATGGAAAAAAATGGGATATAAAGATCACAAAAGATGAGTGGGATGAGTTACGGTTTGACTATGATTATTATGGTACTAGCGATGATATTGAATATACCATAACTTATAAATATGAAGTAATTGACAGTTTACTTCATTTTTCAAATACAGAGCGTCAAGAATTTATTTTCCACCCATCTGATAAAAATTATTCAAAAGATATTGTTGATACTGGTGAAATAATTGAATTAGAGGGATGTATGTTCTACTAATTTTAAGTAATTATCATTAACAGATGAAAAAAATATTTGTAGCTTCTTTGTGCTTAATGCATTTTACTTGTTATAAGACAGATGTAATTCAACACGGAACAGCAAATTTAGATCCGCGTCAATGGGCAAGTGGAGGACAAATAAACAGTTTATCGCAACAATATAACGTTTTCTGTGGTGGAGTAAAGACTTGCAAATTTTTATACAAATATGATGATTCAATATGGGCAGATACAGATAATTATTACAGTGAGTTTTCGGATATAAAATTTAAAAACGCAGCTACATATTTTATATCCTTCTTTAAAATTGATAATGACCTTTCATATTGTAAGGGATGGTAAAAAGGTGAAAATATTTATAATGGAATAAAATGGGACATAACTATCAAAAAAGATGAGTGGGATGTTTTTTGGTTTGATTTTGATTATTACGGGACTAGTCAAGAAATTGAATATACAATAACTTATAAATACGAAGTAATTGATAATTTACTTCATTTTTCAAACTCTGAAGATCAATCATTTATTTTTCATCCATCAAAAAAAAATTACTCAAAAGAATTAATTGATACAAACCAAATAATTGAACAAGAAGGCTGTTTATTTTTATAATCAGGATAAACTAAGAAACAATAATCTATAATTTTAATTAAGTTTTATAAATTATATTTGATAATCATAAATCAATGAAAAATTCGCTAGCAGCTGCCTTATTGAGTATTTTAATGTCTTCTTGTTTTAAAACTGATGTTAGGCAATACGATTCTTGGAATCAAGATCCATTTACTAAAACAAGTGGTTATCAAGTTAATCGGTTACCAAGACAATATAATTCATTTAGTGGTGCTAGATTTTTAAGTAAATATGATGGTACGATGTGGGCAGATACAGATAATTATTACAGTGACTTTTCAGATATCAAATTTGAAAGACATGGCCCAGTATTTATATCATTCTTCAACATTGATAATGATGTGTCATATTGCAAAGGATGGACAGAAGATGAAAATGTTTATGACGGAATAAAATGGAATATTACATTTAAAACGAATGAAGAGGATGTTTTATGGTTCGATTATGATTACTATGGAAAAGGTCAAGAGATTGAATATACTACAACTTATAAATATGAAGTAATTGATGGTTTACTCCATTTTTCAAATTCGGAGGGTCAGGAATTTATATTCCATCCATCAGACAAAAACTACTCAAGAGAATTAATTGACACAGGTGAAATAATTGAGCAAGAAGGCTGCCTATTTTTGTGATCAATTTAACATTAAGGATTTGGATATATTATACTTCATTAAGTTCAGGGAGTATTTTGTATATTACTACTTATTAACCATAAATCAATTAAAATGAAAAAAATATTTCTACTAGCAATTTCTTTATTCACTATATCAATATATGGTCAAACTAAATTGTATGATAATGTTTTCATAAAAGCTGAAAATATTTATGAATATGATCAATTTGTTAAGGAACATTATGCCAAAATTCATAATGAAAGAGTCAAAAATGGAATGTTACTTCAATGGGATGTATGGAAAGTTGTTGATACCCCACAAGAGGACTTTACTCATATGGTGACTTACATTTATGACATTAAAAAATATCCAAATGAGGCCACACCTTATGAAATGGTCGGAATGACAAATCTCCAGTGGGCTACAATTCAAGAAGAGGTAAATCAAATGAGAGATCGAGTGGCACAAGTTAAATGGATTGATTTAGGGTCAGCTAGAAAAAAAGGAGTAGACTACCTTCCAGAAATTATGGTATTAAATATGATGAAAGTAGTAAATGGTAAAGCTGGTAGTTACGAGAAAGAAGAAATTAAAAGAACAAAATCTATAAGTAATAATTCAAACAAAGTTGGATGGAATTTCCATAGAAGAATTGGCGAATATGGGAGTGACGTTTATTTTACACACGCCACAATTGACTGGTATGATAGCTATAAAAATTATTTAAGCGGATGGTTTGGTGATTTGTCTGATAGTAACGGACAAGGATTTAATTGGGATAGTTTAAGAGAACTTAAAAAAATGGTAGTTATGGAAAAACTAATTAGTTCAACTGATAAATAATTCTAACACCCTCCCAAGTGGAGGGTTTTTTATATCATTTCAAAATCAGATAATTATCCTCCAACACGTTTTATTTTATGTCCCATATCCTGAAGTATTTGAATTATTTTATCCCTAAAATTTCCCTGTATGATTATTTCCCCATTTTTTATACTTCCACCAACACCAACCTTATTTTTAAGTGTTTTAGCAAGATTTTTTATTTCACTAGGACTACCTGAAAATCCTTTTAAAATTGTGACTGTCTTTCCAGCTCGCCCTTTATTACTAAAATGTGCTTCAAGATTTTGCGAAACAAAAACAGGTGCTGAAATACTTTGGTCTTCCTTAGGAGTGGGCTGAAGATTATCAAATTGAATTTTACCTAAATCTTCAAGTGAGTTCAATTTCTTTGACATATTATAGTTCTAGTTGAGGGACTAAAATAGTATTTTTATATATGAAATTTAATTTTTAAAAGGTTTGATCATGGCAGATAAAGCTCCTTTCCATATAATTCCTGATTCACCCGATACAATATCCTGTGTTAACATAATGACTCGAATGTTGCAAGGTTTAGGTTTCAGATACCACTGGGCTACTAAAGGACTTAGAAATAAAGATTTAGATTACAGACCTACAGATTCAGCAAAAAACTGTTTAGAAACATTAAAACACATTTACATATTAGTAGAAATTATTAATGCTGCTACTCAAAATAAAATTTCTGTTCGTCCTGCACCAATAGAAAATATTCCAAATGAATTTGAAATATTAAGAGAAATAACACTAAATAGAATTAAAGAATCATGTGTTTTATTTGAATCAATGACATTGGATGAATTAGGATTATTAAAAATAAAATTTAATAGGGGAGGTGCATTTTCAGAATTTCCTGTTTGGAATTTAATTAATGGTCCTATTTCTGATGCTATTTATCATGTCGGACAAATAGTAAGCTTCAGAAGAACAAGCGGAAATCCAATAGAAAAGGGAGTAAATGTATTCTTAGGTGAAAAAAGATAACTTTTTAATTATCACGATCTTCAAAATTTTCACTTTTTTCTTTTTTGATTTTATCTATATATAAGTATACCAAAACTCCAGCAACTATTATGATTAGTACTAATGTCATGGTAAATTTACTTTATAGTGACAGCTGTACCATAGGCTAAAATCTCAGAACAACCTTGCATGACCATTGATGTAGTGAGTCTAACATTAACAATTGCATTCGCTCCAAGGGACTCTGCATCATCAATCATTCGTTTTAAAGCTTGTTCTCTTGATTGTGCTTGAAGCTTTGTATATTCTGATATTTCTCCACCGATTATGTTTTTTAAACCAGCGAATATGTCTTTTCCAATGTTTCGAGCTCGAACAGTACTTCCTCTGGCTATACCAAGAGTTTCTACAATCGTTTTATTTGGGATTTGTTCTGTTGTAACTATTATCATATAGAGTTGTGGTTAAATTATTGGAATTTAGATTATCAAGGATTCTATTTTACATAATATAAATTATAGTTTTTTTATTAATTAGTTTTTCAACCATGCAGTTCGTAGAATAATCGCTTTTTCGGCTGCATTAGGATCTTCAACAACCCCACTAACTTTTGCATTAGGTTTCCCCGTAATTCCAATTAAAGTTTGTTTATCCATATTTCTCTGAATTGTGATTGTAAACTCTTTTTTATCATCCCACATAAAGCTTGGTGTAAATACTGCATTGATTTGTTCAGCATTTTCTTTTTTAATCTCTGGTAACATCTTACCATCTAATCCTAAAAAGACGTCACCTATTTCAACACCCATTGATTCTATTGTATCATTTAAACCAGTGACCACATATCTTACTTTTCCATCTTGGTCTGGCTGTGGCTCAAAAAATGGATTTTGGTTGTCTTTAAAAAGAATACTTGGTAACGGTACTTCAGTTTCTCCCATTGTAAGGCCAACCTTATTTAAATATTCCATATAATTTATTGGTACTTTCCCTTCAACATGATTTTTGAAAAAATCTGCTACTTGTGGATAAGTCATTGAAATAATTTCGTCTATAAGTAAGTTGTCTTTAAATGGTTTTTCTTTACCATATTTCTTTGCAAGATCTTGCATCACTGACAAAATCCCTCTTTCACCACCACTATTTTCACGAATTATTATGTCAAGGCACATATTAATCAGTGCACCTTTTTGATAAACATTACCATAATTAGTTTGATAGGGCTCATCTACAATTTTTGAACTCATTTCGGTAAACGACATTGTATCATCGTAGCGTTTCGAATAGTTTAATTTTTCAAGGATTCGATTATAGAAATTCTGTTCATCAATAAGGCCTTGGTTAATTTGGAATAAGTTTGCGAAATACTCTGTAGTTCCCTCATACATCCACAAATGTTTTGACATCAAAGGGGTATTATACTCAAAATTGTGGATTTCTTCAGAATGAATATTCAAAGGAGTTAAAGTGTGGAAAAATTCATGCGATACAACATCAACTAAACTCTGGGTTAATTCTTCAGCCTGCATTTGATCAACAAAAACAACAGTCGTTGAAGTGTGATGTTCTAATGCTCCCATCATTCCACCAAAATATTGTAAATCTTCCATTCCCATCAGGTGTAATAGAATATCGTATGAAGCTGTATTATTGGCATCGCCTAAAAATTTTTTTTGCGCAATCATCATTTTTTCAATGGCATCTTGATAGTCTTTTGCTTTATGTGTACCGGTAGGCGAATAAATAGCTAATCCAACTTTTATATCGTCTAAATTAAAAGAAACAGCATTGGGCTCACTGTACAATATTGGATTATCAATTATATGAAAGTATCTTTTGGCTGAAAATATATCCAGTGTATCACTTTTTGAAATAACTGACAATGATGTAAAGGCTTCAAGATTTTTTGGTGATCGAATATTAAGTCTGTAAGAGTTTTCTTTCATACCATCAAAATATCCAATCATACTATGTAAATTCAATAGAAAGGTTTCATTTTTTTTATAATTAGTTCCTCCCATTGGGTATATGGCTTTTCCATCAGGGCCATCAAAAGTATCGTTAGTAAGGTATGATATCTTATCCAATTTTTTTGCTTCAGTTATGGACCAAGTATTTTCATCTTCTTGGTTTAATTTCAATTCATTACCCTTGTAATCAAAAGCTTTAATATTTTCAATGAAACGACCAAAATTTGAATATTCATAAGTTCCAGGTACAATTTGAGGAATATAAAAAGTAATTTCATCATTATTAATCTTAGGTGGATCAATTACTACTTTAACTTTATCGTCATTTACATCAACCAAGTCAATAGAAGCGTTAATTTCAACTTGTTTGACAGTATTATTTTGTTTCAGAGTAGCACAACCAAAAAATATAATTGATAAGGAAAAGATTAAAAGATTATTTTTCTTCATTTTAAAATTAAGTTTAGAATTAAATAATTGGGACGCCGTTAAGATCAGTTGTTAAGATGTTTGTCATATGATCAAAAAATGGTCTTATAGCTATAAAATTATTAATTACTTCATTAAGAAAATCAGACGAAAGTACACTTTTATCATTAAATTTTTTAATAAAAATATATTGTTTATGTCTAATCAGATCAATATCAGGATGCTTTTTATTAAAATTTTTTGGTGCTGTTTTAACCTTTTCACCCTGTAATTCACCCCAAATTAAATTGAATTTTTTTTCGTTAATTATATTTCTAAGTTCTTGAGCATCAAACTCTAATTCTTTTCTAATACGAAACAAATCCTTAGGATTTGGATCCCAGAAACCGCCTGCTATAAATGAATTTTCGGGTTTTATATGCATATAATAACCTCCTCTTAATTTTGGTTTTTTTCGGTGAAATGATACACCGACATGTGTTTTATATGGGGTTTTATCTTTCGAGAATCTGACATCCCTGTAGATCCTGAACATTTTAACTCTTTCAATATCGTCTTCTTTATCCAAACCATTCTTCACCTCTTCATTAAACACTTTAAGCTCAGATTCTAAAGCTTTGTATCTTGACTTTTGCTTTTCAAACCACTCACGATTATTATTTTTTTCTAAGTCTTTATAAAAAACTAATATATCCGGATTAATTTTTATCATATGTATCCTATTTAAATATTTTCAATTAATAATTAATTCTTTTGATAATTTGAGAAGATTNCTCTTTTCACTAATGCTTCTTTTAATAGGTAACTGAGCATAGCCAATTAATCGTCTTATAATCTCAATAGCGCAGTAGATGGCTACTTCATTGTTATCAATTTTATCTGGATAATTATCACAAATTTTCTTTAAATANGATATTTGACCGGTTGCCAGAATTAAATGACCACTCATTACCCCTAAATCGAATTCTTTTGATCCTAAAAATGTAAATTCAGGATCAATAATATAGATATTATCATTTCTTTCCATCCAACTTCCGGGGTAATAGTCCCCATGTAGAAGTATACTCCCAGTATCTAAGTAATTTTTCCCCGCATTATTTACTCTACTAATAATATCCGTATTTTCTTTAAATGGTATTGCTAATTCTTCTAATCCTTCTTGAATATTATTTAATTGTAAGCCATTATCTTTTAAAAATGGGAGAACAAAAATGTGATCATGATTAAGTTTTCGAAGAGTTAAATTTGTTGGATAATTTTTGTGTGCGCTTGTTACATGAATATTGTGGAGAATAAGAGTAAGTTTATTTACTTTATCGTTATCAATTTTCCTACTATTATAGATATAATTTAGATCACGACATTTTGTTAAATCTTCCAAAAACAATATATAGTCTTCACTAATAAATCCTAAAACTTTTGGTAAAAAATTCTTTTTAACTAGATTGTAAAAGCAGTGTTCAGCAAAAATTCTTTCTAATGGAGCTTTAATATGAGCAAATTTTTTTACATGGGATCTAGATTGTTTCAAAATAAATGATTTAAAATTTGTCTTTATCCGTAAGACTACATTCATATTCCCCTCACCTGCACTCTCAACTTTCTTTATTATTTCATTCTCTCTGAGTATTGAGGTGTTTTTTTTAATGTAATTAGTTATTATGTTAGTTGATGTTGATTCATCAAAAAAATTCATATTAATTATTCATTAGTTTGTTGTAATGTCTCCAGAAATCAATTTTCATATTAGTAGAATCAATATAAGTGTAAATCTTGATATTACGCTCTAGATTTTGAGGTGGTGTTTTGAAAGTATTAATTTTTGAAAACTCGGGGTTAGCTATAGCTTCAATTAATGCTAAATCCCACATTATCCATTTTCTTTTTTCAGGATCCTCAGATGTCCACCATCTTTTATAATTATTCCAACGCTTTTTAATAAAATTACCTAATTTATTATTTCCTAAATTTTTAAAGGTTTCATTTTTATTAAAAATTAGATTTTTCGATACACTAGCACTCATCACATTAAAATCTAAACCCTCTTTATCTAGCAGAAAATTTGTAGCAATAGAATCATTTCTTGTATTAAATTCATTTTTATCATATTCATTAGTTAGTGGATTATGCCAAAAACCTACATATGAAATTTTAAGTTTACTGACTATTTTAGGCTCATGCACAATAGCAGATGCTGTGTTTGTACAAGACCCTAATATAACTATATGTAGTTTTTTACCAGCTGGAATTAATTTAGCCTGGTTGATTATAAATTTAGTTGCCTCAGAGGGCTTTGATCTTTTTGTTTTTGACATTGGCTCTGGACTTCCAGCCTTAAGAACTAAATCATTTTTTTTTAATAATCTTTTGAACAACTTATTCAATTTATAGCTTTCTAATGCGGTATTTTTCGATGCATAAGGGGAGCTGTGAAATTGAGATGCTGTTACTCCTAATATTTTAAATTTGGGTTCATTTATTGACCTGATAATAGCAAATAAATCATCAATTTCATTTGCACTATCTGTGTCTATAATCATATAAGTTTCATTATTTATATTTTGAGAATATGTGTTTGAAACCGTAAGGCCTAAAATTATTACACAAAAAATCTTCTTAAAAAACAATATAACTTATCGTTTTCGGGTTAATAAAACTTTTTCAACATCACTAAGTCTAAAGCCTTTTGCTTGCAATAAAATTAGATAGTGAAATAATAAATCTGCACTTTCATTTAAAAAAAGTTGTTTATTTTCATCTTTAGCTTCTATAATTGTTTCTGTGGCTTCCTCCCCTACTTTTTGAGCAATTTTATTTATCCCTTCTCGAAATAATGAAGCAACGTAACTGTTCTTTTTATCATCTTTTTTTCTTTCTGCAATTATTTCTTCTAATTGAGATAGATAACCAAACTTGCTTAAGTTTTTCTCTCCCCAACAACTATCGGTACCCAAATGACAAGTTGGCCCTTCTGGTTTTACATAAATTAAAATAGTATCGTTATCACAGTCCACTTTCATATTTACTAAGCGAAGAAAGTTTCCACTTTCCTCACCTTTAGTCCATAAGCGTTTTTTTGTTCTGCTATAAAATGTAACATTACCTGTTTTCTTGGTTTTTCTGACAGCTTCATCATTCATATATCCGAGCATCAAAACAGTCTTTGAAATACTATCTTGAATAATTACTGGTATCAGACCATCTTTATTTTTTGAAAAATTTAGTTCCATAAATTCAAATTCTAACAGCAATATGCTGTGTTTTGAGTTGTTTTTTTAAGTTAAATAAGTCAATTTCATCATAGTGGAATATGCTAGCGGCCAAAGCAGCGTCTGCATTACCTATTTTAAATACTTCTGTAAAATGTTCTATTGTCCCAGCACCTCCTGATGCAATAATAGGTATATTAACAGTTTCAGAGAGTTTAGCTAAGGCCTTATTAGCAAAACCATTTTTAGTACCATCATGATCCATAGATGTAAATAAAATTTCTCCAGCCCCCCTATTTTCTACTTCTCTTGCCCATTCAAAAAGATCAATTTTAGTGGCTTCTTTTCCTCCAACAAGGTGGATTTTCCAATCATTATTAATTTGTTTTGCATCTATGGCAACCACCAAACATTGATTTCCAAATCGTGTTGCAACTTCATTAATTAAGTTGGGTCGTTTAACTGCTGCAGAATTTATAGAAACCTTATCCGCACCATTTTTCAATAGTACAGAAACATCTTCAATTGAACCTATACCTCCGCCAACAGTGAAAGGGATATCAATTGCTGCAGCAATTCTTAGAACAAGCTCAGCTAGTGTCTTACGCTTTTGCTCTGTTGCTGAGATATCTAAAAAAACTAATTCATCGGCATTTTGATAAGCATATTTTGTTGCAAGTTCAACTGGATCGCCAGCATCTCTAAGATTAATAAAATTTACACCTTTAACAGTTCTACCGTCTTTAATATCTAAACATGGAATTATTCGCTTTGTTAACATCATTTTTCATTTAAATTTCTATCATCGTAAAACCCTAAATCAGATTTGGTCAATTGTTTTACCCAAAAGGCAATCTGACCCACATGATATGAAAAATGTTCTACTGCATGTAAAACAACTCCAAGTCCTGATAATTCAAAACCNTGAACNTTGCGATATTCAATAAATTGATTTTTAGTGGCCTTATTGATTANTAATTTAGATTCTGTTATTGTTTTATCTAACTTTTCNAATAATTCAATTTTNTTGAATCCTNGATCAGTTNAAAATTCTAAATCACGTTCTCTTTTATCAATATTTTCTCCAAGTGAAGAAATTATGTATTGAGTCATATTACCAGAACAATGTAATAATTGATTACCCAAAGCCATTCCATTATCGACTGGCACCTTCCATAAATCATTCTCTGCTACTTTTGCTAGTGCAATGTGAATCATGCGCTGACCTTCATTCAAACGATAACAGCAGTTTTTTTTAAACTCCACAAGAAATGGTTCTTCCATCATTAATTGTTTAAATTATATTTTTCAAGTTCTTTTAATGAAATACTTTTTTCATAAATAGCTTTTCCTATAATTGCGCCCTNACATCCTATTTCACTGAGTTGANTGATATCATCAATTTTTGAAATACCTCCAGATGCAATAAGATCTATACTATTTTGTTTTAAAATTTTTTTATAAAGACTAATCGAAGGGCCTTTTAACATTCCGTCCTTGCTAACATCGGTACATATAGTTGTTCTAACCCCNTTATCAATGTAAAATGATAAGAATTTATTTATTGTTTGATTAGATGTTTCAAGCCACCCATTTATTGCTATTTTTTCCCCATTTACATCTGAGCCCAATATAATTTTATCAGGCCCATATATATCTATCCATTCCAAAAATAAAGATGAATTCCTTACAGCTACACTACCTCCTGTAATTTTTTTTGCTCCACATTCAAAAGCAATAGCAAGATCTTTATTTGATTTTAGACCCCCACCAAAATCTATATTTAGATTTGTTTTTGTTGCTATTACTTCTAAAACTTTATGATTTACAATATGGTTTGATTTTGCACCATCTAAATCAACTAGGTGTAAAAACTTAAATCCATGATCTTCGAAAGCTTTAGCGACTTCAATAGGATTTTCATTATAAACTTTTTTCTTACTATAATCACCATTTGTAAGGCGTACACATTTTCCATCTATTATGTCTATTGCAGGTATAACTCTCATAATTCTAAAAAATTCTTTAATAGTTGAGAGCCTGCAGAACTACTCTTTTCAGGATGAAATTGAACACCAAAAAAGTTTTCTTTCTGAACAGCAACACTATAAGTTAAACCATATTCACTTTGACCTATTGTTTCATTTATTGTGGGAACAAAGTATGAATGCACTAAGTACATATAATCACCCTCATTAATCTTATTAAAAAGCCTTGTCCTAAGTTTTTTCACTTTATTCCAACCCATCTGTGGTACTTTTAATTTATCAGAAAATTTGATGACATTACATTTTATAATTCCTAGCCCATCAACATCTCCTTCTTCAGTATTTTCACATAACAATTGCATGCCAAGACAAATTCCTAAAACAGGTTGTTTTAAATTTGGAATTAATTTATCTAAACCAACTTCTTTTAACTTATCCATTGCTGTAGATGCAGCTCCTTGACCAGGGAAAATTACTTTTTCTGATTTTTTTATGAGTCCATAATCGTTTGTTAAGATGCTTTTTACTCCTAATCGTTCAAGAGCAAATTGTAAGCTTTTTACATTTCCAACATTATAGTCTATTATAGCAACCATTATANATTCCCTTTAGTAGAAGGTAATATCATTTTTTCAGGGTCNCGTTTTATAGCTTGTTTAATGGTTCTTGCAAAGGCTTTAAAGATGGCCTCTATTTTATGGTGTTCATTTTTACCCTCTGCTTTGATATTTAGATTAGCCTTAGCTCCATCACAAAAAGANTTAAAAAAATGCATAAACATTTCAGTAGGCATTTTACCAATCATTTCACGTTTAAATTCAGCTTCCCAAACAAGCCAGCTACGACCACCGAAATCTATACTTACCTGTGCAAGACAGTCATCCATTGGCAAGCAAAAGCCATAACGTTCAATGCCAATTTTTTCTCCNAAAGCGTCATGAAAAGCCTCCCCTAGAGTTATTCCAGCATCTTCAATTGTGTGATGTTCATCAACATCTAAATCACCATTAATTTTAAGATCTAAATCTATACCGCCNTGCCGGGCTAGTTGATCTAGCATGTGATCAAAAAAACTAATTCCTGTATTAATTNTGCTTTTGCCTTTTCCATCAAGATTAAGGTTCATAACAATATCAGTTTCGTTTGTCTTCCTTTTCTTTTTTACCACCCTGTCTTTTAACTTTAAATGTGAATAAATCTCAGACCAAGAATTAGTTTTTAGAGATATAACATCGTCAAAATCATTTTTTGTTTCCTCTTTAAGTTTTATNTTATCTATGTTTATTAATATACCTTTTGAATTCAAATTTTTGGCTAATTCCATGTCTGATATTCGGTCGCCAATAACATAAGATTCAGATAAATTATACTCGCTGTTATCTAAATAATTGGTTAACATACCGGTTCTAGGTTTTCTAGTTGAAGCATTATCTTTTGGAAAGCTTCTATCAATGAAAATTTCAGAGAATGTAACTCCCTCATTTTTAAAACTATTTAAAAGTTTATTATGAGCTGGCCAAAAAAATTCCTCCGGAAAACTTTTCGTACCTAATCCATCTTGATTAGTCACCATAACTAACTCATAATCTAATTCTTTTGAGATTTTTCCTAGATAAGTAAAAACCTCAGGATAAAATTCAAGTTTTTCTAACGAATCTATTTGTTCATCATCAGGTTCAAGTACAAGAGTTCCATCACGGTCGATAAATAAAATCTTTTTCATTTTCTATCAATATTATTCAAAACATCAATTAACCTCGTATTTTCCTCACTCAGACCAACTGTGATTCTTAACGTATTTTCACAATTCAAATTTTTGGATGAATTTCTAACAACAATACCATTATCAATNAGTTGCTGGTATCTTAAATTACTATCNTCTACNNTAANAAGNAGAAAATTNGCATCTGATNGATATACAGTAATAATAAAACTAATTTTTCTTAGAGCTTTTTCTATTCTTTTTCTTTCTTTAAGTATAATTTTCGCTTGTTTTTTAATCAAATTTTGTTCCTCTAATCTTAATAGGGCAGCAGACTGTGTAAGTGAATTTAAATTATAAGGTGCTTTAATTTTATTCATATAGGCTATAAGTTCGGAATTTGCAAAGGTCATTCCTAATCTTGCACCTGCCATGCCTTGCCCTTTAGAAAAGGTTTGACAAACAATTAGATTTGAGTTTTTTTTAATTGAATCTATAAAAGATGGAGAATTTGAAAACTCAACATAGGCTTCATCAATAACTACAAGTCCACTAAAATTTTTAATAATTTTTTTTATTGATTTTAAATTAAAGCTATTACCTGTAGGGTTATTAGGTGTCGGGATAAAGATAATTTTTGAATTTTTATTGGATTTTTCTAAAACTAATTGAGCATCAATTTGAAATGAGCTGTCTAAGGGTACTTCTTTAACTTTAATACCGTGGACATGAGCTGAAACTTTATACATTCCAAAAGTTGGAGGAAGAGTTATTATATTGTCTATTCCAGGTTCACAAAAAGCCATTATTAATTGTGATATTGATTCGTCACTTCCGTTGCTGAGATAAATTTGATTTTCATTTATATTTTTCCAATTTGCAATACGATTTTTCAATTTTGTTTGCATAGGATCTGGGTATCTATTTGAACTTGATGTAAAAGGATTTTCATTTGCGTCCAAAAGAATCATTTTTACACCTTGATTTGCATATTCTTCTCTAGCAGATTGATAAGGTATCAGATCAATTAGATTTTTTCGAAAAAACCTATCAATTTTATTTTTCATTTTCTAATTTTTTTAATCTAATACTAACAGCATTTTTATGTGCCTGTAAGCCTTCTGCATTTGCCATTAGTTCAATTGTTTCGCCCAAAAGTTGGATTCCTTTTTTACTTATTTTTTGAAATGTTACAGATTTAGTAAAGCTATCCAAATTTACTCCACTGTATTGTTTTGAATAACCATTTGTAGGCAATGTATGGTTAGTTCCTGATGCATAGTCACCAGCACTTTCAGGTGTATAATTACCAATAAAAACAGATCCTGCATTTTTTACATTTTTTATATAGTAATCCTCATTCTTAACACATATAATGTAGTGTTCAGGACTATATTCATTAATAAAATCAACAGCGCTTTTATCATTATCAAATATTATTGCCTTAGAATTTAAAAGAGCTTTTTTCACTATATCATCTCGCTGTAATTCATCTATTTGATAACTAATTGATTTATTTACTTTCTCTACAAAATCTTTTTTTGTACTTACCAAAACTACCTGACTATCAGGTCCGTGTTCTGCTTGAGATAAAAGGTCCGAAGCAACAAAATCAGGATCCGCAGTCTCATCAGCGGCAACCAATAATTCACTAGGACCAGCTGGCATATCTATTGAAACACTATAGCGAGTTGCAAATTGCTTTGCAGAGGTGACATATTGATTACCTGGACCGAAAATTTTATAAACTTTAGGTATACTTTCAGTACCAAATGTCATAGCAGCAATAGCTTGAATTCCTCCAATTTTAAAAATTTTATCAATTCCACAAAGTGAAGCCGTAAAAAGAACTTCATCAGGTATTTTACCGTACGAGTTAGGTGGAGAGCATAATATGATTTCTTCACAACCAGCAATCTTTGCGGGAGTAGCTAACATTAATATCGTCGAAAACAAAGGTGCAGATCCNCTAGGAATATATAACCCTATTTTTTCTATTGGTAATTTTTCCTGCCAGCAAACTACCCCCTCTTGGGTTTCAACCTTAATCCTATTTGTTTTCTGGGCTTTATGAAAAGCATGAATGTTATCCTTTGCATTTTTAATTGCTTTCCTAAGATTCTTAGGAATATTTCTAATTGCTTTTGAAATTTCACTATCATTTACAGCAAATTCTTTAAGCTCGAATTTATCAAATTGTTTCGCGTAATTTAATAAAGCTTCGTCTCCATGATTTTTAACATTTTCAAAAACTTCATTAACTAGTACCTGGTGATCATCCAAAGTAAATGTAGGTCTCTGTATGAGATTTTTCCAAGTAAGTTTTGAGGGATTATAAAATTGATTCATTACAAAACCATCTTTTCTATTGGACATACTAATATATCTTCTGCACCAGCTTCTTTCAATTGATCTATAACTTCCCAAAAATCCTGATCATTTATAACTGAATGTAATGAGCTCCAACCCTCTTGAGCTAAGGGTAAAACAGTAGGACTTTTCAACACTGGNAGTATNGAGCTNATAGATTTAATTTTATTATTGGGAGCATTAAGTAAAATATATTTTGATTTTTTAGCTCTTAAAACAGATTGAACTCTGAATTGAAATTTCTTTATATAATTTAATTTTTCTTTGTTCAATTTATTNCCCTCCACAAGTACAGCTTGAGAATCNCNAATTTTNANAACTTCTTTAAGATTATTTTTAAATAATGTACTTCCAGTTGATACGATATCGCATATTGCGTCAGCTAAACCAATATTAGGTGCTATTTCCACTGACCCGTTAATNATATGTAAATCAGCCTTAATTTTATTTTTCTTTAAAAATGAATTTACTGTGTTAGGATAAGATGTAGCAATACGTTTTCCCTCNAAATCTTGAATNCCATTGTATTGCATATTATTGGGGACAGCAATAGATGTTCGGCAGGACGAGAAACCAAGTTTTTCAATAACCNTTAAATCAACTTCTTTCTCTTTGAGNAGGTTTTCACCTACTATNGCAAGATCTACCACACCATCTTTAAGATATTGAGGNATATCACTATTNCGCAAAAAGAAAATTTCAATAGGAAAATTACGTGCCGAAACCTTTAATTGATCCTCACCATTTTCAACTGAAATCCCACAATCTGATAANAAATTTAATGAACCTTTATTCAGCCTTCCTGATTTTTGTATAGCAAGTCGTATCATAATATTTAAATTAAAAAACCCGTTTGATTTCTCAAACGGGTTTAGAATTATTTCATAGACANCTAATCTACATCTCGTTTGAGTANTTTGTAAATTGNTGTGTATGNTGTAACAATGCTTTCATTTAANTGCAAANATATTTATTTTTTTTAAAATTCAAATTTATTTATTGATTCCCCAAAATTATCGGAAGACCNTCTTTTCCACTTCCGATAATAATAACCTTTGAATTTGCTGAACCTGACAACTTTGTTGTAGCTTCTATTCCNTTTTCTTGGAGAATTTTTTGGGTTAATGAGGCACTTAAAATTCTGTTAGCTGTTGCTTTTCCTTCAGCATCAATTCTTTGACGCTCAGCTTCTTGCTTTGCCTTTTCAATTCTAAATTCGTATTCTAAGGCCTCTTGTTCCTGACGTAGTTTTCTTTCGATGGCTTCCTTTATGGCAANCGGGAGTGTAACGTCTCTAACAAGAACCGCATTTACTTGAATGTGTTGAGATTCAACATTTTTTAGGGTCTCCTCAAATATTTCATTTTGAATNGCATCTCGTTTAGTCGAATACAATTGTTCTGGAGTATAACGACCAACTACCGATCTTGCAACAGCTCTAATTTGCGGAATTAAAACAATATTTACGTAGTTTTCACCTTTAGTTTTGTGGAGTAATCCAAGCTCACTGTACTTGGGTTGATACAAAACAGAAACATCTAGTGATATTTCCAATCCATTTGAAGAAAGTACTTGCATATTTCCTTCAAAAAATTCTTGTTGCTTCACGTTGTATATGAATACCTTATTCCAAGGAGCTATAATATGGAATCCCTCTCCAAGTGGTGCTTGTTCGGTTACAACTCCACCTCCAAAAGTCTTAAAAAGAACACCAGCTTCACCATAACCAACATTAATTGATGATTTTGAAATAAATATAAGTAGAACGATAACCAATAAAATTATTGGTAATCCAATTTTAGGTAATTTTTGCATAATTATTTTTTTTTTTAAGTTAACATACCTCCATCAACATTAAGAACTTGTCCTGTAATATANTTTGATAAATCAGATGCNAAAAATACACATGTATTTGCAACATCNTNTGGTTTTCCACCTCTTTTTAGTGGAATNCNGTCTCTCCATCCTTGGACAACATCCTCNGGAAGNTTTTCCGTCATTTCAGTTTCTATAAAACCAGGNGCAACAACATTTGATCTNATNTTTCTAGATCCAAGTTCNANTGCTATNGACTTTGAGAAACCTATTATACCTGCTTTTGAAGCAGCATAGTTTGCTTGACCAGCATTTCCTTTAACNCCAACAACAGAGCTCATNTGNATTANAGAACCTTTTCTTTGTTTTANAAATGGTCTCTGAATAGCTTTTGTTAGATTAAATACAGACTTNAAATTNACNTCTAAAACCNGATCAAAGTCTTCTTCACCCATTCNCATAAGTAAATTGTCTTTTGTTATTCCTGCATTATTTACTAAAATGTCAATGTTGCCGAAATCATTTAATACATCATTTATCAAATTTTGAGCTTCATTAAAATCAGCAGCATTACTTTGATATGCTTTGACATTACATTCTTTATTTTCTAATTTATTCACTAATTTTTCTGCTTCAGCTTTACTGGAGTTGTATGTAATAGCCACAGAGCATCCATTTTCAACAAAAATTTCAGCAATACCCTTTCCAATACCTCTACTTCCTCCTGTAATAATTGCAACTTTTTTTTCTAGTAATTTCATTTTTATTATTTAGAGAGTATTTCAGCAACTTTTGATCCTATTCGGGCAGGAGAATCAACAACATGAATTCCACACTCACGCATAATTCTCTTTTTTGCTTCAGCAGTATCATTAGATCCACCAACAATAGCCCCAGCGTGACCCATTGTTCTTCCCTTAGGAGCCGTTTCTCCTGCTATAAAGCCTACTACCGGTTTTTTATTACCAGAGGATTTAATCCAATAAGCAGCGTCAGCTTCAAGTTGACCTCCTATTTCGCCTATCATAACAATACAGTCTGTCTCATCATCATTCATAAATAATTCTACAGCATCTTTAGTAGTAGTTCCAATTATTGGGTCACCTCCTATCCCAATCGCTGTGGAAACTCCTAAACCCTGACTTACCACCTGATCAGATGCCTCATATGTGAGTGTTCCTGATTTAGAAACAATACCTACTTTACCTCTTTTAAATACGAAACCTGGCATAATACCAACTTTTGCCTCGCCAGGTGTTATTACACCTGGACAATTCGGACCTATTAGTGTTGATCCTTTTGACATAACATATTGAAAAGCTTTTGTCATGTCGTTAACCGGTATTCCCTCTGTAATTGCAATAATCACCCTAATTCCAGCCTCTGCAGCCTCCATAATTGCGTCTGCAGCAAATGCTGGTGGAACAAAAATTATTGAGGTATCAGCACCAATTTTATCTACAGCTTCTGCAACTGAATTAAACACAGGTTTATCAAGATGTGTTTGCCCACCTTTTCCTGGTGTTACACCACCCACTATATTTGTACCATATTCAATCATTTGAGTTGAATGAAATGTTCCTTCACTTCCAGTAAAACCTTGCACAATAATTTTCGAATTCTTATCTACGAGTACACTCATTTTTAGTTGTTATTAAATCAGTTTAATTGATCTTAATTCTTTCAATGTAATGTCCTTTTTCAGTGTCAACTTTAATTTTATCACCTTCATTAATAAACAATGGTACATTTACAATTGCTCCTGTTTCCACAGTAGCAGGTTTTGTAGCATTAGTAGCAGTATTACCCTTTAAACCAGGCTCTGTATGTTTTATCTCTAATATTACACTAGCTGGCATTTCTGCAGATAATGGGGTGTTATCTTCAGTATTAATTGATATTGAAACCATTTCTCCCTCCTTCATTAATTCTGCGTTATCTATAATGGTTTTATTTAAACTTATCTGATTATAATCAACAACATTCATAAAGTGATAATCATCATTATCGTTGTACAAAAATTGGTATTTATGAGTTTCAACTCTAATATCTTCAATCTTATGTCCTGCAGAAAAGGTGTTATCTAGAACTTTACCATTGGTAATGCTTTTAAGCTTGGTCCTTACAAAAGCTGGTCCTTTTCCAGGTTTTACGTGTAAAAAGTCAACAATTTTATATATATCATTGTTGTATCTAATACAAAGCCCTTTCCTAATATCTGATGTAGTTGCCATGAAAAAGCTAAATTAATCTATTTAGATATACTTTTTAAAATTCCTAGTCTTGATTTCTTCAAAAAAGAAACAATAGTATTTTTTTCTAAACTTGCATCAAAATTTTTCTCTATTTCTTCTAACGCCTGACTTATATTTTTTTTACTATTGTAAATAAAACGATACATGTTTTCTATATTTTTAATTTGATCTGAAGAAAAGTTATTTCGTTTCAAACCAACAGAATTAATACCAAGAAAAACTAGAGGATCTTTTCCACTTTTTACATATGGAGGGANATCCTTTCTTACCCTCGATCCTCCAGCAACAAATGAAAATTCACCAACNCTACAGAATTGTTGAATAGCAGTAAGNCCTGATAATACANANCCTCTGCCTATTTCAACATGACCGGCAAGTGTTGCATTNTTTGATAATATAGAATAATCTCCAACTAAACAATCATGGGCAATATGACAATATGCCATTATNAAGCAGTTTGANCCNACCTTTGTTATTCCCAGAGCAGCTGTCCCGCGATTTATAGTAACACATTCTCTTATTGNAGTATAATTTCCNATTTCAACNATAGATAATTCATTATTAAATTTCAAATCTTGAGGTACTGCACTTATAACAGCACCAGGAAATATTTTGCAGGAACTACCTATTCTTGCTCCATCCATTATGGTTACATTAGGACCAATCCAGGTATCGTGACCAATTTCAACATCTTTGNAGATTGTAGTAAATGGTTCGATTGTTACATTGTTTCCAATTTTTGCCTCCGGATGAATAGACGTTAAATTTTGATATGTAATCATAATATTATCACTTTCGCCTTGAGATTTGTGCCATCAAATCCCCTTCACTAACAATTTGTCCATTTACAAAGGCATAACCTCTCATATTACATATTCCCCTTCTTATGGGTGTAATTAGATCCAATTTAAAAATTAGTGTATCACCTGGATAGACAGGACGTTTAAATTTAAAATTATCAATTTTCATAAAAAAAGTTAGATAATTCTCAGGATCTGGAACAGTACTTAATACTAGAACTCCACCAGCTTGAGCCATAGATTCAATCTGTAATACTCCAGGCATTACCGGTGCACCGGGAAAATGACCTTCAAAAAATGTCTCATTCATAGTAACATTTTTTAATCCAATGACATAATTTTCAGTGAGCTCTAGAATTTTGTCAACTAATAGAAAAGGTGGTCTATGGGGAAGCATTTCCATGATCTTTATTGTATCCATTAAGGGTGGCTTACTTAAATCTATGGACGGTGCGTCATTCTTCATCTTGTTTTTAATCAATGTACTAATTTGCTTTGCAAAATCTGTATTTATTTTATGTCCTGGCTTTGTTGCTAGAATTCTCCCTTGTATTGGCATCCCAACTAATGCGAGATCACCTAAAAGATCAAGTAATTTGTGACGAGCAGGTTCATTTTGAAAATTTAGAGGAAGGTCGTTTAAAATTCCCTGTTTAGATACAATTATTTCTTTTTTTCCAATTAAACTTTCTAATAAAACCTTATCACTTTTAGCTAAAGGCTGATCAACATAAATGACAGAATTATTTATGTCTCCTCCTTTTATTAAACCCAACTCAAATAAATCTTTAAGTTCGTGCAAAAAACCAAATGTTCTTGATGGTGATATTTGATCATTAAAATCATCAATCGAATTAAGTACAGCATTTTGAGAACCAAGTGATTTTGATTGGTAATCAACCATTACTGAAATCGAAAAGTTTTCGTCAGGGACAATAATTATCTCACTCCCCGAAGAGTCGTCTTTTATTTTTAAGTTCTCTTCAACTACAAAAACTCTTTGTAACGCTTCCTGTTTTTCAGAACCAGCACTTATAATTGCATCCGTAAAAATCTTAGAAGATCCATCCATTATTGGAATCTCGGGTCCATCAACATCGATTAAACAGTTATTTATTTCACAACCAACTAAGGCTGCTAGCAAATGTTCTATTGTTTTTACTTCACTTCCACCTTTTGTTATCGTTGTACCTCTTTCCGAATGAGTAACAAAATTTGCTAGTGCAGGTATTTTTTCATCTGGATCGATGTCACTTCGAACAAAATTAAAACCACTATTTTCTTCAGCTGGCTTTAATGTAAGATTAATTTCAGAACCAGTATGCAATCCAATTCCATTTAATTTTATTTCTTTTTTTAGTGTATTCTGCNTTTTATTGCTTNAAATCATTNCTTATTTTTTTTTCGAGCTCTCTAATTCGAGATTCAAAATTTGGAAGATTTTTAAATATTGAATANGATTTATAAAAAGACCTAAAGTCAATTGCAGGAGTACCTTGAATAANATTTCCATTTGCAATATNATTTATAACNCCCGTTTGTCCTTGTATTTGGACNTCATCTCCTANAGTTAAATGGCCAATAATCCCAACCTGCCCACCAATTTTACACCTANCACCTATCTTTGANGAACCAGCTATACCAGTTTGAGCAGCAATGACTGTATCAGATCCAATCTCGACATTATGNGCTATTTGAATTAAATTATCTAGCTTCACCCCNTTGTNTATAATTGTTGATCCCAATGTAGCACGATCAATTGTTGTATTTGCACCAATCTCNACATTATCTTTGATCACGACATTACCTAATTGGGGAGTTTTTATATATTTTCCATCCTCATTCTTNTTGAAACCGAACCCTTCTGAACCAATAATAGCTCCAGATTGAATTATACAGTTATCTCCTATCTGAGTTTGGTCAAGAATNACAACTCCAGAAAAAACTTTTGTGTTTTGACCAATCACCACATTAGAACCAATGGCTGTGTTTGCATTAATAACTACTCCCTTTTTGATTATGGTTGATTCTCCTATTGTNACATTAGGAGCNACAAATACATCTTCATNAATATTAGCACTGGGGTCAATTGATGAAGTTGAGTGAATCCCNTGATTTCTTTTNACTTTGTCTTGAGCAAACTCTGNAAGAAGTTTTGTAAAAGCTACNTATGGNTCTTTAACNCTGATAAATGTAGTNTCTGAATTAGTTTCTGCTTTGAATTCATTAGAAATAAGTATAGCACTTGCTCTGGTGTTTTTTAGAAATGGCATATACTTTGGATTTGCTAAAAAAGAAATAGATCCTTCTCTAGCCTCATTAATTTTAGAGATTTTATTTAGTTCAACTTGCCCATTACCCTCAACTCTACCATTAAGTTTTTTCGCAATCTCTATAGCTGTAGAATTCATCTAGTAAAAATAGTGATTTATAAAGAATTTATATCCTTTGGGTAACACAAATAATAACGAAAAATAGGTTCTGAAAACTCTTTAAAATTTAAATAATCAATCACTTTATTGATGGGTTTTATTACTCCCTCTTTATCTTTTAAAAAAATTTGAGAATTATCTGATATGTATGTTTGATTAGAAATACTCCCTGTAAAAACATAAAAATTTTGATTTTNAATATTACTGTTTTTTTTAAGTTTTAAAAGTTGTTCATCAATTTGGTTATTGGTGAAAGGGTGGTCTTGAATAATAATTTTTGGTAGTCTCCTTTTAATTAATTGAGTTGAAAGATTTCTTAGAACATTGTCATTATGTTCTTGCCAATTTTTAATTAAAAACAATACCTCATAATCTTCAATTTCTAAATAATAATTCAAAATATCATTTGGTATTTTTTGATTTGATAAATTAGATGAAATAAGAGTTTTTATTTTAAGGGTGGTATCATCATTATACCCTGATTTAATTAAATAGCGATAATGTTGAAATAATTTTTCTAAAATTAACTCTGCAGCTAAACTTGTCTTATGCAAATAAACTTGCCAATACATCAAACGTCGAGCGAGTAAAAACTTTTCTAAAGAATGTAATGCCTTAGTTTCNAAAACTAGCNTTTCATTTTCTACATTCATCATTGTTATAATTCGTTNTACATTAATATTTCCCTCAGCTACACCAGTATAAAAACTATCACGCTTAAGATAATCCAATCGGTCCACATCGATTTGACCAGATACAAGNTGGTACATGAATTTTCTTTTATAATTGTTNGTAAAAATCTCAATCGCTAAAGTTAANTTACCTTTTAACTCTTCGTTTAATAGTTTAATTATATTGAGTGAAATAATTTCATGGTTTATTTCTTTCAAAAGAATATTTTCAGTTGCATGTGAAAAAGGTCCATGACCTACGTCATGCAATAAAATAGCAATTTGCATTGCTTCATTTTCGTCTTTTGAAATTAAGACACCCTTCTGTTTTAATGTGTAAATAACTTTTTGCATGAGATGTAGAGAACCTAATGCATGTTCAAAACGGGTATGGTGGGCTCCTGGATATACTAAGTTTGACAAACCCATCTGGGAAATCCTCCGTAACCTTTGAAAAAATTTATGGTTAATTAGTTCTAAGATTAACTTACTTTCTATAGAAATAAATCCATAAATTGGGTCATTAAATAATGTTTCACTGAAGCGCAAAAAATAAAAAAATTTCTTTATCAAATATAATATAATGAAAAAGATAAAAGTTTTATGGATAGATGATGAAGTAGAAAATTTAAAACCACATTTTCTTTTTTTAAATAGTCGCGGTTATTTAACAACTGGTGCTACAAATGGCCAGGATGCTTTGGATTTAATTGAAACAACTGACTTTGATGTAATTTTATTAGACGAAAATATGCCAGGCCTAAGTGGGATAGAAACATTGCAATCAATAAAAACAAAAAAACCTCAACTTCCTGTAATTATGATTACAAAGAATGAGGAAGAAAAAATAATGGAAGATGCAATAGGTGGAAAGATATCTGATTATCTAATCAAACCGGTTAATCCAAATCAAATTCTACTTTCCTTAAAAAAAATATTAAACCATAAGGATTTAATTGCCGAAAAAACAACTGAAAACTACCAAAAAGAATTTGGAAGATTAACACAAGAACTCCACTCACTTGAGAGCTATCAAGATTGGATAAATCATTTTGAAAAATTAGTTTATTGGGAATTAGAATTAGAATCACTTGAGAATCCAAGCATGTTTGAGATATTTGAATCACAAAAAATAGAGTCTAATTTACTTTTTAGAAAATTTATAGAACGTAATTATTTAGATTGGATCAATAATAACGAGGGGCCAATTTTGTCACATAATTTATTTAAAAAAGCAGTTATTCCAAAACTAAAAGAGTTTAAGCCGACTATTTTATTAGTAATTGATAACCTCAGACTTGACCAGTGGCAAATTATTCGTGAAGAACTAATTACCTCCTATTCAATAGAGGCTGAAATAAAATATTTCAGCATTCTACCTACAGCAACACAATATGCTAGAAATGCTATTTTTGCTGGTTTGAAACCAATTGAGATTCATAAAAATTTCCCACAGTGGTGGAGATTTGATCATGAAGAAGGTGGAAAAAATCTTTTTGAGGAAGATTTACTGCAAGAACAATTTAAACGCCTTGGCGCTGACATAAATTTTAGTTTTCATAAAATAACCCAGTTGGCTCATAGTCAACAACTATTAAAAAATTTACAAAATTATTTACAGGATAATCTGACAGTCATTGTATATAATTTTGTGGATATGATGTCACATGCCAAAACGGAAATGGAAATTATAAAAGAATTAGCACCAGACAACAAGGCATATCGATCATTAACTTTGAGCTGGTTTAGAAATAGTCAGCTTAAAAAAATTCTAAATAAATCATCTGAATTGGGTTTTCAATTACTTCTTACAACCGATCACGGGACTATTAACGTGAAAAAACCAAGTCNTGTTNTAGGAGATAAAGAAACAAGCTTAAACCTNCGCTATAAAACAGGAAGAAGCATAACNTATGATTCTAAGGANGTTTTAGACCTAAAAGATCCTAATCTTTTGGGATTACCAAGTATTTCTCTTAATAGCCAATACATTTTTGCTACCCAAAATAATTANTTTGTGTACAAGAATAATTTTAATCATTATGCCAGTCTATTTAAAAATACATTTCAACATGGAGGTGTTTCNCTCGAGGAAATGATTATTCCATTTGTTCAATTAAATCCAAGGNTTAAATAAATTTTAGAATGGAATATGTTTATAATTTAANCGATATTGACAAAGCAAGTAAGTTGGTTATTGATAACATAAAAACAACNGTNGTTAGAATTGATGGAAAAATGGGTGCAGGAAAAACAAAAATAATTTCAAATATTTGTATGCAATTGGGTGTAAAAGAGATAATTACGAGTCCAACATTTTCGCTTATAAACACCTATCAATCAGTTAATGGTCCAATATATCATTTNGACTTTTATAGGATTCAAAATTCAAATGAAGCTCTAGATATAGGTGTTGAAGAATATTTGGACTCTGGGAACATATGTTTTCTAGAATGGGCGGAAAAAATTGAACATCATCTTCCCATAAATTATGATCACTACACTCTTAAGGCTTTAAATGATACTACTAGAAAAATATCTTCAATAATACGGTAAGGAAAATTATAAATGNGANTNATTGNTCGTTTTGGTTATTATTTAGGAGGTTTTTCTCTTGGTCTAATTTTTTTNGGATTTNTATTTAGTGGAAANAAAACAAGCTGTAACTANAGTCCATCAGCGAGAGTAAAAAATAATTTACTTCAAAAGAAAATTATTTANTTANNTGATCANAATAATAAGCNTTTTNTGAGTGATAGTCTNGTCAGATCATTNATAAATGTTGGTGAAATAAACTTTTCTAAGAGTAACACAAAAAAAGATTCATGTCGAACATATTTCATTGATTTAGATTTAAAAAATAATTTTTACCTAGAAATTGCTAATTGTCCTGAAATAATAAAAATAATTGACTTTAAATTCCATTAAGTTTTCGCCTTTTCATTTCTTTTTTTATAAGACTTATCTCTTTGGGTAATTGACTGTTAATCGATGTATTTTCCTCTGCTCTCCTTATTAAGTAAGGAACTACTTTTTTTATAGGGCCATAAGGAACGTATTTTACTACTTGATAGGCCTGAGAGGCGAGATTAAATGATATATGATCAGCCATCCCAAATAGCTGAGAAAACCATATTTTTGAGTAACCATTTGATATGTTTTTTTCTTTCATCCATTTCAAGATTTTTGTAATACTCTTTTCGCAATGAGTCCCTACAAAAAGGTCACATTGTTCAATTTTTAGAAGTATAATATCTAGAGCAGAATTAAAACTTAAATCAGTTTGAATTTTCTTTTCAAAAATTGGTGAAGGGATTTTGTTTTTATAAGCCCTTTCATTTTCTATTTCCATGTAAGCACCCCTTACTAATTTGAGTCCAAGTTTATATTTTTTTTTAATAGAATTTAGAATTAATTTATTTAGGTATTCAAGACGATCTTTTCTATACATTTGAAGAGTAGTAAATATAATAGCCTTTTCTTGATTAAATTTTTCCATTAAACTTTCTGCAATTTCGTCAATTACGGGTTGGATCCAAGATTCTTCAGCGTCAATAAAAATTTTAACATTTAATTTGGCAGCGTGTTTACAACATGATTTAATTCTATTAATAGTATTATTCCATAATTGTTCATCTGATTTCGATAAAGCAAAGCCCACACTTTTTTTTTCAAAAAGATTAAACTTGCCTAAACTCGATGCCTTAAATACGGTAAATGGTAATGCAGCATTTATATTAGTCATGTTAATAGTTTTAATAATAATCTTAAAATTATCGTCAAAATCTTTTTCAGATTNAATANCCTCNGNAGCATAGTGCATGTATGAATTNACATTCATTTTTTTTAATTTTTNCACNACTTGAATTGAATCTTTTTNATCAATTCCAGCACAAAACTGTTTAAATACTNTTTTATCTAAAANNCCTAATATNGGTAAATTGANTCTTAATGANNATGTGATAATTTTTTTGAAAACTGATACAAGTCTANTATTAGAAATAAGTCTGAAAATCAATAGAGTCTTAAGAAGTTGTTTATTTGACTTCAGTTTATATGCTATTTCAGTATTTTGAAAATTCATTTAGTGAAAACTATGTACTAATAATTTAGTTTAATTTTTGTCATTCAAAAGGGGTACAAAACGAAATTTACCAAAAGATTCTTTGTTAAACTCATTTTCTGCAACACGCGTGAATCTAAACATCTCTTGATCTTTCAACCCAACAGGAATAACTAATTTACCGCCTATTTTCAATTGACTAAGAAGGGTTTTAGGCACTTTAGGTGCACCAGCAGTCACTAAAATACGATCGAAAGGCGCATCATTTGGTAAGCCAAGAATACCATCACCAAAAATTATTTTTTTTGGCCTTAATCTTAAANACTTGAACAATCTTTGTGTTTTTTTAAATAACTTTTGCTGACGCTCAATTGTATAAATTTGTGAACTCAATTCTAAAAGTATTGCNGTTTGATAGCCTGAACCTGTACCTATTTCAAGGATTTTNTTNCNAGATTCTATTTCTAATAATTGAGTTTGGAAAGCAACTGTAAAAGGNTGAGAAATTGTTTGATTGGAACTAATAGGATATGCCTGGTCTTCATATGAAAAATTTTTAAGACTTGGATCCATAAAATGTTGNCTTGGNACATTCCCAANNGCCTTNANGACACTTTTTGAATNTATACCTTTNCTTTTGAGAAGGTTAACTAAATGTCTTCTTAGGCCNTGATTTTTNATTGAGTCTTCCATTATTTTANGAATNATGTACTGGTTTAGTCATAAACTTTTAAATAAAGAATATCTTGTGGACATTAGTTACGAATTAACTAAAAGATTTTTTGGAATATCTCCTGCTCCTTTGCGAATAATTTCATTAGGAATTTTAGTTATATCAATTACAGTAGACGGAATGTTTNTTCCAAANCCATCTGAAAGCATGAGATCAATTTCTGAATTCCATTTTTCAAACAATATTTCGGGGTCTGTAGTGTAATCTAAAATTTTGTCAGTATCATGAATTGAGGTTGATACAATTGGTGAGCTTAAAATTGATAGTAATGATTTTAGTATTGAATGATTTGGA
Organism: Flavobacteriaceae bacterium TMED68; assembly: GCA_002167525.1. The sequence goes on from NHDV01000026.1 coordinate 96,036, forward strand.
ATTCTGACTCCAATGGTTTTTCTTTTTTTAAAGGGTTTAGGAAGCTTNTTTACTGCTTCCATTATGAATGCATATGGCCCTGGTAATAAGGTTTTAATAATTCTGAATGTCCTTGAATCCATTGGTGATACGAAAGATGACAATGAGCGTATGTNACTAAATAAAAAACTTAGGGGTGCATGCTCTATCTTTTTCCCTTTAATTCTAGCAATATCCTTTAATCGTTCTTTTTGNTTTGAAAGACAGCCTAGAGCATATACAGTGTCNGTTGGGAAAATTATTAAACCTCCATTTTCTAATACTTCTTTTGCTTCNTTTATATATTTTGAATTTGGTTTTTTNGAATGAAATTTTCTCAATTTATNTGATGACATTATTTTACTTTTAATTTTGCAAATCGTAAAAGAAGATTTTTGACACCCGAGGATTGNAAGTTAATAATTGCCTTTTTGTCACTCCCCTTTCCTTCAATATTNATNACTGTTCCATATCCAAAACGGGCNTGNTCAACATTCATTCCCTCTTTAATNTTNATTGAAATACCATTATCNGTTTTCAAATTTTCGCGTCTAATTTTANGTANTTTACTTAATTGTTGGATGCTTGGATTTGATATTTTATTTTCACTAATATCTTTAGAGTTTTTAATAGACTTCTGTTTTTGAAAAATAGATGTATCAATTATAGGCTTAAAACTATAATTATTCTTCATTTTAATATGATTCACGTACTCCTTACCAATCTCATCAATGAACCTACTGGGTTCAGCATCAATTAATTTCCCCCAGCGATAACGAGAAATGGTATATGACAAAAAGGCCCTTTGTTTAGCTCGAGTTAAGGCTACATAAAATAATCGGCGTTCTTCTTCTAATTCTCCTCTGGTATTTAGACTTAAAGCTGAAGGAAATAAATCTTCTTCTAAACCAACAACAAACACATAAGGAAACTCTAGCCCTTTTGCAAGGTGAATTGTCATAAGTGAAACTTTATCTGAATCGGCATTATTTTTATTATCCAAGTCAGTTATTAATGCCACATCCTCCAAAAATTCATTAAGATTTCCTGACGCATCTGATAGCTCTTTCTGTCCTTCTGTAAAATCAAGAATACCATTTAGCAATTCTTCTATGTTTTCTATTCTAGATATATTTTCAGGTGTAGCGTCATTTTTAAGCTCCTTTAAAATTCCAATTTTTTTAATTATTAGATCTGTTATTTCAAATGCGTTTAATAACTCATTCTCGATTCGAAAACGTTCTATAAGGGTAATAAAATTTTCTAACTTAGTAATGGTTCCCTGATTAATATTTAAGTTGATTTGTTTTACTTTTTTAATGGTTTCAAACAAAGTAATATTGTATTTTTTTGATGCAACTATTAGCTTGTCAATCGTAGTTTGTCCTATACCTCGAGCAGGATAATTAATTATTCGTTTCAGGCTTTCTTCATCTTTGGTATTTATAACTAATCTCAAATAAGCCATAATGTCTTTTATTTCCTTACGCTGATAAAAAGACAATCCGCCATATATTTTGTAGGGAATTTCTCTTTTTCTAAGAGCGTCCTCTAAAGCTCTAGACTGTGCATTAGTACGATACAAAACAACAAAATCACTATTTCTTAAATGTTCGCGCATTTTAAATTCAAAAATATTGGAGGCTACATGACGGCCTTCATCAGAATCTGTTGGCAATTGATTAATTTNAATTANTGGCCCCGTTTCATTTGATGTCCAAACAATCTTTTTTATTTTGTTTTTATTATGGCTTATAATNGAATTTGCAGCATTGACTATATTTTTTGTTGATCTATAATTCTGCTCTAAACGATAAANCGTTACATCTGGATAGTCACTTTGGAAATTTAAAATATTACTAATGTTAGCACCTCTAAATGCATAGATACTTTGTGCGTCGTCACCTACAACACAAATATTTTGGTAGCGGTCAGCTAAAGCTCTAACAATTAGATACTGGGAATGATTTGTATCTTGATATTCATCAACTAAAATATATCTAAACCGTTCTTGATATTTAGCAAGAACATCAGGATAAAGGTTAAGTAATTCATTTGTCTTTAAAAGTAGGTCATCGAAATCCATAGCACCGGCTTTGAAGCATCTTGAGACATACTCTTCATATATTGCTCCTGTTTCAGGTCTTCGCATCATTTTGTCTGACTCTTGTAATTCGGTATTATTATTATAGGCTTTAACTGTAATAAGACTGTTTTTAAATGAAGATATTCTCGTTCTTATTTGTTTATACTTGTAGAGATCTTTGTCAAGTCCCATCTCCTTAATTATTGATGCAATTAATCTGTCTGAATCTTGGGTGTCATAGATTGTAAAATTAGAGGGAAATCCAAGCTTTTCTGCTTCAGACCTTAATAATCTTGCAAAAACTGAATGAAAGGTACCCATCCAAAGATTTTTTGCTTCACTTTCGCCTACTAGCTCACCAATACGTGATTTCATTTCCCTCGCTGCTTTGTTGGTGAATGTCAAAGCTAAAATTGAGAATGAGTCAACTCCTTGAGACATTAAGTAAGCAATCCTATACGTAAGTACACGTGTTTTTCCTGAACCTGCACCTGCAATTACAATAAGGGGACCATCCTTGTGTAAAGTAGGTTTCCTTTGAGCTTCATTTAAAGTATCAAGATTTATTTTAAGTTCGTCTCGCATAAGCTTAAAAATAACTATTTCGTTTATCTAGTTGATCACTTTTACATATTTGTTATAAACATTGTATCTTCATATTAATACTTATTATAAACCAAAAACACTTTCGAATGAATGCAAAACAAACATCCATTGAATATTTGAAAGGTGTTGGTCCTGAACGTGCACGACTTCTTAAAGAGGAAATTAAAATAAAAACCGTTGATGATTTGTTACATTTTTTCCCAAACCGCTATATCGACAGAAGCCAATTTTATAACATAAATGAGCTTCCACAAAATAATTCTGAAGTTCAGATCAAGGGAAAAATTACTGAAATAGAGATTTTGACACAAAAAAGAGGTAAAAGAATGGTTGCCCATTTTGAAGATAAATCTGGAAAAATGGAATTAATTTGGTTTAGAGGATACAAATGGATAAGAGAAAATTTAAAGTTAAATCAATCATATATAATCTTTGGAAGACTAAATTGGTTTAAGGGATTTGCAAGTATGCCACATCCTGAAATGGAATTAGAAGTGCATTTTAAAAAATCAATTAAAGCATCTTTTTACCCGGTCTATCCATCAACAGAAAAGTTAATCAGAAGCGGTATATCTCAAAGAGTTATCCAAAAGTTAGTTTTAAATTTGATTGAAATGGGTGGTAATATTTTTTCAGAGACTTTGCCAAAGTATATCCTAGATTATTATCGGTTACTAAAGAAAAGTGATGCTTTAAAAGAAATACACTTTCCTACTTCTCAAAAAAAATTAAGCCAAGCACAAATGCGGCTCAAATTTGAAGAATTGACTTATATACAATTGCAATTAATTCTTAAAAATTTGGAAAGGAAGAGGAAAATAAAAGGGTTTTTATTTTCTGAAATTGGAAGTCTTTTAAATAACTTTTATAATCATGAATTACCTTATCAACTAACTAGTGCTCAAAAAAGGGTTATTAGGGAAATCCGAGAAGATATGGGGTCAGGAAGGCAGATGAATAGATTACTTCAGGGTGATGTCGGATCGGGAAAAACAATTGTAGCATTATTTGCAATTCTAATTGCAATTGAAAATAACTATCAAACTTGTTTTGTTGCACCAACGGAAATTCTGGCTCAACAACATTTTGCNTCTNTTNAGGAATTACTTTCAAATANCTCCNTAAANCTAAAAATTCTTACAGGTAGNACGAAAGTAAAAGATCGAAAAATAATAAATCAGGAGCTCGAAAATGGAAAACTTNCCATACTTATCGGTACGCACGCAGTCTTTGAGGAAAATGTCATATTTAAAAATTTGGGGCTTGCTATTATTGATGAACAACATCGTTTTGGAGTCGCTCAAAGGGCGAAATTATGGTCAAAAAATAGTATCCCTCCACATATACTTGTTATGACAGCTACTCCAATACCAAGAACACTTGCAATGAGCCTTTANGGNGATTTAGATATTTCATTGATTGATGAAATGCCTCCAGGAAGAAAATCTGTAAAGACNATGCATAGATATGATAATAATCGGCTTANAGTTTTCCAGTTTATTAAAGAGAGAATTGAGGAAGGAGAACAGATTTATGTTGTATATCCNTTAATAGAAGAATCTGAAAAATTAGATTTTAAAGATTTAATGGATGGTTATGAAAGTCTTTCTCGAAGTTTTCCTATTCCAAAATATCAAATAAGTATACTCCACGGAAAGATGAAAGCTCATGATAAAGCATATGAAATGAAACGTTTTGCAGATGGGAAAACACAAATAATGGTAGCTACTACTGTAATTGAAGTTGGTGTAAATATTCCAAACGCATCTGTTATGATAATAGAAAGTGCAGAAAGATTTGGCTTATCTCAACTACATCAACTCAGAGGCCGTGTTGGAAGAGGAAATAAACAAAGCTTTTGTATTTTGATGAGTGGGAGCAAGATGTCNGATGACAGTAAGATAAGAATTCAAACAATGGTAAAAACAAATAATGGTTTTGAAATTGCTGAAGCTGATCTTAAACTTAGAGGACCTGGAAATATTCTTGGAACCCAGCAAAGTGGCATNTTACGACTTAAGATAGCNGATATNGTAAAGGATAATAAACTCCTTAAAATAGCACGTATGCTAGCTATTCAAATATTAAANAAAGATCCAAAACTTGAAAAAAGTGAAAATCAAATTATAAAAAGAAATCTTNCAAATCTTGAATTTGAATCAAATATTTGGAATTTAATAAGTTAAATATGGGNAAAGAGATTCTTATATTTGTGGTCAATTAAAAATTTATTAATTGAAAATATCCTATAATTGGTTAAAACAATTCATTAAGATAGACCTTCCTGTTGAGGAGATTTCTAATTTACTCACAGACATTGGCTTGGAAGTTGAACTAATTGAAAAATATGAAAGCATAAAGGGAGGGTTAAAGGGTGTCTTGGTGGGTGAAATTGTAAAATGTGAAAAACATCCCAACGCTGACAGACTNAAANTCACAAAAGTAGATGTAGGAAGTAAAAATTTACTTTCTATTGTTTGTGGNGCACCTAATGTTTCAAGCGGNCAAACCGTTCTTGTTGCNACAATTGGTTCTACANTAAACATGTATGACGGNTCAGTTTTAAAAATAAAAAAAGGTAAAATTCGTGGAGAAATTAGTGAGGGTATGATCTGTGCTGAAGACGAACTTGGACTAAGTGATAATCACGACGGTATCTTAGTTTTAGATAAAAAAAGTCCTCTTGGTACTCCAGCATCTTCAATTTTTGACTTGGAACAAGATTCTGTTTTTGATATTAGTCTCACACCTAATAGAGCAGACGCAATGAGTCATATGGGCGTTGCTCGTGATTTAAAAGCGGTCTGTATTGTAAAGAATATTTCATATAAATGGTCAATGCCAGATACCTCTTCATTTAAAATTGATAACACAAATAAAACAATAAAAGTAAAAGTAAATGACACTGATCGCTGCTCACAATATTATGGACTCTCCTTGACTAATGTTGAAGTTAGACCCTCTCCAAGTTGGTTAAAAGACCGTTTAAAAGCAATAGGAATATCTCCAAAAAATAGTGTTGTAGACGTTACAAATTATGTACTTCATGAGTTAGGACAACCATTACATGCTTTTGACGCTGATAAATTGGATAATGAAATAATAGTAAAAACATGTAAAGAGAATACTGCATTTATGACTTTAGACGGAATAAAACGTAGTCTAAATAAAGAGGATCTTATGATTTGTGATAATAGTCAGCCACATTGTATCGCAGGAATTTTTGGTGGAAAAGATTCAGGGGTAGAAAATAAAACAACAAATATATTTTTAGAAAGTGCATTCTTTGACCCTGTAAGTATTCGCAAAACCGCAAAAAGACATGGTTTAAACACTGATGCTTCTTTTCGTTTTGAAAGAGGCATTGATCCTGAAATTGGTATTATTGCTTTAAAGCGAGCGGCTATTCTAATATCTGATCTGACAGGCGCAAAAATTTCAAGTGAAATTCAAAAGGTTAACCAAAAATTAAATGATGAATCAAAAATTTTCGTTCCATTCGATAAATTGAATAAAATTATCGGAGAAAAACTAAGTAAAAAAACAATAAGAATGATTCTAAACTCATTAGAAATAAAAATTGAGAATGAATCTAAATCTGGGATGAATATTTCTATACCGAGATACAGAGTTGATGTGAAACGAACTTATGACGTTATTGAAGAAATTCTTAGGATTTATGGATTTAATAACATAAAAGAAAAACCATTAAATTATCAATCCAATGATTATTATAAATGGGATGATACATATAAATTGGAGAGAGTAATTTCAGAAAAATTAACTGGTTTAGGTTTTACAGAAATTATTAATAATTCGATTTCGAGTCTAGATGAAACATCTGACTTTCATGATCCAGTAGAAATAATTAACCCACTTGGCAAAGAGTTTTCTAATATGCGCCAATCTCTAATTTACAATTCAATAGAGGTTATTTCATACAATTTGAATAGACAAAACAATAATTTAAAACTTTTTGAACTTGGCAACATATACGGTAAACATAATAACAATTATGTGGAAGAAAGACGCTTATGTGTATCGATTGTGGGTGAGGTTTTTCAATCGAATTGGAACAGTCAACAATCGCCCGATACCTTTTTTTACGGTAAAGGTTTAATAATCGATGTTTTTGAGACTTTTGGTTATAACGACGTCAAGTTCAGCAATGTACATCATCCTAACTTTGATCTTGCGTGTGAAATTTCTTCACAAAATGTTATACTCGGTTATTATGGTTTGATTTCAATGAAAAAAAGAGAAAAATACAACATTGAAAAAGAAATTTACCTAGCTGACATCAATTGGACAAGGTTCATAGAAAATTGCTTTAAGAAACCTATATTTTTTAAAGATTTACCAAAGTTTCCATCAATAAAGAGAGATTTTGCATTATTATTAAATAAAGAAATCACGTTCGCCGAAATCGAAGAAATTTCTTTAAAAACAGAACGAAAAATATTAAAGTCCGTTGAACTATTTGACGTTTATGAAGGTGACAAGCTACCTGCTGGAAAAAAATCATATGGTATTAGCTTTTGTTTTCAAGACAAAAACAGAACCTTAACCGATAAACAGGTTGACAAAATAATGAAAAAATTAGAAAAAACCTTTGTTGAAAATTTTAATGCAGAATTGCGTTGATATTTTATATTTGATTTAAATATTATTATTTTTGTAAAAAATGAAACTGAGTTATGAAGATGAAGCTTATCCAACGAACTAATATTGAGTCTGCACTAAGGGAAAACAGAAAGAACACTTACAATCAGCATAAAGCAAATCTTTCAAACCTTATTGGTGGCTTAAGCATTAGTATTATCAACAATTTTGATCTCAATAAACTGTCTAAGAGTAAAATATATCATATCGATCATATCAAGAGAGTAAGTATTGATTATAGATTAAGATTTCTAGATATTAAATATTTTAAAAATAAACTTCCAATCGAAGCACTTGAACAGATAAAAAAATTAGAAAAAAATCACAAAACAAAACTTTCAGAATTTAAAATAATGGCCCCCTCTGTTCTTTTCAGGTTAGAAAAAAAAGATGATCCTCTTCTATTTGTGCCTATAGGAAATGATTATTATTATTTAATTCATAAATGGGGAAACGATTTACATCCGTTCCGTAAGGCATTAATGTGGCCATTTAAAAATATTTGGAACCTACTTTTGGCTGTTCTTGCATTCAGTTGGTTTCTCACGGAACTTGCACCACTATCATTATTTACAAAAAACCAGAACGATTCATCTTACTGGATGCTATTATTTTTTATGTTTAAAGCTATAGCATCAATTGTTTTATATTTTGGATTTGCACTAGGTAAAAACTTTAATCCTGCTATCTGGGATAACCGCTATAATAAGGCTTAAGAGTAGTGCCTGACTCAGATTATTTACATTTTTTCACTGGATCAATAGTTGAGGTTTTGGCCTTGAAGCAAGTATTAGCTGAGAAAGAAATTTTCCCTGTAATTAAAGATGAATCTGAATCAGCCAGATTAGCTGGCTTTGGAATTTTCAACCCAACAGTTCAACAAGTATTTCTTCACAAAGATGAAATTGAAATAGGTGAAAAAATATTACATCACTTTTTTAAGCACCTTTAATTTTTTATTTTGCAATATCAAGTTGATTTTTTTTGTACGTTAATGGTACTAAGCATAATATATTTAAACCTTAAAATAATTAAGTGATGAATACCAATTTTGAAACATTAGATTATATAGTTTTTGCTCTGTATGCGATAGTAATTCTAAGTGTTGGACTATGGGTATCAAGGTCAAAAAAGGGTGAAACGAAAAGTACAGAAGATTATTTTCTTGCCAGCAAATCACTCCCCTGGTGGGCAATTGGAGCCTCTCTTATAGCGGCGAATATTTCAGCAGAACAATTTATTGGAATGTCGGGCTCAGGATTTGCTGGTGGTCTTGCTATCGCGACATACGAATGGATGGCTGCCTTAACACTAATTGTTGTTGGAAAGTTTTTTTTACCAATTTTCATAAAGAAAAAAATTTATACAATTCCTGAATTCGTTGAACAAAGATATTCAAGTCAATTAAAGACAATTTTAGCTGTCTTTTGGATTGCATTATATGTTTTCGTCAATCTAGCTTCCGTCCTTTATCTTGGTGGATTAGCCCTTCAGACAATATTGGGAGTTAGTATGCTCTCTGCAGTAATTGGGTTAGCTACTTTTGCTGTTGCATATTCTCTATATGGTGGTCTTTCAGCAGTTGCATGGACTGATATTATCCAAGTAGTTGTTTTAATTTTAGGAGGCTTAGTTACAACATATCTTGCATTAGATACTGCATCTGGTGGACAAGGTTTTATCAAAGGTCTGAATTCAATATATGCAGCAGTTCCTGAGCGTTTCGACATGATACTTGAAAAAAATAATCCAGAATATATGAACTTACCTGGTATTGGTGTTTTAATTGGAGGAATGTGGATTGCAAATTTATACTATTGGGGATTTAATCAATACATCATTCAAAGAACACTTGCTGCGAAATCATTAGAAGAGTCTCAAAAGGGAATTTTATTTGCTGCAGCTTTAAAAATGATAATACCACTAATAGTTGTAATCCCAGGAATTGCTGCGTATGTAATTATAAATGATCCATTGCTAATGGAAAAATTAGGAGAATCGGGAATGACAAATATTCCCTCCTTATCTCAAGCAGACAAAGCTTATCCATGGTTAATGCAATTTCTGCCTACTGGTTTAAAAGGAGTTGCTGTGGCTGCACTTGCTGCCGCAATAGTCTCGTCATTGGCATCAATGTTAAATTCAACAGCAACTATTTTCACAATGGATATATATAGACAATTAATTAATAAAAATGCAAGTGAATCAAAAACTGTAAATGTAGGCCGTCTTTCTGCGCTTCTTGCCTTAATAATTGCAACAATAATGGCTCCCTTGCTTGGGGGGATTGACCAAGCTTTTCAATTTATTCAAGAATATACAGGAATAGTAAGCCCGGGTATTCTTTCTGTTTTCGTTTTAGGTCTTTTTTGGAAAAAAACTTCCAACAAGGGTGCGGTATTTGGAGCACTCGCTTCAATTCCCATAGCATTATTTTTTAAAGTTGGCCCAAAAGGTTGGTTGGCTAATTCTCCTTTAGAAGGATTTTTTCCAACTTTACCTTTTTTAGATCAAATGGGACTAACTGCTATCCTTTCAATAATTGTTATTGTTATTGTAAGTATTAAAGAAAATAAAATTGGTGATGATAAAAAAGCTATAAAACTTGACAAGGGTGTTTTTGACACATCTTCAATTTACAATGTAGGATCTTTTGGTTTGATGATAGTGTTAGCATTTTTGTATGCATTTTTCTGGTAAATTCACAAAACAAAATAAGAAATTTTGATTCAAATTTTAATAGTCATTTCTATTTAATCCTCATTTTGGATTGAAGCTCTTTTATTTTTTGGTCTGTCATATATTCATCGAAACTCATATATCTATCAATAACTCCATTTGGAGTCAACTCAATAATTCTATTACCAAGAGTTTGAGAAAAAGTATTATCAGATGTACTGCAGAGCAGGGTTCCTTTAAAATTTTTAAGAGAATTATTTAGTGCAGTTATTGATTCTAGATCCAAATGATTTGTAGGTTCATTTAATAAAAGAACATTTGCTCGTTGCATCATCATTTTTGAAAACATACAACGAACTTTTTCACCACCCGATAATACATTTGACTTTTTTAGTGCTTCCTCACCACTAAAGAGCATCTTTCCTAAAAATCCTCGAAGAAAAACTTCTTCCTTCTCTTCTTCAGTTTTAGCATACTGACGTAGCCAATCAACTAATGAAATAGAATCGTGGAAGTAAAACTCATGATCTGCAGGCAAGTATGCCTGGTTAGTGGTAATACCCCAATTAAATTTACCTGTATAAGATTCAGATGCTCCAGTAATTATATCATAAAATAATGAAACAGCACGAGTATCTTTTGAATAAATAATTACCTTATCTTGTTTTGCAAGATTAAGATAAATCTCTTTAAATAGGACCTCCCCACCTATTGTGCCTGAAAGACTTTCAACACTTAAAATTTGATCTCCAGCCTCTCTTTCTTGATCAAAAATGATAGCAGGATATCTTCTGCTAGAAGGCTTAATTTCTTCAATATCTAATCTTTCGATCATTTTTTTTCTTGAAGTTGCTTGCTTTGATTTTGCAACGTTAGCAGAAAATCTAGATATAAATTCTTCTAATTCTTTTTTCTTCTCTTCAGCTTTTTTATTCTGCTGAGCACGCTGCCTAAGAGCCAATTGGCTTGATTCATACCAAAAAGTATAATTACCAGAATAATGATTAATTTTTCCAAAGTCTATGTCTGAAATGTGAGTGCAAACAGAATCAAGAAAATGTCGATCATGTGATACTACAATAACGGTATTTTCATAATTACCTAAAAATTCTTCTAACCACATAATTGTATCATAATCTAAATCATTAGTTGGTTCATCCATTATTAAAACATCAGGATTTCCAAATAGTGCTTGAGCCAACAAAACACGTACTTTTTGTTTACCATCTAACTCGTTCATAAGAGTATTATGTAAATGTTCTGGAATTTCTAAATTGGATAGAAGTGATGCTGCCTCACTATCAGCATTCCAACCACCCATTTCCTCATAACTCACTTGAAGTGCTCCTACTCTTTCTCCGTCCTCATCAGTAAAATTTTCTTTTGAGTATAAACTATCCATTTCAGATTTTACATCAAAAAGAGCTTTATCTCCCTTAAGAACAGTATCTAAGACAATATCTTCGTCATAAGCATTGTGGTTTTGCTCTAAAACTGAAAGGCGCTTCCCTTGTTCTAAAAATACACTTCCAGAATTTGCTTCTTGCTTACCTGAAATAATTTTTAGGAATGTTGACTTTCCTGCTCCATTAGCTCCAATAATTCCATAACAATTTCCTGGAGTAAAACTTATATTTACGTCATCAAATAATATGCGTTTACCGAACTGAACTGATAAATTTGATACTGAAAGCATAATTATTTTTTTGCAAACATACACAATAAGTGTATTGGTTTTGTAATGACTTTAAAGATTTTACAAATTGAAAAATATGTAATTTTAAACTCAATATGAAAAGATTAAAGTTCATTGTTATTTTTTTAATCCTAATTGGATGTAATCCAAATAAAAAAAAAATAACTGGAATTTTCGTGGGTGGACAAATAATTAATCCATCCTCACGTGATGTTACCTTATATCAAGGATCGAGGGTCATTGATATGCTAGATTTAAATGATGACTTTAAATTTCAACGTAAATATGACTCACTTAAAAACGGAATATATAAGCTTGAACATTTACCAGAGTATCAGACTGTTCTTTTGGAAGAAGCCGATAGTCTCTGGATAAGAATTAATGCTACTGCTTTTAATGAATCTATTGTATTTTCTGGTATCGGAGCAACAAAAAACAACTTTCTTATTGATCTTTATCTCAAACAGGAAGAAGAAGTTGACTTTCTGTCAACAAAGTATTCAAGTAACCAAGTAATATTTAAAAAAATAATAGATTCGTTAGTATTTGAGAAAAAAACTTCATGGATTAAGATGGATTCGATTAATAATTTAAGTCCAATTGCTCAAAAGGTTACCCAAGCTGCCTATATTTATCCTTATGCAAGTATTAGAGAAAGATATGCATTATTACGTAGTTCAAAGTGGACAGAAGTAGGAGATAGTTTGTTTTTTAGCTATCGTAAATTCTTAAACTATGGTGATAATGATTTAGCTTTTTTTGATCCCTATGTTAATTATATTTTAAATTATATTAGTCAAAAAGCACTAAAACTAGGAGAACCATACTTTAAAGCAAAAGAAACTACATCTTTCAATATTAGAAGATTAGAAATCTTGGATAAAAAGATTTCTGGTAAATTGCTAAGAAATAATCTTGCTCGTGCAATAGCATTTGAGGAAATGCTAAAATTTAAAAATCAGACTGAACATGATCTTTTTATTCAATATTATGCCACTGTTAATAGCTCCAAAGATTATTTAAGAGAAGTTATAGCATTACATCAAGATATTAATAAAATGAATGCAGGGAAACCTTTGCCTAAGGTTTTACTTCAAAATTCTGAAAGAAAAACAGTAAATAGTGCTTCATTAGCTTATGGTAAACCAACTGTTATTTACTTTTGGTCACAAACACAGATGAATCAGTATCGTAACACGTTGAATCGTTTAAATAAACTAAAAAATACTTACCCTAATATAAGATTTATAGGAATTTGTATTCAACCCTTTAATGCTTTAACTGATCAAGTCCAAAAGATGATGGGTTTAGATTCTAAAGACCAATTTGCACTAACAAACTTTGAAAAAGCAAGCAAGGTGTGGGTACTGACACTTTTAAACAAAGGCATAGTGTTAAATAAAAAGGGATTTATAGTCGAAGGATTTGGAAATTTCTTCGATATTGAATTCGAGAAAATATTAAAAAATCTCTAGTTTCCTTTTTGGTGATCGTCTAAAAACTTTTTTAATCCTATATCAGTAAGCGGATGATTTAAAAGACCTTTTATTGATGACAGGGGCCCAGTAATAACATCTGCTCCAATTTTAGCACAATTTACAATATGCATTGTATGTCGAACAGATGCTGCAAGAATTTCTGTTTTAAAAGAAAAATTATCATAGATTTGACGAATTTCTTTTATTAATTCTAACCCATCTGTTGAATTGTCATCTAAACGNCCAATAAATGGAGAAACATAATTNGCTCCAGCCTTTGCAGCTATAAGTGCTTGTCCTGATGAGAAAACAAGAGTNCAATTAGTCTTTATNCCTNCATCAGAAAAATATTTTAGAGCTTTGACTCCTTCTTCTATCATAGGAACTTTGACAACAATTTGAGTGTTTTGCTTTGCTAGCAACTCACCTTCTCGTTTCATACCCTCAAAGTCAACAGAGATTACTTCAGCTGAGACATCTCCATCAACTATATCGCAAATATCCTTGTAATGCTGAATTATATTACTATTTCCTGTTATACCTTCTTTAGCCATTAAAGAAGGATTTGTAGTAACTCCATCTAAAACTCCTAAATCTTGTGCTTCTCTGATTTGACTTAGGTTTGCTGTATCTATAAAAAATTTCATATGACTTTATAATTTATAATGATTCATGATTAGCCTTTCAAATATTTGGCTTGGCAGTATTTTTTTTAAAAATATTGATAACTTTTGTAAAATAGCTCCAACTCGATAATGTACTTTAAGNTTTCTATTATTTAGAATATTATAGATTGCNTTTGCAATTTCTATTGGGGGATTNCCTTTATCAACNTGNTCATCCATTGTTTTAANTCCTTCAGCATATTTTTTGTAAGGAGAGTTTTTTAAAANGGGGGAATGATATCTTCTGGATGCTACATCGGTAGCATAATCACCAGGTGCAAGAGTGCATACTTTAATTCCAAATTCTTTTACTTCCATTCGTAAACTCTCCGTCATAGTCATGAATGCACTTTTAGAAGCTGAAAATGCTCCCCGAAAAGGAAGACCCATGTATCCGCCAATTGATGTCACATTAATTATAGTACCCGATTGTTGCTTTCGCATGTGAGGAAGTACTGCTTGAATTAGATTNAAAGGTCCAAAGCAATTTGTAGCAAAATTTTCAATTACTTTTTCAGAGTTTAATTCCTCTAAAGGTCCAGTAATCCCAACCCCAGCATTATTAATTAAAACATCTATTTTCCCACTCAAGGACAATACTTTTGATAGACAAGCCTCAATTGAGGTGAGATCTGTAATTTCTAATTTAATTAATCTGAATGGTATAGATTTTTTGAAATTATTTGGATTTCGACTTGTGCCGAAAACTACATAGCCTTTTTTTGTTAGATAAAGTGCTGATTCAAGACCTAATCCTGAAGATGCNCCNGTAACTAAAACTACTTTTCCCATATTTTCAAATAAAATGGGCAAGCTGCCTACATCACACCGCTACGACTGCTTACCCTTGCTGCGTTCCCGCCCTGGGGGATTCAACAGGAGCTGGTTGTGTAGAACTTGCCCATTAGCAAATATAACCTGTTAGTCTGATATCAACAATGATTTTAAATTCTTAATTTGTGAAACTGTTTAAAGTAACNAGCCAAATAAATAAAATGAAGTTTTTTTTAAATATTATTATTTCAATACTTATTCTTAATTGTAGCNATAATACTGAACCAAAAATTCAAATTTCAACAGGTGTAAAGGGTAATAAAGGAAACTTTGAAAAAGTTTTGAACTTGGTNATTAAAACTTCACTCGAAGAATTTGATATTTCATACTATCTAAATAATAAGCAGATCAAGAAAACCCATAGGTTTTTGGAAACAGACCCCCTAGGTGAATATAACATAAGAGTAGAATTGAGAAAGGGAGATAAAATATTTAAAAAAAATATAATCTACACACTCTTATCAGACAAACCACCAAAGCTTTATAAATATCAAATAGTAAATGTTTNTCCCCATGACATAGAAGCATATACCCAGGGATTAGAATTCGATGGAGATGATCTCTATGAAAGTACNGGACTAAACGGTAAATCAACTTTAAGAAAGGTTAATTATAAAACTGGTAAAATCATTGAAATTAAAAAATTAGATGATGCATTTTTTGGAGAAGGTATTACATTAATAGATAANAAAATAATCCAACTAACTTGGAAATCTTTAAAAGGTTTNATTTACAACAAAACAAATTTAGAAATGATTAAATCGTTCCCGTATTTTGATAGCAAAGAGGGGTGGGGATTATGTAATGATGGAAACAAGCTCTACAAATCCGATGGAAGTCAAAATATATGGATTCTTAATCCATCCAATTTCAGCGAAGAAAACAGGATTCAAGTAGTTACGAATAAATCTACTCTGAAAAAAATTAATGAATTAGAATGGGTTTCAGGTAAAATATATGCTAACACTTATCAATTTAAAAAAGATGTTGTGGTTATAATAAATTCAAAAACAGGTAGAGTCGAAGGTGTTGTAGATTTCTCAGGACTNAAAGAAAAAGTCAAACAACACAACAAGTTGAATGTTCTAAATGGTATTGCTTACCATAAAAAGCGTAAGACGTTTTTTGTAACTGGCAAAAATTGGAATAANATNTTTGAGGTTAAAATTTTGTCAAAGTNTTAATTTTTTAAGAATTAAATAGAGGTCTGCCGCGCATTAAAGAATTAACTTGATTAGCAACTTTACTTATAATTAAATCGTCATTATAATTTAAAATTACCCGGTCAATCATATTTACAATTTCTTCCATTTGATTTTCCTTCAAACCTCTAGTAGTTATNGCTGCTGTNCCAACTCTTATTCCAGAAGTAACAAATGGAGATTTATCATCAAANGGAACCATATTTTTGTTTGCGGTAATATCNGCCTTTACNAANGCAAGTTCAGCATCNTTACCAGAAATANNTTTNTTCCTNAGATCNATTANCATCATATGATTNTCAGTACCACCAGATATTAAATTATAATCTAACTTTAAAAAANAATTNGCCATAGCCTTAGCGTTATTTCNAACTTGANTCNTNTATTTTTTAAANCTTGGCCGCTGTGCCTCTTCAAATGCAATTGCCTTACCAGCAATAACATGCATTAATGGGCCACCCTGATTTCCAGGGAAACCAGCCATATTTAAAATATGCGACATTTTTTGCAGTTTTCCATTTTTAAGAGTAAGGCCAAATGGATTTTCAAAATCTTTTCCCATAAGGATTAGTCCTCCACGAGGCCCTCTTAATGTTTTATGAGTTGTTGTTGTAACAACATGACAGTGAGGAATTGGATCAGTTAAAAGACCTGTAGCAATCATACCTGAAGGATGTGAAATATCAGCTAAAAGAAAAGCACCTACTGAGTCGGCTATTTCACGAAATTTGGCAAAATCGATATCTCTTGAATATGCTGAGGCTCCGGCAATGATCATTTGTGGTTTAACTTCACCTGCTATTTTTTGTATGTTTTCGTAGTCAAGACGTCCTGAATCTTTATCTACTCCATAAAAATGAGACCTATACAAACGTCCAGAAAAGTTAACTGGTGATCCATGTGTAAGATGACCACCATGAGATAAGTCAAAACCTAGTATTTTATCACCTGGCTTCAAAAATGCATGAAAAACCGCAGTATTTGCTTGAGATCCAGAGTGAGGCTGAACATTAGCATAAGCTGCATCAAAAAGTACTTTTGCTCTTTCAATTGCAATTAGCTCTACTTTATCAACAACCTCGCACCCTCCATAATATCTTTTCCCTGGGTAGCCCTCGGCATATTTGTTAGTCAAAATTGATCCACAAGCTTCCATTACTTCAGGACTAGTAAAGTTTTCAGAAGCTATTAATTCTATACCATTTGATTGGCGATCCTTCTCTGCTTCTAATAAATCAAATATTGCCCTATCGCTCCTCATAACATAATTTTAATTTCAAAATTAAACAATTAGATATCCTTTTTATCATCAATTTTTC
The DNA here is from genome assembly GCA_002167525.1 of Flavobacteriaceae bacterium TMED68. The sequence goes on from NHDV01000026.1 coordinate 113,281, forward strand.
TAAATATTAATGATTTATTCAAGATTAATTAACAAGAAACAGACAATTTTACCAACTATATATTAATTTAATATGTCATAATGACTTAATAAACAACAGTTTATATGTCAAAAGGGCATAGAATTGTAATTGGAATAGACTTTGCACTCTAGAAGTAAAGAATTGTTATGAATTTGAATAAACTAACTTTAAAAACACAAGAGTCTTTGCAAGCTGCTCAACAAAACGCTTATGAAAATAAACATCCACAAGTTAAAAACGAGCATTTATTTTCTGGAATACTTGAGGTTGATGAGAATGTTTTACCTTTTGTATTTAATAGACTAAAAGTCAATTTATCTAGAGTCAAGAGTTTAAATGAAAACATTTTAAACACCTTTTCAAAAGTTGAAGGGAATACTCTAAATTTATCTAAAAGTGCATCCCAAACGTTAATGAATTCGATTAATATTGCAAAAAACACTGGAGATGAATATGTTACAGTTGAACATCTTTTGATTTCAATTTTTGAGTCAAAAAGTAAAATCTCAAATATTTTAAAAGACGAAGGAATAACCAAAGTAAAATTAGAATTGGCAATAAAAGAACTTCGTAAAGGAGAAAAAGTAACCTCGGTTTCTGCTGAAAGTAATTATAACTCTTTAAATAAATATGCCATTAATCTTAATCAAATGGCAGTTGAGGGTAAACTTGATCCTGTGATTGGAAGAGACGAGGAGATAAGAAGACTTTTACAAATACTAAGTAGACGTAAAAAAAATAATCCAGTATTGGTTGGTGAACCTGGAACTGGTAAAACTGCAATCGCAGAAGGACTTGCTCATAGAATAATTGACGGTGATGTTCCTGAAAATTTAAAAAACAAGTTGATTTATTCTTTAGACATGGGTACACTTATTGCAGGTGCGAAATATAAAGGTGAATTCGAAGAAAGACTTAAAAGCGTAATAAAAGAAGTAATAAAAAGTGATGGTGATTTAGTCCTTTTCATTGATGAAATCCACACACTAGTAGGTGCAGGGGGAAGTGAAGGTTCTATTGATGCCGCTAACATACTTAAACCAGCACTTGCAAGAGGTGATTTGCGTGCAATTGGAGCTACTACTTTGGATGAATATCAAAAATACATCGAAAAGGATAAAGCATTAGAAAGGAGATTTCAAAAAGTTTGTGTCAATGAACCTGATACGGAAAGTACTATTTCAATTCTAAGAGGGATAAAAGAAAAATATGAAATGCATCACAAAGTTAGAATAAAAGACGATGCTATAATCGGTGCTGTTTCTCTTTCTAATCGTTATATCAGAAATCGATTTTTACCAGACAAAGCAATTGATTTAATTGATGAAGCAGCATCAAAATTAAAAATGGAAATGAATTCAAAGCCTGAAGAACTAGATATACTAGATCGCAGGATTCGACAAATTGAAATTGAAATAGTTGCTTTAAAGAGAGAAAAAGATGAAAAGAAGGTTATACTATTAAATAAAGAGGTTTTTGAATTAAAAGAAAACAGAAAATCTCTTTATGCTAAATGGCAAAAAGAGAAACAAATTGTCGACAACCTTCAGCAAACAAAATCAAATATTGAAGACTTGAAGCTTCAAGCAGATCGTTCAGAAAGAGAAGGTGATTATGGTGTAGTTGCAGAAATTAGATATGGAAAACTTCAAGATGAGGAATTAAAGATGTCTGAACTTAAAAATAAACTCGCAAAATTTAAGTTAGAAAATTCATTAATTAGAGAAGAGATAACTTATGATGATATTGCCGAAATTGTTTCAAAATGGACAGGTATACCAGTTGCAAAAATGATTCAATCTGAAAGGGAAAAACTTTTAAGCCTCGAAAAGAATTTACATAAAAGGCTAGTAGGACAGGAGAAAGCTGTAATAGCGGTAAGTGATGCTATCAGAAGAAGCAGGGCAGATCTACAAGATGAAAACAGGCCTATAGGGAGCTTTATGTTTTTAGGAACAACAGGTGTTGGGAAAACAGAACTCGCAAAAGCCTTAGCTGAGCTTCTTTTTGATAATGAAAATAATATTACAAGAATTGATATGAGCGAATTTCAAGAGAGACACTCTATTAGCAGACTTATAGGTTCTCCTCCGGGATACGTAGGTTATGATGAAAGCGGACAACTAACTGAGGCAATAAGAAGAAAACCATATTCGGTTGTACTCTTAGACGAGATAGAAAAGGCTCATCCCGACACCTTTAATATTCTTCTACAAGTTCTTGATGAAGGCAGGTTGACCGATAACAAAGGGCGCGTTGCAGATTTTAAAAATNGTATAATAATTATGACAAGTAANTTAGGGANTGATGAAATTCAAAAAGCATTTGAAAATAATCAATCTTTTGAAAAAGCAGAAGAATTNGCGACTTTNANTGTAATGNAACTTTTGAAAAAAAATATTCGNCCTGAGTTTTTAAATAGAATAGANGAAANTNTACTTTTTACTCCGCTTACTCGGAATGAAATTGAAAANATTGTAAAGCTNCAANTANCAATNACCCAAAATAANCTAAAAGAAAAATCAATAAANTTNTTTGTAACNGANGAAGCCATTTTAAATTTAGCAANNAAAGGATTTGATCCNCAATACGGTGGNCGTCCAGTTAAAAGANTAATACAACANAAATTANTTAANCCATTAAGTAAGGAATTANTATCTAATAACATNCAACGTAAAAAACAAATTATTTTTGATTNCATAGATTCAACATTNATTTTTANAAATGGNGAACTTATNTCAAGCAAGGATTAATATTATCTTTGTAATGTGATTAAAAATATTAACATACAAAATAAACGTGCGCGGTTTGAATACGATCTTATTGATGAATATACTGCTGGAATTGTACTTGCAGGAACTGAAATAAAGTCAATACGAAATGGTAAAGCATCAATTTCAGAAAGCTTTTGTGAATTCAATGAAAAGGGTGAATTATTTACTGTAAATATGAACATTGAGGAATATGGGTTTGCAAATAAATTTAACCATAAACCAAAAGCTCAAAGAAAACTTCTATTAAAAAAAAAAGAACTNAAGAAGCTTTANAAAGATGTTAAAAANAGTGGATTAACAATTGTACCTTTGCNNGTTTTTATTAATGAAAATGGTTTNGCTAAAATNAAGATTGCTCTNGCNAAAGGTAAAAAACTTTATGATAAAAGANAGAGCATAAAANACAGAGAAAATAAGAGAAATCTTGACCGCATAAAAAAAACTTTTAAAAAAAATAAAAACTTATAACTGGGCACTAATTATTTGCTCAAAATAATTAATGATTATTTTATTAAACATACGGCGTCATGAAGAGTAAAGTAAAAATCTCATTTGGGTCAACTGCTCTATTTGACCTTTCGAAAAAACTTTTAAAAAGTAAAACCTCTAGTATTTTTATTTTAGTTGATAGTAATACCAAAAAGCTATGTTTATCAGATTTCATTTCACAAACTAAATTTACTAATTATGAGTTGATCGAAATGCATGCAGGTGAGGAGTTTAAAAATATAAAAACTTGTGAAATGATTTGGCATAAACTAACTGAAAAAGGTGCTGATCGCAANTCTNTNTTAATAAANCTTGGTGGAGGTGTTGTTTGTGATTTNGGNGGCTTTGTGGCATNTACNTTTAAGCGTGGTATTNATTTTTATAATATTCCCACTACCCTNCTATCAATGGTNGANGCCTCAGTGGGAGGTAAGACCGGGATNGATCTGGGATCATTAAAAAATCAAATAGGAATTTTTAAAGAACCAAAAGAAGTNATTATTNATTCCNATTGGTTAAAAACNTTACNACAAGAAGAAATTAGAAGTGGTTTTGCAGAAATGTTAAAGCATGGTTTAATTGCTAGCNCCTNTTATTGGGATAAATTAAAAAAAATCAATTTGTTAAGTATNTCTAATCTTTCTAAACATATANNGCCTTCTATTANTATNAAAAAGAGAATTGTTTTAANNGATTANAANGAAANAAATTTACGAAAAATATTAAATTTTGGACACACTTTTGGACATGCAATNGAATCTTATTTCCTTGAGCATAANNATAAAAANCGTTTACTNCACGGCGAAGCAATATCCATAGGNATGATATTGGAAGNTTATATTTCAACTCANGTCTGCGGATTTCCTNNCGACAAGGCNTTGGATATTAAAAANACNTTTAANAAANACTTCCCAAAAGTGATGTTTAAATCTNAAGAAAAACNTTCNATNATNTCACTCTTNAGCCATGATAAAAAAAATGATCGCGGNAAAATAAATTTTGTNTTATTGGAAGATATNAGTAANCCTGTTATNNATNNNAATNTNGANGANAAATTATTGAATAANGCTTTTNNCTTCTATGAAAGCTAANTTNAAGCTGANTTTCTGCTNGCATTTATGTTNCCAAAAAGNGATCTAGTNACCATTGCCTCTAGATCTTTTATTTTTTTTGTNTNNGAACTANTTTGTTTTCTTAAANTTTGNAGNTCCATTAANGCATATTGCTGAATTGTTANAAGAGGNTGAACAATTTCCTCTCTTGCNTTAATGGATGCNCTNCCAGCAGCCTCATTTTCCATTAAAGANTCGAATCCACTTATTTTTAAAAGAACTTCTTTTGTAAGTTTATATTCNTTAAAAATTAGACTCCAAAANTCACCNAATACTTTATCATCTTTCATGTATGTAGTCAATTTAAAAAANGACTTTGAGAGGCTCATCATACTATTGAAGATNAGAGTTCGAAAAAACTTAGAACTTTTAAATAGTTTTTTTAATTCATCTAATTTCCCTTCGTCAATGATGGTATTTAGTGAAATTCCTAGACCAAAAAAACCTGGAACATTTTGTTTTAGTTGGCTCCAACTTCCTACAAATGGTATTGCTCTTAAGTCTTCAAATTTAAAAGTATCTGACTTACCTCGTTTTGAAGGTCTACTACCTATATTTGCTTTGGCATAATAAGGTAATGTGGACATGTGCTGTAGATAAGGCACAAATGAAGGGTGAGCCTTAAAATCTTTATAAGCTTTGTAGCTTATTTTTGCTATACTATCCATTAATTTACGGTCATCATCTGTCAAATTATTTTTTCCTGGATTCAAAATTTGATTCTCAATCCCAGAACTCAAAAGCTGCTCTAAATTAAATTGTGAAGAATCCAAAGTACCAAAATTTGAACTTATTGTTTGCCCTTGTATTGTTATCTGAATATCATCACTTTGAATTGTATCTCCCATTGAGGCATAAAATTCGTGAGTGTTTCCACCTCCTCTGGCTGGTGGACCTCCCCTACCATCGAAAAAAGCAACTCTAACACCAAATTCGTTGGAAAGGTTACTAAGTGATTCTTTTGCAAGATAGATACTCCAATTCGCCATAAAATATCCCCCATCTTTAGTACCATCAGAAAAACCCAACATAATGGTTTGTTTCATGCCTCTAGTCTTCAAATGATTTAAATAAATTGGATTATTAAATAAAGATCTCATTACTTTGCTTGCATTTTCTAAATCTGGAATAGTTTCAAATAATGGAATAAAATCTACTTTTGGCGTACTCCAGTTACTTAAGCGGCACATAGCAAATAATTCAAGTATATTTTCTAAAGTTTGACAATTGCTAATTATGTATCTATTGCATCCTCTTTCGCCATTTTTAGTTTGTATTTTCTGCATACTTCGGATACTCTCCAAAGTTTGGTATGTTAATTCATCTTTAAATATTTTTGGTGGTACATCGCCACTCATTTCGATAAGATATTTACAACGGTCTTCTGTGCTTAAACTCAAATAATTTTCAGGTAAGTTTTTAGTATATTTTAAAATATTGGGGTGTGAAACAATTTTATTAAAAACTTTGTGATGGATTCGTGAGTCTTGTCGAATATCTAAACTGGCAAAGTGAAGACCGAAAAGGCGCACTTTGTGAATTAAATCTAAAACATCATTTTTGTAGAGGCCATCATGATCATTTACCAAAGAATCAAAAACTATTTTTAACTCAGAATTAATAAATTCAATAGAAAAATGTTTATTCCGCTCTGGATAAAAAAGTTGATTAAACATTAAACTTTCAAGAGATTCAATACGATTTTCAAGACCTGGAAATGTTATTTTCCTTTTAAGCTTTCTTAAATCACGATAATAGTTTCTTAAAATTGAAAATTGAAGGCGCTCAGCGGTTTTAAGAGTTATTTCTGGGGTAACAAAAGGATTACCGTCTCTATCTCCACCTGGCCAGAAACCAAAGTCAAAGATTGGATTATCAAGGTCTTCTGAATTAATTATATGTTCATCAATATAATTGTAGATTGTACTTGCAGAATGGTAGAAAATATTTTCAAGAAACCATATTAAGCTTACAGCTTCCTCATATGGACTGGGCTTTTCCTTTTTATAAAAAGGTGTTTTCCCAAGTTGAACAAGAAGCTTTTTGATATTATCCAAATCATCGGATGCAATAGATTTTGATAACTCATTAATAATAACTAAAACATTATCTGGATAAAACTGTGTAGGATGAGCAGTTAGAACAATGCGAACTTTAAAACGCTTAATGTAATCTATTAACTCTGTTTCTAACTGTTTATTAGAAGCCTCTTCCTTTATGCTTCGAATTGTTCCCCTGCCATGCATATTATTTACATATGAAAAACCTGCATCTTCAATGGCATCAAAAAGCACAACCTGACGCTCAATGTATTGAATAAAATTAAATAGTAAATCTTGCTCTTCTTCAGGNTTTAAATCTGGTGCATACTGAGTGAAAAAAGATTTAAGAATCTCAGTTGGATTTGAATTTTTTTCATATTCNGANCGNCAATGTTCAGCAAAAAGNGGCATNAANANNGACGTTTGCTTTATGGTTTTAAATGGNAGAGTTAAGAATAAGCTGTTGTAAATTTGAAATCGAGAGAGAACTTTTTCATTAAATCTTTCAATTTTAGTTTTACGTGCCATCAATTTAATTCATTAAAAATATGATGCATTAACCTTTTTTTGTCATTTATGCTTTCTTCTAGGGAAATCATTGTTTCAGTTCTTGAGACGCCCTNAACATCATCAATCATAAATATTATATCTTTTGCGTGGTGAGTGTCGCGAGCACGAACCTTACAAAAAACATTAAATTTTCCTGTTGTTATGTGAGCCACAGTTATAAAGGGNATTTGCTTTAANGAGTTAAGGACTTGTTCAGTTGCAGCGGTTTTTTCCAAAAAAATACCAACATATGCTATAAAAGAATAACCTAGTTTNACNTAATCAAGATTTAAAGATGATCCTTTAATTATTCCTGCCTCTTCCATTTTNTTTACNCGAACNTGNACAGTTCCTGCAGANATTAAAAGACGCTTTGAAATGTCAGTGAAAGGAATTCGAGTATTATCAATTAANATATCAAGAATTTGGTGATCNATTTCGTCTAAGTTTACTTTACTCATTATTATANATTTGAAATGNATGCAAATTTAATGATAATATTTNTTTTTTATTGAGAATAATTCTTTAAATAAACGAATTTAATGAAAATAATTTATTAAATGGAGCTGTGTTTATAATCGCATCTTTTTTGAAAATAATATAGTTGTATTTTTTAATATTATTAAAATCAATGAAATTATGTGCTTTAAGTTTTAACTTTTTACCATAGGTCATAAAAGAGGGTAAAAAAATTATCTTTTGATTTTCTAATTTCTCAGTATATTGNATGGCTAACTGTTGATTTTNATATAGATTTTTATCTTCTTTTATTGTGATATTACTTACAATTAAATCAACATAATTATTCGTGTTTTGNGGNATGGAAAGATAAGATTCAACTGAACCTCCGNTTGNTTTCAGCATAAGNTTCTTAAATAAGATTTTGTATGCTTCCAGGATAAAAAATCTTACTTTGACCCTATAATAATCATTTANATAATGCCCCGCTTCAAATAAAATAGTTGGCGTCCCACATTTTGTNAAATAATCTCCAACACAATTAGGATTAAATTNGTCATCATAACGNCCTATTGCNCCAGGAAGCTGTTTTTCTAATTCATTTCTAATTGAAGAAATAGCAATCATAGCTTTTACTCTTGAAGAGGTTATTGACTTTTTTGAGTCAGCACTTGGAGAGAGAAAAGAAATTGTAGCTGGAAGACCATTNGGTCCAGATCCATAAATAGTTCTTTGCCCATGAAGATTAATAGCATACTGTGGTAAAATTTTCTCGTATGCATTCCTAAGTACTATACTTTCAGGCTGACTTACTTCGATTGCGTCACGATTTAAATCTACACCGTTTAAATTTAGACGAGTATATAATTTAGATCCATCAGGATTTAACTGAGGAATAATAAAGAAAGTAAAAAAGTTTAAAAATTCAGACTGTTCAGGCTTCGATAACCATGAAATAAAATCTAATAAAGCTATTGTAGTGGTGGTTTCATTTCCATGCATTTGTGACCACATCAAAATATTTTGGTCACCATTACCAATTTTAAGTTGATAGANTGGAAGACCATTCACAGATCTGCCAAGAACTGTTCTTTTGACATCAGAATTAAAATTTTTTAATCGTGATTCTAAGTAAGCTGGAGGGAAATATCTTTTATAATTCATCTGAATACTAAACATACAAATGTAAACAACCATATGTAAACATATGTAAACATTATTTGAATAGTATTTTGTCTCATTTTAAATTTAAGTATATCTAAATATACAAATGTATACAAAATCCATATTTTTTAATATANAATATTNTTTTNCAGNTATTTATGNNAAAAATANAAAGTATATATTTAAAAAANATAGNNCTTGTTTNGTNAAATTAATTTTAATATATTATAATTTAATTCATAATAATTTACAATGTTAAACATAGANTTTTTCATTTCACGTCTTAATGAGATAATGGTAAATAACAATTTAAATTCTGCCTCATTTGCTGAACAAATTGGTGTTCAGCGTTCATCTGTCTCACATGTTATGTCAAAAAGGAATAAACCAAGCTTAGATTTTATTTTAAAAATCGTAAATAGCTTTGAAGAAGTGACTCTAGATTGGTTGTTATTTGAGAATTACCTCAAGTCCTCCCCTTCTTCAAAATCTGATAGTAAATTTGTTAAAAGTAAATTAGACTTAGATTTTAAAAAATTACCAAATGTTTTAACTAATAAACAAAGTCCAATTGAGATTAAAACTAATTCTGATGTAATTCAAATTATACAAATATATAANGACGGTAGNTTTTTAATATTTTCACCAAAATCTTGATATTTTTGTTTTNATGAATNACANAGCATATTATTTTCTCATAATTATATTTTTTTCTTGCTACTCTTTAGAAAGNGATTGTNTGCCTTNTCATGANGGAAAATTTAAATTTAGTCATGTAATTAACAATGAAATAAAAACATCATANTTTACNAGAGATTCATTATATGAAATAGAATTTTTTGATGGAAGAGTTGATACTGCAAAAATCCGATGGGTTAATGATTGTGAGTGTATTTTGACCAAATTAAATGCAAAGAGCTATAATGAAAAAAGACCTATTCAAATTAGAATCTTNAGCACTANCCANAACNNCTATAATTTTGAATATTCACTTGTAGGTGACAGAAAAAATAAAAAGAAGGGAAAGATTGAAAAAATAGATTGATTTAATTACCTACTATAAAATATCAACCAGGTTAACGTTAATAATTTTATATATCTAAAGTAATTTGGCTAGTGTCTTCGCTAGCAGCATTGACGGTTTCATTATTTGATACCTCTATTTCAAGAAGATTTGTTTGTTCTATTTCCTCATATTTTGAGGAGTTAATAAGCTCTACTCTTTTAATTTTTTTCTTTGTTAGCATATTACCTTGGGCTTTGAACCCTTTAACAGAAATAAAGTTTTCAACATCAACTTCTAAATTAGGGATTGGATCTTTCCCTCTAGGTTTTTCAAAAATAACTCTAAGAATTGGTTTCCAATCAGAGCAAAAGTANACAAGTTCGCCNTTATNAACCATAAAACTATCCTCNCGATTAGTGTNTTCAATAACAAATCTCTTNAGAAAATATCTTTGCTTTTCAGGGTCAAAATAAATNGCAGTNAGAGGTTTTTTAGGATACCACTTTTCAATTTTATTGACTGATTCCTCAAAATGTAGAGACATATCAGGNNTAAATGCTTTAATTGTTCCTTTTGTGGTGGATACNATTAATTTATCATCACCTTTGAATTCCCCTAANAGATCACCTCTTNCTTCTAAATTTAACCTAAAAACCNTTCTGTCAAACCAAATNTTTCTNGGTTTAAGTGTTGATATCCCTTTCTCTTTTAATTCTACCTTTTTAATAAAATATTTGGTAACNGTNTTACCTCTAACTGCACGATTTTTTATTTGTAGATCNGCNAAATCTAAATCCCATTTTANTTTCTTTATACTTCCTGTATTTTTTANNAAGATTGAAACTATTTCAGCTTCTCCATTAGGGTTTGCTGAAAAATAAAGTACTTCAGATTGAGGCTTCCCTTGGGTTAAATCATATATTTTATCGCGAGTAACTCCAGTAACTGCAAAACGTTTTATAAATGAAGTCCCTTTCTTCCCATCTCTGTAAATCATATTGTATATAGTGCGTTGATCTTTCTTTTTAAAAACGGCAGCATATTTGATATTTTTACCAACAAAAACCTTCGTATCTACCCTAACGACTTGCATTTTACCGTCTTCCGTAAATACTATAACATCGTCGATATCTGAACATTCACATACTAGCTGATCTTTTCGTAGGGAGGTTCCTATAAAACCCTCTTCCGAATTCATATAGAGCTTTTGGTTCCTAGTAACTACCTTTCTCGCATCGACATCATCAAAAATTCTTATTTCTGACTTTCTTTCTCTATTGGTTCCATAAGATTTTTTTAAATGATTGAAATATCTAACTGTATAATCAATTAAATGATTAAGATTATTTTTAACCTCTTCTATATCTGTTTCAAGTGTTTCGATTTTTTGTTGCGCCTTATCTAAATCAAATTTTGAAATTCTCTTAATTTTAATTTCAGTAAGCCTAATTATGTCATCTTCAACAACATTTCGCTTTAGATTCGTCGTGTAGGGCTTTAAACCAATTTGTATCTTNGAAATTACCTCTTCCCATGTTTCAGCAGCTTCAATATCTCGATAGATTTTATTTTCAATAAAAATTCTCTCTAAAGATGCATTGTGCCATTGATCTTCTAAATCTGATAATTGAACTTCTAATTCCATCTTTAGGAGCTGTACGGTATGGTCGGTAGATATTTTAAGCATATCAGAGACACCCATAAAATTGGGTTTATTATCAATAATTAAACAGCCCAATGGTGAAACTGAATTTTCACACGAAGTAAAGGCATAAAGTGCATCTATGGTTTTGTCAGGAGAAATATCACTTGGTAGATGTACTAAAATTTCAACTTTGGATGACGTATTATCTTCAATCTTCTTAATTTTAATTTTTCCATTATCATTTGCCTTTAGGATACTATCTATTAATGACGAAGTATTTGTGCCATAAGGAATCTCGTTAATAACTAAGGTATTTTTATCTAGCTTACTAATACGTGCACGAACTCTTACTTTACCACCACGATTTCCATCATTATAATTTTGAACATCGATAATACCACCTGTTTGAAAATCAGGGTTTAAAGTAATTTTCTTTCCTTTTAAATAATTAACGCTCGCATTTAAAAGTTCGTTAAAATTATGAGGTAAAATTTTTGTTGAAAGTCCAACTGCTATTCCTTCAGCTCCTTGTGCAAGTAATANTGGNAACTTTACAGGTAAATNNATTGGTTCTTTTTTNCTCCCGTCATAGGAAAGCTGCCACTGAGTAACTTTTGGGCTAAAAACTACTTCTAAAGCAAATTTAGANAGTCTTGCTTCGATATACCTGGATGCTGCAGCTCCATCCCCAGTCAAAATATTNCCCCAATTNCCTTGCATGTCNATTAATAATTCTTTTTGAGCAATTTGGACCATTGCATCTCCAATACTTGCATCACCATGTGGATGGTATTGCATTGAGTGACCAACAATATTTGCAACTTTATTGTATCGGCCATCATCAAGGTCTTTCATTGAATGTAAGATTCTTCTTTGGACAGGCTTAAGACCGTCCTCTATTGCAGGAATAGCCCTCTCCAAAATTACATATGAGGCATAATCCAAAAACCAGTCCCTATACATTCCAGTCACTCTTTTCAGGGCAACCGATTCTTCTGAGTTTAAAAAATTTCCATCTTCATTCATATTTTTACTGAGCTAATTCAATTGTTTCATCAGCGTAATCAAGTTCTACCTTAAGATTATTAATTATAAATTTTTGACGATCAGGGGTATTTTTACCCATGTAAAAAAGAAGTAATTCTTCTATAGTTGTCTGTTTATCAAGCATTACAGGATCTAATCTTATGTCATCGCCAATAAAATATTTAAACTCATCTGGAGATATCTCACCAAGACCCTTAAATCTTGTTATTTCTGGCTTGCCTTTGAGCATTACTAATGCCTCTCTTCTTTCATCCTCATTATAACAATATATTGTCTCCTTTTTATTACGAACACGAAATAATGGTGTTTGTAAAATATATAGGTGCCCCTCTTTTATAAGCTCAGGAAAAAACTGTAAAAAAAATGTAATTAGAAGTAATCGAATATGCATTCCATCGACATCAGCATCTGTAGCAATAACAATATTATTATAACGTAGGTTTTCTAAACTTTCTTCGATATTAAGAGCTGCTTGTAGCAGGTTAAATTCCTCATTTTCATAAACAATTTTTTTACTCATACCAAAACTATTCAGAGGTTTACCTCTTAAACTAAAAACAGCTTGTGTATTTACATCTCTAGACTTTGTAATTGAACCACTCGCTGAATCGCCCTCAGTTATAAATAGTGTAGAGTCTAACCTATGATCTTTTTTTAAATCTGGAAGATGCACACGACAGTCCCTTAGTTTTTTGTTATGCAAATTTGCTTTTTTAGCCCTTTCCCTTGCGAGTTTCCTTATTCCTGAAAGCTCTTTTCGTTCTTTCTCAGCCTGAAGAATTTTTTTCAAAATTAATTCTGCTACATCTTGATTTTTGTGTAAATAATTATCTAATTCATTATTCAAAAAATCAATTATAAAACTCCTAACCGATGGTAATCCATCACCCATTTCAGTTGAGCCTAATTTTGTCTTAGTCTGTGATTCAAAAACAGGCTCCATNACTTTAATNCTTAACGCAGCAATTATGGATTTCCTAATATCTGCGGCCTCAAAGTTTTTTCCAAAATGTTCTCTGATGGTTTTTACAAAACCTTCTCTAAATGCTGCTTGGTGGGTTCCACCTTGTGTAGTATGCTGGCCATTTACAAAAGAGTGGTATTCTTCGCTGTATTGAGTTTTACTGTGNGTAATTGCAATTTCAATATCTTCACCTTTNAGGTGNATGATTGANTATAATAGGTCTTTTTCGTTTGACTGATCTTCTAANAGGTCCTTTAAACCGTTTTCAGAGAAAAACTTTTCGCCATTAAAGTCTAATGTCAAACCAGGGTTGAGAAAAACATAATTTTTAATCATGCGCTCAACATATTCTGGTCTGTATTTGAAATTTTTAAATATTTTCCTGTCTGGTGAAAAAATTACTTTNGTGCCTCTTCGCTTGTTGGANTTTTCTAATGGAGAATCTTCTGTGACTGTTCCAAACTCAAATTTTGCTTTTTTTNCCTGATTCTCTCTTATTGACTCAACAATGAAAGTTTCAGACAANGCATTNACTGCTTTNGTTCCAACACCATTAAGACCTACTGATTTTTTAAATGCTCGNGAATCATATTTACCTCCTGTATTCATCTTTGAAACAACGTCNATTACTTTACCTAAAGGAATTCCTCTTCCATAATCACGGACGCTNACGTTNTTTTCTTTGATTATTATTTCTATTGTTTTACCTGCACCCATAACAAACTCGTCGATACAGTTATCCAAAATTTCCTTCAATAGAATATAAATTCCATCGTCAGGAGAGGAGCCGTCACCAAGCTTTCCAATGTACATTCCAGGACGTAACCTAATGTGCTCTTTCCANTCAAGAGATCGAATATTATCCTCTGTGTAGTTGTTTATGTTTTTCATGGAATACATTGCTAATATAATTATTGCTTTATTAAAGAAAACCTGTTTAGCCCCCAAGAAATCAACAATCGACTTGACAATATTGTTAAAAAGTTAATAGTTGGAACCTNATGATAGCAAGTCAAATTTTTAATTATTTACTCTAACGCTAAATAGTTTACATTTATTTAAAAAAAAAATGCCTATAAAATCCACTGCTTCATTATATCACACAGTTTTTTTTTGGTTGAAAAATCCGAACAATAAAAAAGATAGATTCGAATTTGAAAAGGCCATAAAAAAATTAATTCGAAATAACCATCTCTCAATATCTTGTCACCTTGGAATCCCTGCTGATTCTGAACAACGTGATGTTGTCGATACATCTTATACTTACAGTTACATCGTGAATTTTCCATCTTTAGAGGCTCAAAATGAATATCAAATTGATCCTCACCACATTTTATTTATTGAAGAAGCTAAACACTTGTGGGTGAAAGTAAAAGTGTATGATTCTATATCTACATAAAAATTATATTTTAAAAAACACCACCGCTAGAATTATACGTTGAATCGAAAATGAATAACATCCCCATCCTTTACTAAATATTCTTTTCCCTCTACTCTAACTTTACCTGCCTCTTTTACTTTACTTTCTGATCCATATTGGATGTAATCACTAAAACTTATTACCTCAGCTTTTATGAAACCACTTTTAAAATCGGTATGTATTACGCCAGCAGCCTCTGGTGCTGAAGCACCAATTGGTATTGTCCAAGCTCGAACTTCTTTTTCACCAGCGGTAAAATATGTTTGTCTGTTTAAAAGGTTATACGCAGATCTTATCAATTTTGATGCTCCTGCTTCTTTCAGACCCAAATCCTCTAAAAAAAGTAATCTTTCCTCAAAATTCTCAAATTCATTTATATCAGCTTCAATATTAATTGCTAGAAATAAAAAGTTGTTTTTTTCTGAATTTGCAAATTCTTTAACAATTTCAACATAATTATTTCCTTGACTCGCTGAAGCCTCATCTACATTGCAAACATATAATACAGGTTTATCAGTTATTAATTGTAAAGGTTGCACATATTCATTCCTATCCTTTTCATTTATGTCCATGTTTCGAACATTTTTAGACTGTTGAAGTGCTTCTTGTATTTGCATCAGGATATTATTCTCTTTGATTGAATCTTTGTTTCCTGATCGAGCTGAACGACCTACTTTGTTTAGTCTATTTTCGATAGTCTCTAAGTCTTTAAGTTGTAATTCAATATCNATGGTTTCTTTGTCTCTTTTAGGNTCNANNGNTNCATCAACATGAGAAATATTTTCATCATCAAANCATCTCANTACATGAATTATNGCGTCAGTNTCNCGAATGTTAGCTAAAAACTGATTNCCCAATCCTTCTCCTTTACTAGCNCCCTTTACCAATCCTGCAATATCTACAATTTCTACAGTTGCNGGAANTACTTTCTNAGGNNTNACAAGCTTTGCAAGCTTTTGAAGTCTAAGATCAGGNACATTAACAACACCTACNTTTGGNTCTATAGTGCAAAATGGAAAGTTTGCGCTCTGTGCTTTAGCATTAGATAAACAATTAAATAAGGTTGATTTTCCAACATTTGGTAAACCCACTATCCCTGCTTTCATGAAAAATTTTTATCAAAAATAGTTTTCTTTTTTATTAACTTTTAATTTTAAAAGATAGAAATCAAATCCTAACAAATGGAAAACAAAAAATATCTTATGATTCATGCAGATGACGCTGGTCTTGCCTACTCAGAAAATTTGGCAACACAAGATGGCATGATAAATGGAAGCATTAGTTCAACTAGTCTAATGGTTCCCTGCCCATGGTTTTATGAAATGGCTAAGTTTTGCCTAAAAAATAAAAGTTTAGATTATGGTATTCACTTAACATTAACAGGTGAATGGAAAAATTATCCTTTCAAACCTTGTTCAAACAAAGAAGAAGTTAATTCTCTTATCAANAAAGATGGATATTTTCACCCAAAACGAAATCATATATTACTAAANGCTGATANANATGAAGTTTATANNGAGTTAAAAAATCAAATTGANATTGCNATNTCTATAGGNCTGAATCCTAGTCATTTNGATTCACATATGTATACTTTAGGTTTAAGNCAAGATCTCTTGGAAATTTACTCTGAATTAGGGCANGAATACAATCTACCAATCCTTTTGAGTAAAAAATTGATTTCATATGCTGGAGTTGATCCTAACTCTTTAAATCTTCCAAACGGTAAATTCATTGAAAATGTATTTATGGGTTCATATGATGAATTCATTGGTAATGGTCTAAATAAATTCTACGATAATATTTTAGATAATTTGCCATATGGATTATCAATTATCTTGATACATCCCGCCTATGATACAGAAGAAATGAGGCAAATCACAGTTGATCACCCTAATTTTGGGGTGAAATGGAGACATGAAGATATAAACTACTTCAAAAGTGAGAGCTGCAAAAGAAAATTGGAGAATAATAATATTAAACTTGTGAACTGGAAAAGTGAAGAAGTTATTAATTATTTGGGTGCATAAATTTTTGCTTCCCCAAAAGCTTTTCTTCGGACTCAACATTATTTTCATCTGGTATGCAGCAATCAACAGGACAAACAGCTGCACATTGAGGCTCTTCATGAAAACCTTTGCACTCAGTACATTTATTAGNNACAATGAAATAAAACTCATCAGAAACAGGCTGTTGAAAAANATCTGCATTCACATTTTCACCNNTAGGTAAGATAACATCNCCNTTTAGTGAAGTTCCATCTTTATAACGCCAGTCCTCAGCNCCTTCATAAATAGCAGTATTTGGGCATTCAGGCTCNCATGCCCCACAGTTTATGCAATCTTCAGTNATGATAATAGCCATCTGTTGTGTANATTTGTTCAAAAATAAGGCCTAAATAACTTTCCCACAAGATAAATGGACACAAACTCAGAACAAATAGAAGCTTTAATTAAATTAGGTTTACATCTTAAAGAATTTGAAAAATTAAATCCCAAATACGCAAAATTNCAGACTATTATTGACCAATCTATCAATAAAAATGCTTGGTTTACNCAAGAAAATATTGAAAATTCANTTCNNATATGGTCTGAAACATTACAAGAAGATAAAATTNTNGATTGGATAAGCAGATACAAATTTGAGTCAAAAAAAAACAAAACAGTTGCAATTATATTGGCAGGAAACATCCCTATGGTTGGCTTACATGATCTGATTTGTACTTGGGTTTGCGGTTTTAAATCGATTGTAAAATGTTCCTCAAAAGATGATTTACTTCTNCCATACATAACTGATTTTTTAGAAAGTCAGATTGGAAAGGAATACTTCACTTATCAGAAGAAAATAATTAGAAGTTTTGATGCAGTAATTGCTACAGGATCAAATAACTCTGCCCGATATTTTGATTATTATTTTAAAAAATATCCCAATATCATAAGAAAAAACAGAAATGGTATTGCAGTTTTAAGCGGTAAAGAAAGTGTNGAAGATTTAAATAAGCTTTGTGTTGACATATTTCAATATTTTGGCTTAGGATGTCGAAATGTTTCAAAAATATATGTTCCATTTGGTTTTAATTTAGATAAAATTTTAAAAAGTCTTCTCTCTTATGAAAGTGTTATTAATAATTTTAAATATTTAAACAACTATAATTACAACAAAACAATTCTTTTATTAAATGATGAGCCTTTTAAAGATAATGGATTTTTTATCTTAAAAGAGGATAAAAAAATTAGTGCTCCTCTAGCGTGTTTGCATTATGAATATTATGAAGAGATAGAAGAATTAAGAAAGGAACTATCAAAAAATATAGATTCTGTCCAATGTATTGTTTCAAGATTAAATTTTAAAAATGCTATCCCATTTGGAGAATCACAAAAGCCAAGTTTATTTCAATATGCTGATGACATTGACACGTTAAAGTTTCTTATTAGTTTGTAAAGTATTCTGAAAACCCGAGGCATGAAAAGGAAATTGAATGTTAACAAGTCTAAAAAAAAAAAACGGTGTAATTAATTGAAATTAACTGAGTAATAATATTTTTGTCAAAAATATTGTTATTTAAGATTTCCTTGTCTTACTAATAAATCATTTTAAAAACTATGAAAATCCATAACTTTAGCGCTGGACCTTCCGTACTTCCCAAAGAGGTAATGCAAAAAGCTTCTCAGGCGGTCAATGAACTTGATGACTCCGGATTGTCACTTATCGAAATTTCACACAGAAGCAAAAGCTTTATTGATATAATGGATGAGGCGTGTGAAAAAGCACTTAATATTACTAAATTAAAAGGAAAAGGTTACAAAGCATTGTTTTTACAAGGTGGTGCTAGTCAACAATTTTTAATGTCTGCTTACAACCTTTTAGAAAAAAGAGCTGGTTTTATAAATTCTGGCACTTGGTCAACAAAAGCAATAAAGGAAGCACAATTATTAGGAGAAGTGATTGAGATTGCTAGCTCGAAAGATAAAAATTTTAATTATATACCAAAAGCTTATAGTATACCAGCTAATCTTGATTACCTTCATTTAACTACAAACAATACAATTTTTGGAACTCAGTTTAAAGAAATTCCAGAAACCTCAGTACCTCTTATAGCAGATATGAGTTCGGATATCTTTTCAACAAATTTTGATTATTCTAAATTTAGTTTGCTCTATGCTGGGGCACAAAAAAATCTAGGCCCTGCTGGAACAACTCTTGTAATTGTAAAAGAAGATATATTGGGGAAAGTTTCTAGACAAATTCCTTCAATCCTGGATTATTCCATACAAATCAAATCAGGAAGTATGTTCAATACACCTCCTGTATTTTCTGTCTACACTTGTCTTTTAACCCTTAGATGGATTGAAGATAATGGAGGATTAGATGAGATAGGAAAAAAGAATAAAACAAAAGCTGATTTAATATATAATGAAATTGATAGGAACTCAAAATTCGTAGGATTTGCTGATAAGGGGAGTAGAAGTACAATGAACGCTACCTTCAACTTATCCGAACCATCACTTTCAGGTTCATTTGATACATTATGTCAAAATGCTGGAATAAGTGGTATAAAAGGTCATCGTTCTGTTGGAGGTTATCGTGCTTCAATGTATAATGCCCTTAAAATAACCAGTGTTAAAGCCTTGGTTGAATGCATGCAAATTTTAGAACAAAAAAATAATTAGTATGAAAATTCTAGCAAATGATGGAATCTCAAAATCAGGCATAGATAGTCTAACAGAAAACGGATTTGAGATTATAACAACTAATGTAGCTCAAGAGCAACTAATTAATTTCATAAATGAAAATAAAATTGTTGGGCTACTTGTGAGAAGTGCTACAACTGCCAGAAAAGATCTTATTGATAGCTGTCCAAGTTTAAAGTTAATTGGTCGGGGTGGTGTAGGAATGGATAATATTGATGTTGAATATGCAAAATCTAAAGGTATATATGTAATAAATACTCCGGCTGCTTCATCTGCTTCTGTTGCTGAGCTTGTATTTGCACACCTATATGGGGGTGTGCGTTTTTTATTTGATTCGAACCGAAATATGCCCTTAGAAGGTGAAGCTAATTTTAAAGGTCTTAAAAAGGCATATTCTAAAGGAATAGAACTAAGAGGAAAAACACTTGGAATTATTGGCTTTGGAAGAATTGGACAAGAAGTTGCTAAAATCGCTTTAGGAATAGGAATGAATGTGATTGCAACTGATAAATTTTTGGATAACGCAACTATCGAAGTAAGTCTTTCAACTGGTCATACTATTAAAGCTAAAATTATAGTTCAGCCTTTTGACAAAGTAATATCAAACTCAGATTTTATATCTCTACATATTCCTGCTCAAGAACAGTATGTTATAGATTCAAATGTAATATCTAAAATGAAAAAAGGTTCTGGAATAATTAATGCTGCAAGGGGTGGAATAATTGATGAGGTAGCCCTCGTAAAGGCTTTAGATGACGGTCATTTATCATTTGCTGGATTAGACACTTTTGAAAATGAACCAAAACCTGAGGTAAAGTTGTTAATGCATGAAAAAATTTCATTAACACCACATATTGGAGCCGCTACGCTAGAAGCTCAAAATCGAATAGGTGAAGAGTTAGCAATTCAAATATCAAAATTGCTTAAATAAATTTTAAAAAATTGTACTTCAATCAATTAAAAAAAAAATGGGGAGTTAGTTCTAACTTTCAACTGATTATTATTTTCATTGTTTTTGGAATTACAGGATCATTAAGTGTTCGCTTAGGAGAGCCATTATTAAATTTAATAAAACTAGTACCTGAAAAGTTTGAACCTATACCGTTTGGAAAGATTATTTATTGGACCATAAGAATCATTGCAATTTTCCCCCTTTACCAAGTTTTATTAATAATAGTGGGAGCTCTCTTTTTTCAATTTCGTTTTTTTTGGAATTTTGAAAAAAAAATCTTAAAAAAAATTGGCTTTAAGCGCTTTTTTAATGATTCCTAGGATAAATTTGATTTAATAAGATTCAAAAACTCGTTCAGTGTGTCGGTATCTTTAAATGCGCCTCTGAAACCGGAAGTTGTTGTGGTTGAATTTTGCTTTTGATGCTCGATCTGGGGTTTTTAATAACCCTTCGCGATTTTTATTTTCGCCCAAAAAATCTATAATCTCTTCAAAGTAAGATTTAATTTGATTCGTTATTGGTAAAGTTTCGATGTTAAAATTTTCATTCATTTTTTTATATCAATATAGTTTTTAAAATATGTTTTTAATTTGTTAATCTTAGGTGTGATAGTATAACTACAATAGGCTTCATTAGAATTTTGACTATAATAATTTATATGCTCCTCAGCAATATAAAAGGGAGTCGCTTTTTTTACCTCAGTCACAATGGGATTATCATATATTTTTTCTGAATCAATTTGTTTAATGATTTCAAATGCAATCTGTTTTTGTTTAACTTCTGTATAATAAATACCAGATCTATATTGAGTACCAAGATCGTTGCCCTGTCGATTTAAAGTAGTTGGGTCATGTGTGTTAAAAAATATAAAAAGGATATCTTCTAAATGGACATTTTCTGGATTATATTTTAACTCAATAGCCTCTGTATGACCTGTTTTTCCTGTACAAACCTGTGAATAGGAAGGGTTTTTTACAGTCCCATCGATGTAACCTGGTTTAACCTCAGTTACACCTTTTATGTTTTGAAATATTGCTTCTGTACACCAAAAACAACCTCCTGCCAAATAGATGAGTTTAATTTTTTTTCTTAAAATTAAATAAAATAATGAAATATTTAATAGTGATATTGAGTTTTTGATTGAAACATTGTTTCTTCAACTTAAATAATTTATAACTAATGTCAATTATTTTTATCTTTTGTTATAAGCAATAATATTTTAAATTTGAGATAGTATGGGTACACTCTTAAAAGCAAATAATATCTCAAAGGACTTTGGAAATTTAAAAGTATTAGATAAGGTTAGCATTAAAGTCGAAGAAAAAGAGATAGTCGCAATTGTTGGTCCATCTGGTGCTGGGAAGACAACTCTTTTAAATATTTTAGGAACCCTTGATAATCCAAATTACGATCTTGAAACATCGATAATAATTGATGGTCAGGATGTAACAAACATGAAGGATAACTCAATAGCAAAATTTAGAAATAATAATATTGGTTTTATTTTTCAATTCCATGAATTACTCCCAGAATTCACAGCACTTGAAAACGTTTGTATTCCAAGCTGGTTGAATAAAAAGAATGTTGATGTAGAAGATAAAGCAAAAGATCTTTTATCACGTATTGGTATAATTGATAAAATTAATCAAAAACCAAATGAACTCTCAGGAGGTGAAAGACAAAGAGTTGCTGTAGCTAGAGCGCTAATTAACAAACCAAAGATAATTTTTGCAGATGAACCTAGTGGAAACTTGGATTCAGATAATGCAAATCAACTTCACAACATATTTTTTGACTTACGCAATCAACTCAACTGTAGTTTCGTCATTGTTACTCATAATAATGACCTAGCAAAGCGAGCAGATAGATTAATAAATCTAAAGGATGGACAGATTAAATAATGTTTATTAAGGATTTAAAAGATTTTTTGGATGAAAAATCTTTAGCTTACGAAAATCCAAATTTTTTGGAGAAGGATCCGATCAAAATCCCTCATTTATTTAAAAAAAAAGAAGATATTGAGATTTCTGGATTTTTAGTTGCTTCTATTTCTTGGGGAAATCGTTTAACTATAATTAAAAATGGTATCCGAATGATGGAATTGATGGAAAATGATCCATACAATTTTGTAATTTACCATAAGGAAAGAGACCTAATCCCCCTTTCTTCTTTTATTCATAGAACATTTAATGGTTATGACTTTATATATTTCATAAAGTCGATTCGTCATATCTATAAAAAATATGGAGGCCTAGAAAAAGCCTTTTCAAAATTTCCTAAGTCTACTAGAATGGATGAGAATATTTTTCACTTTAGGAAGTGTTTTTTTGAACTATCCCATGATAAAAGGGTAAGAAAACATGTTTCGAATCCTTTGAATGGCTCTGCAGCTAAAAGGATAAATATGTATTTAAGATGGATGGTAAGATCCTCAAAAAATAAAGTTGATTTCGGGATTTGGAAAAAGTTAAATTCCAATCAACTTTCTTGCCCGTTAGATATTCATACTGGAAACATTGCTCGTAAACTTGGTTTACTAAATCGTAAAATTAATGACATTAAAGCTCTAAAAGAATTAGATAAAATTTTAAGGAGTTTTGATCCATCTGATCCAGTAAAATATGATTTTGCACTTTTTGGCCTTGGTGTTTATGAAGATTTTAATAATAAGGACATGAAGTTTAATAATAAAATTAGGTAACTTAATTCATTAAGTTGTAATAAAATATGTTTAAAAAAATTTCTAAATATTTTGGTCCGGGGCCAATAATAGCTGCAGCTTTCATAGGGCCTGGGACCGTTACTCTTTGTTCTTTAGCTGGTGCAAAATTTGGTATGTCTCTTTTGTGGACAATTATCATAGCTATTTTAATCGCCATAATTTTGCAATCAATGGCTATAAAAGTGAGTATACTAGCAAAAAAAAATTTAACTCAGGCTATAAAGGAAGAACTAAAAAATCCCATTGTTAAAAATTTGGTATTAGGGCTAATTCTTATAGCAATTCTTTTTGGAAATACAGCTTATGAGGCGGGAAACATAAGTGGAACAATATTAGGAATTGAAACTTTACTTGGAGAATTCAAATTTAATCTAGGATATATCTCATTTAACTTTTATGCTTTAGCCATTGGTATTATTGCAGCATCTCTTCTTTGGACAGGTAAATACAAAATTATTCAAGGTTTTTTAATTGGTTTGGTAATAATTATGAGTATATCTTTTTTAGCAACTGTTTTTTTTACAAAACCCTCAATAGGAGATATAATTTCAGGCTTATTATCTTTTGAAATGCCAAAAGGCAGTTTATTAACTATCGTAGGCTTAATAGGCACAACAATCGTGCCTTATAATCTTTTTCTTCATTCTGAATTAGCAAAAAATAAGTGGTTGAAATCAAATGAACTTGAATACGCACTAAATGATTTATACGTATCCATAGGTCTAGGAGGTGTTATTTCTTTGTGTATAATAATTTCTGCTTCAGGTATAGAAAACGCAAACATATTAGGTGTTGGCGATTTAGCTTTAGGATTAGAACCTCTATTTGGAAAATTTGCAAAATATTTTTTAGCGATAGGTCTTTTTTCTGCTGGAATAACAAGTACAATAACAGCTCCTATGGCAGCCTCTTATGTAGTTTGCGCATGTTTTGGATGGACTCCAAATTTAAAGTCAGCTCACTTTAGGATAACATGGATTTTTATTATTTTAAGTGGTGTTTTAATATCAGCATTAGGACTTAAACTCATTAGTGTAATAGAATTCGCTCAAATTGCAAATGGAATATTACTTCCAATCATAGTAATTATACTTCTGTGGATTATGAATAAATCCTCAATCTTAGGTAATTTTAAGTATAATATTTATCAAAATTTAATTGGGAGTGTTATTGTAATTATTTCATTTTTTTTGAGCTTTAGAACACTTTTAATTCTTATTAATTAAAATGAATAAAATAAATATTAATGTTGATATGGGAGAAGGCTTTAATGTTGAAGAAAAATTAATGCCATTAATCAGCTCCTGTAACATATCTTGTGGAGCGCACGCTGGAAGCAGTTTGGAAATTAGAAGAGTAGCAGGTTTAGCAAAAATTAATGCTGTAAAGATTGGTGCACACCCTTCCTACCCTGATAGGAAAAACTTTGGAAGAATTTCAATGAAAATTACTAGGAGTGAATTGAAAAAAAGTATAAAAAATCAATTATTAAGATTTGTTCAACAGCTTGACCATCCTAAAGATTTAAATCATATTAAACCTCATGGTGCATTATACAATGATTGTGTTAAAGACNAGAATATAGCTCAAATTNTAGTCGAAATTGTAGAGAAATATTACCCTNATGTTTTAATTTTTACTATNCACAANGGTGAATTATATAAACAAGCNCTTTCTAAAGGNTTAAATNTTNACAGTGAAGCATTCCTAGATCGTGGATATAAAGATAACGGACAATTGNAAGATCGAGNTAAAAAAGGNGCGATTTTAGAAGATGGAAGATCTATGTTTGATCAACTTTATAATATTCTTGAGAAAAAACAATTGANAACAGTAAATGGAAAATGGATTAATATTACAGCTGAAACATTTTGTGTCCATGGNGACCATAAAAATGTGTTAGAAAATTTAANCATGTTGCATAAATTNTGTGAAAATTATCATAAAAGGGGTGAGNGATTTATCTAAATTTGAAATCTCAGCGTTAAATGCTAAAACAATACTTCTGGAATGGAGAATAGAACCTTCGGATACTCTTCTAGAGCATATTATAAAATTTAAAAGCTTAGTAGAAAAAGATTTTAAAGTTGAAAGATGCGTTACAGGATATAAATCTTTATTAATTGAAATTACAAATAAAATTAAAAGCCTTAATTATTGGGAAGAACATTTAAAAAAACTACAAAAAAAAATTAAGAATATTATCATTAAAGGAAATCATTGGAAAATTCCANTCTGTTATGATTTNAAATACGCTCCAGATCTTTTAAACCTATCCAAAGAAATAAATCTTGACACAAGTGCAGTTATTAAATTGCATTTAAGCNCTCGTTANAGAGTTAATTTTNTGGGNTTCTTACCAGGNTTTCTCTATTTGAGCGGTTTAGATAGTAGATTANATCTACAAAGAAAAAAAAAGCCATTACTGAANGTTCCAAAAGGTGCCGTNGCTATTGGAGGTATGCAAACAGGAATTTATCCCAATATAAGTCCAGGTGGATGGCATTTAATCGGTAATACACCTGTAAACTTATTTAATCCTAAAAAAAATCCACCGTGTTTCGCAAAACCAGGTGATTGGATTTCATTTGAACAAATTGATCCCCACACATATGCTAAAATTGAATCTGAACAACAGAATGGCAGTCATCAATTAAATAAATATGATTGAAATTCTACAAAGTGGCATTCATACATCAATACAAGATATTGGACGGCATCACTTCAAAAATTTTGGAGTTCCTGTTTCAGGTGCTCTAGATCAGTCTGCTTATCTAATTGCCAATAGTTTATTAAATAATTCACCTAAAGCTGCAGTATTAGAATGTTGTATAAAAGGACCCAAATTAAAATTTCATGATAATTTTTATATATGCTTAACAGGGGCTGAAATGAATCCAAGATTAAATGATAAAATTTTAAAAAATTACAAGCCATATCCTGTGAATAATGGAGATGAATTAGCCTTTGGTGTNGCTAAATCAGGNTGTCGTACATATTTAGGGATTAGCGGAGGTATTAAAACTGAAAAGGTTCTTGGAAGTAGAAGTCAATATCAAAATATTACTTCCTCAGATAAGATTTCAAAAAACACATTAATACCTATTGGTAAATCAAACTTTAAACCAGCTGTTGGAACAAGAGTAAAAGAGAAAAAAATTAATTATGCAAATAAAAAAATTGAAGTTTATGAGGGTCCAGAATTTAAATACTTAGAAAAAGAACAACAAAAATTAATTGAAAAAAAAATATTTCGTATTTCTTCATTTAACAACAGAATGGCTTATCAATTGAAGGAAAAGTTTTCACANAGTCTACCACAAATTTGGACATCTCCAGTAATTCCTGGAACAGTTCAATGCACACCAGACGGAAGTATGATAATTTTAATGAGAGATTCTCAAATCACGGGAGGTTATCCAAGGCTACTTCAACTTACAGAAAGTTCAATTCAATTGATTTCACAAAAAACAACAAACAGTAAAATACGCTTTAAAATACTGCCGAAAATTATCTGACTAAGAATTTAAAATAAAAATTATACTCGTAAGTTATAAATAAATGGACATTAAAAGTCTTTAAATAAATTGTTTCTTATTTTTGTCATGTATTTATAATAAATGAAAATACTCTTAAAAAAAGCCACCTTAATCAATGATAAAAGTGTTTTTCACAACAAGAAAGTNGATATTCTTATAGAAAATGGTTTGCTAAACAAAATTGATAATAACATAGATGTGAAAGCTGACCAAATAATTAATCGTGAAGAACTCTATGTATCCTCAGGATGGTTTGACCCTAACATATCTTTTGGCGAACCTGGTTTTGAAGAAAGGGAGACACTGGAAAATGGATTACTNACTGCTGCTAAAAGTGGTTTCACNCATGTGCTTTTAAATCCNAACACTAACCCAAAAACATCGACACTAGCAGATGTAAATCATTTNATTCAATCAACTCTTCAACAGACNACTAAATTGCATGTTAGTGCAGTACTTTCAGAAAAAAAATATGGAAACAAAATGGCATCACTTTATGATATGCATATTGCTGGTGCAAAAGCATTTGGTAATTTTAATAAAACTATAATTAACCCAAATGAATTAAAAATTGCCTTGGATTANNTACAAACTTTTGATGGAATTGTTCAAAGCTATCCAATAGATAAAAAACTATGTAAAAATGGACAAATCCATGAAGGAGAGATTAGTGTAAAATTAGGATTAAAAGGAATCCCTTCAATATCAGAATCANTCCCACTTGCACGTGATATTCAAATACTCGAATATACTCAGGGNAAAATACATATACCTTACGTATCATCTGAAAAAAGTGTAGATTTAGTTCGTCAAGCGAAAAAAAAGGGTTTAAATATCAGTTGTGCGGTTGGAGTACCGCATCTCTTATTTACTGATAAAAAACTAATAGATTTTGATCCAAACTTCAAAATCATTCCTCCCTTGCGNACTGATANAGANAAAAANGCACTTCGTGAAGGCCTTTTGGACGGTACTATTGANATGATAACTAGTATGCATCAGCCNATTAATCCTGAANTAAAAGATTTAGATTTTGTTCAGTCTGAACCTGGAAGTGTTGGCCTTGAAGCTTGTTTTGCAGTTCTTCAAGATAAATTCCCTATTGAAAAAATAATTTCGTTTTTAACAAGAGGAAAAAAACGTTTTGGNGTNGAGGATCATAATTTTAAATTANATACACCTGCTGACNTGACTCTTTTTACCCCAAATGGAAATGGAATTTTTTCAGATAAANATNTTTATTCTACAAATAAAAATTGCATGTTTTTAGGCATGCCAATAAAAGGTAAAGTTTATGGATGTATAAGAGAAAATAGGGTTATTCTTAATACCTGAAAAATGTTGAATTACATTATCCGAAAAGCAAAAAGCATTGAAAATAGTCCAACCATAGTTTTAATTCATGGGTATGGTAGTAATGCAGAAGATTTATTCTCCTTTAAACCTTACTTGCCTGAGAACTATAATATAATCGCTATTCAGGCACCACTTAAATTGTCTTATAATAATTATGCTTGGTATCCTCTTTACCCAAAAAACGATGGAACTTTTGATTCTAAACCTGAAGACGCATGGAGTGCAGTTAATATATTAGAAAAAAATTTAGACCATTTAGTTGATAAATATAAATTTAACAAAAAAGATCTCTGTTTATTAGGGTTTAGTCAAGGATCAATACTTAGCTGGGCACTTGCTTTCAGCAGAGCAAATATGGTAAGACGGATTGTCGCTTTAAGTGGTTTTATCCATGAAAGTATTGACACATCGGCTAAGCCAACTTTTTTAGCTTACGCTGCACATGGAACTACTGATATGATTATACCAATTTCTAAAGCAAGAAAATCAATTTTACAATTAAGCAAAAAATATAGTCAAATTGAATTTCATGAATTTCCTGAAGGTCATACTGTTTCCAAAGAAAACATGGATCTTTTTTTGAAGTGGTTAAAAAGAACCGATTTGTAAAAATTATTTGGAATATATACTCATAGTATCATACGCTAAAAAAATATTCTTCGGTAAAGAAGTGCTAACTTCATTGTGAAAACCCATCAAATGACTTATATGAGTTAAATATGTCATTTTTGGAGAAATTTTAGCAACTAAATCAATAGCCTCTTGAAGATTTAAGTGGTTCGGATGTTCATCAATTCTCAAGCAACTTAACACTAATACATCAAGGCCTTTAAGTTTTTTTATCTCTGTATCATTTATTGTTTTTATATCAGTCAAATAGCAGAAGTTATCAATTCTGTAACCCATCACAGGTAATTTATTGTGCAATACTTCAACTGGAACAATTTTTTTACCACCAAACTTAAACTCTAATTTTGATGATATTACTTTTATTGTCACTGAAGGTGCACCGGGATATTTGTTTTCATTAGAAAATATATAATCAAAGCGTTTTTTGAAGTTATCAATCACTCTCTGACATCCAAATACAGGGATATCACCTTGTCTAAAAAAAAATGGTCTAACGTCATCCATACCTGCACTATGGTCAGCATGCTCGTGAGTAAAAAAAATTCCATCTAGATGTGTTACTTTTTCCCTTAACATTTGTTGTCTGAAGTCAGGGCCACAATCAATGACTAGGTTTATATTATCCCATTGTATCAGAACCGAAACTCGTAATCTCTTGTCTTTAGTGTCTGAACTTAGACAAACAGGGTGTTTACTTCCAATGACTGGTATCCCCTGAGAAGTTCCCGTCCCTAAAAAAGTAATTTTAAGCATCTTTTCAAAGGTAATCTTTGTCAATTAATTCTACAATCTTCGTAAATTTGAATAATATTAAGCCTTTAAATGACAGTCAATTTACCCGGAGAGAAGAAACTTGAAAACCGTCCTTCAATAGAAGCAAAGGCACTCAGAATTAACTTAAATGAGTATATATATGGAACCTTTGCAGAAATTGGAGCAGGACAAGAGGTAGTAAGACATTTTTTTCGAGCAGGAAGTTCTTCTGGAACGATTGCAAAAACTATGAGTGCTTATGATAAAAATTTTAGTGATAACATATATGGTGGAGAAAACGATAAAAGATATGTAACAGAAGCCAGATTAAATAAAATGCTTGATCATGAAATGGAGCTTCTTGAAAACAGATTACCTAGAGATCATTATCCAGACAAAATGTTTTTTACATACGCTAATACAGTAGCAACTATTGACTTTGCAAAAAAATTTAAAGGACACGGTTGGATGGGC
Source organism: Flavobacteriaceae bacterium TMED68 (assembly GCA_002167525.1). Next base: position 143,087 of record NHDV01000026.1, read on the forward strand.
ATACGATTTCAGACCGATCCAAAAGAAGATTATAGTGAAATTACTCTCCACGTAAGATTTCACCAGTCTGAGGCACGTCTCCAGCAAGAAGTATTGGGTTTAATCGGGGTAAACTTAATTTATGGTGCATTTTACAAAAATGACGAGCCAAAGAAACTTTTGCGGTATTTATATGATCATATAGACAATGACGCTATTGAAATTGATACAATAAACTTTAGTGGCCCATTATTCGAAAATGTAGATAATAGATTAATGAGTTTACAATTAGTTAGAAATGGTATGACTGACGCTGTAATGTTCAATCCTAAAGGAAATAATATTTTACCAGCTCGTGAACTTTATAAAAAAAATATACTGGCCTTACGTGGAAGTTTTCGTCCAGTTACTTTAGTCAATATTGATATGTTCGAAAAAGCTTTAGATGCTTTTATTCGCGAACCTGGAGTAGATGAATCTAAAACTGTTGTTATTTTTGAAATAACTCTTTCCAACCTTCGTGCACAAGGAGAAATCGATGAAAAAGATTTCATGGATAGAGCAAAACTGCTTTGTTCTTTAGGACACGTTGTTATGATTTCAAATTTTAAAGAATATTATAAACTAGTTGATTATTTATCACAGTATACCAAAAATCAACTTGCATTAAGTATGGGTGTAAATAATTTTGTTGAAATTTTTAATGAGCAGTATTACCAAGATTTAGGAGGTGGAATTTTGGAAGCTTTTGGTAAAATGTTTTATAATAACCTTAAGGTTTACTTATATCCTATGAAAGACAATAATGGAAATATAATAAATAGTACAAACCTTAANTTAGANCCAAGAATGAAAGANTTTTATAAATTTTTCAAATATAATGGNAAGGTGGTTGANATTTTTGACTTNGAGGAGGATTACNTAAATATTTTTAGCAGAAAGATTTTNAAGCAAATAAAGAAAGGTGAAAATAATTGGCANAGAAATTTACCCGGTGGAATNGCCGATTTAATAATGAAAAATGAAATGTTTGGAATAAAAGGTTNATNNTTCATACCTCTAATATTTGAGCTGCATGGTCTTTTGTTTTTACTTTATCAATAATATGTGTAATTATACCTTCTTTGTCAACTAAAAAAGTTTTACGAAGAATTCCATCATATTCCTTTCCCCTAAACTTCTTTGGCCCCCAAACACCGTATGCATTAATCATTACTTTTTCAACATCGGCTAACAAAGGAAAAGGAAAATCGTATTTTTTAGAAAAGCTTTGTTGGCTTTTTTCTGAATCAGCACTAACTCCCAAAATTGAATATCCTTTATCTTTTAAATCCTTGAAATAATCCCTAAGATTACACGCCTCAGCAGTACATCCTGGAGTATTTGCCCTTGGATAAAAGAAAATAATTAACTTTTCCCCGGAATAATCTTTAAGTGAATGAAGTTTACCTTTATTGTCTATCAATGAAAATTCAGGGGCATTATCACCTTTTTTTAATGTAGCCATAATATATTTTTTTTTCTAAATTACGAAAGCATTTAAGAAAATGAAAAAAATGACAAAAAAAGAAAAAGTAGATTTTGTTATTAAAACACTTGGTAAACTTTATCCAACCATTCCAACACCACTTGACCATAGTGATCCTTACACGCTTTTAATTGCTGTTTTAATGTCGGCACAAAGCACTGATATTAGAGTAAATCAAATCACACCCAAACTTTTTGCTAGAGCAAAAACTCCGTATGAAATGGTTAAACTGAGTGTTGAAGAGATACGAGAAATAATTAAGCCAGTAGGTTTGTCACCAATGAAATCAAAAGGAATATTTGGACTTTCTAAAATTTTAATTGAAAAACATAAAGGAAAAGTACCAAAATCATATGAAGAGTTAGAGAGTCTTCCTTCTGTGGGTCATAAAACAGCTGCAGTTGTTTTGGCACAAGCTTATGGAATTCAAACTTTTCCCGTTGACACCCATATTCATCGATTAATGTATAGATGGGGATTCTCTAACGGGAAAAATGTTGTTCAAACAGAAAAGGATGCAAAACGTTTATTCCCAGAAAAACTTTGGAATGATCTACATCTTCAAATAATATGGTACGGTAGGGAATACTCACCAGCAAGAGGATTAAATCTAAAAAAAGATATAATTTTTAGAACTATCGGGAGAAAATCTTTACTGAAAAAAATTAATTCTTAAGAAATCCTAAACAAGTTTTCTCGCCTACATTTGTTTTATAAGACTTTGAAAAGGCTAAAATTCTTGTTATCACTACTTTGCGGGGAAAACTTTTACTAAATATCTGTTTTTCTGTATTGTAGTTTTTTGCCATATAAATTGTTTTAAATTATAACGGCAGACGTTCAAAAAAATTGTTTATGTTTCTAATATTATTTGATAGTCATTTATCAATTTGCGAAGATTAATTATTGCATATCTCATTCTTCCAAGTGCTGTATTAATACTGACATTTGTATTTTCAGCGATTTCTTTAAAACTCATATCACGGTATAGTCTCATAATTAAGACCTCCTTTTGATCTTCAGGAAGTTCATCAATTAAGTTTTGTATATCTTTCAGTACTTGTTCCTCTACTAGAGCACTTTCTGCATTGGGTGTCGTATCCGATAAAAATTGAAAAATATCAAACTCCTCTTTATTTTCAATTATTGGAATACGATTGGTTTTTCTAAAATAGTCAATTACTAGGTTATGAGCTATACGCATTACCCATGGTAAAAATTTTCCCTCTTCATTATATGATCCATTTTTAAGTGTTTTNATCACTTTAATAAATGTNTCTTGAAATATNTCTTCAGANATATTTCTGTCATTAACTTTAGAATTTATAAAGTTGAAGATTTGNANCTGATGACGGTTTATGAGNTTCTCAAGAGANCTTTCAGANCCATTNATNTATTCNGCGATNAGNTNAGCGTCAGNTANATTTGTTTTNNTTATNTCCATAATAAAATTACTTTAGCCTNATGGCTGTTAAACTCCTAAATGTTTAAAGTAATTTTATACTATANGCGAACAAATTTNNACAAATATACATTTTTTTAATTTATCAAAAATAAACCCACTGTTTGATTACTCGTTTTTTTTATTGTAAAAATGTTATAAGTGGTTTTTAGAATTGCATATAACTCATTTGAGATTTAAAAAATTGTAAATTTGAAGTTTAAAAAAATCGCGATGAAGGATATTTTGGATTACGATCCAAAAAGCCATATCATAGTAAAAGGGGCTTATTTGCATAATCTCAAGCAGATAGACTTGGCAATTCCAAGAAATAAACTAACAGTTATTACTGGGTTATCTGGCTCTGGAAAATCGTCGTTGGCATTTGATACCCTTTATGCAGAAGGACAACGTCGTTATGTTGAAAGTCTTTCATCATACGCCCGCCANTTTATGGGTAGACTTGATAAGCCTAAAGTTGAATATATTAAGGGTCTTTCACCCGCTATTGCAGTTGAACAAAGGGTTAACAGTTCGAATCCACGATCAACTGTTGGGACAAAAACGGAAATTTACGATTACTTAAAATTACTTTTTGCAAGGATAGGAAAAACCTACTCCCCTATTTCCGGGAANNTAGTGAAAAGGGATGAAGTNTCTGATGTAATNNATCAAATAAAGAAAATAAANAGTGGAACTAAAGTACTNGTTTTAGCNTCAGTAGAAGCTGATTCCAAACGTTCAATTAANGATAAATTAAAAATTTTTACTCANCAAGGNTTTGCTCGTNTATTTTATAANGGGAAAATAATTCAAATAGAAGATTTANAAAGTNCTCCTCAAAAAAAAATCGATTTAATAGTTGATCGNTTAATAGTTCGACATGAGGAAGACTTTTATAANCGAACAGCTGATGCTATTGAGATTGCNTTTTATGAGGGCAAAGGAACATGTAGCCTGTTTGATTTAAGTATAAATAAAAGATTAATTTTTTCAAATAATTTTGAACTAGATAGTNTTAGATTTACTCAACCCAACNTTCATTTATTTAGCTTTAATAATCCACTTGGCGCTTGTAAAAAATGTGAAGGTTTTGGAGACATAATTGGAATTGATCCNGATTTGGTAATTCCTGANACAAGTAAATCGNTATTTAACTTTGCAATTGTCCCATGGAAGAGCTCCNCGATGATNAAATATTACAATGAATTAATTGATAATTCTCATCACTTTGACTTTCCAATCCATAAACCCTATTTTGAATTAACTCCAGAGCAAAAGAATTTGATTTGGGAAGGAAACTCCTACTTTACAGGGATTTATTCTTTTTTTAAAAAAATTGAAAAAAAGAACTATAAGATCCAAAATAGGGTTTTTCTATCTCGATACAGAGGTAAGACATCGTGCACTGAATGTCGAGGGTCAAGGCTCAACAAAGCTTCAGATTATGTGAAAATTTGTGGAAAGTCAATAGGAGATTTACTTCAGGTTTCATTAGACAATTTAGATAATTTCATTCAAAACTTAAAACTAAGTTCAAATGAAGAAAAAATATCAGAAAGATTATTGATTGAAATTAAAAATCGTTTAAAATTCATTCAAAATGTTGGCTTAGGCTATCTAACATTGAACCGCAGGTCAGATACTTTATCAGGTGGTGAGACTCAGCGCATTCAATTAGTAACATCATTAGGGAGTAGCTTAGTTGGCTCTATGTATGTTTTGGATGAACCTTCCATTGGATTACATCCAAGAGACAATAAAAGACTAATAAAAGTACTTGAAGATTTAAGAGATTTAGGAAATACAGTAATTATTGTTGAACATGACGAAGAAATAATGAACGCAGCAGACTATATTATAGATATAGGTCCTGAGGCTGGTTCTAATGGAGGAGAAATAGTTGCTAATGGCACATTAAAAAAAATTTTAAATAGCAATGGTCTTACTGCTGAATATCTGAATGGAACTAAAAAAATTAACCTACCGAAAAAAAGACGTTCATCAAAAAAGTTCATTGAAATAATTGGCGCAAGAGAAAACAACCTTAAAAATATAAATATAAAACTTCCTCTTTCAGCATTAACTGTTATTTGTGGAGTCTCTGGTAGCGGAAAATCTAGCTTAGTNAGAAAAATTCTTTACCCNGCACTATTAAGACATTTTGAAATTTTTGTAGAAAAACCTGGTGCATATTCAGAATTAAGTGGTAATCTCGATAATCTAAAAAGTGTCGAATATATTGATCAAAAACCTATAGGTCGATCCTCTCGTTCAAATCCAGTAACATATGTCAAAGCCTATGATGAAATAAGATCTCTTTTTGCCTCTCAGAACATTTCAAAAAACCGAAATTACCAGCCTAAACATTTTTCTTTTAATGTAGATGGTGGAAGATGTGATAAGTGCAAGGGTGAGGGTACTATAAATATTGAAATGCAATTCATGGCGGATGTTATTTTAGAATGTGAAGAATGCATGGGGAAACGATTTAAAAAAGAAGTTTTAGAGGTTAAATTTAATGGTATTAATATTGATGATCTATTAAGTATGACAATTGATGATGCCATTATTTTTTTTAAAGAGCATAACGAAAATAGAATTGTTCAGAAGCTTAAACCTTTAAAAGACGTCGGCTTGGGTTATGTTAAATTAGGTCAATCTTCAACTTCATTGTCAGGAGGCGAAGCACAAAGAATTAAGCTAGCTTATTTCATAAGCCAGGGAACAACAAAGGAAAAAATCCTATTCATTTTTGATGAACCTACAACAGGGTTGCATTTCCATGATATAAATAAATTATTAACCTCATTCAACTTATTGATTGAAAGAGGGCATACAATTGTTGTTGTAGAGCATAATTTAGATTTAATTAAATGTGCTGACTATATTATTGAGTTAGGTCCAGAAGCTGGAAATGAAGGGGGATATTTAGTAGGACAAGGTTCACCTGAACTTATTTCAAAAATTTCAAAATCAAATACTGCAAGTTATTTATCAAAAAAGTTAGTATAACCTTTTTTGTATTCTTTTAATAAGATTCTCAATTTCATTTGACCACTTAAAAATAATAAGAGGAATTATAAACAAACCCGAAATCAAAAGGCTTCTTAAGAAAATTGAAAACCATGGATTTAAGAGACTTGGTATGAAATTTACAATCAAATAAATAATTAAAAGATTTAATAAAATATTTATAGATTTAGTTGAGTAAGGATGAATTTTAAACAAAATATGTACTAATATAATTTTACAAAGATTAATCANNAAAATNACAAAAAGTGTTGCAAGGGCAGCACCTGTAATTCCATAATTTTGAATCATGAAGTAGTTAAGTATTACAGCAAGAACTGCTGATGCAATTGAGAACCAAAAAACATAATGGTATCTTTTTGAATTAATTATTATGTTATTCAAGCATCCCATAGACATACTAAAAAGCTTTCCTAATGAAACTATAATTACAACCCCTATAGCTGAAGCATAACCTTCTTGGTTAATAATTTGATAAAAATCAATTAAGTTGAGATTAATTACCAAAAAAACAAACCCCGATACAATCAACAAATTAATACTACTTTTTTTTAGAAGATTTTCAAGACTAGTTTTATCGTTTTTATTTAATGCCTTAGCAACTAGGGGACTNGTTATTTGAAACATTGCCCTGCCTGGTGCCTCGATTATTGCTGCTACATATATTGCCACTGCATAATAAGCTACATTAGCATCAGAGGTTAAAGAAAAAATCATTGACTTATCTATATCTAAAATAAAACTAGCGGCAGCACCAGAGAGAAATATCAAACTACTATATCTTAACATAGTTCTCCATGATGAAGGGATAAATCCATTAAAACTTGGTAAATAGATGCTAAAGCTATATATCATTATGATAATTAGACGTAGATAGTATCCGCAAATCAAGTAAATGATAAATGTGTCTAAATCAATAAATTTAAAGACATAAAATATAAGGAGGAAAAATGTTAATAGTCTAGGATATACTTCCTTCAAGAAGTTTCCAAATACAGATTTTAATTGAACACGCAACCAACTGAAAAAAATTTCAAAATAAGCTGTGGAAATAGCAATAGAAATTATTAAAAAGGGAAACTTATTAACCAACACGTTTTCATTAGATAAAAAACTAAGTATCTCTTCATTAAAGTAAATATAAAATGGAACCAGGAAAACTAAGACTAAAAGTGGAAAAAATAATGAAAACCATAATAAACGATCTTGTTGTTCTTTACANCTAGCACTACTATAAAACTTAATTAAGGTGTGCTGAACACCAAAAGAGATAAATGGTTGTATAAGGTTTGAATTTGCCAATAAAGCAATTANAAGTCCTTGAAATTCCTTACCAGGAAATGATGGATAAAGGAAAAGCATATTCACAGCTCCNATCATAAATGCAAAGCCAATACTTGTNACATTGTAAATAGACTGCTTAGTNATAATTCCCATTNTTGTTANGTAGTTTTTCNAAAATACTGAAAGTATGCCAAAGCAGTGCCTGCTGAAACAAAAAAGAATAAACTAAGCCATCTCAAAGAAGTTCCTTGTTTTACAATGTCTGGTTCAAATCTAAATTCTATCTTCGAAGAGTTTGCAGGAATCTTTAGACCACGAAGAACATAATTTACGTTCAAAATATTTTTTTCCTTATCATCTACAAATGCCTTCCATCCTTTTGGGTAATACATTTCTGAAAAAACTGTAAAAGCATCTCTAGCGGTATTAACCTCATATAATAAATAATTTGGTTCGGCTTTTATAAGATTAATTTTATTTAAAGAATCATTTGCATAGTTCTTTGAGAAACCCTCAGGAAGATCCTTTTCAAGTATTAAAGCGGTTTTTTTAAAATTATAACTATCCATTGCTTTGAGAAGTTCATCGGGTGTATCGCATTCATTTAATTCATTAATAAACCAGGCCGAACCCAGTGCGCCGGAATTAAAAAAAGTTTTCAAATCTCCACTTTCTTCATCAGGATAGAGTATATATTTAACGTTTAAGAAATCTAAAATTCCAGTATTTTGTTGAGTTTTATAAGTAGCTATTAATTCTTGAAATCTTCGTGGTTTTGCTCCATGATAACCACCCAATGAGTTATGAAAATAAGAAGTTCTAGCACCAGTTAAACCCAGTCTTGGCTCAAATACCCTATAACGTGTTTTGTCATTCTGTATGGTTTGATCGGCTTTGGTAATTTGGAATGGACTGTTAAGAACCCTAGAATTTACAAATGCTTTACGATCTATATATCTGTTAGCGACACCAAGTAAATCTATTAGCATTAAAACAAATGTGAGTCCTAATGCCAAATTTTTTTTGATTTTATCAGAATAGAAAAGAAAATATATACCCATCAAAAGGACGCAAAAAACAATAGCTCTTAAAATATCAGTCTTGAAAATTGATGCTCTTGCTTCTNTNATTNTTAATAAAAGATCATTNCCATATAATTCNCTNAAGTAAGAATCATTAATTCCAGAAAAGGANAGNANNTTTTGTGAAATAAAAACAAANACNAATAATAAAATTGGAAAAGCAGCTATTTTNAAAACTTTANTAATTTGNATGTTTTCTTTTTTAAAATAAAGATTATNAATGCCTANNGCNNANAGNACTGGAATACAAAATTCTAAAATTACTTGTATTGAAGATACTGCTCTNAATTTGTTATAAAATGGNANATNTTTTATGAAAAANTCAGTGACAAAACTCAAGTTTTTTCCCCAAGAAAGAATTAATGCAAAAATAACNCCTGCCAATAACGCATTTCTCAACGGCCCATTTATTAAAAAAAGTGATAATAAAGCAAAGAAAAAAACAGATATACCAACNTAGGCTGGNGCNTCTAAAATAGGTTGTTNACCCCAATAAGTCGGAACATTTTNTGAAAATTGAAGTGCTTGATTTGAGCTGACTCCNTTTTTTATTAGAAANTCNTAAACACCNTGTTTTTTTCCTAGATTTTCACGTGTNGCTCCACCCTGTATTCTGGGAGCAATAAGATTAAGTGTTTCAAAAATCCCATAGCTATATTCNGTAATATAATTAAAGTCTAGACCAGTNGACTTTTNTTTTGNAGTNCCATCTGGGTTAATAGTTAATTCNCTNTTGCCTCGAGTACTAAACTTAGCGTACTCTGCTGTTGCCAATAATGGAGTTGAATTTAAGCCTAAAGAAATTATAACACTTGAAAACAAAAATAATACTGATATTGTAAAAAACTTTATTTTATTATTTATCAAAAAGTCATAACCATAAGCAAGTATAAAAATACCCATAAGAAATAATAGATAATAAGTCATTTGATAATGGTTTGATCTAATTTGCATTGCCAGAGACAAGGATGTCAAAATAAATCCCCAAAACCAATGTTTTCTAAAAAGTAAAAGCATACCTGCAATCACAAAAGGGATAAAACTGATTGCCAATGCCTTAGTATTATGACCAACCTGTAAAATTATAAGCAGGTAAGTTGAAAATCCAAACGCTATTGATCCGAAAAGTCCAATTTGCCATGGAAGTTTTAATACTACCATCAAAAGATAAAATCCAAGCAAATAAATAAATAGTATATGTGCAGGACGAGGAAGAATTCGAAAAAAAGAATAAATTGGACTTAAAAAATCTGCCGGGTATTTTGCACCTAGCTGATAAGTTGGCATACCACCAAAAGCATTATCAATCCAATAGGTCTCCTTGCCTGTCTGAGCTCTATAATCTTTTAACTGTCGGGACATTCCATCGTATTGCCTTATATCGGACTGAAAGAGTACTTTGCCAGACAATAATGGGTAGTAAAATAAAAGTGATATTAATGCGAAACTTATAATAATTAATGAATGTGGGAGAAATGCAAAGTGCAAAATACTTTTATTCGACTTCCTCATAGTCAATATATTCACCAAAAGATTTTGATGTACTTTTTTTTGTTCTTTTATTATTTTCTTTATTTTTTGATTCTTTTGCTTTTTTTAATAAACTGGATATTAAAATTTTAAATAGAAAAGGAGAAAGCAACCTGAGAATGTAGATCCCGCCAAAAAAAAATAACAAGAATATTAAAATTATAGTCAATGATTTTAATTTGAGTTAAAATTAAGTATTTCATAATTAATTAGCGAAATTTTAAGGTCTAATAAGAAGTTCTATATCGCATAAATGCTGGAATGTTCTTTTATATTTGTTATATGGTTTTCAAAAAGGCTCTCTTTTTGTTTTTGTTTTCATCGAGTATTGCAATTTCTCAGTATACAGATCAAATAAATTCAAATAGGCCAGGTGCATCAATTGGAGCTTTTTCTGTAGGTAAAAATGTTTTTCAATCAGAATTGGGATTTGCATATAGAAATTATGCTCACAGCGGTTACAATAACTCAACTTTTGACTCAGCAATTGGATTTCTGTCTCTTAGATGGGGCTTTTTAAGTGAAAATTTAGAGTTAACAATTGATAGTAAATATGCTATTGGAACTTTAAATTCAAAGTTGTCTTCTCAAAATCAGAAATCAAAAAGACAAGGATTTTTACAAAATTTTGTTGGTTTTAAATATCTATTTTTTGATCCTTTTAAAAAAGATAGAGAAATTAATGTTTATAGTTGGAAAGCAAATAATGGTTTCAAACCAAGAGATCTTATTCCAGCAATTGCATTCACTTTTGGGACCAATATTAATTTTGAAAATAACAATCCTTTTCCCTACAACAATTTTTTTGGAAATATTTATCGCCCTTTATTTTTTCAAAACTTAGGAATCCCACCTGACAAAGAACCCTTTTTTAATCTCAAAGGAATTTTAGCCACACAATCACACTTTTTGGGATCATGGGTTTTCGTTACCAACTTTATATATGATCGTTTTCTATCAGACTACCCTGAAATAAATTACATTTTGACCCTAACCCATACAATTAATAATTATTGGTCTGTTTACATAGAAAACCAGGGGTTAAAAAGTGACCTATACAGAAATTTTCTTTTCCGATCTGGAGTGGCTTACCTCTATTCTGACGATCTACAAATTGAAGGTACTATTGGTGCGTCAACAAAAACTACACCAAGTAGTATTTTAGCAAATATTGGAGTATCTTATCGCTTAGATTTTCATAAAAATTATATTTCAGGAGAAGAAAAAGAAGAAAAAGAGCTAAAGAAACAAGAGAAAAATCTTAAAAAGACTTTTAAGAAAAACACAAAAACTGAGAAAAAAAGAAATCGTAAGGCCAAAAGAAACTGAGGATTATGAATCAGAAAATCGATATCAAAAAAGTCAGTACGCAAAGGGATTATCAAACCTTTGTAGAGTTCCCATTTACCTTGTATAAAGATAATCCTTTTTGGGTACCCCCTCTAGTAAAGGATGAAATTGAAACACTAGATCCGAAGCTTAATCCTGTTTATCAGAATTCAACTGCATCATTATTTCTTGCTTATAAAAATGATGAGGTGGTTGGTAGAGTTGCGGCAATCATAAATTGGATTGAAGTTGAAGAAATTAAAAAAAATAAAGTCCGTTTCGGATGGTTTGACTTTATAGATGACACAAATGTTTCGAAAACTTTGATTGATGCAGTTGTTTCATTTGGGAAAAAAAATAAAATGGAAACTATTGAGGGGCCTGTAGGCTTTTCAAATTTAGATAAGGCGGGTCTACTAATTGAAGGTTTTAAAGAACCGAACACTATAATAACTCTTTACAACTTTCCTTACTATTCAAAGCATTTAGAAAAGCTTGGTTTTAATGTAGCAGCCAAATGGGTGGAATATGAAATTAAAATTGATGATTTTGAATCATCACCCGAAAGGGTTAAAAGATTTTCAAGATTAATAATGGATAAATATGAATTAACATTATTAAATTTTAAAAAAAGAAAAGATATTATACCATATGTAGATCAAATGTTTGAATTATTAGATAAAACCTATAATCAGCTTCAAACTTACGTTCCTATCCAAGATTATCAGATAGAAAATTATAAGAAAAGATTTTTAAAATTTGTAAATCCCGACTACATCAAATGTATTATTGATAAAGAAGGAAAACTCATATGCTTTTCAATAACAATGCCCTCTTTCACCGAAGCTCTAAAAAAAATTAATGGTAAAATAACTATCCTTAATACCTACTACTTACTTAAGGCTATGAGAAAAAATAATCGTGCCTCTTTTTATCTAATTGGTGTCCACCCAGATTATCAAAACAAAGGAATAACAGCTATCATTTTCAATGAGATGCAAAAGCTATTTAATAAAAAACAAATAATAACTGTGGAAACAAATCCAGAATTAGAGGAAAATACTGCTATTCAAAAGCTATGGAAAAATTATGAGCACAGGCTTCATAAAAGAAGAGCTACATTCAACAAAAGCATTTAATGTGATTAATGAGGGAACAATTATTGCAATTGCCACTCCGGTAGGTAAGGGAGCTATCGGATTAATTCGTTTATCAGGTCCAGAATCTTTTAAGAAAACAAATCTTTTTTTTAGACCCAAATCAAAAATAACCTTTGATAACCTACCTTTCAATAAAGTAATCTTTGGGGACTTTGTTTTAGATAATGCTATTCTCGACGAAGTTCTTGTAACAAAATTTGGATCACCAAATTCTTACACTGGTGAAGATGTTGTAGAAATTTCATGCCATGGTTCTAACTATATTTTACAAAAGATCGTAACAAGTTTTATAGAACAAGGCTTAATGCCTGCCAAGGAAGGAGAATTTACTCTCCGTGCATATTTAAATAAAAAAATGGACTTGAGCCAGGCAGAAGCTGTATGTGATATCATAGCCTCTGAAAGTTCAGCAGCACACGAGGTTGCAATAAAACAATTTCGCGGTGGCTATTCTAATAAGATGAAAAAATTGAGACAAGAGCTTATAAAATTTAAGTCATTAATCGAATTAGAGCTTGATTTTGGAGAAGAAGATGTTGAGTTTGCAAATTTAAATCAACTAAAATTATTACTTAAAAATCTCCACAAAGAAATTTATGATTTAAAACTCTCATTTAATTATGGAAATGTAATAAAAAATGGAGTTCCAGTAGCTATTGCAGGTAAACCAAATACAGGAAAATCATCATTATTAAATGCGCTCTTTAATGAAGATAAAGCAATCGTTTCAAAAATTCCTGGCACAACTAGAGATACAATTGAAGATACACTGACTATAGATGGTATTTTATTTCGATTTATTGACACAGCTGGGCTTAGAGATACCGATGATGTAATTGAAGCAATTGGGGTAGAAAAAGCAAAGCAAAAGGTCAAAAAATCCTCAATTCTAATTTACATGTACGACAGTGATTCTAATTTAACGGATATAACTAATGAAATAAGCGGATTATTAGTTAACTCCCCTACTCTAATTACTATTGAAAATAAAATTGATAAAAATAATAACAAGTTTAACTCATCTTTAGCATCAAAAATTAAGGGTAAACTAAATTCAGTTAAAATTGATGGACAATTAGGAATTTCAACATTCAATCCTGAAAGTCTAATTCCCCTTAAAAAGATTCTTGTCAAACTTGTTGAGGGCCTAAAAACCAACTCTAACTATATTATTCAAAATACAAGACATTACAATGCTTTAAAGGAATCTCTGAAATCAATTGAAAAAATTCAAAGAGACCTTAATAATAAATTAAGTGGAGATTTGTTAAGTGTGGAGTTGAAAGAGGCAATTTACCATATTGGTTCAATTACAGGGGAAATTGACCATGATAAAGATGTTTTGGGATCAATTTTCAGCCAATTCTGCATCGGCAAATAAAACTGTAATTTCACGAGCTTTTATTTCCTTTAAATTACTGTTAATATATTGCTAAACAATACTTTAAATCAATTACAATTAGCAGCAGAGCCATCAGCTCCATCCCAGTCAGGTTGACTATTCGCGTTATTCACCCAAGTATTATTGGCAGTACCATCGTTAAAACCACTGGGCGCAGAACCAAAATTACTTTGAACACACCAACCAGATAAATCTTGATTAAATGCTGTTGCATTTCTGAACATAAAACGCATATCTGTAACCGATGAAACATCCCAATTTCCAATATCTTGGTTAAATGCTGTACTTGCAAACATAGCTGACATACTTGTTGCTTTTGATGTATCCCATTGACTAATATTTATGTTGAATGAAGAAGAACCATTAAATACCCCTGACATACTAGTTACATTAGAAACATCCCAACCACTAATATCTTGATTAAATGACGATGCAGCATAAAATATTGCAAACAAAGATGTTACATTAGATGTGTCCCATGAACTTATGTTTCCATTAAATGCTGTACATCTATTAAACGTTCTGCCCATATTAGTTACTTTTGAAGTATTCCAGTTATTCAGATTTTTGTTGAATGAGGAGGCTGCAAAAAACATATCAAACATGTTAGTAACATTTGAAGTATCCCAGTGGCCTATGTCACCATTAAAGTTTGTCTCACCAGCAAAAAGATCACCCATATTTGTAACTCTGGTAGTTACAATATTTGCAGTTTTATTAGCTTCAATAGTGGAATCATCTACTACTAAATAAGATGTTCCGTTGTAAGTATACGATTGACCGACAACGGCTGAGGACCTAGCAACAAGAGTCACACCATTTGAATGCAAATAAATCTTTGGGAGTGTACTCTCCACTGAGGTTATACTAGTATTTACTGAATTTATACTTGATTCAACCGACGATATATTTGTGTTGATACTCGCAATGCTCGACTCTAAGGAAGAAACATCAGAA
>NHDV01000027.1 GCA_002167525.1 Flavobacteriaceae bacterium TMED68
AAAGTAACAGGCACTGGTAAAATAAAAAGAAAAAATGCATTTAAAAATCATATTTTGACTAAGAAGTCAAAAAAAAGAAAGTTAAAGTTAACTCACCCTAGCCTTGTTCATAAAAGTGACCTAAAAAGCATTGAACAACAATTAAGATTAAAATAATATAATTTTTTAAAAAAATATAAAAAAATGCCAAGATCAAAGAATTCAGTTGCCTCTAGAAATAAAAGAAAGAAAATCCTAAAAAAAGCTAAAGGGTTCTACGGCAGAAGAAAAAATGTTTGGAAAGTAGCTAAAAACGCTGTTGAAAAAGGACTCATTTATTCATACAGAGATAGAAAAAACAAAAAAAGATCTTTTAGATTATTATGGATAATAAGAATAAACGCAGCTGCGAGATTGCACGGTATTACCTACGGTAAATTAATTTCAAACTTAAAATCTGAAAAAGTCAATTTAGACAGGAAAGTCTTATCAGATATTGCTATGAATCATCCTGATACTTTTAGTAAAATTGTGAATAAAGTAAAATAAAAATTAAAAAGGTGTTATATCATCTTCATCTTTTATACTGCCTTCGGTAGGATCTCTTCTTTTTTTGATCTCGTTTATTTTTGAAGGATATTCAAATGAAGAATCTATCTCACTTAAATTTTCAAATTTACCAAGTTGTGGTGTAAATTTGAGTCTTATTGTATCCAAACCTCCGTTTCTATGTTTTGCCACTATAAATTCTGCCTGTCCTTCAGATGAAGATCTGTCGTCATCATCCCACTCATCTATTCCATAGTATTCTGGTCTATAAATGAAAGAAACAATATCTGCGTCCTGTTCGATTGCACCTGAATCTCTTAAATCTGATAGTATTGGTCTTTTGGTTCCACCTCTAGTTTCTACGGCTCTTGATAATTGTGATAAAGCTATCACAGGTACATTTAATTCCTTAGCTAATGCTTTTAAATTCCTTGAAATTGATGATATTTCTTGTTCTCTATTTCCGGTTTTACTAGCTGTTCCAGAAGTCATTAACTGTAAATAATCAACAATAATCAATTGGATTCCATGTTTTGAGGACAATCTTCTAGCTTTTGCCCTGAGATCAAAAATAGACAAAGAGGGACTATCGTCGATATATAGGGGCGCCTTTTCTAAATCACCAACTTTAACGTTTAGTTGTTCCCATTCATGACTTTCAAGCTTTCCTGTTCTTAGCTTTTCGGACGTCAATCCAGTTTCAGCAGAAATTAGTCTTGTAATCAGTTGGACTGAAGACATTTCTAGAGAAAAAAAGGCTACTGGAGTTTTTTTCAGAACAGCTATATTTCTAGCCATTGACAAAGTTAGAGCAGTTTTACCCATCCCTGGCCTCGCCGCGATAATAACAAGATCACTTGGTTGCCATCCAGAAGTAAGTAAATCAAGCTTATCAAATCCTGTTGCAACACCACTCAACCCATCTTTATTTGAAATATCTTCAATTCTTTTTTTTGCTTGAATCACCAAGCTCTGAGCTGTTTCTGATGATCTTTTAATATTGCCTTGAGTAATCTCATATAGTTTTGACTCTGCCTCATCTAATAAATCAAAAACATCTACTGAATCTTTAAATGAATTTTCTATAATTTCATTTGATATTCTAATTAAAGACCTTTGTATAAACTTCTGAAGTATAATTCTGGCATGAAATTCAATATTTGCAGATGTTGAAACTTTTTTTGACAATTGTACGAGATAAAAATCACCTCCGACTTTTTCTAAAACACCCATCTTTCTCAGGTTAGCTGAGACTGTTAGAAGGTCAACAGGCTCTGAGGACTGAAAAAGACTATAGATTGCTTCAAAAATCTTTTGATGCGACTCTTTGTAAAAAGCATCTTTTTGAAGTATATCAATAACTTCATCAACGCCTTTTTTATCAATTAACATCGCACCAAGTACTGCTTCTTCAAGATCTAAAGCTTGAGGTGGAATTCTTCCGGAATCTAGATTAAAAATTCCTTTGTTGATACTTCCAGAAGATAATAATTGTTCTCTTTTTTTCCACATTTAAATGTAAAAAAAAGAATNCTTAATTCTTTATCTAAAAAAATTAAAGTATGAGAAAAGAGTCAACACTAATTGTTTATAATTATAATAAAATTGTTAATACTTATAAATGTGATTTATTAACTCTTAAAAACCCCCATATTTTCAAATTTATTTCTCCTTAAATTAATTAAATCGTTAGGNGACAGCTTTTCAAGTTCTAAAAATGATTTAGTTATTTCATTTCCGACAATCGTAAACATTTTTTCTCTATTCTGATGTGCCCCTCCAAGAGGTTCTTTTATTATCTTATCTATTAATTTCGATTTTTTCATATCCTGAGCAGTAAGTTTCAACGACTCAGCTGCTCTTTCCTTGTACTCCCAACTTCTCCACAATATAGATGAACATGATTCAGGAGATATTACAGAATACCAGGTATTTTCTAACATTAAAATCCTATCCCCTATTCCAATACCTAGTGCACCCCCAGAAGCTCCCTCACCAATAATTATATTAATGATCGGAACTTTTATTGAAAGCATATTAAAAATATTTCTAGCTATTGCCTCTCCTTGACCTCTTTCTTCAGCTTCTTGTCCTGGGTAAGCTCCAGGTGTATCGATTAAGCAGACAATGGGAATATTAAATTTTTCAGCTGATTTCATAACTCTTAAAGCTTTTCTATAACCTTCAGGATTCGCCATCCCAAAATTTCTGTATTTTCTGGTAACTGTATTATATCCCTTTTGAGTTCCAACAAACATAAAAGTCTGATATTTAACTTTTCCCAAACCAGCAATCATAGCTTTGTCATCTTTGATATTTCTGTCACCGTGAAGTTCCAAAAATGAATTTCCACATATAGCTTTTATATAATCTAATGTATAAGGTCGGGATGGATGTCTAGATAATTGAACTCTTTGCCATGGAGTTAAATTTCCATATATCTTCTCTTTAGTTTTTTTAAGCTTCAACTCCAATTTAGCACAAGTATCAGTAACATCTATATCACTTTCACTACCAATTACCTCGCATTTTGATAACTGTTCTTGAACTTCTTTTATCGGTAACTCAAAATCTAGATACTCCATCTTAATTAAATAATTATAAAAATATAATTTTTAAGATATTTTTTTGTACTTAAACACAATATTTCCTATAACTCCTAAAAATATAATTCCTGCTCCAATGTAAAATTGAATATCCATATATTCTTTTTCTCCAAAAATGATTAAAGAAAACAAAATACCATAAACTGGCTCAAGATTTAATGACATCATCATTGTGTAAGGTGTTATGAATTTTAAAATATAGTTGGAAGCAACAAAAGCATAAGCGGTACATAATGATCCTAAAATAAAAATATAAACCCAGTTAGAAAGACTAATAGAGCTAAGGGTTGGAAATTTAATGTTAGAAAAAAAAATAATTAATGAAATTATAAAAAAACCAAAAATGATTTCATAAAAAGAAATTTGAGAAGATGAACGATTTTTAATTAAAAATCCGTTTAAAAGAGAAAACAAAACCGACAGTAAAGTACAAATAAGTGATATAAGAATAGCAAAATAATTCTCTGATTGTATTCCAAAAATAAGTACAAGTCCGACCACTGCAATTAATCCAAATATAAGTTCATGAATTCTAAAAGGCCTTTTATAAAAAAGAGGTTCAAGAAATGAGGTCATCAAAGAAGCTGTTGACAAAATAGATAGAGTTAAAGAAATAGAAGAAATTTTTATTGAGTAAAAAAATAAATACCAATGAATAGATATCAATAACCCCCCAACAAAGAAATTAAATAAACTTGAATTACTTAATTTCAATGAATCCTTACTAAGGAAAAATATAAAAATAAAGATTAAGATTGCGGCAATTAATAATCTAAACCAAACAATTAAAATTGGATCAAGATTAATTAATGCACCAAATATTGATGTGAAACCCCATAAAAAAATCAAAAAATGTAAATGGATTAGACTCTTGTAACTATCTTTTCGCATATCTCATAAGAAGGTATCCCAAGCCTCCGAAAAATATTATTGGAGACCAAGCAGCAACTGCAGCTGAAAAGTTTGACTTATTTACTAAAACAACTAAAATTTTATCTATAAATATAAACGAAAACCCCATTAGAATTCCCATTGCAAGGTTCATTCCCATCCCACCTCTCCTTCTTACAGATGAAACTGATACTGATATTAAAGTGAGGACAAATACGGATATTGGCAAGCTATATCTCTTGTGTCTAATTAATAAATGTTGATTAATCAATTTAGAACCTGATTTAATCTCAGAATCTATAAATTTATTTAAATCTAATAGAGTTAATGTCTCAGCTTNNTANTTTAAAGGTGATAAATCTTGAATTTGAAAATTAAAAATAGTATCNATNGATTTNTTTTTTATTAAAATTTCCTCGTCTTCATNAATAATTCTTTTCCTANAATTTATAAGACGNAANACAGAATCAGACTTGACCCANCTAATTGATTGTGCCATAATNTTAAATTTTAATTTTTCATTATCAAANTNTTCAAGNCTGAAATCCATAGCTCTTTCCCTNGTTGGNTTATANCTACTTACNTANACAAATTCATTTTTAGAAATTTGTTTAAACACTCTCGATGTATTTCTAATCTCAAGTTTTTTATTTAAATATTTATAATTAAACTCATTGAACCCTTTACTTGCCTTAGGTACAACAAACATTCCAATAAAGAAAGATATAACCGCTATGGATGAAGCAGATATAAAGTATGGTCTTAGAAATCTTGAAAATGAGACACCTGAACTCAAAACAGAAATAATTTCTGTGTTATTTGCCAATTTCGATGTAAACCAAATTATTGATAAAAATAATAGAATTGGAAAAAGTAAGTTGCCAAAATACCACATAAAGTCAAAATAATAATCAATAATCTCATTAAATGGTATCTCATTTTCTTTAAACTTATCTATCCTTTCAGCAACATCAACCATAATGCCTATTGGGATGAATAAAAAAAGAGCAACTAAAAAAGTAATTAAATATTTTTTGATTATATAGGTGTCTAAAATTTTAATCATCTATATCCTTTTATTTAATTTTTTAATTATTTTATTTTTCCAAGATGCAAATTCACCTAGTATTATTTTCTCTCTTGCAATATTTAAAAGATTGCTATAAAAGGTTAAATTATGAACAGCAGCTATTTGTCTCCCAAGAATTTCGTTTACCATAAAAAGATGTCTAAGATACGCTTTAGAATATTGATTATCTGATTCTTTGTCATCACTAGATTTAATTTTCGAAAAGTCACTCTCCCATTTTTTATTTTTAATGTTAATAATTCCATCAAAAGTATATAACATACCATTCCTACCATTTCTTGTAGGAATTACACAATCAAACATATCAACTCCATTTGAAATATTTTCTAATAAATTAGCAGGTGTTCCAACTCCCATTAAATATCTGGGTTTATCAGGAGGTAAAATTGAACAAACCAAGTCTGAAACTTTGTACATTTCTTCATCTGGTTCACCTACAGACAAACCTCCAATTGCATATCCTTTAGCGAATCTACTTGAAACAAATTCTGTTGATTCTTTTCTTAGATCTTTATAAATACCTCCTTGAATAATTGGAAATAAATATTGCTCTTTATCGTACAGAAACGGATAATTGTTGTGCTTTTCTATGCACCTTTCTAACCACCTATGAGTTAATTTCATTGAATTCTTTACATATTCAAACTTACATGGATATGGAGGACATTCATCAAAAGCCATTATTATATCTGCTCCAATTTCTCTTTGTATTTCAATTACAGATTCAGGAGTCAATAAATGTTTAGATCCATCTATATGTGATTGGAATAAAACACCTTTTTCTGAAATTTTTCTTTTGTTGGATAATGAATAGACTTGATATCCGCCAGAATCAGTTAAGATTATTCTGTCCCAATTCATAAATTTGTGAATGCCCCCTGCATTTTTAATTACTTTAGTACCAGGTCTTAAATATAAATGATACGTATTACTCAAAATAATTTTAGAATTAATTTGTTCTTTCAATATTTTCTGGTCAATACCCTTAACTGAAGCTTGGGTACCTACAGGCATAAAAATTGGTGTATTTATTTCTCCGATTGAAGACTTTAAAACACCTGCACGCGCATTTGAACGTAAATCCCTTTTGATTAATTTAAATTTCATTTTTTATGTTGGACCCTTAAAGATTAAAAAATTAATGAACAATAATTGTTCGTAATCTTTTTAAAATTGATGCACATTGATTCATTGAAATTAATCTAAAAAATTAAATTTACAATACAATGTAAAACTTATGTCATCAATTGATAATCTACAAAAATTAACTCTCCAGGTTAGAAGAGATATTTTAAGGATGGTTCACTCTGTAAATTCTGGTCACCCAGGAGGATCACTTGGCTGTACTGAGTTATTCGTTGCCCTTTACAACGAGATTTTAAATTTGAACGAAGAGTTTGATATGGATGGTAAAAACGAAGATTTATTTTTTTTATCAAATGGTCATATTTCACCTGTTTTTTACAGCGTATTAGCTAGAAAAGGATTTTTTCCTGTCAGTGAACTCGCTACTTTTAGAAAATTAAATTCAAGATTACAAGGCCACCCAACTACTCACGAAAAACTACCAGGTATTAGAATAGCCTCAGGATCTCTGGGTCAAGGAATATCTGTAGCGATTGGAAGCGCTTTGTGTAAAAAACTTAATAATGACGAAAAGCTTGTATATGTTTTAGTAGGAGATGGTGAATTACAAGAGGGGCAAAATTGGGAAGCTATAATGTTTTCCTCTGCAAAAAATATAGATAATTTAATTTTGTGTGTTGACATGAATGGTAAACAAATTGATGGTTCTACAAATGAAGTATTACCGATGGGAAATTTAAAAATTAAATTTGAAGCATTTGGATGGAAAGTTATAGAAATAGAAAATGGGAATAATATTGAATCCATAATAAAAAAATTAAATTTTGCGAAAAAAGAAACAAAAAAAAAATTACCTATCTGTATTCTTATAAAAACCGAAATGGGACATGGAGTCGATTTTATGATGAATACCCATGAGTGGCATGGAGTTGCTCCGAATGATGAACAGCTTGAGATTGCATTATCTCAGAATCCAGAAACCATAGGTGACTATTAATAATAACAAATGGAGAAGTTCAGATATACAGAATTGAAAGATACAAGGTCTGGATTTGGTGATGGTCTTACTGAACTAGGAAGGAAAAATAAAAACGTAGTCGCATTATGTGCAGATTTAACGGGCTCATTGAAAATGAATCAATTTAAAAAAGAAAATCCAAAAAGATTTTTTCAAATTGGAATTGCTGAGGCAAATATGATGGGTATTGCAGCTGGACTTACAATTGGTGGTAAAATACCTTTTACGGGTACTTTTGCTAATTTTTCTACTGGACGAGTGTATGATCAAATTAGACAATCAATTGCTTATTCAGGAAAAAATGTAAAGATATGTGCTTCCCATGCGGGATTAACTCTTGGAGAAGATGGAGCTACTCACCAAATACTTGAGGATATTGGTTTAATGAAAATGTTACCAGGGATGACTGTAATCAACACATGTGACTACAATCAAACCAAACTAGCAACTATCAAAATTGCCGATTATCAAGGCCCGGTTTATTTAAGATTTGGAAGACCTAAGGTTCCAAATTTTACAAGTCCAGACCAAAAATTTATAATTGGTAAAGGAATTATGTTAAATGAGGGAAAGGACGTAACTATAGTTGCTACAGGCCACCTAGTTTGGGAATCTATTTTGGCAGGTCAAAAGTTAGCTGATACGGGTATTTCAGCAGAAATTATCAATATCCACACTATAAAACCAATTGATAAAGAGATAATTTTAAAATCTATAAAAAAAACTCGATGTATAGTAACAGCAGAAGAACACAACTTTTTAGGTGGACTTGGTGAAAGTATTTCTAGAGTTTTAACGAAAAATGACCCTGTTCCACAAGAATTTGTAGCTACGAATGATACTTTTGGTGAATCTGGATCTCCTTCTAAATTAATGGATAAGTATGGTCTAAATTCTACTGCAATCATAAGTGCTGTAAAAAAAGTTCTTTCAAGAAAATGAAAAATAATTTTTTGCTAATTATTTCTATTTTTCTAATCATAAATTCGGCAAGTAATAAATTATATGGTCAGGTTAATTATGGAATAAAGATTGGAGTAAATTTTGATAATATTGGAGATATAAAAAGTACCAGTTCCTTTAAAAATCAGATTGAAACTGCATCAATTGCAAGCGCACACATAGGAATGTATGCCCAACTAAAAATAATCGACTTATATATAAGACCTGAAGTGCAGATAAGTCAAAATAAATCCAATATTTTATCTTTAGATCAAATTGAAATTAATAAAGTGGAGATTCCGATTTTAATTGGGTATAACATTTTTGGACCTATATCAGTATTTACTGGTCCAATTTTTCAAAACATAATTTCAATAAAAAGTAAATCATTAAATTTTGGAGATTATACTAACAACTTTACAATGGGCTTACAAATTGGTTCAAGAATTGATTTTGGAAAATTCGGACTGGGCTTTCGATTTGAAAGGGGTTTTACTGACAATGAAATAGAAATTTTAGGAAATAATAATATTGACATTGAAGCTTATTCTGATATAAGGCCCAAATTATGGTCCATAAGCCTCACTTACATGCTGGGTAAGAAAAAAGATTTAGAATACTAGGTGTTTTTATCGAGATAATCAGGAATACCGTCATTATTGGAATCGTCAGGTAAATTATCTGGATCATCTCCATCTAATTCATCTTTAGTTAAGATTCCGTCCCCATCGTCATCTTCATCATACATATTAATTGTTCCGTCTTCATCTGTGTCATCATTATACGGATTACCATCTTTATTAGGGTCCTCATCAATTGAAAAAACACCATCATTATCATGATCAGACTTATTTGTAGTAAACATAGAAATTTCAAAAATTAAAGGGGAATAAGTTGGGATATTAGTTTGAGCACTATTAAAATATCCTAACCCAGAAGGCATAAATATTAATCCTCTTCCAAATTGATTAAAATCAATAGTACCGTCTTCTCTTTGAATAAAATTTCCAGGTGAAAAATACTGCAAACCATATCTGAACCCCCTAATTACAGTGGCTGTATCAAACCAAACTGGATTTGTTTTTTCATCAAATGTATTCCCATTCAGCAACTTACCTTTATAAGAAAGGTAAACTGAGTCAGCTATACTGGGTTTATCATCTATTCTAATTCCGTCTTTTACAACAATATGATACAATTTATGATCTATAATTTCTCCTTCACTAGAAGATAAAGGAATAGAAGTTTGAACTGCAAAATCGAATAAAGATCTCAAATTAGCATTTTCCGAAATAATTGTATCGATTAAAATTTCTTTATCCTGATCAGCAACATTAATAAAATCTTGATAATTGTAATAATGAGATTTTAGATATTTTACCAACTGTTGGTCATCTTCTAATGATTGTTCAAGGTAATCCCTTTGTGGTTCTTCTTCTACATCATCAGGGCTACATGTTGAATTAAATAGTATAAAAAAAACAAGCAACACTAACTTAATACTATGATTAAAAGAATGTTCAATTTTTAGTTTAACCATTTATGTTTAATTTACACAAATTTAATATTAATTTATAAATGAGAATCGACTTTTACATCTGGAGTGTAAGATATTTTGGATCCAGAAATAAAGCAACAAAGGCATGTAAAAATGGTAATGTGTCTGTGAATGATAAAAAAGTGAAACCTTCATATGAAGTATTAGTTAATGATAAAATATCAATTAAAAAAAACGATAACATATATAAGTTTTTAGTTTTAGATTTCCCAAAATCTAGAGTTGGTAACAAATTAGTAGATATTTATAGGGTGAAAAAAGAGGTAGATTATAAAAATAAAACATATAAAAAAATAAATTATTCTAGAAAAAAAGGTGATGGAAGACCTACAAAAAAAGAAAGAAGAAATCTTGATAAATTTTTAACCTAAAAACAAAATCAATATGCTAAAACCTGAAAATTTAATTTTTGATGAAAGAAAAATAGAATATTGTTCGAAAAGAATTGCCTATCAAATATTTGAATCTAATATTAAAAGTGAAGAAATTTTTCTTGTAGGTATTGCAGATAATGGATATGTTTTTGCCAAGAAGGTTGAAAAAATCCTAACTGATATATCGCAGATACAAATAAAAACTTTAAAATTAGAGATTGATAAAAAAAAGCCTGGAAACAAAATATCACTTGACTTTGAAGTTGAAAGATTCGAAAATAAGAGTATAGTGATTATTGATGACGTTTTAAACACTGGTTTGGTTCTTGCACACGCATTAAAATATCTGTTAATTGTTCATATTAAACAAATAAAAATTGCCGTTTTGGTAAATAGAGAACACAACAAATTCCCAATTAAAGCGGATTTTAAAGGAATTTCACTATCTACTTCAGTTAATGAGACTATTAAAGTGAATTTAGTTGGAAAACAAAAAGGTATATATTTAGTCTAGAGAAAGTAAAATTTCTCCTATTATTTCGGGAATTGATTTGCTATCAACATTTATTTTTATTTTAGCCTTTTCATAAAATGAAGATCTTTCAAAAAGATGCTTTGAAACAAATTCTTTTATATCATTTTTATTTTTTAGATGTGAGATTAGAGGTCTTTTATCATTTTTATTATGTAATCTATTTACAAGATTATCTATGCTTGCCTTAAAGTATATGGATTGATGGACAGAATTTGCTATATCTGACATATTAGAAAAATAACAAGGTGTACCCCCTCCTAATGAAACAATTTTTGGAATTGACGAATTAATCAATTTTAGTAGAATTTTTCTTTCAAGTTGACGAAAGTATAACTCTCCTTTCGAATGAAATATTTTCTCTAATGATTTGTTTTCATATTCTTCAATTTTTTCGTCAAGATCAAGAAAAGAAACGTTAACCTGAGAAGCTAAAGCTTTTCCAAGAATTGTTTTACCACATCCCATATAACCTAATAAAAAAACTGTATTCAAAATCAATTTATATTGATTATAAATTTAATCATTAAGTCGATGCTTTATAAATTTTTGAATGTATATTTGCGAGCTTAAATATAAAAGATTTGGTAGCTCAGTTGGTAGAGCATCTCCCTTTTAAGGAGAGGGTCCTGGGTTCGAGCCCCAGCCAAATCACTTTTTTGTACTATTTTTAATGTTAGTTAAAGACTTGGTAGCTCAGTTGGTAGAGCATCTCCCTTTTAAGGAGAGGGTCCTGGGTTCGAGCCCCAGCCAAGTCACTTCTAATGCGCACGTGGCGGAATTGGTAGACGCGTTAGGTTGAGGGCCTAATGAGAATTATCTCGTGGAAGTTCGAGTCTTCTCGTGCGTACTTCATTTTTTTTAAAATCTTTTTTTTATATTTGATTGCTTTTTAATGAGTTAGGAAAAATGAAGAATGTAAAAAGTAGTTTTAGTATTAAAGACCTTGAACACATTTCTGGGATTAAAGCCCATACTATACGAATGTGGGAAAAAAGGTATAAACTTCTCTCACCTGAAAGAACTAATACTAACATTAGAAAATACTCGTTGGATAGCTTAAGAAAGTTGCTTAATATAACATTACTTTACAAAAAGGGCTTTAAAATATCTAAAATAGCAAATTTAGAACCTGAAAATATCCCCCTTTTTGTACGAGAAATTGCATTAGAAAATAACTCATCAAGTATTTCAATAAATGAATTAAAATTAGCAATGGTCAATTTTGATGTTGAAATGTTTGACGCTAAATACAAGATTTTAATTCAAAACAACACTTTTGAATTTATTTTC
>NHDV01000028.1 GCA_002167525.1 Flavobacteriaceae bacterium TMED68
GAAAACAAAGATATTATGTTAAGAGAAATTATACCTTATCATATTCCAAGATTTAAAACTATCTATTGAATCATCGACATATCCTTTCAAATAAATTTCCCTAAGAGTACTTTCATCTACTAGAACATTGTTTTTCATTCGGTCAGTTTCTTGATTATTCACAACAAAATGTTTAGGGCAAGCACCCACATTATTTTTCTGAATTCCATTAACAATACCAGCAGCAATATTACCTGATAAAACTGGGTCCTCTGAAAAGTATTCAAAATTCCTTCCACAAAGAGGGTTTCTATGTAAATTCATTCCAGGAGCAAGAATTATGTCAACACCATAACTTTTTGCCTCACTACCCATTGCTTTACCAATTTCAAAAGCTAAATTTTCATCCCAAGTTGATGCTAACAAAGAGCCCACAGGAAACGCAGTACTGTATAATTTTTTATCAAAATTTTTTCTTTTCGATGAAATTCTCAAGCCTGCTGGACCGTCAGCTAAGTAAAGATTATTAAGACCTAACCTTTTGTTTCCAAAAATTTCACCTGCAGCACCTGGGACACCATTTGAGTTAAAACCTAGCATTGAACCTATCCCAGTTCCTTTTAAAATAGCAATTTTTTCTTCATTTGTCATTTTGTTTAGTAAATCAGAAACCCTTTCTTCTAGACTTTTTGAATTATCCTCATATGTATCAAGAAGATTATTATTGTTATAATCATTAAAAGTTAAACCCTTATCGTTTGTAACACTTTTTACTTTTATTTCTTCATAATTGTTTTTATCAAAATCAAAAAGGAAAGATTTTATATAAAGATATCCACCAAGACCTAAAGCAGATATTATTACAATTACACCAGTTAATGTAATTAGAAGAATTTTTACAATTTTTTTCATTTGTTTTACAATGTTCTACATTGTTTACTAAATATAAATAATAGTTAATATTTTTACGGTATTTGTACGGTGAAATGCAATTTAATGCAATTTGGTGAGAGACAGAGAGAGTCTTAAATAAGCTGTAAAGTATTGTATTAATTGATCTTTTAGTGTTTTTTTGGGGAGTTTTACTAGAGAGCAATATTTCATACTTTGCGTTCCCTCTTTCTCCGCTTAATCTTTTGTAAACCCCTATAAATAATAAGAGTTTATTTTTTGGGAGACGGTATTTGAGACGGTTCAAAACTAAATAAAACATCATTAAACGCTGACTTAATAAAAAGGATATGTCGATGATTCAATAGATAGTTTTAAATCTTGGAATATGATAAGGTATAATTTCTCTTAACATAATATCTTTGTTTTCATTTTGCTAAAAAAAAATATTATGAATAGACATTTGTCCTTAAGATCAGGTAACCCTGTTCTTTCAAAAAAAACTTTTTCCAATACAATTTTAACTGATAGTCAGATGACTATTGAAGGTACTGTTAATAAAACAGGAATAAGTCTTTTATTACTTGTGGGAACGGGTTATTTCACTTTTGATGTAATCAGTCCCGTTTTATTAATTGGATCTGGAATAGGGGGGTTTATATTAGCTATTATTACTGTTTTTAAAAAAGAATGGTCTCCGATAACTGTTCCTCTATATGCAGTGTTAGAAGGTGCTATGTTGGGAGGCATATCTTATATGTATAATTCTTTATATGATGGTATAGTAACAAATGCTATACTTTTAACAGTAGGGATATTAGTTTCGTTATTAATAGCTTATAAATCTGGTTATATAAAAGCAACTGAAAATTTCAAACTTGGAATATTTGCAGCCACAGGAGGTATTGCATTAGTTTACTTTATAAACTTTATAATGGGGTTTTTTGGTTCAGGCCTTGGAGTTATGAGTATCAATAATTCTTCTACTTTGAGTATTGGTTTTAGTATTGTTGTAGTAATAATTGCCTCTCTAAATCTAGTTTTAGATTTTGATTTTATAGAAGAGGGTGCTGAAAAAGGGGCTCCTAAGTTTATGGAGTGGTATGGAGCATTTGGTTTATTAGTAACTCTAATATGGTTATATCTTGAAATATTAAGATTACTTGCAAAACTTAATTCAAGAAAATAACCTACAATACCTCTAATCAGTTTTTCCAGAATTTAGAAGCTTATTATTCTTTAGTAAAACAAAGCTACAAAATCCCCTCGGTTAGAGGGGGTTTAATAATTATTCTTCTTTAGGATCAGGAAACTTAGAAGTATCATAAAATCCCCATTCAAAATTTACTTTATTATCACTCATAGCAAAGGATAAGTTTACGGGAACTTTAATTTCTTCATCAGAGTTATATCCCTTAGAAGTAAACTCAATCCAAACATGTCCAAATTGACTCCCATCTTCTTGAGTAATTATTTCATATATACCATCATTGACACTCAAACTAGCAAATAGATTTTCTCTATTCCAAATATGCTGAGTTAACATTTCATCAATACTAATCGATGCATCTTCATCATTCCACCAAGCGTTATGAACAACATTTGCATCTTCAGTAAAGTGAGACCTGTAAGTATCCCAATCTCCTGCTGTAAATGAAGCAATTAAGTTTTTTAAAGAGCTTATTTGATCTCCTTCATTTGTAACACTCGATGTATTTCCTTGGTTATTACACGAAATAAAGAGTATCATTAAAGAAATTAAATAATATATTTTTTTCATTTTAATTGATTTATAGTTAATAAGTTACTAATCTACAAAAAAACTACATCTGTTATAAGCTCACTAGATTTTCTTAGCTTTAGGATATGAAATGGTTAAAACGGTCGTGGATAGTTGTTCTTGTGGCTGTTATAATTTTTTCTGTTTACAACTATATTGAAAATGGTTTCAGTTGGGTAACAATTGCACAATTACTTATAGTTCTAGGAGCAGGATCAGGTATATTTTATAAAAACCCAAACAATAGATATAGTTTATGGACAAAAAAATTACTTTTCGATATTTATTTGAGATTATTGTTATTGTTTTCTCAGTTACACTATCATTTTATATTCAAGAGGTTCTAGATGATAAAGAAAAAGAAGAATTAAAGAATGATACGCTTCGGGGAATGCTTGACGATTTAGAGGATACAAAAGCTTCTTTAGACATATCAGAAATTTACTTTGATGAAAGAATAGAAAAAGCTGAAAAAATAATAGAGACCAAAAAAGTTACAAATGAAGATATACTATGGATAGTATCTGGATGGCCCTGGAGTGTTACGGAGACTAGTTATAAATCTCTAATTGCTACTGGTGCTGTGGAATATATTAACAACGAAGGATTATATAAAGAAATTACTCAATTTTATAATCAGGATATTTTAAAAATTATTGGGGAAGAATATACAATTGAAATACGTGATTTTTGGAAATATTTAAACAAAAATTATCCAATAATATCGATGAATAAATCAAAAGATTATCTAGCTCAAGGTGATTGGCCTACCTCCCTTCAATTTAAGTACAGTAAAAGTTCATTAAATAAAATGATGCAAGATAAAATCTTTACAAACTATGTATATAGAACGATTTCATACGCTACAACAATGTATTTTTGGAATAGTACTTTTCAAGAAAAACTTCCTAAATTAAGAGAAAGTATTAAAAAAGAAATAGACCCTTAAAAACGATTAAATGAAAATTATACTAAAGTTATCAATTATAATATTGATGCTTTCATATTCATCATCATTTTCGAGTGCAAGACTTACCCAGTCTGAGGCTACTAAATTTATAGAATTAAAAAAGACAACTGATTCTGAACAAATTAGACATTGGTTATTTACAATTATTGAGAGTGACTTTGATTCTAAGATAGATGCTAAAGAAAAAGCACTTATTCTAGAAAAGCTTTCAAATACAAATAAGTCTACTCTCCTACTTGAGAAATCATTAGACTGGTTTAAGCCCCGTCAGAATGGTCTTCATCTTTACCACAACAACATTATTGGAATTGGCCTAGACAGAAACGAAAACGGTATAAGTTTTGTCAGTCTATTTGATCTTAAGCGAGGAATTGAGTTGCTGAATAGATCCAATACCTCAATATTTAGACTTATCGTATCTAACGAAAAAGACTCTATAAAACTCAATAACGAGTCAAGCTGGAAGACTACTAAAATTCAATGGGACAAAAATGATAAATTATCATTACTAACCTTAAATTTTAAAGGCCCAAAAGATCCTAAATTAATTGGCCTCTCTGTCTTTTGTGAAGTAGAATTTAATAATAATTTAACTCATTGGACATTAGAAACGAGATTACCAGAGAAGGGGCTTTCCCTCTTGGAAACTGAATTTCCCACAATCAAAGCAGGACCTATTGGAGAAATTCCTGAAGATAACGTAATTCATTATCCCAAAGCTTCAGGTATCGCATCTCAGTCACCATATACCAAAGATATTAATTACAGTGAGGTTTACCCGAATTGGAGAGCTACATATCAGATGCTTGGGTTATATGATAAGAAAGGAGGTCTATATATTGCCAGTCATGACCCAAGTGGAAGTGTAAAGACAATATCTACTAATACTGACCAGGATAAAGTTAGTTTTAGATTCAACTGGCCTGCACCTAATATGGGTCTTGATGACAATGGTTATAAACTACCTGGAAAGGTAGTTCTTGGTTCCATTGAGGGTGACTGGTATAAGGCAGCTATGATTTACCAGGCATGGGTTAAAGAGCAAGCTCCCTGGTGGCCTCCAGCTCCAAATAAGCGTCCATCTCGAATTCAAGATATAGCTGTCTGGGTACAACATGAAACAGGTGGTGATCTAGCAACTCTTGTAGCAGAAGTTAAAGAATTTGCTAAATTTATGAGAGTGCCAATAGGTTTTCACTGGTACGTATGGCACAAAATCCCCTTCGATAACGATTATCCACATTTTTTTCCTGCAAAAGATGGATTTGTCAAAGCTGTGCGTGAGTTAGAAGATGCAGGTGTCCGAGTTATGCCTTATATAAATGGCCGTTTGTGGGATGCTGACCTTGACGATTTTAAATCTGAAGGAATCAAAGCTGTCACTAAGAATGAAAGAGGAGAACCTTACATCGAGGATTACGGAAATGGTGTACGCAATGCAGTAATGAATCCTGTCACCCAAATCTGGCAGAATAAAATAAAGGATATTGTTTTAAAGCTGCAACAAAACTCTGGCACCTCAGGTGTCTATTTAGACCAAATCAGTGCAGCTTCTCCAAAACTATGCATGGATATAACCCATGGACATCCTCTTGGAGGAGGTTCTTGGTGGCTTGACCAAGGATATTACAAATTACTTTCAGCCATACGCGATGAAATGCCTGAAGGAGCTTTTCTAACTAGTGAGGCTATGGCCGAACCTTATAACCATTTATTGGATGGGCTTTTAAGCTGGAATTCTCAGTTCCAGAATCAAAAGCCAATCTACTCTGCCATATACGGGGGTCGGATATCAATCTTCGGGCGTAATAATCCTGTTGGTCCCAAAAAACACAAAGCCCTTATTATGCGAGCTGGTCAACAATTAGTTTTTGGGGAGCAAATAGGTTGGATTAGTCCAAAAATTCTTAAAGAGACAGAACCTGCCAAATTTTTAAGAAAAATGGCCCAAACTCGATACAAATTGATCGATTATTTTGTTGATGGTCAAATGTTGCCACCACCCATTGTGCGTGGAGATATTCCAAACATAACTGCAGATTGGGAGTGGGGGGAAAATGATCCATCAGATATTACCATATCTGCTTTGCAAAGAGGTGCTTGGCAGGCTAATGATGGGAAAATCATCAAGATTTTTGTAAATGTATCAGATGAAACCATTTATTTCAGCACTCCAAATGCCCATAAAACAGATGAAGATAAAATATCACTTCCTTCTTATAGTTTAAAATTAATCAGTATCAATTAGAGTATATAATGAAAGTACTTGTTTTTCATTTAAAATTTCTAATAAGTTTTATAGTTTTTTTATCACTTTTAAACTGTTATAATGACGAATATTCAGATGTTGCACAAACAGAAGACAATAGTTTAGTTTTAGAAAGTTTTATTCTTGAAAAGAAAAATAACCCACATCTGACAAAAGATATTGTATTTGATATTAAAAAATGATGTAATTCAAGGGACACTTAAAACCTATTTCTACAATTCTATCCCTACTTTTTCTTCAAATGCAAAAACAGTAGAAATTAATGACTTAGAACAAGTTAGTTCAAGAAGTGAAGTTGATTTCAGAAAATTAATTACTTATAATTTAATCTCTGAATCTGGAAGTACAAGAAAATACAATGTGAATATTTCTTGGGATGATAAATTAGCTCACATTTATATTGATACAGAAGGAGGCACATCAATTATTTCCAAGGAGAAATATATATATACAAAACTGACAATTGATGGACAATCTAAATACGAAGATCGTACTATTGAACTTAGTGAAAAAGCAAGGATAAAAGGTAGGGGTAACTCTACATGGTATTGGCCAAAAAAACCATATAAAATTAAATTGAAAAATAAAGAAACTCTCTTGTATGACAAAGATCCTCTTTCTAGGTTATTACCAGAAAAAGATTGGATTCTATTAGCTGATTATCAAGATGGTGTTCATTTATTAAATAATGTTGCATTTACAATAGGGCGAATGTTAGAAATGCCATTTACTAACACCATTATACCAGTTGAATTAACCTTAAATGGCAATTATCGTGGTTTATATGGTCTAACAGAACAGGTCGAGGTAAAAACTAATCGCATAAATATTGGTGAAAAAGGAATATTATTAGAATTTGACCAATATTTTGATGAAAAGTGGCAATTCAGATCTGCTAATTATAACTTGCCTGTAATGGTAAAAGATCCAGGACTAGACTCTAAGGATGAATTAGACCTAATTGAAAGTGAATGGAACAATTTTGAAGCATTAATAGCACATGAAGACTTTCCTAACAACAACTATCTAGATTATATAGAAGCTGAATCCATTGTAAAATATTTCATAGTAAATATGTTAACTTCAAATGAAGAGATTAATCATCCAAAAAGTACTTACATATATAAAGAAGATGGTGGTAAATATTCATTGGGACCAATATGGGATTTTGACTGGGCCTACGGTTATGAGGGTACAAGTCAACATTTTGTTAATCCTAATAATAATTTATTCTGGGCAAATGCAAAAAGTGGAACTACTTTCTTTAAGAGACTAATATTATCTGACCCTAAAATAAAATTATTAATTAAAGATTATTGGTCAGATTTTCTAACAAATCATAAAAACGATTTGATGTCGCATATAGATGATCAAACCTTTATTATTAAGGGGGCTAAAGCAAGAAACCAAGAAATATGGATTAGAAGTTTAGTAACTGATGAGTTTGTAATGAAACAGTGGATTGAAAATAGGATTGCATATATGAATAGCTTTATTAACAGTCTATAGTTCTAATATTAATTATTTAAAATAATTTGGGGTAAATTAGAATAATTAGAGCTTATTTGTTTGATATTACTTTCAATTTCTTCCATTTTCTTAAGATATTTATCAAATTCTTCCTTTAAACTTTTAATTCTTTCTTGTTGTGGAACAGTAGGTGGATTTGTTGTATTATCAATAGCTCTCATTAAAGTTTTTATTTCTTCTTTCAATCTAGGCCTTTGCCTGTAACCCATTGATGGCGGTGGTCTCATTAAATGATCATCTTTAAAATCATTGATCAAGTCATAAAGATTTTCAATTCCAGTAATATCATTACTAGATACAATTTTTAATTTTATAGTTAGTTGTTCAAGTTGGTTTTGAATGAATCCAATCTTTTCAATCAATTCATGAGTACTGTTTTGTAAATCACGCAATTCAACTAAAGCTTTAGATTTCAATTTATAATTTTCTAAAGGCATTTTTATTCTATAATCCCCACTAACTAAAATTTCTGAAGATTCAGTGAAATTTTTATAAGAGAGTCTAGCTGTGTATTTTCCAGGAGCAACTTTTGGTCTTATTTCTTCACTTAAACCCTCATAGGTTTTACCTGACTTTGATTTTTTATTTTCTAAATCATAATTTTTATTCAATTTTAAGGGGTTTGCAGAATCATAGCCTAGATCCCATACCAATCTATTAATACCTTTTTTTGGGCTTTTTTCACTAAGAGAAGTAACCAAATTATTTTGTGAATCTAAAATTTCAATCACTATTGGGCTATTTGGTATATGATTTAAATAGTAATTTATGTTTGTTCCATATTCTGGATTTTTTGCACTATAGGTCCTATCCCCAAGATTTTCTAATCTCCAATACATATTCCAAAGAACACCTTCTCTAACTGGAAAAAGGTGAACTAACTTATCAATTGCTTGATCTAACTCCTCTATAGGCCTTATATCGTCTAGAATGTATGCCCCTCTCCCATGCGTTCCAACAATTAGGTCGCGATCTCTTTTATGAATTCTTAAATCTCTAACTGAAACATTCGGAAGATCAATATTAATTTTTTCCCAATTTTTCCCTGTGTTCCAACTAGCATATATTCCGTGTTCCATTCCAGCAAATAGTAATTTTGGGTTATGTGGATCTTGACGTACTACTTTTACATAGTCATCTTGAGGAAGATTAGATGAAATTTTTTCCCATGATTTCCCAAAGTTTTTAGTCATAAAAATATAAGGTCTAAAATCGTCCATTCGGTGTTGATCTACTGTTAAGAAAGCAGTTCCAGCTTCATGTTCAGATGCATGTATCTTTGAAACCCAAGAAAATTCAGGTAATCCTTTAATACGATCTTTTAAATTTTGCCAATTAGAACCACCATCCATTGAAAGTTGTACATTCCCATCATCAGTTCCAGCCCAAATAACCCCCTTTTGAACTGGAGACTCCGCTATGTAGAGTATAGTGCAATGAAATTCTGCTGCAGTATTATCTTGATAAATAGTTCCGCCAGAGGAAATTTGCTTTGACTTATCGTTAGTTGTTAGGTCTGGGCTAATAACTTCCCATTTATTTCCTCGATCTTGAGATTTAAATATAACATTTCCTCCAACATAAACTGTCTCGGGATCATGTGGAGATATATGAATTGGAGAATCCCAGTTAAATCTGTATTTGTGCCTATCAATTGCATCTCCAGAGGATCCTACAATTTTAGGGTAGGGATGAATTGTTCTTACGTTACCATACCTACTGTCTACTAAAAATGGTACTCCTCCTTGCAGATTTGTATAAACTAAATATTCATTACCTGGAATAGGTTCAGCAAAGTAACCATCACCATATGCTAAACCCTTCCAATGGCGTTTTAAAATTCCCGCATTATATAGTGAGTTACTGGGTCCCACCCAAGTACCATTATCTTGAAGGCCTCCGTAAACATTATAAGGCTTTAGATTATCTACTTGAATTTGATAAAATTGTGAGAGTTCAATATTGTTTATTATTTCCCAGCTGTCACCTCCATCAAAAGATCTTTGAAATCCACCATCACTTCCGTTAAGAATATAATCGGGATTTTCAGGATCGATCCATAATGATTGATGGTCACCGTGTACTGAAGTAGCGATTCGCTCCCAAGTGTTTCCACTATCTTTCGATCTACTTAACCATCCAGATATAGAAAATAATATATTTGAATTTTTAGGGTCTACTCTTACATCACTATAATAAAAAGGCCTAAAGTTAATGTTGGGGTCGTCATTAACCATCTCCCAATTTTCTCCCTTATCCTCTGATCGAAAAACAGTTCCACCGCCTTGAAATTCTGTCATAAGGTATACAATATTTGGATCACTTTGAGCAATATAAATACCAGGTCTTGCCATATCAGTGTTTGGCAGGCCTTTCATTATTTTTTCCCAAGTTATACCCCCATCAGTGGTTTTGTATATAGCAGTATTTTTTCCACCATCATCAAAACGCCATGGCTTTCTTCTAAAAGTCCACATTCCAGCATACATTATTCTAGGGTTATCGTTTTCTATTGTAATGTCAGAACATCCAGTGTTTTCGTCTATATATAATATTTTATCCCAGGTTTTACCTCCATCAATTGTTTTAAAGACTCCTCTTTCTTTATTTGGTCCCCATTGTTTTCCAAGCGCACAAACGCAAGCTATATCTGGGTTATTAGGATGAACTACAATTCGTTTTATCCTTTCTGTTTTTTTTAAACCTAGGTTTTTCCAAGTTTTTCCACCATTTAAAGATCTGTATACTCCCCAACCATATCCAACACTATTTCTAGGATCTCCTTCACCTGTTCCAACCCAAATAACGTTACTATCTGAAGGTGATATAGTTAGGGCCCCAATTGAATAGGCCCTTTGATTTTCGAAAATAGGGGTAAAATTTATACCACCATCGGTAGTTTTGTGAATTCCACCATCAGCTCCACTAACATAAAAGATTGAGGGATTTCCTGGAACACCGTCAATGTCTGTAACTCGACCTCCCATATTTGCAGGTCCAATTGCTCTCCAGGAATAGCTTTCTAAAAGGTCAGCTTTTTGAGAAAAAGCTACATTGATTATCCCATCATAGAATAGTGA
The DNA here is from genome assembly GCA_002167525.1 of Flavobacteriaceae bacterium TMED68. Next base: position 10,500 of record NHDV01000028.1, read on the forward strand.
AATCAAGAGATAATAACTGAATTTATTAAAATTTATCATTATTAAAATTTAAGAGTTTAATTTAAGATAATTAAAAATTTCTTTGATTTTTAACTCATAAGCGCTCATTCGTTAATTTATTCTTTACTTTTAATATCCTACAGCTTGGCCATCTTTTCTGCTTTCAGATGCACCTCTATAGACTTTGTTTATTTCATCCCATAAAATTGCTTGGTATCCACCATAAACACCTCTAGCAGTTCCTATTTTATGCCCTCTATCCATCAAACCTCTAATTGTAGAATATGGAATTCCAGATTCAACTCTTATTAATCCAGTACTTGTTGTGTTTTTTCCAGTGGGACTAGCTCCTCCAGTGTGATCCCAACGTGGAGCATCACCTGCCTCTTGAAGATTCATTCCAAAATCAATTAAGTTCATTATAATCTGACTGTGACCCATTGGTTGAAAATCACCTCCCATAACCCCAAAACTAAGAAAAGGCTTTCCATCTTTGGTAACAAAGGCAGGTATAATAGTGTGAAATGGTCTTTTACCAGGTTCAAAACTGTTAGCCTGACCTTTTTTAAGACTAAATAATTCACCGCGATCTTGTAACATAAATCCTAATTTGGGAGGTGCCATTCCTGAACCCATACCACGATAATTACTCTGAATTAAAGAGACCATTGTTCCTTCATTATCTGCAACGGTCAAATAAATTGTTTCTCCTGCAGATATTTCTCCAGCTGAATAAGCCCCAGCACTTAAACCAATCAGTTCTCTTCTTGCATTTGCGTATTCATCGGAAAGTAATTCTTCAACAGGAACTTGGGCAAAGTCCATATCTGCATAGTATTTAGCTCGATCCTCAAAAGCTAGTTTTTTGGCTTCTGTAAAAAGATGTAAGTGTTCTGCACTTCCAAATTCAATATCAGAGAAGTTATATCCCTCTAAAATTTTGAGCATTTGAAGGGCAGCAATTCCCTGACCGTTTGGGGGTAATTCCCATACATCATAACCTCTATAATTAATAGATACTGGTTCTACCCATTCTGACTTGTGAGTAGATAAATCTTTTAGAGACAGAAATCCACCTTGCTCCTCAATAAATTTAGCTATAGTTTTAGCGATTTCTCCTTTGTAAAATGCATCTCTTCCTCCCTCAGCAATCTTTTTATAGGTGTTTGCGAGATATTTATTTTTAAATAATTCTCCTTCATTCGGTAATTTTCCTCCATTTTGATTTTTGTAGGTGTCTTTAATATTAGGGAAGCCTTTAGATTCGAAAAAGGGTATTGAACGATGCATATACCAAGAAATAAGTTCCGTCAAAGGAAAGCCCTTTTGAGCATAATCAATTGCAGGAGCAAGAATTTCAGAAATTGGCTTAGAACCAAATTTTTCATGAAGTTCAAACCAACCATCAACAGCCCCTGGAACACTTACAGGTAGTGGACCATGAGAAGGGATTTTTTCCATTCCTTGTTTCTCAAAATAGTTTATTGATAATTTTTTTGGGGATCGACCACTCGCATTTAATCCATAAAGTTTTTTAGTTTTCCCATGCCAGACGATAGCAAAAAGATCTCCTCCAATTCCACAACCAGTTGGTTCCATAAGTCCCAAAGCAGCATTTGCAGCAATTGCTGCATCTACAGCATTACCTCCCTTTTTTAGTATATCAAGTCCAATTTGAGATGCTAAAGGGTGACTAGTAGCAATAATTCCATTCTGAGCTAAGACTTCAGAACGAGTAGCAAAAGATTCACCAGTTATTCTGTCTTGTGCAATTGAATTATGAATAAAAAATAATAGGAAAGTAATAAAAGAAAATATAGTCTTCATGTTCGTTTTTTATGTAATCTACAATATTTAAGTAGATTTACCTTTCCAGATTTAACTATATCCTAAATATAAATCTCCAGCATGATATATATTCAGTAACTTCATTAATTACTAAAAATCAAAAAATGAAAAAAAAATTATTTCTGCTATTAATTATTTTTAACACTAATGTTTTTTCTCAAATCCAAAAGGTTGAACCCCCTTTTTGGTGGACAGGTATGAAATTATCTAATATTCAACTTTTGGTTTATGGTAATAATATTGGCAAACTCAAGCCAATTATAAATTCATCTTATATAAAACTGATATCAACCAATAAAGTAAAAAATAAAAATTATATGTTTCTGAATTTAGAAATAGACAAAGGAGCTCAACCAGGTTTTGTGGATGTAGAGTTTTACGATGGTGTAAATAAAGTTACTAAATACTCATATCAACTAAAAGAAAGAAATCAAAAATTAATAAATAAAAAAGGCTTTAATTCATCTGATGTTATGTATTTAATTACTCCAGACAGATTTGTGAATGGAGATCCAAATAATGATGAAATTGCAGAAATGAAAGAAAAGTTAGGAGATGGTGACTTTGATAGACATGGAGGAGATTTACAAGGAATTATTAATCATCTTGATTATATCGATGAGTTAGGATTCACCTGTATTTGGTTAAACCCAGCTTTAGAAAATGATATGAAAAAAAGTTCATACCATGGTTATTCAACAACTGATTATTATAAAACAGACCTCAGATTTGGTTCAAACGAAATGTTTAAAGAATTGAGCGAAAAAGCATCTGAAAAAGGTATTAAAATCATCATGGATATTATCCCAAATCATTGTGGAAGTGAACACTGGTTTTTTAAAGATCCTCCAACTGCTGATTGGTTTAATAATCAAAATAAATACAAAAATACAACTCACAATAGAGAGACTGTACAAGATATCCATGCTTCACAAATCGATAAAATTGAGCATGCTGATGGATGGTTTGTTGAGACAATGCCTGATTTAAATCAGAGAAATCCATTTGTGTCAAAATACTTTATTCAGAATGCAATATGGTGGATTGAGTATGCGAATTTATCAGGATTAAGAGTTGACACTTACCCCTATTCCGATAAAAATTTTATGAGTGAGTGGACTAAGACTATAATGGACGAATACCCCGAATTCAATATAGTTGGAGAGGAATGGTCACCAAATCCTGCCATAACATCTTATTGGCAAAAAGGTAAGGTGAACCACGACGGTTATGTCTCTTATCTAACAAGTCTAATGGACTTTCCACTTCAGATATCATTTTCAGAGTCTTTAAATGATGATTTTGGGTGGGGTAAGGGCTTTATAAAATCGTATAAAGCATTGGCAAATGATTTCCTGTATACGGATCCATATAATTTGGTTATTTTTCCTGACAATCATGATATTACTAGGTTTTATACTCAGGTAAATAATGATTTGGAGTTATTTAAAATGGGAATCGCTTATTATGCTACCATGAGAGGGATTCCGCAATTTTATTATGGAACTGAAATTTTAATGAACAGCAACAGAAATCCAGGAAATCATGGAGTAATTAGATCAAACTTTCCTGGTGGATTTTTAGGAGATAAGGTTAATGCTTTTACTGGCGAAGGTCTAAATAAAAATCAAATAGAAGTTTTGAACTTTTTTAAAAATCTTTTGAATTGGAGAAAAAATAATGATGTAATACATAATGGTAATTTAATTCAATTTGCACCTAAAGCTGGGGGAATAGAAGAAATATACAGTTATTATCGATGCTATAATGGGAAAAAAGTTTGGGTGATTTTTAATAGGATTGATAAAATTCAAACTATAGAGCTAGATCATTATGGCGAGGCTTTTGATGGGTTTGAATCAGGATATGAAATTCTTAGTCAAAAGGAAATTAATTTAAATGATAAATTAGAAATAAATGGAAAATCAGTAATGATAATTGAATTAGGTGTATAAGTTTTAAATATAATTCTTGTAATTTTTTAACTAAAATAGTTGTCTTAAAATATCTTCAATTATAATAGCGTTTTTTGGTTCAGATTTATATGTGTAAAGTTTAGAAAATATTTCAGCACTATATTCTCTTTTAATAAGTTTTTGCTTCCAAAGAAATGTTTTCTCAAGTTTTATCCATTGTGAATCAGAATTCGAAATAATATGATGTCTGTGTGCTAATCTTACAAAAAATAAATTAGTAATCTAAGGGAGCCTGTCCAATTAATTTTGACTTTAATCTTCTCTAATTCTCTACCTTTAAAAACTTCACAAAATGTTAATAGAGTAGTATTTTTATCTATCAGTTTATGTTTCTTAAATGTTTTGTAAATAAGTAATAAATCATCATTTATTTCATTTCCCTTAGCCATTGGTCTCCACAAAAATGACCGTTTATCAAAATCTGTTGTTTTCTTTAAAACTAAGGCACTGTTTTTTTTAGTCATTTAAAATATCTATATAAGTTTCAATTAATTTAAAAATAAATTGAATTTTTTGTTATTAAAACACAATTTATAAAATTATCGTAAATCAGTAAAAACGGCCAAAAATGACTAAAAAATGGCCAAAAATAACCAAAAATGACTCAAAATAGCCAAAAAAGGATAAAAATTTGAATATTTTGATTTACAAAAATATCAGTTTTTATCCAAAAATTACATTTTAATCAATCCCAAAAACAATAACCCTTAAAATAAAGTAAATGTTATTGATTTGTCCTTTTTGTTCTGTACCTATCAAACCATCCGATTATTGCGTTAACCTTTGTTATCAAGTTGCTTGGTTTAGCTGCAATTCCATGGCTAGCTCCTGGAATACGTACTAACATTGATTCTACCTTGTTAAGTTTTAATCCAGCATAAAACTGTTCACTCTCCGCTATTGGAGTTCTATAATCATCCTCGCCTGTCAAGAGCATTGTTGGTGTTTTAACGTTTCCTACATATGAAATAGGAGATCTTTTCATGTAATGCTCTAAATTATCCCAAGGAAGGCCTGGGAACCAATACTTTGAATAAATATTTATATTATCTGCATATAAAACAAAACTATACCAGTTTATAACTGGTTTTGCAACTACAGCTGCCTTAAACCTGTTAGTTTTACCAATAATCCAAGCAGTTAAAACTCCTCCTCCACTTCCGCCCGTAACAAACAGATTTTGTTTATCTATATATCTTCGCTCCAAAATAAAATCTATACCTGACATTAAATCGTCATAATCTTGATTTGGATAATTATGATGAATTAAATTTGCAAATTCACTCCCATAACTAGTGCTTCCTCTCGGATTGACATAAAGTACAATATAGCCTTTACTTGCATACAATTGAACTTCAGCTGAAAATCTAAATCCATAATTTGAGAAAGGACCTCCATGAATTTCTAATATTAAGGGATATTTCTTAGAAGGATCAAAGTTTGGAGGCTTAACAAGCCATCCTTGAATTTGTCTACCATCAAAAGATGATCTAAACCAAATTTCTTCAACATTACCAAGTTTTTTATGATCAAATAAATCTTTATTTAACCTAGTTAGTCTCTTGAAATTTTTATCGTAACCTACTGCCAAATCTGATGGGTTATATACATTACCAAAAGTATATGCATACCTGTCATTTTTAGAAATACTATATGTACCCTCGCTATATGGCCTCCCTAACGACAAGCCTCCTAGTTGATCAACTATGTTTTTTACTTTTCCAGAAGTTGAAATATAAGCAAGCCTTGTCATTCCCATATCATCATATTGAAAATAGAGCCCTTTTCCATCTTCAGACCAATTTATATTACTAATATTTCTGTCAAAATTTTCCGATATGTTTCTGATATTTTTTCCTTCAGCTGACATTATATAAAGATTGTTCTGCTGATAGCCTAGATATTTTTCATCAAACCCTAGATAGGCAATTTCACTTTTATCATGGGAAAGCACAGGATTATAATCAGGTCCTAAACGAAAAGTCAGAGGCTTAATTTTTTCTGTAATTATATCTAAGGAATATATCTCAGAATTTCTAGGTTCCAAATCAGAGTCATCATGCAAGTTTGCTGAAAATATAATTTTATTTTTTGATAACCATTTTGGTGAAGCTGCATTATTGTCAAGAAAAGTGATTTGTCTTGGTGTACCGCCCTCCACAGGAAGGATGAAAATTTGCGAAAAACCAAGAGTTAAATATCCCTTTCCATCACTTCTATATTTAATGTCATTAATCTCTATAGCGGGATTATTCCATTTTGCTCCTTTAGGCTTTGGCGGCATTTGTATAAAACTATCATATGATTTCTCTACGAAAGAAGTAAAAACAAGATATTTATCATCCTCAGACCAGCTAACTTGACTAATTGAGTTTTGTAGATTAGTAAGTTTTTGTTTTGATTTTTGAGATAAAGTGAATAAGTAAAGTTGATTAGTTTCATCAGAATTTGATTTGAAAGTGAACTTATCTCCAGAATTAGACCATATTGGGTCAAAATCATTTTGATTACCAGTTGTGAGTGGGATATTATCTGTTCCATCAAAATTAATAATCCAAATATTTGAATAATTTTTATCTGTCATTATATCTTTAAAATTTCTTACGTAAAGAATTTTTTTTCCATCTGGAGAAATTTTGGGATCAGACACATATTCTAGATTAAAAATATCAATAGGTTTAAACTTATTGTTTGTTTGAGAATAAATTAAATTTGAGGAAATTATTAAAGAGATAAAAACAATAAAAGGTCTGAATATTATATTATCAAGCATGGCATCTAATTTGTTTATTTAAAGTTAAAAATTATATTTTTTATTTAAATAAAAAATATAATTGGTATGTAAACTAATCGATTTATATTCGAATAATTATTAATCATAAATCATTTATAATGAAAAAAATCTTATTTATTATTTGTGTTTTGTCCTTAAGTATATCTTTTTCTCAAAACACTTTTCGTTTATGGCATTTTAATGCCAAACCTGGAACTGAAACGGCTATTGGTAATCTGTTAACTAAGCATAATGAAAATGCTGAATTTAAATCTGGGGGAGTACAGATAGAGAGAATTTCATATGGAGACAATCAATGGACTCACCGCGTAGTTGCATTTGGAGAAGTTGGAAAAATAGGCAGAACCGATTTAAAGGACTTCCAACAAGATTTGTTTTTGGAGCAAATAGATAATTTTGTTGAGGACTGGGGCCCATCTTATGCCGGAAGATTTCTTAGTTATGTTGGAGGTCAACCTAAGGATTTTCCTTTTTTACAAATTTATGAAATTACACCTGACGACCCTAATGAATTCAAAAAAGCACATGATAAGTTTATCAGCAAGGCTTCTAATGTGATAGGTGACAGACCGGTAGCGTTTGGAACTTATGATATTGGTTCTCCAAATGAAGCCACACATTGGGTTGTTATTGGATCATCTGGTTTTAGTGATTTAATTGATCAGAAACAAAAATGGGAAGATAATTTCTCAAAAGAAGCTGAAGAGTGGGCTAAAACTAATGGAGGTGTAGAATTTAAATCAAATTTCTCCGTTCAAGTATTAGCAGCATTTGGTAGTCTTTAAATTATTATTTGTAATAAATAACTTCCCTCAAAACGGGGGGAGTTATAACTATCCTGTAAATAATTTATTGTTGCTGTTGAATTATTTGTTGATTCTTTTGAAAACTATTAATAGATAAAACTGGATTCACAGAAGAAATTTCAGGACTTATTTCATCAAAGTTAATTTTATTACTTTTTTTATTTCTAACTGTATCAAGGCGAACTTTCACTTTCATTTCTTGTTTCTCGTTCCCCTTAAAAACACCTTTGACAGGTGAGCAATCATTATAACTTCTCCCTACAGCTAACCGAATATGGTATTTATCAGTAAAACAATTATTAGTTGGGTCTAACCCGTACCACCCAAAGTTAGGGATGAAAACTTCTACCCATGCGTGAGTAGCGCCAGCACCAACCATCCCATCTTTGGCGAAAACATAACCACTCACATATCTGGCGGGAATCTTACATAACCGGCATAATTGAATTAAAATATTCGTGAAATCTTGACAAACACCAAATCCTAACTTCCATACTTCTTCTGGGGTTGAAAAAACATTTGTAATTCCTTTTTTATAAGTAAAATTTTGATGTGTATATTCACATAATTTTTTTGATATGACCAAAATAGTGTCATCATAATTTATTAGTTCTGATATTATTTTTTTAATTTTTCTTTTCTTAAAAAATGGCTGAATATTCAAAAAGGGCATGAAGCTGATATCTTTAGACATATTTTCCATTATCTGGTTCTGTGTTTTTATATTCAAATTATAATTAAGTTCTTGGCTCTCTTTAACAATGATTTCAGCTTCAGATGTAATTACCATTAAGTCATGTGGTGATACATAATTAAAAAAACCAACTCTATTATTAAATTCATCTAAATAAGAATAAATACTTGGGTCGCCAGTAACAGTTATCTTATGTGTAACTAGCTGTTGCTGCATATCGTTATATGGATACAGAAATATTCTGTTTGTGCTTTCTACAACAGGATTAGAATATTTATATAAGGTGGTGTGGTTTAAAAAATATTTTATCATTTTTAATAAGTTTGATAAAAGTAAGTTCTGTTGATATTAACTGATATTTGATTTAAAGCAATCTTGATTTCTTCTAAAAACTCATCGATTCCTTGACTTTTTATTGAGCTAATTGTAGTGTATTTTAATGAGTTTTTAAGTTTGCCTACAGTAAATATTAAATCTCTATTATTGATTTTATTAAATTCGTTAAGACGTTTAATATGAACTTGAAGTTTGTTAACACTGTAAATTATTGAACGAGGAAAACTTTCATTTACAACGATCATTTCTATTATATTTTCAATATTGAAAATTGATTTGAATGTTTTTAAATAAAGCTGATAGCCTCCAATAGAAATCAATAAATTCTTAAAAAAATAGCTCTCATATAAATTTTCCTCTTTTTGATTTAAATCGCTTATTCTGATGTTTACAAAATCCACACTTTGTACAACTCTTTCAAGATACTTTCCCAAATTCATAAAACAATATGCATTTCCTCTTTCTTGAGTAATATCAGCAACACTGTAATAAATATGATTAAACTGTAAAAGTTCGTTTACAATGGTAATAGGGTCATTCTTCTTGTATTTAACTGATATATTATCTTGTGATAGATGCAGATAAAATTTATTCACTGAAAGCCATAATTCTCTAGAAATATGTTCTTGAACACTCCTTGCATTTTCTCTCGCCTTGATAATCATATTAAGAACACTATTTGGGTTTGAATCATCAAAAAGCATATAAAGAATTATAGAAATTGAATCTTGATGGCTAGTAAACTCCCTCTCAGATTGTATTCCCAAATAAGTTTGCATGATTTTATTCCATGAAGAATAGTCCCCTGAATCTAAAGTTGAATTATAATTTGTTTTAATCAAATTAAGTAACCCATAGCTTCGCTCCATATACCTATCCATCCAAAATAAATTATTTGCAACACGGCTTAACATATAATTTTATTTTTTTATAATCCATGTATCCTTACTTCCTCCACCTTGAGAACTATTTACTACAAGCGAACCTTCCTGCATCGCAACTCTGGTAAGTCCACCTGGGCATACTTCAATTTTATTGGCTCCAAAAATTGCAAAAGGTCTTAAATCTAAACATCTTGGAGCTAATTTACCATTAATAATACAGGGGGCTGTTGAAAGATTTAAAATTGGTTGGGCTATGTAATTATTTGGGTTTTTTTTAACCTTTTTTAGATATTTATCTTTTTCTATCTCAGAGGCTTTGTTCCCCATTAACATATCGTATCCACCACTGCCATCAGTTTTCTTTATTACCATATTTTCAATATTATCTTGGACATACTTTCTTTGATCTTTATTTCCAATCTGGTAAGTTTCAATATTCTGAAGTATTGGATTTTCATTTAAATAATACTTAATCATTTTGGGCACATATGAATAAATTGCTTTATCATCAGCAATTCCAGTACCAGGAGAATTAACAATACATACTTTGCCTTGCCTAAAGGATTCCATTATTCCTGCTAAACCAAGTACACTTTCAGTATTAAAACTAAGTGGGTCTAAAAAGTCATCATCAATTCGCCTATATATGACATCAATCTTCTTAAGGCCACTAGCAGTTTTCATAAACACCTTGTGGTCATAAAGAACAAGATCACTGCCCTCTACAAGTTCCACACCCATTAACCTAGCAAGTGTAGCATGTTCATAATAGGCAGAATTATACAGACCCGGTGTTAAAAGAACAATTACAGGATTTTGTTTACTAACTAAAGTCTTTAACTGCCTGTACAAAACTTGAGGATAATTATCAACTGATAAAACTTTATGCTTTGGCATCAAATTAGGATATAAACGCCTAGTTATTTCCCTATTTTCTAACATATAACTTACCCCAGAAGGTGTTCTTAGGTTGTCTTCCAAAACAAAGAATTCACCATTATTCCCTCTTACTAAATCAACGCCTGATATATGAGTGTAAATATCTTTTGGAACTGATAAATTGATCATTTCGCGAATAAAATATTTATTGTTAACTATTAGTTGACCAGATATTATGTCATCTTTTACTATAAATTGTTGATGATAGATGTCTTTTAAAAAAAGGTTAAGTGCTTTGATCCTTTGTATAATACCCCTTTCAATAATCCTCCATTCATTGTGTTCAATAATTCTTGGTATAATATCAAATGGGAAGATTCTTTCTACACCCTTGTTATCATTATATATAGTGAATGTAATACCTTGATTTTTGAAAAATTGAGTAGAAAAGTCTTTCATTTGAATCAAATTTTCAAAATCCGTGTTCTCTAGATAGGACCCAAAGTCCCTATATACATTTCTTATGCTGCCTTTTGAGTCAAACATCTCATCCCAAGTATTAGGATACTGTTTGTATTTTTCTAATAAATCTTTCAAAAAAAAATTTATATTAAATTTAAAGGATTACAGATTTTATATATATAATTTATATTGAATAAGTTGTATTATTTAATATATCATAAATAAGACATCCCTTTGTTGTGAATAATAAAAATTAACAAGAAAGAAAATAGTTATTTATTAAAAGTTAATTCTAGTATTGAAATTAATGAGATTCCAAATGCTGCTCCAGATATAAAAAAATTCCATTTATCGTGCTTTACTTTTAGGATGCTGAGGAAAATAAATCCAATTAGGACTATAAAGAGAACAATTAATAGCTGACCGAGTTCAATACCGATATTAAATCCTAAAAGAGGAATTAAAATTTCCTCAGGTGACATTATAAGTGCCCTAAAATAATTAGAAAAATCCATTCCGTGAATAAAACCAAAAAATAATGCCATGAAATAGTTTCTACCCATATGGGAAAAGTTTTCTAATTGTTTATTAATAACATTTTGTAAAGATGTTATCAATATTGTTATCGGTATTAAAAGTTTTATAATGTGCGATGGTATAGAAAAATAATCTAAGGATACCAAAAATAGAGTAATACTATGTCCAATTGTGAAAGCTGTTATTAATATCAGAATATTACGCCATTGATTCGTTTTATATACTGCGCAGAGAGCCACCAAAAAAAGAATATGATCATGAGCATTTAAATCAGCTATATGCTCAAAACCTAATTTTAAATAAAATTTAAAGGGATGCATATCAAAATTCTAAATGGTGAATAGATGTTTTTTTGTTTAGCATAATACTTCTAGATTCATCGTTTACATGAACATATATGATATTATTTTGATCATAAAATATATCTGTAAAAACAGCATTTTTAACTTCTAATAATTCCAATTTTAAGGGCTGGCTAAACTCAAAATAAATCCATAAAGCAGTGTTTTGACCATCACCACTTAATCTTTTTTGTTTGATTTTCAGAGGTATTGTAATTCCATTAGCTTTCACATAAAAAAATCTATTTACATAATTCAAAAGCATTTGATTAGCAATTTCAGACTCATTTGGCTGACAAAAAGCAAGTTTTTTACTATTAGGATCAAAAACTAAAGCTTCGTTAACGTCTGTCAGAAAAAGCTTTAGATTAATTGAAATTAATTTTGTACTAGACCTATATTCTATTTCACAAAGTGATAAGCGTAGCGGATGTGCAGACAAACTCTCAAAAAAAAGAGAAGCAACTGGAATCAATAACCACCTTGAAATCATCAGACTGTATATTGAATTATACTGATGTGTCTGTTTTTATTTGTTCAGAAATTTTTTGAACTTCTTTAAAAACACGAATCAAATTTCCACCCCAAATTTTTCCTATTTGTTCTTCATTATATCCACGTTTAACTAACTCAATAGTAATATTCATTACCTCACTAGCATCAAAAACACCCTGAATTCCTCCTCCTCCATCAAAGTCACATCCTATACCAACATGGTCTATTCCTGCTACTTTAATAATATGGTCAATATGATCTACTACATGTTTTACCGTAGCAGGAGAATCTGGATACTTCGCTTNTATTTCTTGANATNNTTTTCNAAGANNNACTTTNTCTTNATCNGTCATTTTATCAATANNCTTNATNTTANAACGANNTGCAGCTATTGCAGAATCNNGTTNNATATTTGGNGNANCTTCNCTNAGNTAATNNGCNAACATNGTCAATTGAACNACNCCNCCATTNNTTGCCATNANCCTTAACATNTCATCTGTCATATTNCGNTTNTGATTNNTNACCGCNCNTGCATTNGANTGAGTNGCNATNATNGGNGCNTTAGNNANNTTNATNNCNTCATAAAANANACTATCACTNCCNTGGGANACNTCNACCATAATNCCTAGACGNTTCATNTCACTNACTACCTTTGATCCAAANTNACTNATNCCNNNNTGTTCNNATCCNTNNGGNTCAGTTGNAGAATCTGCTAAATCATTNTTTGANGAATGAACNAAAGTNATNTAACGNACNCCTTTATNANANTATNTTTNNANATTTGAAANATCNTCNCCTATTGGATATCCATTTTCNATNCCNATATAAATAGCTCTCTTTCCNTNTTTTTCAAGNGAATAAGCNTCTTNNGGGTTAANNGCNAACCCAACTATTNTCTGAATTNCNNTTNATNGAAACNAAAATAGAATCAATCATTTGAATNCAAAGTGNTTTTGCTCTTGAATTGCCATTATCATTTCGAATATCNTGAGCAACAAAAGCAGCAAAAAAAATAGCATCNAAGTCACCCTCTTTCATTCTTGGATAGTCAACCTTTGANCCAGTNTCATTTGGATCATGACGCTCTGACANNTCAAAACCNGGCTCNATCATTCTNAATGGTGTNTCAGCATGAGTNTCAAGGGTAAGAACATTTTTATGAATCTTAAGTGCTCTCTCAATCAATTCTTGTTCTGTCTCTATTTTAGAATTTTTATGATACGTCTTTTGATTGCAACTATATGTAAAAAACAAAGAAAGAAAAATAAACGAATAATATTGATGTAACATACTTAGTAAAAGTTTTATGTTAAAATTATTTAAATATAGTAATATAAGATAATCCATAGTTATTTTTGTTACACTAAGCTTTTAACTAAAAGGAATGGATAAAAAACTTCATGCTATGGTACTTGGAGCGACCGGTGCAACTGGACAAGAGTTAGTAAAACAACTATTAAATGATTTTAATTTTGATAAAGTCTCTGTATTTATTAGAGGTGTCNTAAACATAGAACATAAAAAACTGGTTAAACATAAAATCGATTTTTCAAGAATAAANGAATATAAACCTTTGGTATCTGGTGATGTTTTATTTTCAGCTTTTGGTACTACTAAAAAAGATGCAGGAAGTGAAAAANATCAGTATNTAATAGACTATACATATCAGTATGAATTTGCAAAATTGGCATCAGAAAATGGAGTTACTACTTATTCATTGGTTTCTTCTGCAGGGGCAAACGAAAAATCACTTTTTTTCTATCCAAAAATTAAGGGGGCACTTGAAGAGTCTGTAAAGAAACTTCTATTTAATAAAATTCAAATTTTTCAACCTCCTATTTTAATCAGACAGCCAGAATTAATTAGAAAGGGTGAGAGAATAGCTATAAATATTTTAAAAATTTTTAATAAAATTGGGGTTTTAAAATCTCAAAAACCTTTATTAGTAGGTGATTTAGCAAAAAAAATGATAAGTGAATTAACATCAAAAAATACAGATAGAATAATCATCTATAAACCCAATGATTTATTTAGAAAAAACTAAAATCATTCACTCATTAGTTAATTTCTTTAAGTTATAAATACAAGTCAAATATTTTTATATTTAATATTATGAAATATAACTTTATTTTATTTCTTGCAGCAATTAAGTTCTTTTTTATTTCCTGTGGTACACAACAAACTAATGAAATAAAAAATAGACCTAATATTCTTATNATTTTTACAGATGACCAAAGGGCTGATGCTCTTGGTATTGCNCAAAACCCATATATAAATACACCTAATATTGATGGTTTAGCAAAAAAATGGTGTACTATTTGAAAATTGTTATGTTATGGGTGGTCACCATGGAGCAATCTGTGCTCCTAGCAGAGCCATGCTTTTAAGTGGAAAAAGTCTATTTCATGTTTATGACCGCTTGGAAGGGGTTGAAACCATTCCAAATTATTTAAGTAAAAATGGTTATCAAACTTTTGCAACAGGAAAATGGCATAACGGAGCAGCAAGTTTTNAGACTAACTTTCAAGAAGCAAGTAAAATTATGCTGGGTGGAATGAGTGATCATTTTAATGTGCCTTTAACAGATTTAGATGAATACAATAAGTTGAATAATGCNCATAATGCTGGATTTTCTACTGATATTTTTGCGGAAGCAACATTAGATTATTTAGATAGATATCAAGCATCCAAAAAAGAAAAACCTTTCTTTTGTTATCTTGCATTTACCGCACCTCATGATCCCCGATCTCCTTCTCCGAAGTATTCTGATATTTATTCAAAGAATGAAATTCCAATTCCAGAAAATTTTAAGCCTCTACACCCCTTTAGGTTTGATGATTTAAATGTTAGAGACGAGACTCTAGCACCATGGCCAAGAACTCATGATCTCATTCAGTCTTCTATTGCGGAATATTATGCCCTGATTCAGCATATTGATGATCGTGTAGGAGACATAATTGAACGCCTCAAGAAATATGATTTATATGATAATACTCTTATTATCTATGCAGCTGACAATGGATTGGCTCTTGGAAGTCATGGTCTTTTAGGTAAGCAAAACCTTTATGAACATAGTACTAAAGTTCCAATGATCATAAGTGGGCCAAAAATTCCTAAAGCTCAAACTTCTAAGGCTCTTGTTTATTTGTTTGACCTTTTTCCAACCCTAATCGATTATTTAAATTTCAAAGAACTGGAAAACATTGATGGTGAATCTTTGATGGGTATTATTAATAAGAAGGAAAAATACATACGTTCAAGTTTGTATACAGCATATAAAAATACTGTAAGAGCAGTAAGAGAAGATAATTGGAAACTTATCTATTATCCTCAAATTAATGTCAAACAGCTTTATAATTTAAAAGAAGATCAAAATGAACTTAATAATCTAGCAAAAAAATCTGCTTATAAAACTAAAATTCAAGAGATGATGAATCTTCTTCAGTTNCATANAANTGCTACAGATGACACTATAAACCTNTATCCCTCNAGGATTCAATCTAAAGAATATAACTATAAAGANTTGGTCCAAAAGTTAGANCCATGGCAGCCTGCTTATATTATTGANAAATATTTNCCCAAGGGNACAACTAGAGATTGAATTTATATATTTTCTTTACTTTAGGTTGAAAAAGAAAAACTACTTTTAATGATCCAGTCCTATAAAAAATCTCTTAAATTATTTGAAGCGTATGATGCTATTCTAGTCGGAACAGGAATTGGTTATCTATGCTCTGGTGCATTTCTTTTAAAAACTGGAAAAAAATTATTATTACTTGAACTTCATTACATTGCAGGCATTGGAGTGATACTATTTTCTACCTTGATAACAGCTAATGCAATTACTGTTTTTAATTTCATAAAAAAAATTTTAAATAATATTTTAAAATGATTAACACAAAGCTGCTATTAAATAAACGCCCTATTGGTTTACCAGACAAAAACACATGGAGGCTAGTTAAAGAACCTCTATCAGACTTAGTTGAGGGACAAATACTTATTGAACAAGAATATATATCCTTAGATCCAGCTATGAGAGGGTGGATGAATGAAGGACGCTCTTATATTAAACCAGTTAAAATTGGTGAAGTAATGAGAGCTGGATCTGTTGGAAAAGTAATTAAGAAATTTGGAAAAAATAGGTTTAAGGTAGGTGATTATGTCACCGGTTGGGGTGGTGTTCAAACTCATTGTATTTCTGATGGTGAAAATTTTTACAAAGTAGATCCAGAAAAATCTACTTTATCTTCGTATATAGGGGTTCTGGGTATGCCAGGCATGACAGCCTACTTTGGAATTTTAAAAGANGCNCAAATTAAAACTGGAGATATAGTTCTTGTCTCTGGTGCAGCTGGTGCAGTAGGAAGTTTGGTTGGCCAAATTGCAAAAATAAAAGGTTGTAAAGTAATTGGGATTGCAGGAGGTGAAAAAAAATGTAGATTTATAACTGAAGTTTTGGGATTTGACCATGCAATAGACTATAAAAATGAAAATGTTACAAGAGAAATAAAAAAAATATGCCCAAACGGAATTGATATATATTTTGATAATGTTGGAGGAGAAATTCTTGATGCGGCTCTAGTTTTTTTAAGAAGGAATGCAAGGATTATTCTTTGTGGTGCAATTTCTCAATACAACAATAAAGATTCAATCAAAGGACCTAAAAATTATTTATCATTACTAGTAAATAGAGCATCAATAAAAGGTATGGTTGTTCTTGATTACGCACCGGAATATAAAAAAGCTATTAATAAAATTTCTGGTTGGATTGATGATGGAAAAATAATAATTAATGAGGATATTTACGAAGGTATAGAAAATTTTAGGTCAATTTTTTTAANATTATTTAATGGNAATAAGNTNGGTAAGTTAATTTTAAAAGTAAANACATAAATTACCCACTAATANTAAGTNGTTATNAATTGTTNAANATATTNGNCCTTTANNANTAAANATNNATGAAATTAAACTTACNNTTTTATATCGNNATNATTTTTAATATNATTATTTTTNATGGANANTCTCAAGATTCAATTAATTGGCANGANNCNCTTCGACTTAAAAATNAATTNGGTTTTAAAAANNCATATCGAATATTAAAAACGACCTTTAANAGTNTGNAAGGGTTTCAATCTTATTATCCTGGAACTAACATAACTCTTGAAAAAATNTTNCGTTANCANTTTTACACTGCCATANATCTTAATCANAAAGAGAACAAATTATTNTCAATGGATTCNACNGAATTCCAATTAAAAAAAAATTCTTCNGAAGAAGAATTAACAAAAGAAACANTTGAGCTTATTGGAAATATGTTTTTTGGTTCAAATGANCTTAAAGAAGTTCCNNTTAAAATTAACTNNAANTAAAANTNNTATTATAATTATTAANTGATTTTAANATNTTTAGNAATATATTTTAATANCAAGTATAATATCTTTACAANATNANGANTANAANCATAAATCANTTTNAATGAAANAAATAAAAANTGATATTCAAAGATTNTTAAATTTTCAAAAAGAAAAAGGTGGAACAGCTNANGGATTTAATTTTAAGTTNCTAGAATATAAANNAGGTTNCTTAAAGTTAGAAGGTGAATTTTCTTCAAAAAATCTAAANCCAAATAAAAGTGTTCAAGGAGGTCAAATGAATTCAATGTTAGATGATGTTACCAGCTTACTTTTAATTTATGAATCCAGAGGATTAAGTTATCCAAGCTCTACTAACCTTCATAGTATTCATCACAGACCACTAACTACAGGAAAAGTGATAGCAATAGCCGAAACAATTAAAATTGGCAGGAAAATAGCAACAATTAAGGGGGAGTTATTTAATGAGGATGGTTTATTATCAACAACTTTGATTCATACTGCGGTTGTAATTAAAGCAAATTTGGATATACCAGATCAGATTGACCAATCTTATAAATAAATTCTTGATGCAAAATAAATTAAGTAACCTTTCTGTTAAATCTGAAGTTAAATTAAATGTTGAATTAGAAAAAGTATGGGATTTGTTGTCAAAACCTTCTCACTTAGAATTGTTTCATCCATTTTGCAAATCACATAAAATAATTGTTTGGAACGAACAAAAAAAAATAGATGAACTCATCTATTTAAATGGTTTATTGTTCGAAAGAAATATTTACAATTGGCAAAAAAAAAGTGGGTTTGAATTATACATTGGAAAAAAGGGGGGTAAAAAATCTAAAGTTGAATGGAAATTAAAATCAATTAATGAAAAAACAATATTAATAATTAAAGTTAACCCTTATATATCTGACAAGTTTTCTCCAATAATTTACAGGCTCTTATTAATAACTTACATTCTACCATCCCTAAAAAAATACTTAAATAGCGTAACAAAAGGGATTAAGTTTTATTTAGAAAATGGAATAGTTATTAAAAATAATCAGTTCGGAAATCATAAATGGTTTTCTTAAATATTAAATAGGAATTTAGAAATCTTTCACTTTTAAAAAAGCTAAACATATTTTTTTAAATTTAGTCCTTCAAGAGAGTTAAAATAGTTTTTGAAAAGATATGATAAGAGAAAAAAAATGAACTCAAGGTTAGGTGAAAAATTCACATATTTTTTTAAAAAAAATATGCCAGATGCATTTGTTTTTGCTTTGGTTCTCACACTAATCGTAGCTGTTTCTGCTTTTTTTATTGTTAATGTTAATTTTTTTGAAATATTAGATGCATGGTACAAAGGATTTTGGTTGCTACTTGAATTTGGAATGCAAATGGTATTACTTATAGTTACGGGTTACACCATTGCTCTATCTCCCTATTTTCTAAAACAAATTAATCTTCTATGTAAATACATAAAAAATCCGATTCAAGTTTATTTTGTAGTTACTTTATTTGGATTCCTTGTTTCAATGATTAGTTGGGGCTGGATAGTAGCAGCTGCAGCACTAGGCAGATCTCTTGCTGATCGAATTAAGGGGGTAAACTACCCTTTTTTAATTGCATGTACTTATTTTTCAAATAATAGTTGGGTTACGGGTTTATCTAGCTCAATTCCTCTTTTACTCAATACTAAAGATAATTATTTGTTAAAGTCTGGAATTATAGAAAGTACAATATCTACAACCGAAACTCTTGGCTCTTACGTAAATATTACAGTAATACTTTGCTATCTATTTTTAGGAACACTGATAATGATTTTAATAAGGCCTAAAAATTCTGAGGGAAGAGAATTAAAAGACTACTTAATCAATTCCGAAAATTTAAGTGATGAAATTACAATTGCTCAGGAAGCTGAATCACAAAAACTTCCCTTCAAAGCGCTATCAGATAAATTGAATAATAATTTTCCCTTAACAATGATTATTTTCCTTTTAGGTCTTATATATACAGTAAGGTATTTTATTTTAAATGGATTTGATTTGAATTTAAATATTATGATTTTCATTTTCTTAATGCTAGGTCTTATAATGCANAANAGNCCTTTACGTTTCAGTATAGCTATGCGNAGATCAAGNAGTAATGTATCTAGTATATTGTTTCAATTTCCCTTTTATGCTGGTATTATGGGTATNATGATTTATACAGGACTNGGGGAATCATTATCTCAAGCTTTAGTTTCAGTCTCATCTTTNAAAACATTTCCCTTTTTCTCATTTGTCTTAGGAGGAATAGTAAANTTCGCAATACCNTCTGGAGGAGGAGANTTTGCAGTNATAGGGCCAAGTGTTTTAGAAGCANTTAAAACAATTGGANCTGGCTATNNTCNNGATGAAATTATNTCNATGATTTCTAGAGCCTCNTTNTCCATTGCATATGGAGAAACATTAACAAATTTNTTGCANCCATTTTATCTNCTTTTGATCCTTCCCATAATGGGATCGGGAACAAATCTCCAAGCTAGAGATATTATGGGCTATTTAGTNATACCTTTNATTNTTTTTTTTATTATTTACTCNATAATNATAACCTATNTNCCNTTNTAAAAAATNANNCTNAATTTTTANTTGAGCTTGCGCTTAAGAATTTTACCTGTAGCATTNATAGGTAATTCNNTAACAATCTCTATTTCTCTTGGATATTTATTAGCTGCTACNTTNTCCATTATCCAAGNTTTNAATTCNGCTTTAGATANAATTTNATNTTTTTTTAATACTAAATAAGCCTTAATTTCTTCTCCCATTCNTTGATCTGGAATTCCAACTACAGCAACNAATGAAATTTTNGGATGTTTTATTATTTCCTCTTCAATTTCNCTTGGNTAAATATTAGNTCCTCCCCTTATGATCATATCATTCA
Organism: Flavobacteriaceae bacterium TMED68; assembly: GCA_002167525.1. Next base: position 30,828 of record NHDV01000028.1, read on the forward strand.
TNCTATCTACTACAAAAAAATAACCTTCNTCGTCTCTATATCCGAGGTCTCCTGANTGCATCCAGCCNTTTTTTATTGCGTTTTTAGTNGCTTTATCATTGTTAAAATATCCTTTCATAACATTGTGNCCACGAAAAATTATCTGACCAACTTNATAATTAGGAAGNTNAATCAANNTNTTATNAACCACTTTAACTTGAACTCCCCANAATGGTANACCAACAGAACCAATTTTTCTTTTATGTCCNGGAAAGTTATANGTTACNAANGGNGAAGCCTCNGACATACCATACCCCTCAAAAATTGGNACCNCATAAGTTTTNTCAAANTCATTNAATAGCTCTACTGGCATTGCTGCNCCTCCAGAAAGAGCAATTCTCCANTNNTTTTTTAATAATTGTATTTTTTTNNAATCAAANAAATTCAAACCATTTAATAANCCCCANAACATAGTCGGTACACCTGCAAAAATTGTAACTTTCTTTTTTTGAATNATTTGGATAACNTNNTCAGGNTCANATCTTTTTAAAAGAATNTTNGANATACCAGCAAAAATAGANGCATTCATNATACAATTTTGACCGAAAATATGAAATAGAGGTAATACATTNANTGCAATATCNCCTTTTCTAAAATNAAATAAATCAATTGTAATCTTTGCATTCCATGCNAAATTTGAATGAGTCAATTCNGCNCCTTTTGGTTTNCCNGTTGTTCCAGAAGTNTAAATAATAACTGCAGTTTGGTNGGAATTTGTNNTANTAANNTCAAATTCNNTTGANTCATTTTCCATCAAANNNCTGAATTTTTTGATTGANNGNTTNTTNNAAAANAAGNTGTCTTCGTTTTCTATNAAAANTGANTCNNNNANTTNAGGNCATTTTTTTANNGCNTGTTTAGCTTCACNANAAATNTTTANAGTTTGATCTCCNTCATAGAAAAAAAATAATTTGGTNTTNGAATTATTTAAAATATAACTTATTTCNTTTTTTTTTAANANAATNCTNAGNGGAACAACAATNCCACCCATTTTTAAAATNCCATAATATATAATTGGGAAGAAATGAATATTTGGACACTGCAAAGCAATTGAATCACCANGTTTGACTCCTAATCCTAANATTAAATTGGCAACTTTGTTNGATAATTGATCAAGTTCTTTAAANGAAATTTTTTTTTCTCCAGATATTATTGCNGTATGACTTGGTATTTTTTGAGCATTATCTTCTAAANCAATTGATAGATTTTTCATTAGCCACNCTTGGTTAANCTNAACTAAATTAATNAGATTTTATAAAAACTTNATNTNTAAAANNTACNGAAAANATNNTAGTTTTATACACCGACTTTAAAAAGNGAAGATCTTACCCTTTTAAGCTTTGCACTTGTTTCCATNAANTTTAATTTCTTATTGAAAGGCTCNACACTTACAGCACCATTATANCCTTTNGAANGNATAAAATCNANAAATTTTTTNAAATCNATTATCTCAGTATCACCTGGTAATTCACGTTCCAAATCAAGCTGNGTNGCAGGNGTTCTTCCAATAACNGCNTCATTNAGTTGNACTGATANTATGTCGTCTGCTTTAAGAAACTCCATCTCNTTATAATNATCCTCTGCACAATATGTATGAAAACTGTCAAGNAAATAACCAACATTATTTTTTCCTANAGCACTTATCAGCTCTCTTAATCCTTTTATAGTATGTAAAAATGGATACTTATCACGAGCCATCAGAGTTTTTGGCCCTACAAATTCTAAACCAAGTTTTAGCCCAGCTTCATCCAAAACACTTGCAACTTTTTTTAATCGCTCCTGATGTTGGTCAAAGTTTTGAATATACGTTAGACTTTTNTGTGTAGGCATTATCCAAGTTACAAGACTTGATATATTAAAAGTAGTAATTGTTTTAATGTGTTTTTTAAGAAATTGAAATCCTTCTTGAAATTTTGAATCAGAGGACCTAAAATCTATGGGTAGACCACCCGAATCAAATTTAATGTCATTCCTTTCCATTTTAGCTAAATAAGATTTTCTATCATCATCTTTAAATTTAATTAGGTCACCTAAAAGAGGACTAATTGATGAAAACTTATATAAAATTGCAAAATCTAGGAGTTCATTTGCATTACATTTAAGACCAATTGATCCTGGATTTAAAGATGCTCTAAAACCATTGTTAGAATCAAATATTTTGAAATTTTTTATAAAAAAAGGAGATATTCCTGCTACAGAAATTGATTGAATAAATTTTCTTCTATTTTGCATAATAGTTATTTTACATGTAGACCTATAATATAATTAAAATTAAAAAACGAATCAAAATTGAACAAAAGAATAAAAATTTAATAAAGTTTTACTTAGAATGATACTTAATATAAAGATTTTTAGAAATTAATTTTTGATTGTATATTGAGAAACAAACATAAATTAATTGACATGAATCAAAATAGAAGAAAATTTATTCAATCTTCTTTTGCGCTTTCGATGGGAATACCATTTATATCTCAAAATCTGTGGTCTAAATCAATACCGTTAGATAAAAGAATAAAAATATCATTACAATGCTATTCTTTTGCTAGTTCTCTTTACACTAAAAAGATGAATATTACTGATTTTCCACGAATTGTTAGAGAAGATTTTAATATAGATGCGGCTGAATATTGGAATACACCTATGAATGAAAAAAGAAGAGATCCAAATTTTATAAGAGAAATAAATGTAAAGACAAATGACTATGGTATTGAAAATACTATTATGCTTGTTGATTTTATTGATTTTAAAACAGGTGAATCTAAAAGTCTTTGTTCTAGAGATAAAACAGAGAGAAATATGGCTATCGATGGACATAAAGAATGGATTNAGATCGCAAAATCTATAGGTTGCAAGGCAATCAGGGCAAATCTTTGGTCATCGAATATGAGTAAAGACGAAGTAAAAAATATAAGTGAAGATAGTCTTGCAAAACTTTTAGAATTTTCTGAAAAAATTGATATGTCTATTGTAATAGAAAATCATGGTGGATACACTTCTAACGCTAGATGGTTAGTGGATTTAATGAAAAGTATAAATCATCCAAACTTAGGAACTTTACCTGATTTTGGGACTCGTAATTTTTGTGTAAAAACAGCACCAAAAAAAGAAGGTAAAAGATTTGGTAGCCAATGTATTGAACAGTACGATAAATATAAAGGAGTAGAAGAAATGCTACCTTACGCAATGGGTATAAGTGCAAAATCTCATAATTTTAATAGTAAGGGAGAGGAAAATAGCACTGATTATAAAAGAATGATGGAATTAATTAAATCTTCCAATTTTCAAGGACATATAGCNATTGAATATGAAGGAGCAATTATGAGTTTATATGGAAATGATGAATCAGAATATTTATCATCTACTGAAGGTATTTTGGCAACAAAAAAACTTATTGAAAAATATCTCTAAGGAATTAAAAATTTCATCACACTATCTTAATTTGAGTGGATCTCCATAACCACTAGTATAATATTTTGAGATTCCTAAGAGCTCTCTAATTGTAGGGGCAATTTGATTACTAAATAATTGATTAGGTTCTGATATTTCTCCCTTTCCAGATACTCCTTTTCCAAAAAGTATAATCCAAGTTTGATCAGAACCTTTTATATCGGCACCATGGCTTTTCCAACTTTCGATTGGCTCCGTTCCTCTTCCATGATCTGTTGTAATTATAAAAGTTGTTTTTCCTTTATAATAATCACTNTGTTGAGTGTATTCCCATAAATCTTTAATCAAGCTATCCGTGTTTTTTGTAGATTTCAAATAAGATTCGTAATCTCCATCGTGAGCAAAATCATCAGTCTCTCCATAAGATATGTATAATAAGTCAGGTTGGTGCTTGTCTAAATAAATTTTAGCATATTGATGGGTAAAACCATCAAATCTAACACTACTCCAGGGACTAGGAGTTTGACTCTGGAGATCATTAAGTAAAATTTCTTTTTTACTCAGAGGAAAATCAGTTGAGGACTCAAAACCACAGTTGGTATAAACACCGGATCTTTCCTGATTTATAATATAATCAAAAACATCCCAGCTCGCAAAAGCTGCTACTTTTGAAGAATTAAAAGCTTTTGCAAATTGTTCTAAAATTGTTTCGTTAGAGTTAGGTATTTTATCATTACTAAATATATTTAGGTCATCTGATCTTCCCGTTAATATTTCATTATAACCGGGGTATGAAAACCACATACTATTAGTTAAATTAACTTTATTCCCCAAATTCCTATTTCCATAAATTTGTCCAATATTTACAACCTCATTCCATATAAAAGGCATTAACATCTTTCGTCTAACTTTAGGTTTTTCATTCCATGTCCATTCAAGAAGCTTTTCAGGATCCTCAACATATTTTTTGTTTTTTACTAGTAAAGGATCTGCTCCTGAAAACAATTCTTGCCATCTTAATCCGTCAAGAGTAATTAAAAAAACTTTTTGATTTCCAAATTTATTTTGAGAAAAGCTCAAGAGGGTGATCAGTAGTGAACAACAAAAAAATATATACTTATTCATTATTAATACTTAATCATTTTATAACTGTAATAACTTAAAAACAACCTCTTATGTAATTATAGATCTTTCGTTAAATTTCAAATTTAAAGTAATATATGGATTATGATCAAAGATCTTTAATTAAATAAAAAAACCCCTAAAACATGTTAGGGGTTCAATAATTTAATTTTAATGTTTGATATTTATTCTACACCACTAAAATCGTTACAAGTATATTTTTCGCTTACCTCAATATGATGTATACCACACTTTCTAGTGTCTTCGTGAATGTTTAAACAATTTAAACAACTGTTACTTAATGATAGATTATCCATGACTAATTATATTTTTTGTAAATATATAAAAAATAAATCGTAAGTAATTGATTTATAGTAATTTATAATTAGAATAAATAAAAATAAGAGAAAAAATATTTAATTAATTACAATAGTTCCTACCATTCCAGAATGTAGTGAACATTGATAATAATATGTACCTGATCCTCCAGGGGTCCATGTTACAGTTCCACTTACTGTACCGTTGTTTGAAACACCGCTTATTAAATTTCCTGATCCTGTTCCCGGACTAGTTTTTAAATAAAATGGATGACCAGTAGCATCAACGTTGAAGTTAATAGTATCTCCTGCATTAAAAGTTAAATCAGGGTCACCTCCTGTTACAGTTCCAAAACGATCATCACCATTTAGGGTATAGTCTGAACTACTAGTTGCATTTACTCCTATATTAAATGTTCTACTTGATGATGAGCTTGATGTCGTACCTGAAGATAATGTTACGGTAATATCACCATCGTATGATGCCGAAGCTGTCCCAGTTGAATTAACAGCACTAATCGTATAATTATAAGTCCCAGAAGCAGTCCCTGTTGGTGTACCAGTAATTGTTGCTAAATAGATTCTTTCTCCAAAAGCAGTTTGTTCACTAATGGCCATCGAAACCCCTGGAGGTAAACCTGTAACTGTTAAACTTAATGTATCTGAACAGTCATTAAAATAATACCTAATGGTATCAATTGCAGTTGAAATACTTACCGTCTGAGATAGAGATGGCCCTCCAGTAGTTAATGTACCTGAAATAGTACATGTGGTTGAACTTGGGGTAGCTGCTGCAATAGAGATTGCTCCGCTTATAGTTGCAGAAGCTGTTGTGTCACTTGTA
>NHDV01000029.1 GCA_002167525.1 Flavobacteriaceae bacterium TMED68
ACGTTTTGAATAATTAATGTCATTATTAGGTAACCAAATACACTTTTTCATTCTTGATTTTAGCTTTTCTCGAATATTATTAATCGTCTCATCAATAGCATAGTAAGAAAGCTTAACTCCTTTTGGATTACCAGTAGTACCAGAAGTAAAAATAATAGTCCACAAATCGGAAAGCTTTGGAATGTGTGGGTTTTTCATTGGATTATGTTTCCCTAAAAAGTCGAACCATTCCTCTCCACGCTCAACAATAGAAAACCCTTTATAATTTGGAAATTTTATTACGGGTAATTCAACCGGTATATCATCCTTAATATCCTGCCAAGTCTCAATTTTACCTACAAAAATTAAATCTATATCGCCAAAATCCAAAAGGAAATTTAATTCCTCACCTTTAAGGGATGGGAAAAAAGGAACAGATACATATCCTGCCATCATTATTGCCATATCTGCAATAATCCATTCACGACAATTTTTAGAAATTAGTCCAATATGTGCATTTTCTCTTAATCCTAGTGATTTTAAACCAGTAGCTAATTTTCTTGCCATTTGTCCGACTTCACCCCACGTATAAATTTCCCAATTATCACCAAATGGCTGTCTCAATAATGGGCGATCACGATGCTTTTTCTCCCATTCATAAAATTTAAAGTCAAAAAATTCAGGTGTAATCATAGATGTTTAGTTTTTTTATTATTAAATCTGGGTCCGAGATGGGGTCTAAAAATTACCGATAGTACTCTTAAAAAGCATGGTAAAGTTTTAGTTGTGGCTTTTAAATTTATTAAATATTATTTATTTAAGTTTAATAATTTAAAATTTCCAATATTTTAGTAAAAAAAAATTAGTTTTTATTGCAGAATTATTATTATTAATTTGTCACTCAAAACATTTACTAAAGAGAAACAATAGTTGCTTAATAATGTCAAATAAAAGTTATCCTAGTCAGCTTTAATGAAAAATATTTTTTACTATTTCATAAAGTACACTATACAATTTGCATCCAAATGTTACTTTAGAAAAGTTAAAATTATAGGGCTTGAAAATATCCCAAAAGAAGGGGGAATCCTGTTTTCGCCTAATCATCAAGGAGCATTTTTAGATCCACTTTTAGTGGGTTCTATTGTTATTCAACAGGTAACTTCATTAACACGTAGTGATGTTTTCGGTGGAAAATTTCAATGGTTTTTGGACGCACTAAAAATGCTGCCTGTTTATCGAATTCGTAATGGGTATTCAAACCTTAGGAGAAATGAGGAAATTTTTGATAAATGCAGAAAATTTCTGTGCTCTAAAGAATCAATTATAATGTTTTCAGAGGCAGCACACCACAATGAGTTTTTTTTACAGTCTTTATCCAAAGGAAGTAGTCGTCTTGTTTATGAAGCTCAAGTAGAGAGTAACTTTCCAATTTATTTAGTTCCTGTGGGAATAAACTATGGGCATCATACAAAACCTTTATGTGATCTTCATCTAGTTTTTGGAAAGCCTATTGAAGTAAGAAATTTTTTAGATGATTCTTTGTCTAAAGCTGAGACGATTAATAATATTCGAGAAAAGCTAAAATCAAGAATGAAAAAGTGTATTTGGTTACCTAATAATGACATTAATTATTCAAAACGTAAAAAGTTAATAAATCGAATAAATACAGAAATGGATTTTGAAGATTTAAAAAAAGGTATAGGTCTTATGAACCTAAAGACCGAAAAAAAATATAAAAATAAATTAGGATTCAAATTATTATTAGCAATTAGCTATGTTCCAAATCTTCCACCTCTTCTTATCATGAAAAAAATATTATCACTTTTCGAAGATATTGTTTTTTACAGCTCAATCAAATTGACAGCAGGTTTAATTCTGTTTGGTGTTTGGTGGGTAATACTTTATGTCTTAATTGGAATTTATTTTGACTGGATACTTGCCTTACCAGTAATATTTACATGTATTCTATTTTTATATATTAGGCAAAGTCTATTGTATATTAAATATGAATAGGTATTATCTATTATTATCCATTATTATTGAGAATAATTTTACTAATTTTTTTAATTATTAATTTAAATAGATAAATTCTATCAAAAATTATAATAGGATAGTAATTGGATATAATTGACAATTTTAAAATTTATATCTAGCCCTAAAAATTGGATGAAGTATTAATACTCCGTATAAAAAATCTCTAGTTGGATTTTTGATGAATCCATTTCCTCCCCACCAGATCCATGTAAAACAACCCCAAGAGGGCTTAAAACTGAGGTAGAAGGATAATTGATAAACTCCTGGTCTGATGTTTGAGCTCTTTTATATCCTATAGAATTTATTCCATTTGCAGGGGAAATAGCTATCGTATAATTGGTGGAATCTTTTCTTATAAGCCTATTAACGTGGTTTGTAATTCTAAACTTGTATCTATAGGGTCTGCCAAGATCATCATACTCTAAAAAACCACCATAAATAAATTTATCTTTATTTTTTTGATTATTATTCACTGAATTGTCAAGGGTAAAATCAATTATAGGGGAACCATTTGAATAATTAAATAAATAAAGTCTTTTAATTATGTCCAAATCAGATGAAATGTAATGATCTTGATCAACGTATAAAAATAGGTTGGCCTCACTTACAAGCCATCTATTATTTCTTAAATCATCGAGTAACTCACCTTGAGAATTCAGCTTATCAAATAATTTGATGGTTGAAAAATATCCATTCCCGTTTAAGTAGGATTTTTTAGAAGCAATATTGTTCTGACCTAGTTGAACTTCTTTATCAATTTCGCCACTCATATCTTGATGATTTAATGTGTTGAATCGAACACCGTTAAAATTGAGGGAAAAAACTTTTGAATTTATTTCAATAATATCATCGGATGTATTGTCTAAAGTGCCATTCGAATTATTAAAGTTGTAATCATATTCAATATTAATATTAGCGTTATTAATATCGAGAAGCATATATAAATCATCTGAAAAATTATCAGCTCTAATTACGATCCCTTTAAAAAACCGAGTAAAGTTTTCATAATTTGACAAGTGATCCTCCCCTTCATTATCTATAATTTTGGTTTGAAAAAAATCTATATCAAGTGGGACTCTAATTCTTGGTGATAGTCGCGTTTGAATTTTATTCCTCTCATCTACATCATTAGTTTCAGGATCATCTTCTTTGTAATTAAATCTTAACTCATCAAAATTTAAGCTGTAAAGCGTATCGCACAACTTTGCCCCTATAAATCCCTGTTCAAAAAAATCAGTATTCGAATAATATTGTTTGTTTCTCTCAAAATTCTGCAAAGGGTCTAAAGGAGAGAGAAAATAGGTGAGCTCATAAACTTTTAGATTAAAGGTTGCAGCTCTGTTGCCAAAAATTGAATCGATTTGATAAATGTTATTTTCGTATTCAAAACTTGAACTATCAGTATCTATCAAATCTAAAATACCATCATTGTCACTATCATCACTTAATGGGTTTAAATTTAATCGGCTCTCTTCAATATCTGACAATCCATCACCGTCAGAATCACTCTCAGGATCCTTTGCATCGTTATCAAATAAATCAATAACCCCATCTTGATCAGCGTCATCTAGGTTGTTGAAGAATGGTATGTCTAAATAAACAGATGTGACTTTTTCATTTTCATCAATTACAGCAGGGTTATCTTTGGCCACTTCTGCTTCCTGAGTATAATTCCCAAAAACAGGTCCCCCAGAATACCTAAGTTGAGAAGTTATACTGGCTTTGGAAACACCAAAACCAGGAATTTGAATTCTCCCTAGCTGACCAAGTGGTAATCCATCCGTTTGAAAATAATTAAGCTTCTTTTGGTAGGAATAAACAGGAGCATTAAAAGATCTCGTTTTAAGAGTTGTTTTAGTCAATAAATCAACTCCAACGGAATGATAATCTTTATCACAGGATAAAAAAAAGCAGATTACAATGACTGAAATAGCCAAAATGGGTTTGATTAGGCTTAGAAAATTCATTGTTTATTTTTATATTATGTTGCTAGAATAAAAATTAACAAATGCATCTTCCTTTTGAGAATCTTCAAAACTCAACCCAGGAATTGAATAATCTAATAGGTCATCTTGTATGGATTTTGGGGTTTCACTGTCGGCAATAGCATATCCATCTGAATATTCAATACTCAACTTAATTAAATTCTCGAAGCTTGCATTTTTTAAATGACTTATTAATTCCAGTGGAATATTATCAAATGCAACTTTATCATGTAAATTCTTAGAAATTACTTTGTCAAAATCTTTTGCATAAACAGAAGTGACAATTTTACTATTTGCAAAAATTGGTTCGTCTTTATAATATGTTTTTAAATAAAGTGGGAATAAACAAGTAAACCAGCCATGTAAATGTATAATATCAGGTGACCAATTGAGTTTTTTAACAGTTTCAATGACTCCTTTTGTAAAGAAAATCATCCGTTCATCATTATCAGAAAAAAGTTTTTGATTATGATCTCTCAAAGAAGAGCGCCTTTTGAAATATTCATCGTTATCAATAAAATATACTTGCATTCTTTCCTTTGGGATTGAAGCAACTTTTATTATTAAGGGCATGTCAACATCATTGATTACTAGATTCATTCCAGATAATCGGATTACCTCATGAAGTTGGTGACGTCTCTCATTTATCATACCATAGCGTGGCATAAATATTCTGGTCTGACCTCCGTGATCATTAATGTTTTTTGGGATTTTGAAAGAATTTACAGCTTGATTAGACTGGGGAAGGTAAGGAACTACTTCTGAAGAAATATTCAGCACTTTTTTGTCTTTCATAAAATATTTATTAATCCTAAGCTTAAAAGTTTTGCGAAATTACAAAAATTTAATGTAATAAGCTGAAATCTCTATATTTACAAGGTTTAAATATTTTTTAATGGAAGTCTTTAATTCGCCCCAACAATTCTCAAGGCATTTTTTTGGGAAATCCTATTCAATTGGCATGGTTCCGACTATGGGAGCACTTCACGATGGGCACCTTTCATTAATTGAAAAAGCATTAATTGAAAATGACAAAGTNCTAGTTACNATTTTTGTNAATCCTACTCAATTTGACAATAATATAGATTTAAAAAATTATCCNAATNAATTAGAGGAAGATCTTTATAAAATTTCTCAATTTGGTAAAAATNTCTCNGTNTTTANTCCNNATNAAANNGATATTTATNGGGATGAAATTNTATCTAAGCNATATGATCTTGGNAACCTAGATACTGTTATGGAAGGAAAAATTAGAAAAGGGCANTTTCANGGNGTNGCTACTGTTTTAGAGTACTTTTTTAAAACATTTTTACCCTCNAAAGCATATTTTGGAGAAAAAGANTACCAACAATTACTNNTTGTTAATNACNTAAGTAAGTCNCTAAANNTTTCAACCAAGATTNTNGGTTGNCCAATAGTAAGANCCANAGACGGNCTNGCAATGAGTTCGCGTAATATTTTATTGAATACTNANGAAAGAAGAATTGCTCCAAANGTTTANGAAGGATTGANACTTGCNANAANACTNGCAAATACAGAAAAATATANNAAAGTTAAAATAGAGGTTAGAGATTTTTTTAAAAANCTTTCACTTATTAAATTGGAATATTTTACTGCAACAGATCCTTTTACTCTTNTAGAGTTTAANCCTAACGAAAANATAAAATCGGGNCGAGGCTTTATCGCTGCCTCNTTNGGNAAAATTAGATTAATAGACAATATCAATATGTCTTAAATCATTACATTTGTGNTGTGTTAATAGAAATAATAAAGTCAAAAATTCACCGGGTAAAAGTTACTGATGCTGATTTAAATTATGTTGGTAGTATTACNATNGATNGNGANNTNATTGANGCGGCNNATCTNATCGTTGGCGAAAAAGTTCAAGTNGTCAATGTTAATAATGGGGAGCGATTNGAAACATATGTGATNGAAGGGNAAAANTCAAGCGGTGAAGTTACCNTAAATGGNCCAGCNGCNCGAAAAGTTCAAAAAGGAGACGTTGTNATNATCATTAGCTATGCNCAAATGGATTTAGAAGAGGCTAAATCATTNGTNCCATCAATTATNTTTCCTGATGAAGANACCAATCGGTTAACNTAGNNNATTGAATAAGGTAATNCAGCTTTCAAAGAATTTAATCCCACTTTTNATCGGCTTATTCTTTATCTATTTNAGCTATCAAAATACCTCTGTTGATGACCGTNAAAACGTAATCAAATACATAAGAAATGCAGACTATCATTTTATAATTATTTCTTCNATTTTTGGTTTACTTAGTCATGTTTCAAGAGCTATTCGNTGGTCATATCTTTTNGTCCCNTTGGGTTATAAGCCANGATTAGCTAATTCTATTCTTGCGGTTTTAATAGGATATNTATCTAACCTNGGNATTCCTCGCTCNGGAGAANTACTNAGAGCGACNNNTATGGATCGNTATGATAATATTCCATTTCAAAAAGGTTTTGGGACTATAATTGCAGAGAGGGTAATTGACCTTATTTTACTATTTATATTTGTTTTTATAGCATTATTATTACAATTTGAACTAATCATAGATATTTTAGATTTTAAAATTTCTAATCTAATATATTTTTTATTGATTCTAATTATTTTAGGGTTTGGTTTAAGATTTTTAATTTATTCCGAACAACCTTTTGCTAAAAAAATTAAATTATTCCTAACTGAGATCTGGCAGGGGTTTCTTTCAATAAATAAAATTAAAAAAAAGAGAGCCTTCATCTTTCATACCCTATTTATTTGGTTAATGTATATACTCATGTTCGGGGTCATCAAGTACTCTATTCCTGAAACAGCTAATTTAGGGTTAAATGCTTTAATTCCAGCATTCGTAATAGGTGGTTTGTCGATCTCTATAACAAGTGGAGGCATTGGTATTTATCCGTATACTGTTTCATTAGTTTTAATTTCATTTGGTATAGGTAAAGATTCTAGTTTGGCTTTTGGATGGATTGTCTGGAGTTGCCAGACATTNATGATANTTGCTTTTGGNGCCATCGCTTTTTTTGCGTTACCTTTGATNAATCGCCANCGNTAGTANATTTTTAGCTGCTAATGAATAAAGTAAAAACTTCTTTTTTTTGCCAAAATTGTGGCACCCAGCATGCAAAGTGGCAGGGTCAGTGTAATTCATGTAAAGAATGGAATACATTGTCTGAAGAGGTGATTGAAAAATCACCAAAAAAAGTTTGGAAATCATCCCAAAAAATTTATGAGGCGATCAAACCACTCAAAATTGATAAGATCGATATTAAACAAGAATTGCGAATCAATACCGGCGATCAAGAACTAGATAGGGTATTAGGCGGGGGAATAATTCCGGGAGCTTTAATGCTTCTTGGAGGAGAACCAGGAATAGGAAAGTCTACACTTCTACTTCAAATTGCAATGCGAATAAATGCAAAGGTGTTATATGTTTCCGGAGAGGAGAGTCAAAGACAAATCAAAATCCGATCTAATCGTATCAATGAATCATCCAATGATTGCTATATACTTAGTGAAACAAAAACCCAAAATATATTCTCACAAATAGAGACTTTAAATCCTGATTTGGTAATTATTGATTCTGTTCAGACACTCAATACAGATAATATCGAAAATAGCCCTGGAAGTATATCCCAAATCAAAGAATGTACTGCAGAGTTTATCCGTTTTGCCAAAGAGTCACATGTTCCTGTTTTTTTAGTTGGACACATTACTAAAGATGGTCAAATCGCAGGACCTAAAATTTTGGAACATATGGTTGATGTAGTTCTTCATTTTGAAGGAGATAGAAATCACATTTACAGAATCTTAAGAACAAAAAAAAATCGTTACGGAGCTACTTCAGAAATTGGAATTTATGAAATGCAATCCCATGGTCTAAGCGCAGTCAATAATCCAAGTGAATTATTGATATCTGAAAAAGAAAAAAAACTAAGTGGTCACGCTATTGCTGCTACTATTGAAGGGGTTCGACCTTTAATGATTGAAATTCAAGCATTAGTTAGTTCAGCTGTATATGGAACTCCTCAAAGAACCAGCACAGGTTTCAATACTAAAAGACTGAACATGCTCTTGGCTGTCTTGGAAAAAAGAGCAGGTTTTACTCTAGGTTCAAAAGATGTTTTTATTAATATAACAGGTGGAATTTCAATAGATGATCCTGCTTTAGATTTAGCCGTAATAGTTTCAATTTTGTCAAGTTATCACGATATTGAAGTCTCCGAAAAATATTGTTTTGCAGCAGAAATCGGTTTATCCGGTGAGATTAGACCAGTTCCCAAAGTAGAACAAAGAATTCAAGAGGCTGCCAAATTAGGCTATGAAAGTGTCTTCATCTCAAAATTTTCTAAAATTGATAACCAAAATCTTTTGGTAAAAGTTATCCCCATTTCAAAGATTCAGGACTTAGTTTCTCATCTTTTTGGCTAAAAAATTGAGTTTTTTCTCCCAAGAAAGACCTAACTTTATTAAGTAAATATTAATCCTATGGATAAAATAATCAAACAATTTTTAGCCGAAGTCAATCAACGGAATCAAAATGAACCTGAGTTCATGCAGGCAGTTACAGAAGTCGCTGAAACTGTTATACCATACATAGTAAAAAAAGATATTTATTATGGACAAAACATTCTTCTAAGAATGGTAGAACCAGAACGCGTAGTTTCTTTCAGAGTGGCTTGGATTAATGACAAAGAAGAAATTGAAGTAAACAGGGGCTACCGGATTGAGATGAATTCTGCGATTGGACCGTACAAAGGGGGTTTACGATTTCATCCTAGTGTAAATCTAAGTATATTAAAGTTTTTAGCCTTTGAACAAATTTTTAAAAATAGTCTGACAACCCTACCCATGGGAGGGGGTAAAGGTGGTTCTGATTTTAACCCTAAAGGAAAAACAGATACTGAGGTGATGCGTTTTTGTCAAAGTTTTATGAC
>NHDV01000003.1 GCA_002167525.1 Flavobacteriaceae bacterium TMED68
AATTCAGGAAATGGAATTCAATCTGCTTTGTACTACAACGTCCAAGGTTCTACTTTGGAAGTTGTTGGAGTAGGCTTTATCCCAGATGTTTATGCTGCCCCATTTAATAGTTTAAATTTTAATTTTTCAAAAAGTTTTGGTCCGAATAAGAATCAATCTGTAACATTTAGAATTATCAACCTATTGGACGATGCAAGAGAAAGCAGATATGAATACTTTGGTGATAATTCCTTTCTTTTTTCTCTATTTAAACCGGGGAGAGATTTTTCAATAGGCTACTCTATTAAATTTTAATACCTTGATAAACTTATGGACAGCGTATATTTATTTATAGTTATCCTATTGAGTCTATTAGCTATTGGTGATTTAATAGTTGGGGTAAGTAACGATGCTGTGAATTTTCTAAACTCTGCAATTGGATCAAAGGTTTTCTCGTTTAGAAAAATCATGATTTTTGCTAGTGTAGGTATTCTTTTTGGTGCACTATCCTCTAGTGGTATGATGGAAGTTGCGAGAAAGGGAATATTTAACCCTGGGGCATTCTTTTTTGATGAAATCATCTTCATCTTCATGGCTGTAATGATGACAGATATTTTATTATTAGACTTTTTTAATACTATCGGTCTACCAACGTCAACAACCGTCTCTATTGTTTTTGAGTTACTAGGTGCTGCTGTTGTAATGGCTATAATTAAAATAGCTAAGTCTGATCAACTGCTATCTGATTTATCAACCTATATAAATACAGAAAAGGCAACTCAGATTATTTTAGGCATCTTACTTTCAGTATTTATAGCGTTCTCTATCGGAGCATTAGTGCAATGGATATCCAGAATTATTTACACATTTAATTTTGAAAAAAAACCATCTTGGTTAAATAGTCTTTTTGGGGGAGTTGCATTAGCTGCTATTTTTAATTTTATATTAATTAAAGGAATAAAAGGTACACCATATTCAAATATGGAACTAGAGCTTTTAAATTCCCAAACAATAAACTCTTTTATAGAAGGCAACCTTCTTTCAGTTCAAATCATAAGTTTTATTCTTTGGTTTTTTTTCTCAGTATTAATCAATTTTATCAAATGGGATATTTACAAAATTATCATTGGGGTTGGAACTTTTGCTTTGGCACTAGCGTTTGCTGGTAATGATTTAGTAAATTTTATAGGTGTTCCTATTGCTGCTTTTCAATCATACAAAGCGTGGTTAGGCTCAGGAGTTTCAGCAGAGAGTTTTAGTATGATACAATTAACTCAAAAAGTTCAAACACCTACTATTTTTTTATTTGTCTCTGGAACAATAATGATAATTACTCTTTGGTTTTCATCAAAAGCAAAAAAGGTTGTTAAAACATCTTTGGATCTTTCCAATCAATATGGAACTCGAGAACGATTTAAACCTAACTTTTTATCAAGAATTTTAGTTAGAATATTTATCAATCTAAACGAAATTATTAAAAAAGCTATTCCTGAAAAAACCCAACTTGTATTAAATAACTCTTTTAAACAAATCCGCCCAAAAGGAAATATTAATGCTAGTAATATTCCTGAATTCGATAAGCTTAGAGCAAGTATAAATCTTGTAGTAGCCTCTGTCTTAATTTCTTTTGCAACCTCACTTAAATTACCATTATCAACGACTTATGTGACATTTATGGTAGCCATGGGTACTTCGCTTGCTGACCGTGCATGGAGCTCAGATAGTGCAGTTTACAGAGTCTCAGGAGTACTCAGTGTTATTGGAGGTTGGTTTTTAACTGCTTTTAGTGCATTTACTGTTGGTGGTATTATAGTGTATCTTCTTAATATTGGAGGGGTTCAAGTAATCGCAGTAATTATGTTTATCATTTTATTGATAATAGGAAAAAATTATGTTAGTCATAGAAAAGAAAATAAATCAGTAAGAGAAGAAGAAATTGCTCTTATAGTTGAAAGTAACTCTTTTCAGGGTGTAATTGATCAAAGTGGTTCAACAATAGAACTTGTNCTGAAAAAAAGTTATAAAGTATATAAACTTATAATATTAGGGCTCTCAACCAATGACNTNGAACCACTTGAAAAGGCAAAAAAGAATTCAAAAAAATTACAGAACAGTATTGAAGACTTNAAAGGAAATCTTTTCTACTTTNTTAGAAATCTTGAAGAAAGTTCATTGCCAGCTAGTACNTTTTATATTGAACTTTTNGGNTACTTACATGATCTNTCTGAAGANNTGACNTANTTAGCNAAAATTAGTTATGANCACCTTAATAACAACCACCGTAAATTANCATTTAGTCAAATTAAAGACCTCTTATTGATTGAAGAATCANTAAATAAAATTTTTAANGAGGGAAAAGAAGCATTTAATTCTATCCAAAATCAAAAAGAATTTGAAGAGGTATTGTTTGAGAAAAACAATTCATTTGGACTCATAGAATCTAAAATAAATACCCAAATTGAAAGAACAAGAAGTGAGGAGACNAGCCCGAAAAATACTACTCTTTACTTCAACTTTCTAATAAGAACAAAGGATCTTNTTACCCACAAATATGAATTGGTTGAAAAATANTNCGGTGTTGTGAAAAAACTTTAAAGCTAATCAGAACTNGAAGCCAATAGTTCTGGCTTTTTCCATTTCNTTGCNCTTAAAATTTTGTTGTCTTTGTAGTCNACNTCAATCAANGAATCNCCATTCCAAAAAAGCCAACGNTTAACTTTTTTCCCCACTGAAAAGCTTCCTTCCGAAATTTTATTCCCATGAAGATCATAACTTACCCAATCTCCATGATTTTTGCCATCTAAAAAATAGCCTGTTTGTGAAATATTTCCATTTACATGATATTCTGCGAACTTTACTAATTCACCTTCTTGAACAAATTCTCGTCTAGACTCGTTTTCCTGAGCATTCAAAGCTATGGTTGTAAATAAAAAAAGACAAATCAGATGTTTCATTTTGGAACTAGTTACTTCCTTGTTAACACAAAGTTAATAAAAAATAAATATTTAAGTAATGTTTTGATAACATTATCTTAACATTAGATCGCAATACATTGATTTACAGGAAAATAAAAAGCCCGCATNAGCGGGCTTTATCAGAATTTATGCTATAATCTTCTAGGATCCACACATCAAACAATCATCATCTTCGCTTTCCTTAGCCTTTGAAAGCATCTCCTTTAATTCTTCAGGAGACAAAGGTTCAACAGGCTGAGGGGTTGATTCTGAATTAGCTTGATTTGTTGCTATTGCGGTAGCAGGTATTTGAGCAGGCTTTTCTTCTTTAGACTTGTTGTCAAGGGTAAACTTAATTGCATCTACGGCAGATTTTGTCCTTAAATAATACATACCGGTCTTAAGACCCGATTTCCATCCATAGAAATGCATCGAAGTGAGTTTAGCCATAGTTGCTCCTTCCATGAATAAATTTAGGGACTGGGATTGGTCAATAAAATATCCTCTATGTCTAGACATGTCAATGATATCTTTCATACTCATTTCCCAAACGGTTCTGTAAAGTTCTTTTATGTCAGTTGGAATAGCCTCAATGGTTTGAATTGATCCATTATTTCGCATCAACTCCTGTTTCATTTCCTCATTCCAAAGTCCTCTTTCAACTAGATCCTCCAGCAAGTGTTTGTTCACTACAATGAATTCGCCTGAAAGCACTCTACGAGTATATATATTTGATGTGTAAGGCTCAAAACATTCATTGTTGCCAAGAATTTGTGATGTACTAGCCGTAGGCATAGGTGCAACTAAAAGTGAGTTTCTTACACCTTGTTTTTTTACTGTTTTTCTTAGTTTTCCCCAATCCCAACGACCGCTTAATTCTTCATCCTTTATTCCCCAAAGATTGTGTTGGAACTCACCTTTAGAAATTGGTGAATCTTTGTAGGTTTGATAGGGACCGTCTTTTTTTGCCTCTTCAGCAGATGCGGTAACAGCTGCAAAATAAAGAGTTTCAAAAATTTCTTGATTTAATTCTTTGGCCTTTTCAGAGGTAAATGGTAAACGTAACATTATAAAGGTATCTGCAAGGCCTTGAACACCTAATCCAATTGGACGGTGTCTGAAGTTGGAGTTTTCTGCCTCTTTTACTGGATAATAATTCCGGTCAATTACCCTATTAAGATTTTTAGTAACTCTTACTGTAACATCAAAAAGTGATTTATGATCAAACTCGCCATCCTTAACGAACATAGGAAGGGCTATAGATGCAAGATTACATACAGCTATCTCGTCTGCCGAGGTATATTCTAGTATTTCAGTACAAAGATTTGAGGAACGTATTGTCCCAAGATTTTTTTGATTTGACTTACGATTAGCTGAATCCTTATATAACATATACGGAGTTCCNGTTTCTATTTGAGATTCAAGAATTTTTTCCCAAAGCTCACGGGCTTTAATTGTTTTTCTACCTTTACCATCTCCTTCATATTTTTTATACAGTTTTTCAAATTCCTCTCCATGAACATCATACAGGCCTGGACACTCATTAGGACACATAAGGGTCCATTCACCATCATCTTCGACCCTTTTCATAAATAAGTCTGGTGTCCACATGGCATAAAAAAGATCTCTAGCACGCATTTCTTCTTTTCCATGGTTCTTTTTTAACTCAAGAAAATCAAAAATATCAGCATGCCAAGGTTCAACATATATAGCAAAGGAACCCTTTCTTTTACCACCTCCTTGGTCTACATATCTTGCAGTATCATTAAATACTCTAAGCATTGGAACAATTCCATTTGATGTACCATTAGTTCCAGCTATATACGATCCTGTTGCTCTTATGTTATGTATAGATAACCCTATGCCTCCAGCAGACTGAGATATTTTTGCAGTCTGTTTTAAAGTATCATAAATACCATCAATGCTGTCATCTTTCATGGTCAAAAGAAAACAAGATGACATTTGTGGTTTGGGTGTTCCTGAGTTAAACAATGTAGGTGTGGCATGTGTGAAATAGCGCTTAGACATTAATTCATATGTTTCCAGCGCTGATTCAATATCGTCAAGATGAATCCCTATTGAGACTCTCATCAACATATGCTGAGGGCGTTCAACNATTTTACCATTAAGCTTTAATAAGTATGAACGTTCTAAGGTTTTAAAACCAAAGAAATCATAACCAAAGTCACGATTATAAATAATACTAGAGTCAAGCTTGTCTGAGTTTTTTTTGATTACTTTATAAACCTCATCTGAGAGTAAAGGAGCTTTTTTTCCTGTTCTAGGATTGACATAATTGTGTAAATCATCCATTGTCTCGGAAAAAGATTTTTTTGTGTTTTTATGTAAATTCGATACTGATATACGCGCAGCNAGTTTTGCATAATCAGGATGGGTNGTAGTCATAGTTGCAGCAATTTCAGCTGCAAGATTGTCGAGCTCTGAAGTAGTTACACCATCGTAAAGTCCCTCAATCACGCGCATAGCAACTCTGACTGGATCTACTAATGGGTTTAAACCATAATTCAGTTTTCGGATCCTCGCCGTGATTTTGTCAAACATNATGGGCTCCTTTCGNCCATCCCTTTTTACTACAAACATATTTTACATTTTAGGTTTTCCTTTAATTTATGGTTAGAATTAAGAAGATTGATTTAAAACGAATTACTAAAAATCAGCATCAAAACTTATTTTCTCGTCTTTCTTTTCATTATTTAATACTCCTGCTTTTTGGTATTCTCCTACTCGTTTTTCGAAGAAATTAGTCTTCCCTTGTAAAGAAATCATATCCATAAAATCAAATGGATTGCTAACATTAAATTCTTTTTCAATACCAAGCTCAACCAAAAGGCGATCTGTGACAAATTCAAGATATTGAGTCATNAGTTTTGCATTCATTCCGATTAGACTTATCGGTAAGGATTCGGTAATGAACTCTCTTTCAATATTTAGGGCATCTAACAATATTTCCTTAATTCGTTTGGGAGGAACTTTATTTACTAGATGGTTATTATGTAGATGGACAGCAAAGTCGCAGTGAACACCCTCGTCTCTAGATATTAATTCGTTTGAAAAAGTTAGTCCTGGCATTAATCCTCGTTTCTTTAACCAAAATATTGAACAGAAAGCTCCAGAGAAGAAAATCCCTTCAACCGCAGCAAAAGCTATCAATCTTTCAGCAAAAGAGTCTGAATCAATCCATTTAAGTGCCCAATCTGCTTTCTTTTTTATAGCCGGGAATACCTCAATTGCTTTAAACAATTTGTCTTTTTCTACATCATCCTTTACATATGTATCGATTAGTAGTGAATATGTTTCTGAATGAATATTTTCCATCATAATTTGGAAACCATAAAAAAACTTAGCTTCAGAGTATTGAACTTCGTTAACAAAGTTTTCCGCTAAATTCTCATTTACAATTCCATCAGANGCAGCAAAAAAAGCGAGGATATGCTTGATAAAATACTTTTCNTCTTCATTTAACTTNGAATTCCAATCNGANAGGTCTTGATGTAAATCGATTTCTTCAGCAGTCCAAAAACTTGCCTCCATTTTTTTATACCATTCCCAAATATCNTGNTGNTGAATNGGGAAGATTACAAAGCGATTTTCGTTTTCTTGGAGAATAGGTTCTNCTGCTGCCATTTGTCGTTTTATTAATTAGGTTAAAGAAAGTTGAATTATGAATAACAAAGATTCTAAATTGTATTGAAAATTGAAAGAGCAACTTTTCCACAATGGAGCTTAGTTTTTAACAAAAAACTATATTTTTTGTTTTTTTTAAAAAAAATAGCCATTTCCAAATAATTGAATATCAGTTAATTAAAGAAATAAGCCTCTGTCAAACCCCTAAAACACTGATAAACTCCTAAGATGTCTTTTTTGCAATTGAATGCAATGCATTAAACCAATCTTTTCCAAATTTTCTAATCAAAGCTGTTTTTACAAATTGATAAACCGGAATTTTAATAGCCTNACCTAAAGANCAGGCNTCNGAACAAATACTCCACTTATGATAATTAACAGCAATTGTCTTATCATATTGGTTTATTCTTAATGGATATAAGTGACATGATATTGGCTTTTGGAAATNTATTGCTTTATTTCTGTAAGCGTTTTCTATCCCACAAGACGCAACACCGGNAGATGAAAAAACTGCATAGGCACATTCTTTTCCGCTAACAAGTGGAGTTTCGAAATCACCATCTAATCCATCTACATAAACCCCTTGTTTTTCAATAGCCTCTATTCCTTTTTTACTTAAATAGGGTTTTATTTTTGAATAATTTTTCTGGAGATATTCAACTTCATCTTTTCCCAACGGTGCGCCTGCCTCGCCTGCAACACAGCATTCACCTTTACACTTAGAGATGTTACATGCAAATTCTTTAGATAATACGTCATCTGAAATCAATGTATCCTTAACTAATACCATTAGATTTTTTTTGTAAAAATATATAATAATTGATTTTTTGATTAGAATATCTGATTTAGATTTGCAAAAAAAAATAAAGTGATTAACGCAAAGGAAATTTTTACTGCTAGTTTAGTTTTGTTCGCTGTAATTGATATAATTGGGAATATTCCTTTGGTCATATCGCTAAGAGAAAAAGTAGGGCACATTCAATCAGAAAAAGCCTCAATAATAGCAGCAATCATTATGATTGGATTTTTATTTGTAGGAGAAGAGATACTAAACCTTATTGGAATTGATATAAATTCATTTGCGGTTGCAGGTTCCTTTGTTATTTTTTTTCTAGCCTTAGAGATGATACTCGACATATCAATTTTTCGTAATGATGCTCCTGAAACAGCTTCAATTGTACCTCTTGCTTTTCCAATGATAGCAGGGGCAGGAACAATGACATCTTTACTTTCATTACGGGCGGAATATCACGTTTTAAANATTATTTTGGCCATTATTATAAATATTATTTTTGTTTATATAATTTTAAAGTCATCAAAATNTATTGAGAATTTTTTAGGTAAATCAGGNATNNATATAATNCGAAANGTTTTTGGAATTATTCTACTAGCGATTGCNGTAAAGTTGTTCNCTTCAAACATNAGTCAACTATTTTAGAATTATGAAAGTATTATATTACACACTNATTCTNNTTGCTTTAAGCATCTTAATATTTAATTTATTTCANGTGAATTGGTCAAACCCAATAAGTGGAAAAAGTGCAGTTGCTGTAATATGTGCTATAGCATCTGCGAGTGCAATTTTATTATTAATAATTCTCATTCTATCAAAAAAGATCGCTGAAAGACTTAATAAAAAATAGTATTTCATTTATCAATCTAATTCCATCGCTCTAATCATAAATTTATCATTTTGGTTGGCAATCTTAAAGTATGTATTCTCGTCATGCACTTGAAGAGCGATAAAGGCTTTTATTGAATTTAAAATGTTTTTTTTATTTTTTTTTGTCACTTTGATAGGAAGATTATTTTTCTTGCAAAATTCTGCAAAAGAGTCAATAAACTCATTTGGATTCGGCAACTCTTCATTAAAAAATTTTTGTCTGTTATCAAAGTTGAAATTTTTTACATTTTTATCTAGTTCTAAAAAAACAAAAAGATCAATTAGGTTAGAACCTATTAAATAGTCATTCCATACTTCATCTTCTGTTTCCTGAGTGGAAACATAAATNTCAGGAGTGATACCACCNCCACCNTAAACTTTTTTCCCTTTAGGTGTNGTAAAAATNAAACTATCATTAATCGGTATTTTTGAAGGATCNTTCATTTCTCCTGTTTGATGTCGTTTNCGAACTTCAGCATAATAATCTGTTCGACTTGAAGAGTCATAAGGTCTTTGAATAGATCTCCCAGTTGGGGTGTAGTATCTGGCTGTAGTAAGTCGAACTTGATCTCCCTGACCAAGAGGCATTTGTTGCTGAACAAGACCTTTCCCAAAAGTTCTTCTTCCTATGATTAAGCCTCTATCGTTATCTTGGACAGCACCAGCGACAACCTCGCTTGCAGAAGCAGAATCTTCATCTACTAAAATTAAAAGTTCTCCTTTTTCAAAAAGGCCTCCTGATGTAGAAAATGTTTGCACTCTTTTTCCATTATTAGCCTCAACAATTACTATACCCTTTTTTGCTTCTAACAAGTCATCTGCAATTTTTTTAGCAGGTTGTAGATATCCTCCTGGGTTTCCTCTTAAATCTATTATGAGTCTTTTCATTTTTTTAGCCTTCAAAAAGGTAATCGCACTTTTAAACTCGGGATAAGTAGTTTGTGAAAAACGGGTGATTTTAATATAGCCTGTGATTTCGTCCACCATATATAATGCATTAACACTTGGAAGTGGTACTGGACCTCTAACTATATCAAAACTGTAAATTGAGTCTTCTTTTTTTCTATATACTGATAATCGCACGGGTGTTTTTGAGTTCCCCTTTAACCTTGAAATAATTTGATCACTATTCAATTCTTTTTGAAAAAGAGTATCTTCATTGGCCATTAGTATTCTGTCTCCTGACAATAAACCTGCTTTTTCACTGGGACCGCCTTTTAATACTCGACTTACTGCAACAGTGTCTTGTAACATTCTAAACTGTACACCTATTCCATAAAAATTACCTTTCATACTTTCAGAAAGTGATTCTCTCTGAACTGCAGGTATGAATACCGAATGAGGATCCAGTTTATTAACTATATCCTTAATAACAACATTTACTAGGCTATCTGAATTAATCTCATCCACATAATCTTGAGTTAGATATTTAATTAACCTATTGAGTTTTTTAACACTTGAGTTTTCTGAATTTGTTGAATAAGAATTTATGATATTGTTTGATCCCAAAAGATACCCTATGGAAAGTGAGAGAATAATTATTAGCAATAAATAAAGATTATTATTTTTCATAAATTAAATTTAAGGGAGATGATCTAGAACAACACCTGCTTTTTTTAAAAACTTTAGCCCTGAAGAATCTTTATAAGCAATAGAATAGACTACCCTAACGATTCCAGCTTGATGTATTAATTTACTGCACTCTTTACATGGTGAAAGTGTAATATAAAGAGTAGCACCTTTACAAGATTGTGTAGAAGCTGCAACTTTCAAAATTGCATTTGCTTCTGCATGAAGAACATACCATTTTGTATAATTGTCTTCATCTTCACAAATGTTTTCAAATCCAGATGGAGTGCCATTATATCCATCAGAGATAATCATTCTATCTTTTACAATTAATGCGCCAACCTTTTTCCTTTCGCAATATGAGAGTTGCCCCCAAATTTTAGCCATCTCTAAATAAGCTCTATCGTACTTTTCTTGTTTCTTTTGCACCATTGCTACTAATATAGTACTTAGTCTGAAATCTAATTTAAATTCGGTCTAAAATCATAAATAAAGCTTGAGATAATATCATAGCCCCTACCAAAAATTCCCATTTGTTTTTTTGATTGCTTGAATATTTTTAAAACAATAAAAGAGATTAGTAAAACTAAAATAACAATTAAAACCTGAGCAAGTTCAACACCAAAAGCAAAAGAAAAAAGTGATATGCTCACATCTTTTTCTGGAATTAACATTTTAAAATACCTTCCAAAACCCAAACCATGAATTATACCAAAAATACCAGTTAAAAGCGGATAAAGAAATTTCCTTTTTGATAAATCGTATTGATTTGGATAAAAGAGAAAGATGGAATTTATTGCTATTGTTATTGGTATTAGTAGTTCAATCCAATACGATGAAAAGGAAATTTTTAAATAAAAGTTCCCTATTAGTGATAGCGTATGTCCAATGGTAAAAATAGTCACCCACCACAATAACTTTCTCCACTGCAGAAATGTGAAAGGAATTGCCATTGTAATTATAAAATAAAAATGGTCAAGACCTTCCCAATCAATAACATGCCAAAANCCAAGCTTAGTATAAAACCANAAATATTCAATCATANGCCTCTTTCATTTTGAATNGTTTCATATGCTTTTTGTACCTCNTGNAATTTTTCTTGAGCNCCCTTGATAAGNGCNGGATCCTTTGATTGTAATTTATCAGGNTGATATTTTTTNGCCATTTCTCTGTAAGCTTTTTTTACTTCAGAATCNGNAACATCAGGTGAAATTTCTAAAATCTTATANGCACTNTCNGAGTCTTCAAAAAACATTGCCTTTATACTTTCAAAATCTGAAATCCGAATACCAAGTGCAGAAGCAATCTGATCTATTTTACTTAATTCGCTCTGAGAAACATTACCATCAGCTTTAGCAACTCCAAAAAGAAAATATAATACTTGTAAACGTGTCTCNTANGGAGAGCTTTCAACAAATATTTTTGCTAATTTTTGAATATTTTGTACTTCATTTTTGATNTGCTCATTGAAGGTTTCAAATATTATTGACGCCTGTTGAGTTCCATAATTTGAAATAAAAAAGTTTCTCACAAATTGAAGCTCTTCTGTTTTAATTTTCCCATCAGCTTTAATAACAGTTGCCGAAAGGGCTAGTAAATTAAGTTGAAATGTTTTTGATTTTGAAGTAGATGAAACCCATGATTGAAATGAGGAACTTGAGTTTTTATTAAGTTGATCAATAAGTCCCCCGATGAAAAAGCCAAAAAGTGCTCCAGGAAATCTAAAAAAGTAATACCCCAATAAAGCAACAAACCATTTAACCATAATTCTACAATAAATTGTTTTACAAATTTGATAAATTAAATTGTCCTTGCAAAACCATAAAATTTCATTAATTCATATATTTGAAAAAAAAAAAACATGTATCCCCAAGAAATAGTAAGACCGATGAAAGAAGAGTTGACCAGCATTGGTTTCAACGAACTCTTAACAAGAGATGATGTAATTACAGCTATAGAAAAACCTGGAACCACACTTGTTGTTGTAAATTCTATTTGTGGTTGCGCAGCAGCTAATGCGAGGCCAGGTGTTCATTCATCTCTTCAAAATAATAAAAAGCCAGATAATTTGGTAACAGTTTTTGCTGGTGTTGATACAGAGGCNACAAATANTGCAAGNGAAATGATGATTCCTTTTCCGCCCTCCTCTCCNAGCATTGCTTTATTTAAAAATGGCACTTTAGTNCANATGATTGAAAGGCACCATATTGAAGGTAGATCAGCTGAACTAATNGCNGAAAANCTTAAAGAGGCTTATAANCATCACTGTTAATTTCTAAATTATTANGTNTACTAAGGATGAAGACCNTTTTAAGTTATNCGCTTAGTATACTTTATTATTTATGTTTTGGGATATTACTTTTTTTATTTCAAATANTACAATGGTTTTGTTTAAATATGTTTGGTTATTATGCACACAAAAAAAGTGTTGACATTTTAAATTACTTAATTCTACTTTCTCTTTCTATTTTAAAAACTCGGATTTTTTTTTGAGACTGAATCAAATCTTCCATCGCCAGGAAAAAACGTAATTTTTATAGCTAACCATCAGAGCACTTATGACATACCACCGTTGATTTGGAAATTACGTAATTACCACATGAAGTTTGTAAGTAAAAAAGAACTAGGCAAGGGAATTCCAAGTATTNCATACAATCTGAGAAATGGGGGCTCAGTATTAATTGACAGAGATAAGCCAAAAGAGGCTGNAAATTCAATAAAAAGATTTGGGAAATTTATTACTAAAAATAACTTTTCAGTACTAATTTTTCCAGAGGGAACAAGATCGAAAGATGGNAAAGTTAAAAAATTTCATCGATCAGGTCTTANANCTTTAATTAAANATATNCCTGCTGCTAAAATTNTTCCTGTAAGTATTAAAAATTCTTGGAAATTTTCANNCCAAAANTATTTCCCTATGCCCTTAGAGGTTAAAATTATAATAAGATTTCATAAATCTTTTTCAAATGATTCTANAAATTTGGAACCTTTAATTGATATGNTAGAAGCTACAATCCNAAAACAAGTAATGAGCTAATCTGAAAAATTTGGAAGAGTAATTGTAAAAGTTGTTCCCTTTCTGTTTTTGGATATATATTCTATTGATCCTTTGTGTGACTCAATAATTTTTTTTACGATACCCAGACCTAACCCCATCCCAGAAGTTTTTGTAGTAAACTTAGGTTCAAAAATTTTATCTTTNATTTCATGGGGTATTCCATCTCCGTTATCTGTAATAGATAAAATCGTTTTGTCCGTTTCAGTTGATAATTGAACTCCAATAATTGGATTTCTTTCTTTAGGNACAGATTGAAGAGCGTTTTGAACAATATTAGTTATGATTCTAATCCACTGGGTCTTATCTAGTTTATGGAAAATTTCTGATTTATCTGAGGAAAAAATAATATGTTCTTTGTCAAAAATACTTACTGCCATTTTTGTTACTTCTACCAGATCTGCTTTTTTCATCTTGGGTTTGGGTAAGGAAGCAAAATCAGAAAATGCCTCTGCAACATCGCTCATAGTATCAATTTGTTGAATTAATAAACTCGAAAAGTCTTTTAATTTTTGTTTGCTTTCAGGGTCATTAGGATCATATTGTTTCTGAAAACTTTGAATTGTTAATCGCATTGGAGTCAATGGATTTTTTATTTCGTGAGCTACTTGACGAGCCATCTCTTGCCATGCTTGTTGGCGTTCTGTCTTAGCAAGTTTTTCTGCACTATCTGCGAGGTCATCAACCATCTTATTATAGGAAACAATTAAACTATTAATCTCTCTAGTTGCATTTTTTAAATAAATNTTTTCGTTCTTTTTTTCNAATCNCATTTGTCCCATTCTTATTCTTATTGTCTCTAGTGACCGAGTAACAAATCTTGATAGAAAATATGCTATTAGAATTACACCTATTAGCAATAAGATATATATCTGATATAGATTTTCTATAAATGTATTGAGTTCATTTTCGGAAAATGAAACATCCTCAAAGTAAGGAAAGAATAATATAGCATAAGGCCTATTNAATTGATCTTTTAATATATTNTAAGAGGCATGAAAATTATCGATCTCCGATTTATANTGTTCAATGTAACTCCCATTTTCAGAAGTTATTATTTTGTCAAGTAAAACATCTCCTAACCTGTAATTATTAGCTACAACTTCAAGTGGAGAATGATAAATAAAAATAGGATTCCCGTCAATAGTAAAAAGTGAATATTGTACATTATGAATAGTATTTATTTTTTCAAAATCTGAGCTGTATTCTTTCCATAAATCNATTGGTTTTTCACTTAAATTNTGTTTACTAGATAAATAATCAATATGTCTTTTTATCTGGATTTCTTTTCTTGTTAGCCTACCCAAATGGTAATTCTCTCTCTGAGATTCATATTGAATTGTAGTAGTCCCTAGAATCATTAATCCAGCTATAACCAACATCCCTATCATCACAATAAAAAGTCGTGTTCTGAATGAAATCCGTTTTGGGAATTTAAATTTTTTAATCATTATTCTCTTCTAGTTTTTTGGTAGAGACGTATACCAAACATCAAAATCACTATTAACCCTAAAAAACCTATAAGCCCGCTGAGCCAATGCAAGCTATCTTTCAGTATCACTAAAAAAATGATTGCAAAAAGTAAAATAGTTGCTCCCTCATTCCATATCCTCATAAACATACTGCTATAATTCAACTTGTCATTTTGTTGTTTTAAAAACATCTGATGAGTTTTTATATGGTAGGCAATTAGAACAGTTACAAAAGTAATTTTCAATTGCATCCAACTTTGTAAAATAAATGAAGGAACTAATAATATGAGCCAAATTCCAAATATCATAGCTAATATAGCTGATGGCCATGTTATAATATACCAGAGTCTTTTTGTCATAATTTTAAATTGAGGGATTAGGATTTCTGAATCTCTTTTTGTCTTTTTTAATGCCTCAATGTGATAAATGAATAATCTTGGAATGTAAAACAAACCAGCAAACCAGGTAATTACAAAAATTAAGTGTAACGCTTTTATATAATTATAATACAATACGGTTTACTTTATTGTTAAATAATCTAGATTTAAATCTGCAAATAATTTATTAAAATTTACCAAATCACTTTTTATTAATTTGGTATAATTATCTAAGTGATTTTCTATTTTAATTGTAAGTTCTTTTCTAACTAATTCATCTTGATTTGTAGGAGGAAAGTCGCTACTGGAAACCAAATCATTCAAGTAACCTAATTTATTTGTTAGACGAATTGGGAAATTTAATGGGTCTTGGCTACTTCTGTTTTTTGTTTGATATAAAGCCTCCTCAATAGAGCATAATTCTTCTCTCAGTTTTTTTGCTTCTTTTATCAAAGCCTCAACTTTCAAATTACCAGAATAATTTTTTTCAAAATCACTCAACTTTTCACTAATGCTTCTAATATTACTAATTGCTTTGTGAGCTTTATCTACAGTCTTGTTAACCTTATTTATAAAATTAAACTGAAGTTTCATCTGTTGAGATGAAACTTCGGATCTTGGATCAGCCAGTATTGTAAAATCCTGCTCTTTAAATAGATTACCTTTTTCTAAAATAACCTTGTATTTCCCNGGAACTGCCTTAGGTCCTTTAAAAGAAACGCTCCAAAAAATCATATCATCTAAAACTTCAGCGCCTTTGTAATGAGTATCCCATATAAATATATTTCCACCGTTTTTAACAAATAGTTCATTTTTTTTGTCAATTGAACTAAATGTTTGAATCAATTTACCTTCTGCATCTTTAAAATGAAGTCTTACTGTATCTTTCTTGGAATCAAAGTCTTTTAAATTAAAATGAACAATAACACCATTTGGTAAATTAGTCCCTTTTGTAAGAGAATTTTTCAAACTTGATCCTTTAGTTCGAAAACTTTGTTTTGGCTCAAATAACGTAATATCTTCACTTAAAGTATTTTTATTTATTTGGTGTAGTAAACCTAAATCGTCTAAAACCCATAAACTTCTCCCTTGTGTGGCAACTATAAGACTATTATCTTTTATTGTCATATCAGTTATTGGTACAATTGGAAGATTCAATTGAAAAGAACGCCATGATAACCCATCGTCAAAAGAAATATAAATTCCTGTTTCAGTACCTGCATATAGTAATCCTTTTCTCTTAGGGTCAGCTCTTAAAACACGAGTGAAATGTTCAGCTTTTATGCCTCTTGTAATCAACCTCCAAGTTTCCCCATAATCTTCAGTTTTATAGAGATACGGTTTAAAGTCGCCCGTCTTATACAAGGTGCCTGCAATGTAGCAAACAGCAGGATCAAAAGCAGAGGGTTCAATGCTATTTATCATCAACCATTGTGGTAAATTTTCTGGAGTTATATTTTCCCACGTTTTACCTCCATTTCTTGTTAAATGTAGTAATCCGTCGTCACTTCCAACCCATATTAATCCTTCCTTAATTGGAGACTCATTGGCGGCAAAAATAGTACAATAGTACTCAACACCCGTATTGTCCTGAGTTATTGGTCCGCCTGAAGATTTTAATTTTTCAGAAGTATTAGTTGTTAAATCTGGACTAATAACTTTCCAATTATGCCCCTCATCCTCTGATAGATGAACATGATTAGAGAAAGTATATAGTTTTTTTGGGTTGTGTTTACTGAAATGAATTGGAAAGTTCCATTGAAATCGATATTTCATTCCTTCAGCCCCATATCCCATTGGGTTATCTGGCCAAACATTAATCCCTCTTTCAGAATTATTTTTATGATTAAACCTTGTCAAATAACCTCCATAACTTCCCCCATATACAATATCATTATCTAATGGATCAACAGCAATATGAGCTGACTCTCCACCAGCAGTTGGTTCCCAGTCATCTTCGGAAATGCCATCTCCTTGGGATCGATAGTTTACTCTTAATGTTGTATTGTCTTGTTGCGCAGCATATATTCTGTAGGGAAATGAGTTGTCAGTTGTAACTCTATAAAATTGTGCAGTGGGTTGATTATAGTATGTACTCCAGGTGTTCCCAGCATTAAAGGATATTTGAGCTCCTCCATCATCTCCAATAATCATTCTCTGATTATCCTCTGGCGCAATCCATAAATCATGATGATCTCCATGTGGCGCATCATAACTTTTAAAAGTTTTACCTCCATCTTTTGATTTATGATAAGATACATTCATAACATACACAATATCCTC
Organism: Flavobacteriaceae bacterium TMED68; assembly: GCA_002167525.1. Next base: position 16,998 of record NHDV01000003.1, read on the forward strand.
ATCTTGCGTATCTGCATAAATTTTTGAATAATACCATGCGCGTTGCCTAAGTGATCTACTACTATTAATGTAAGACCAAGATAACCCGCCGTCATCAGATCTATAAACTCCTCCGCTAGTTTCATTTTCAACAATGGCCCAGACTCTTTGGGGATTTACATGAGAAACTGTTACGCCAATTATACCTAAAGTACCTGAAGCAAAACCTTTATTTGAACTAATTTTTATCCAGTTATTTCCGTCATCGGTNCTTTTCCAAAGTGCTGAACCTTCACCTCCACTATTTAGACTAAAAGGTGTTCGATTTAATCTCCATGTTGCTGCGTATAAAATTCTTGGGTTTAGTGGATCCATAACTATTTCTACAGCTCCAGAAGATGGATTTGAAAACAAAACTCTTTTCCAGGATTTACCGCTATCAGTACTTTTGTATACACCTCTTTCATTAGATGGTTTATAGATATTCCCTAACACAGCTGCATAAACAATATTATGATCGTTGGGGTGAATTACAATTCTTGGAATGTGTCGAGATTTTGGTAATCCTGAAAAACTCCATGTTTTTCCAGCATCATCACTTTTCCAAATCCCGTGTCCTGAAGAAACGTTACCTCTTACAGTAACCTCCCCTCCACCAACATAAATAATGTTGGGATCATTGATTGATACCGAAATTGAACCAATGCTTCCCCCAAAAAAACCATCAGAGATATTTTTAAAAGTTTCACCTCCATCCTCGGTTTTCCATACACCTCCTCCTGCAGATCCAAAATAATATAGATTCGGTTTTCCTGGCACTCCTGCTACGGCGGATGAACGACCACCTCTATGTGGACCTATAGAGCGATATTTGAGTGATTCATATATACTCTCGGGTATAGTAAGAATATCTTTTTTTGATGATCTTTTGGATTGACTATTTGATACTTGATTTAAGAAAAAAAATAAAATCAAATAGACAATGAAATGGTTAGAGAATTGATTCGTTAAACTCATAATATATCTTCACTATTATTAAAATTATAAAATTATTTTGTTTCAATGTNATATAGTTAATTGAGCTACATTAATTCTTTTCGAATTGCCTTATTNAGAAAGTAGACTGTAACTATAGTTGCAAGTAAGTCTGCTAANGGNAAAGCAAGCCAAACNCCCAATGTACCAAANAATAAAGGTAGAGAAAAAAGTAGTGGTATAAAGAAAAATGCTTGGCGGCTNAATGTAAGTANAAGAGCNGGTTTTGCTTTNCCAATAGCTTGAAAATAAGCTGACCCAATAAGTTGGATTCCCACAATTGGCAACGCCATAAAAACGTATCGNAANGCTATTGGGGCTTGTTGGGTCACCTNTATNTTTTTCGAAAAAACNTGAGGTATTNANTCAGAAAAAAATATNATTGCTACTAAAACAAAAGTAGCTANAATACNAGCATANAATATTGAAGTTTTAATCGTGGTANGAACACGTTTCCAATTTTTAGCACCATANTTATANCCTGCNATTGGTANAAATCCTTGNGTNATNCCAAAAATTGGGAAGGAGGCAAACATNAACATTCTACTTATGATTGCATATACNGTAATNGCAGATTCTCCNCCTATCACAAAAAGCATNTTNTTTACCANTANAACNGTNANACTAACCATTGCCTGCCTNATTAAAGTAACCGAACCTANNNAAGAAATTTCTCTAACTANACTNAACTTNAANTTAAAACAATTAAGTTTTAATNTTAAAATAGACTTTTTNGAAACAAAAAAATATAAGATGTATAANGCNCAAACACCATANGATATTGNNGTAGCCCANGCTGCTCCCATCATACCCCAATCAAANATCTTAATAAANATATAATCAAGAGTNAGATTAGATANTGANGGTAAAAGCATCGCATACATTGCATTTTTTGGTNTACCTTCAGCTCTAATTGTNTTNTTNGCCATCATGCAAAAAGCCAANANAGGAACTCCATACATAACNATAACATAATAAGTTTTAGCAAGNGTAAATAATGNNCCTTTTCCTCCAAAAAGAGGNATAATTTGATTTGCANATAGTAAACCAAAANTCACAAGTAAAACTGTAAGAATTAANGTTAAAGTAATTTGGTTTCCAAAAGTTTGNTCNGCTTTTNGGANGTTTTTTTCTCCNAAACTTCTAGAAATAATTGATCCTCCTCCAACCCCAATTGACATACCTAGTGCTGCAATAAAAAAAGAAACTGGTAAAACTACATTTATAGCGGCTATTGCTTCTGAACCAATCCATTGACCAACAAAAACTGTATCAATTAGAATATTTAAAGACATAACCAAAATTCCTATTGAAGCTGGAATTGACTGCTGAATCAAAAGTTTAGATATTGGAAGAGATCCTAATGGTTCTTTATTGACTCCTCTCATTTTTTAACCTTCAAATGAGCCCACTCATCGATCCAACGGCTAAGCACATTTACCCATTCTTCTCTATCATTAATACATGGTATTACATGTAAATTTTTACCTCCTTTGTCTTCAAAATCTTCAGCTGCTTCCATTCCAATTTCTTCTAAAGTTTCTAAGCAATCTGAAACAAAGGCAGGAGTCGCAATTGCTAGTTCTTTCACTCCAGATTTTGCAAATTTTTCCACTGTCTTATCAGTGTAGGGTTTTAACCATTGCCCTAAAATCGAAACACGAGATTGAAAACTAGTAGAATAACTCCCGTTTTTTAGATTTAAAAATTCAGCAACTTTTACAGAGGTCATTTCACATTGATGCCTATAACAGTATTTATGAGCTGGTGANTCTTCAAAACAACATTTNCCATTCATTTTACAATGTGTTCCTGTNATGTCAGATTTTCTTATNTGNCTATTTGGTACACCNTGATANGAAAATAATAAATGATCCCANTTCTTACCTTGGAGTGCNTCTTGAATTGANTTNCCTAAAACNTTNATATAGTCTGGATGATNATAAAAAGGGGGCANTGAGGTNAGNTCTAAATNNGGGAAAAATTCATTTTNTATTTGTTCNGCNAANACNANTATTGTTTCGGTAGTTGCCATTGCAAACTGTGGATAGAGGGGGANAATTAGAATGTGTTTAACTCCTTTTTTTACTAAGATCTCCATCCCCTTTTTGATTGTAGGNTTCCCATATCGCATCGCAAGAGTTACAGGTACTGATACTTTACTTTGAACTTTATCGGTTAATCTTTCAGAAAGGACAATCAAAGGAGAGCCTTCTTTCCACCAAATTTTCTTGTATGCTTCAGCTGATTTTTTTGGACGGGTTTTTAATATTATTCCTTTTACTAAAAAGCTTCTAAACCATTTGGGTAAATCTATTACCCTTTCATCCATCAAAAACTCATCTAAATAGTCCCTTACATCATCTGTCTCTGTNCTATCNGGCGAACCCAGATTGACAAGTAAAACTCCTTTCATTTTCAATTTTTTACGAAGATACTGAACCCAAATATTTCTTTGGTGTTGTTCCGTACTTCTTTTTAAATGCATTGATAAAGTGACTTGAAGTGCTATATCCAAGTTTTAAGCCCACCTCATTAACATTATATTTTTGTGATTCAAGCATTTTTCTTGCCTCATCCATTTTATGATCTAACAAATATGCAAAGACAGTATCNCCATAAATTTGTTTAAATCCATCTTTTAATTTTTTAAGTGAAAGTCCAATTTCAGATGCTAATTCGTCAAGTGATGGTGGATCAGTCATTCGTTTTAAAATGATATCTTTTGCTGCTCTAATTTTCTGAACGTTCTCCTCGTCAATTAAAAAAGGACATTTTTCAGTTGAAGGGTCTTCATTTTTATTAAAATAAAGACTTAATAGTTCATATACTTTCCCCTTTATATAGAGTGATCTGATACTATCATGAATTTTTAATTGTAATATTTGACTTAAAACAACAGCTATGGACGAAGTAAATAGTTGATTATCATAATATTTTTTTGTTCTATTTTCAAAACTCAAAAAGGATATATGGTCTGCGTCAGAGGAAAATAAAGAATGGAATTTCGAAATTGAAATCAAAATACTCACCATCCATGTGTCTGGCGACAATTCTACATCAATAGGTAATGGTTTTTGTGGATTATATAGTAGCATTGAGTGTTCTTCTCGNACNTGAAATGANTAGTTTCCATCATTAAAACTAAAGTTAGTTTGNCCCTTCAAGCAAAAATGAAATTGAATNACATCTTGATTTACAGGATNTTTCTNTCTAANAATTCTTTCAGTATCATTNTTGAATCGCAAAACATAAAAACCGGATTCAATNTCAGTNTTATAGGAAGAACTTATACCGTTATTTTTCATATCTATAAATCAATTAGGCTTATATCAATTAATCAAATAATTTCNTGCAAAACTATNGCATTAATTTGATTTTTNTGTTTTTTTACTTTAAAACTTTATCAGNTATTTAAAAACTTTTTAGCGTTANTTTTTTTAATTAATGTGTCTTAAGTTTGNAATGGNTTTTGATAGAATTGAATTAATGGATANNCATCANTTTTTTGTNGTAGGGNTAAGTTACAAAACTGCAAATATTGATCTTAGAGGNAAATTTAGTNTNAATGANACNCAACATCANGCNTTATTNTTAGAAGCCCAAAAACNAAAAATNAAGGANCTAATTGTTGTNAANACATGTAATCGNACTGAANTATATGCTTGGGTNCCANATTCNNAAATTCTANTAAACCTACTTTGTGATCATAGTGATGGAGATAAAANNTNTTTTGNACAANTTGGNTACANACTTAAAGGNGAAGANGGTATNAATCANGTCTTTCGNGTAGGNACTGGATTAGAAAGCCANATACTNGGTGATTTTGANATTATTNGTCAAATNAAGCAAAGTTTTTTTCGCTCNAAAAAAATGGGNTTAGCTGAAGGATATTTGGAGCATTTCATAAATGCTGTAATTAATGCTAGCAAGCGAATAAAAACAGAGACAAAAATTTCAAGTGGTGCAACCTCTGTGGCATTTGCTTCAGTCCAATATATTCTTAAAAATACTCAGAACATATCAAAAAAAAATATTCTTCTTTTTGGTACAGGCAAAATAGGTGCTAACACATGTAAAAATCTTATAAAACACATTCAAAGTGACCAAATTACTTTAATCAATAGAACTCAATCTCGGGCAGATAAAATTGCTAATAAATTTCCTGTTATTGTAAAACCCTTTTCGGAGCTAACCTCTTGTATTCATAAAGCAGATATCCTTATAGTTGCGACAGGTGCACAGAACCCAACAATTTCTAAAGAATTAATTCACAATAGTAAACCTCTACTTATACTTGATCTTTCAATCCCGAGAAATGTAGATAGCAGAATTAATGAAATTGAAAATGTTAAAGTAATTCACTTAGACGAACTTTCCCAAATTACGGATGCTACTTTTGAAATAAGAAAAAAATATATTCCTAAAGCTGAGTTAATTTTAAACGAGATAAAAAATGAATTTCTAAATTGGATTAAGCACAGAAAATACATCCCTGCGCTTAAAGCATTTAAAGAGAAAATAATTACTTCAGAAAAAAAAGACAGTGAACTAAACGTTTACCTGAATAACTGTTTTGGTTTTCAAAGAAAGCAGAGAATTGCACAAAAAATTACAGGACAAATTGCCGCTTACATTAGGGAAAATCCAAACCAAGCTGAGGAGACTATAGATTTAATTACTGACGTTTTTGAGCTCAATTCAGAAAAAATCGATTAATGATCCTAATTGGAACTCGCAAAAGTGCATTAGCTCAATGGCAAGCAAACCAAGTTAGAGATCTATTAGATAAAATTGGTTACGCTTCTAGGTTAATTGTTATTGAGAGTTTTGGGGATAAGAATCTGGTGGAGCCTATTTATTCCATGGGTATTAGAGGTGTTTTTACAAAATCTTTAGACACTGCTCTTCTAAACAAAAAAATTGATATTGCTATACACAGCTTAAAAGACGTCCCTACAATACTACCAAAAGAAATTGAAATTTCCGCTTATCTAAAAAGAGATAATCCTTATGATATAGTTGTGCATAATCCAAATTTTATTGATTGGAATGTTTCTGATATTATAGGAACTGGAAGCTTAAGGCGTAGAGCTCAATGGATGAGAAAGTTTCCAAAACACAAAACAGAGAATTTGAGAGGAAATATCCAGACAAGGTTAAAGAAACTAAAGAAATCTAAATGGGGGGGTGCCATTTTTGCAAAAGTTGGACTAGAACGTTTAAATCTGCTAAGTGAAAATAGTTACTCCGTTTTAGAATGGATGATACCGGCCCCAGGGCAAGGGATCATTGGGATAGCTAGTATGAAAAAAAATAAAAAAATTGCTAGTATCATTAAAGAGCTAAATTGTGAAGAGACAATGCTGTGTGCTGAGATTGAAAGAAGTTTTCTTAGAACCATTCAGGCAGGTTGTTCAGCTCCAGTCGGGGCTTATGCATATATTAAAAACAAAAAAATAAATTTTAAAACTGGCATTTTCTCAACAGAGGGTAAAGAGGCTTTCTTTCATGAAGTTGAAATTCCTCTAGATAAAGCTAAGGGCCTTGGAGAAAAATTGGCCTTTAAGGTCTTGAAAAAAGGAGGCTCAAAATTGATGGAAAAAATTAAAAGTCAAATGAGATGAGACTACTCTCTACAAAGCCACTAAGTACAAGTATTAAGGATCATTTAGCAAAGATTGGAACTTCAGTCGTTGAATATCCACTTATTGAGATACAACCGTTGTATCTAACTAATCAAAAAATTCAGTCGATGCTTATTTTTACTAGTCAAAACGCTGTTAGACTAGCCAATAAAAACAATGCTTTAAAAAATAAGATTATTGGTAAAAAATCATTTTGTGTAGGTGAAAAAACAAGAGAACTTTTAGAAAAGTTTGATTACAATGTTATTGGAATGAAAGAAAATGCTAAAGAGTTGGCCCATTTTTTAGTTGAAAAATATAATAAAAATTCATTCTCTTTTTTTTGTGGTAGAAAAAGGAGATCTGAAATTGAGTCATTATTTAAGAAAAATAATGTGACTATTCAAATTCATGAGCTTTACGATACATTATTTATAAATAAAAAATTTAAGGGATCTTATGATGGAATAATTTTTTTCAGCCCTTCAGCAGTTTTAAGTTTTTTTGAAAACAACAAATGGCCAAAAGATTCTCATGGTTTTTGTATTGGGAAAAGCACAGCAGAAACTTTAAAAAAATATACTATTAATTATAGTGAAGCAAAACATCCAAACGAAGAACAATTGTTACTTACAATAATTAATTATTTCTCTAAGCACTATGTTAAAAAATAATCTTTTCCTAAAAGCACTTAATGGTGAAACAGTTACTCGACCTCCTGTTTGGATGATGCGTCAAGCCGGACGTTATCTTCCAGATTTCATGGCTCTTAAGAAAAAGTATGACTTTTTTACCCGCTGCCAGACAGCTGAATTAGCAGCTAAAATTACCCTTATGCCAATCGATCAAATTGGTCCAGACGCTGCTATACTATTTAGTGACATTCTAGTAGTGCTTAAGGCAATGCAATTGGAAGTTGAAATGAAAGATAATATAGGTCCGTGGATCCCTAATCCAATAAGATCAAAAATAGATTTGGATAAATTAATAATCCCTAATATCGAGGAGCATCTTGGTTATGTAATGGATGCAATCAAACTAACCCAAAAAGAATTAAACGAAAGAGTCCCGTTGATTGGATTTGCAGGTTCGCCATGGACATTATTATGTTATGCCGTTCAAGGCCAAGGTTCAAAAACCTTTGATAAAGCAAAAGCATTTTGCTTTAGTAAGCCTAAACTTGCACATGATTTACTCCAGAAAATAACAACTACTACCATTTTATATCTAAATCAAAAAATAAATTCTGGGGTAAACGCAATTCAGATTTTCGATTCGTGGGGAGGTATTCTCTCTCCNGAAGATTATAATATTTTTTCATGGCCTTACATTCAACAAATAATTGATGAGATTAAGAATAAAATTCCAGTCATAATTTTTGGTAAAGGATGTTGGTTTGCATTACACGATATGGGAAAATCAGGTGCTTCTGCANTTGGAGTTGACTGGACTTGTTCGGCAAGGAATGCTCGATATCTTTCGGGTGGACAAGTCACATTACAAGGAAANTTTGATCCCTCNCGACTACTNTCTCCTATTCCAGAAATTACAGAGGCTGTTTATAAAATGATAAATGAATTTGGTAAAGACCGCTACATAGTTAATCTTGGNCATGGAATACTTCCAAATATACCAGTNGATCATGCTAAAGCTTTTNTTGATGCTGTAAAATCTTATTATTAAAATACNATGAAAGATCAATTTTACAATTTTATTAGGNGCTTACAAGATAAAATCACAAAAGAGTTTGAGTCTATTGATGGTAAAGCAAAGTTCAATGAAGATCTATGGGAAAGATCCGAAGGTGGAGGTGGTAGGAGTAGAATAATCNAAAATGGAAATGTAATTGAAAAGGGAGGAGTTAANATTTCAGCAGTTGANGGTCCTCTCCCNGANAGTATGCAAAAGTATTTTAATGTTAATNAAGTTGATTTTTTTGCTTGTGGATTNAGTTTAGTGATACATCCTTTTAACCCNATGATACCTACTGTTCACGGTAATTGGAGGTATTTTGAAATGTATGATAAAAAAGGAAATATAATCGATCAGTGGTTTGGTGGAGGACAAGACTTAACACCCTATTACATTTTTGAAGAAGATGTGAAACATTTTCACCAAAGCTGCAAAAATGTTTGTGATGATTTTCATCCTGACTATTATTCAGAATTTAAAACGATATGTGATAATTATTTTTTTAATCATCATCGTAATGAAGCTCGTGGTGTTGGAGGTCTTTTTTTTGACTATCTAAAAAAAGATGAAGACTTTAGNTTAGAAGATCGTTTTGATTTTGTAACAGCAGTTGGAAAATCTTTTTTAGATGCTTACATGCCAATTTTAAAAAAAAGAATGAAACATCGTTTTACCCAAGCTCAAAAAAATTGGCAGGAGATAAGAAGAGGTCGCTATGTTGAATTCAATCTTATACATGATAAAGGAACGCTTTTTGGTTTAAAAACAAATGGTCGTATTGAAAGTATTTTAATGAGTCTACCTCCAAAAGTACAATGGCAATACAACCATAAACCTAAAGAAGGAAGTGAAGAAAAAAAACTATTAGATGTACTTAAAAAACCAAAAAATTGGGTTTGAAAAATTATAAAAAATCAATAAATACATTTTTTGTATTTTAATTTATTATCTAAGTTTTCAATGAGCACACTTACAATTTTATTTGTTCTACCATTACTAATAATATTTTCCTATTTATTTGATGCATTTGCTAAGAAAACTAAATTTCCGTCTGTCATCTTACTTATGGCAACAGGTATTATTATTCGAATTCTTGTTTCATTCACAGATTATGAAAATTTTTCTTTTTTAGAAAATCTAATTCCAGTCTTGGGTACTTTAGGGTTAATATTAATTGTTCTTGAAGGAGCCATTGAATTAGAAATAACTGTTGAGAAATTACCGCTAATTCTTAAAGGGTTTTTTGCAGCCTTTATTATTCTGATAGCAAATATATTTGCCTTGAATCTAATATTCGAATTAGTGCTTCAATTGGAACCAGCAAGTGCTATCTTATTTTCTATACCCTTTGCGATTATAAGCAGCGCGGTTGCTATTCCTTCAGCATCTAGTTTCTTGCAAGTAGAGCGTGAGTTTGTAGTTTATGAATCTACTTTTTCAGATATTTTAGGAATTATGATTTTTAATTATGCTCTTCGCCAACTCGAATCAAATCAAGCACTTATAGGGGCTGAACCTTTGATCGCACTTGGTCTTCAGATTGTTGGTGTTATATTTATTTCTATTGTTATAACATACATATTATTTCAATTAATGCGCCAAATAAATAGTAAAGTAAAATTCTTTTTAATTCTAGCACTCCTCATTTTAGTTTATGCTTTTGGTAAATTATTTCATCTTCCGGCACTTGTAACTATATTTATTTTTGGTATATTTTTAAGTAATGTTAAGAGTTTACTACCTAAATTCTTAAAAAGAAATCTTGATCTAGAAGCCTCCGAAAGAGATCTAAATGAATTTCATACCCTTACGGCTGAATCAACTTTTATAGTCCGCACATTTTTCTTTTTGTTTTTTGGATTTTCTATCGAAATAATTGACTTTTTAAGTGTTACCCCACTATTTTACGGTCTTTTAATAATTATAGTAATGATTTTTATTCGCTATTTATATTTTGCCATAACGAGTTTAAAACTAAAACCGAGTCCACTTGCTTATATGTCACCAAGAGGTCTAATTAGTATTCTACTATTTATTCAGTTAAAGGATATAAATTTCATCAATTTAGATCAAAGTATTATTGATGAGCGTGTATTGCTTGTCGTTATTCTAACTTCAATGATAGTAATGCTTTTAGGAACAATTAAAAAAACTCAACCTATCGAAGAACCTATATTCAGTGAAGACGAATCTGTTTCAATAGAAATGGATCTGGACCCAAACTATTCAAAACAAGACGATAATGAAAACCAATAAAAAATATGTATCCAATTCAAAGAAATAGAAGATTAAGAAGTAGTCCTAGTCTTAGAGCACTAGTACAAGAACATAAATTAAGTGCTGATGATTTTATTGTTCCATTATTTATTATCGAAGGAAAACAAAAAAGGGAAAAAATCCCTTCAATGCCTGGTTACTTTAGAATAACACTCGATTTAATTCCAGAACATGTTAAAAATCTATGGAATCTGGGATTAAAATCAGTTTTGATTTTTGTTAAAATTTCTGAGAAATTAAAAGACAACAAAGGTTTAGAAGCATTAAATTCTGGAGGTTTGATGCACAGCGCTATAAAAAAGGTGAAAGATGCTGTCCCAGATATGGTCGTAATGACTGATGTTGCACTCGATCCATATTCCTCATATGGTCATGATGGAATTGTCGAAAAGGGAAAAATTATTAATGATAAAACTATTGCTGTTTTATCAAAAATGGCATTATCACATGCAGAAGCAGGTGCCGATGTTGTTGCCCCAAGCGATATGATGGATGGGAGAATTTTAAAAATAAGGCAACTCTTGGAATCAGAAAACTATCAGGATACAGTAATTATGAGCTATAGTGCTAAATATTCTTCCAGTTTTTACGGTCCATTTAGGGATGCCTTAGATTCTGCACCGGGATTTGGTGATAAGAAAACTTATCAAATGGACTTTGGAAACAGAAAAGAGGCAATCGTTGAGGCTCAAAGGGATATTGATGAAGGAGCAGATATTATTATGATAAAACCAGGTATAGCCTATCTAGATATCATTAGAGATCTAAAGGAAAATATCTCTGCTCCCCTTGCAGCATATCAAGTAAGTGGGGAATATGCAATGCTCAAAGCCGCAGCTGAAAGGGGTTGGTTAGACCATGATCAAATAATGATNGAACAACTTTTANGTTTTAAACGTGCTGGAGCTTCAATGATTGCATCNTATTTTGCTGAAGAAGCTGTAAAATTAATNTAAAAATTCATTANNNCCTCTCAGGTAAGAAANGCTTTAANTCCATTGATGTTTNNNTANCTGAGATAACTTCNGTAACCAGTCGTCCTGTTGCTGGTCCCAAGCTCCATCCCATCATAGANTGACCNGTAGCTAAAACCATATTTTTAANTTTTGAGTGCCTGCCAATAAANGGGAGACCATCAGGTGAAAGTGGTCGAAGACCGCTTTGAACATCATTAATAGAATTTTTTGGTATTTCTAAGGTTGGATAATATTTAGTTACTGAATCTGCAATGGCATGAACACGTTTAATATTGGTTTTATTATTTATTCCTGATATCTCCATTGTCCCACCAAAACGTGTGAAACCGTCCATAGGTGTTACAGCTACTTTAGACTCTAAAAGAATTGCTGGCTGTGTTATCCCTGTAGATTTGTAAACATTTATCCTGTAACCTTTTCCTGGTTGAATCAATAATTTGATGCCCAANTCNTTTAAAATTTGTTGTGACCAANCTCCAGTTGACAAAACAAATTCATCTGCTTCAAAAATTCCTTTATCTGTNACTANTTTNTGAATTTGTTTGTTATTTTTTTGGAANTATTTTACNGTATTNTCTAATTTAANTCCAACACCCTTTTTAATCANATANTCTTTTAAATTATTNATAAATAGCTCTGGNGTTGNGTGTGCATCNCTCTTATACCAAAANGCTCCAGCNATATCCATAGCAATNTCCGGTTGTATTTTTAAAACTTGTTCTTTTGAAAATTGNTCTACTTTAATNCCCAAATCTTTTGCCCATTTTGAGATNTCNGATTCNTCTTTTTCGGCGTGAGANGTTTTATAGGCCATTAAAAGACCTTTAGTTTCTAGATGAAAGTCGAATAATTCTGACTTNTGCATTTCTAANTANAANTTTTTACTCAAAAGATTTATATCAAGAATCGATTTCATTGAGCTTTGNACATGGTCATTTGTACAAGATTTTATAAATTTTAANCCCCATNTAATCANATCTAAATCAAAACGTGGTTTAATGTAAAAAGGACTTTTAGCATTAAACATCCATTTTATCCCTTTTGAAACCATCCCTGGTGCAGCCATTGGAACAATATGGCTGGGTGTTAAATAACCTGCGTTTACATGTGAAGCTCCAGAGTCTAATCTACCCTTNTCAATAATTGTTACTTCGTGNCCTTCCTNGATTAGATAATAAGCAGTTGATAAACCAANNATNCCACCCCCTAATACAATAACTTTTTTTTTNACCATATCAGANTACTTGAAATCCTTTAACATAAGGATCTTCTGGATCTAAAATTAGTTTATTGTATCCCGTAATTCGAGCACTCCCCTGAATACTAGGAACAATACCTTGATATTTCCCAATATTTATCTCATTTTCAATTCTTCCAATAAAGGTGGATCCAATAATACTTTCGTGAACAAACTTCTCACCTTTTTTTAATNTCCCTTTTTTGTACCATTGAGCCATTCGTGCACATGTACCAGTTCCACAAGGAGAACGATCGATAGCTTTATCTCCATAAAATACAGCATTACTGGCTGTGGAAAAATTTTTTGTAGGCTTTCCAGCCCAAAGGATATGACTGCATCCATTTATCTTTTTATCCAGTGGATGAATAAAATTGTAATCTCTGTTTATTTTTTCCCTTATTTCCCTGCTCCATTTGATTAGATCAGATGCAGTATATTTTGAAATACCTCTAAAATTGTCTTGAATATCAATTATAGCATAAAAATTACCTCCATAGGAAACATCAATTTTTAGAACTCCTAAATCCGAACAGACTATTTCCAAATCTGAAGCAGCTAAAAATGCAGGTACATTATTAAATTTTATTTCACTNATTNTNNTANCNTCTTNTTTGTANNTGCATCTTACAAGTCCAGCNGGAGTCTCTACATTTAATATNCCTCTCTTNTTTGGAGAGATCANNTTTTCTTCTAATAAAATTGTTAATGTNCCTATAAGTCCNTGACCACACATAGGTAAACATCCACTTGTTTCTATGAATAGAACTGCNAGATCATTCTCTTTGTTGTCTGGCTCATAAAAAAATGAACCACTCATCATGTCATGTCCNTGGGGTTCAAACATTAATCCAGTTCGAATCCAATCGAATTCATTAATAAAATGAATTCTCTTCTCACCCATAGATGAGCCCNTTAGCTTTGGTTTAGGACCTTTAACAAGTCGGACCGGGTTGCCTTGTGTGTGGGCATCTATACAATCAAAAATTAANCTTTCTTTGGAATTCATATTGCCTTTTTAGTCATTTGCCCATTAACTGACCTTTCTAAAGCTAGGGGGTTTTCATCTTTTAAAGCCGATGGAAGTAAGACATTAGGACAATCTTGGAAAACTATTGGTCTTAGCCAACGGTNTATGGAATCAGTNCCTACTGAAGTAAAACGTCCNTCTGTNGANGCTGGATANGGACCTCCNTGNTGCATCGCTTTANTNACNGCAACACCTGTAGGAACACCTTCAAAAAGTAATCTNCCTACTTTATTNTTAATCTGNTTTACTANTTTTTTTAAANCNNCATGNTCNTTTTTNTCTGATAAAAGAGTTCCAGTNAGTTGACCAGGGATAANTTTAGCCAATTCATTCATTTGCTCTATCGAACTACATTTTACAAATAGACTAAAAGGCCCAAAAACTTCATCTACTAGTTCTTTATTTTCTAGCAACACTGAAGCTGAAATCAATCCTAAAGCAGCAATATTTTTGGACTGTTTATATATCTTTAAACCCTCTATATTATTTAGATCTTGAATTTTTTTTAAATAATTACTTTCAATATTTAGATGAACCATAGGAGGTAATTCCATTTGTTTTAATTTTTGATTTACCTGTGTAACCATATCACTTTTGCCTTTAGAATCGCAAAAAATTATTATCCCAGGATTAGTACAAAACTGACCTGTGCCTAAAACAATTGATTGTGCCAAAGTATCTGAAAGATTTTTGTCATTCTCAAATCTTTTTTCAGTAATGAAAATTGGATTTACACTTCCCATCTCAGCAAAAACAGGTATAGGCTCTTCTCTTTTTTGAGCCAGATCATATAATGCTTTTCCACCAATAAAACTTCCTGTAAATCCTACTCCTTTTAATGCTGAATGATTTACAAGTTCGCTACCAACATTATGAGACATTCCACCTAAGTGAGAGAATATTTCTAGTGGTAGACTACAATACTCAATTGCATTTAAGATAGCTTCAGCTACAATAGCACTTGTCCCTGCATGGAAAGGGTGGGCTTTCACTATAACTGGACATCCAGCTGCAAATGCTGAAATCGTATCTCCACCAGCAGTTGAAAAAGCAAGTGGGAAATTACTTGCCCCAAATACAGCAATGGGTCCAATGGGTAAAAGCATTTTTCTTAAATCTGGTCCACTTGTATTTATTATTGGGTTAATAAAAGATCCTAGATCCAAAAGCTCTATAAATTCTTGGATTTGTCCTAAGGTCCTTTGAAATTCTCCCTCAGCACGAGCACTAGGAAGGGCTGATTCCAGCTGATAAATGTTTAAAATTTCATTTTTTTTAAGGTTGAGCTCTTTTTGAATGGCTTTTAAAAATTCAATTCTCTCTGAAAAAGAGGTTTCAGAAAAAGATTCAAAACTTGAACTGGCTTTTTGAACTGCTTCATCAATTTGTTCTTCAGAGGCCTCTTCGAATTGATTTGAAATAGACTTTTTTGTCTTTGGATTAACTGTTTGAAATGTTTTGGCTTTTGGATTTGTTTGCCAAATACCTCCAACCATGTTCCCAAATTTTATCATAAGTACTTTCTGTAATCTAAATTTTTAGGTCTTTTTGCAAGGCCTGTTTTAATAATGTTATTCACTCTTTCAAGTTCTTGTCCTCGAAGAGGAAGTCTAGGGGGTCTTACATGACCTGTTCCCATTCCAGTAGCCACTTCACACAATTTGATATTTTGAACTAACTGAGGAGAGATATCCAGTTCTAATAAAGGTAAAAACCACCTATAAATTGATCGTGCTTTATCTAATTCTCCTAACTTACAATAGGTATATATTGCAACAGTTTCTTCTGGAAAGGCATCTACTAGTCCCGCAACCCAACCACTTGCTCCCATAAGTAAGGTTTCCATTGCAATTGTATCAACACCACATAAGATTTTAAAACGGTCGCCGAAGCGGTTAATCATCCTAGTTATATTTGTTACATCCCTAGTAGACTCTTTTACAGCGGATATATTTTTGTGCTCTTTTAGTTTCTCAAACATATCTAAGGTTACTTCAATTTTGTAATCAACGGGATTATTATATATCATTATCGGTAGACTTGTTGATGATGCAACTGATGAAAAATATGCTACTGTTTCTTGATCATTTGCTTTGTAGCGCATAGGAGGTAGCAGCATTAATCCATCTGCCCCCTCAGACTCAAGTTCTTTTGCTAACTCTACCGCTTTAGAGGTAGCTTGTTCAGCAATATTCATTATAACAGGAATTTTGCCGTTTACTTCATCCAAAGTAGTTGCTAGAAGTTCTTTTTTCTCTAAATCTTTGAGTGTACTCGCCTCTCCTAGTGAACCACCTAGGATTATCCCATGTACTCCAGCTTTTATTTGATTAGATAAATTATTTCTAAAAGCCTTTAAATCTAATACCCCATTTTTATCAAATTGAGTTGTTATTGCTGGCATTACACCTTTCCAGTCAAATTGTTTCATTTACTTTGAATTCGAATAATTACTATAGGACTAATATAAGTTTTTAAAAAAATAAGTTGACTTCAGTTTAATTAAAATTTGTAGCTGTGGTTAGGTAATTTAGGTTTTAAAAAATATTAGATTTGCACAAACAAATGGTGAAAAAAATTCTCTCATATTTAGGGTTCATTATACTGATCATTGTAGGTCTTCTTTATATTTCAAAATATAATTATATNNTGCGNGGNNTTTCTAAAATCTATTTNACTGGTCACGTTACCGCNTANATATCTGATTANAANGTATACGANAANCATANTTTNNCTGCTTCAGAAAACCCNACTCNATGGCCTAANCACAAAAAGTTTAATAGCNTTTCACTAGANAACGATTTCAAANATTTTTTAAAAGAGACAAAAACAGTAGCTTTTGTTTTGATTAAAAATGACAGTGTATTTATTGAAAAATATTATGATGGTTATAACCCTAGCTCTAAAAGCAATTCGTTTTCAATGTCAAAAAGTTACGTATCTGCACTACTNGGCAANGCTATCATGCAAGGATACATCANTAATCTNGATCAAAAGNCAAAAGATTTTATNCCNGAATTNAAAGGGCCCTTCTCTGANNAAGTTACCGTNGGTGATTTNTCNAGTATGGCTTCAGGCCTTCGTTGGGANGAAGCTTACTATTCCCCTTTTTCNGTTACTGCAGCCTCATATTTTGTTAAAGATCTNAATAAACTAATGCTNGATCAGCCCATAGAAATAGAACCTGGAAANNAATTTAATTACAAAAGNGGNGCNACACAANTNNTAGGTATGGTGATTGCAAANGCAACTGGGAAAAACTTAACNGACTACTTATATGAAACTCTNTGGAACCCAATGGGNAACGAATTTGAAAGCTATTGGCAAGTTGACAGTGCTGAAAAAGGAGTTGAAAAAGCTTTTTGTTGTATTGCTTCTAGTGCAAAAAATTTTGCACGTCTAGCAAAACTTTACAAAGATCATGGCAGATGGAATGGTGAGGTGCTTCTAGATTCAAGCTTTATAGCCAAATCACTAAAACCACGATTTTCTGAAAGTGACGAATATGGATATGGTTGGTGGTTGGAGGAATATAAAAATCATAANGTTTTTATGGAGCGAGGCCACCTAGGTCAATACGTTATAACTTTCCCTGATGAAAATTTAATTTTAGTTCGNCTAGGAAAAAGTAAGGGTCCTAAAGATGACTCAAAAAGTGACTTTACTCCTGACATTTANCGTTATATGGATGCTGCTTTAAAATTNAANTCNNCTCTTAANNNAANACNGCTAAATAGANTTTTNGCTAAATCTTTTAAGCTTNAGNAATTCAATAGGATAATCNGANTTGTCTTTTTCAACAAGATCAGTAACTATCTCACCNACAACACTNGTAAATTTAAAACCNTGCCCACTAAAACCAGCAGTGANAATTACATCTTNATNAGTGGGGTGATGATCAATTATAAAATCATCATCTTTACTGTAAGTGTAGAGGCATGTTTTGGAAGTATGAATAGATTCAATACCCTTTGGAATAAATTTTTGTATCGCCTCTAAAAGTTCTTCTTCTTGNTTNTTTGACACCTTTCTATCAACATTGTTAGGATCNGTTTCTTCNCCTTTAAAATGATGAGCAAATTTTAGTCCTTGATANCCNTCATNCGANATAGAACTAGGTAGAATTGGAAAACCATAGAACATACCTTTTGAAGAATTATCAGCATAAGTCCAACACGGAAAAGATTTTAGAGTAAAATCCTCCCACTTTTTAGGTTTTGCCCAAGCAAGAATTTGTTTTGTTACCTTGAAATCTGAAATGTTAGAAAGTTCTGACATCCAAGCTCCAACTGAAATAACCAGTTTTTTGCACCTGTATTCACTCCTGTTGGTTTGAACAATAATTGAATCTTCCTTTTTATACCATTTAACAGCTTTTTCGTTAGTGTTAATTTTTGCTCCATAATTTTGAGCAAGTTTAGTAAATGCTATAATTGCCCTTTCTGGTATAATAAAACCTGCATCTTTTTCAAGCATATTAACAAAAGTTTCAGGTATTTTAAATTGAGGGTATTTTTCTTTCTGTTCATCATTTGTGAAATTGTTAATTTCAATGCCATATTGATCAGCAGACCTTCTAGATCCTTTAATTAACAAATGATCTTCTGGGCCAAAATAAAGAAGTCCTGTTTTAAAATATATTTGCTCGCCGTATTCTTTTTGAAGTATTTCCCAATTCTTGTAAGCTCCTTCAAGTAAAGGGACATAACTTGGATGTTCAAAATAAGCCTTTCTTATAATTCGGCTTTGCCCATTATGAGAACCAAAGTTGTGAGGTATATCAAATTGTTCTATCCCCAACGTTTTATAACCTCTTTTAGAAAGATGGTAACATGAGGAAGATCCCATGCTCCCTATACCTAAAACAATAATATCGTAGTTTTTTTCTATTTGATTGTTCATAAATTGATATTCTTACAATACCGTTTTTTATGCTTGATAAATATTAGTTTTATGTAAGTATTTAATTTTAAATAAATAAAAAACTAGTTTCTTAATATGTTTTGAAGTGTTATGTCACTTGGAGGATAATAAAGAGAAATATCATTACTGTAACCGGAAAGATTTGAATAGAATGTTTCTAAACTCAATCCAAACACATTTTCAAAGCTAACTTTCCAATTTTGATTGTTAGCATTAGTTTTCCAAAATTCCTTTAATATTAAATTAAATGCATCTTCGGGTGTTTTCCCTGTAGCCTCAATTTCTTTCGCCAATGCTAGTATCATAAATGTTGCTCCACCATAGTTTGTATCTTCAACGTCTCTTGATTCAAAAGCAGCAGGGTTTGTAATAGCTTGGTTAAAATCAAGCCATCCAAAACCCTCTTCAAAATAATTTACTCCATAATATTGTTGAATGTATAATGATTCAATTGTAGCTGCTGTACCCTCAGCCAGCCATAATATGTCAAATCCTTCAGGATTTAATGTCTCTCCGCCGTTGGGCTGTGTAAAACTTTCCGAAAGTGTAGATTGATAGACATGATAGTACTCATGCACTANAACAGAAAATCTGTGATTGCTTGGAAATTCACCCTCAAATTCAGGAGAAAACATTTCTAATGACATCCATCTTTTATCACCGTAACCACATAAGCACTGGCCTTCTACTGTAACTGATTTTTCTGTACCATCCCAGTCTTGAACAGAAACAGTAAAAGGCTTATCAATATCATCTAACCAAGCAAAAATATTGAGTTCCTCTTCAAACCAAGGTACAACAGATGTTGGTGCTAATTCAATCATATTTTGCATTATAGTGTTGTATTCTGTAATCCATTCACTTGGAAGACTTTCATGTAGATAATTTTTGAAAGTTATATTCCCTGTTAAAGCAAAGGTTGAAGTAGGGATAATCGTTGTTAAAGGGTTGGTTGTGTTATTGTCGCTATTAGATGAAGAGCTCGAGCTGCTATTTTCTGTTTGAGTTGTAGTGTTAGTTGTCGTTGCCATTTCAGATGAAAAATCGTCNTCTTTAGAACAACTAAAATTGAATACAATNAAAATTAATATGGGTAAAANTAACTTTGCTTTANGCATAATTTTGGTTTTTAAAATTTTATCTATAGAATTTATTTGATTTAATAACAAGATAAATNAGACTTAGGGTAATAAGTAATGAATAAATTGAAATTGCAANCTTANCANTATATANCNANTTAAAAATTACAAAAATTGAAAAAGANTAGACAGATTGTTGTCTAAAAAAGTTTTTAAAAAANATTAGGAATTTATCNAGATCAAAGTTTTTTCTTTCNNCTTCCGACATTCTGTTNNANGGAGANAAAANGTACTTNGCGTTNTTTTTATTTATNGTAANGGAAATAATGAANTATNTGACTGTNACAATGACTACAGGTATGNAAATAGACAANATTTANAACATATTTTCNGTGAACCAAATGCAACCCAACATATTGATATAAGGCGTTACTTGCAGGTATCTTCTTCGTCNACTTCTCATCATCATTTGTACTTACNNTANTAAAGTTATGAAAATAAAAAGTAGAAAAACCAAAAGAATNTGAAAATAANGGTTTTGTTGAATCTTTTCTTTTTTNCTAAAGTNTGTAGAAAANCTATCNNGATATNTANANCCAGCCCTGCCTGTCTAAAGTGCCNTCGCCTTCTAAATCTAGGGTGAAATAATAACTNCCTTCNGGGACTAATCCGTTGTCTGTAGTGCCNCNCCAGTTNTTTCTGTAGTTTCTTGTAGANAAAATTACTACTCCTGATCGGGTATATATTAGAAGCTCATTATTTGGGTGATTTTCAATGTTTTGGATCTCAAAAAAGTCATTTATACCGTCACCATTAGGTGAAACAAACTCAGAAATTTTAATTTCTAAATTAAAAGGATCACTATCACATTCATCTCCAATGCCATCATCGTCTGAATCTACTTGTAATGGATTACTGACATCAACACAATTATCACATGAGTTGCCTACACCGTCCCCATCAGAATCTTCTTGGTTAGGATTAGCTTCTGACAAGCAGTTGTCACATGCATCACCCACTCCATCACCATCTGTATCTTCTTGGTCTGGGTTTGCCTCTGATAGGCAGTTATCACAAGCATCACCCACTCCATCCTCATCTGTATCTTCTTGGTTTGGATTGGCTTCTAAATGGCAGTTATCACATGCATCACCTACTCCATCACCATCTGTATCCTCTTGGTCAGGGTTGGATGTAAAAATGCAATTATCTTGAGAATCTAATATTCCATCTTTATCGGAGTCGTCATCACACTTATTAGAATCAAGTGGATAAAAATCATCATCATCAGAACAGCCGTCATTATCGTCGTCATCATCGACTGAATCCGGGACACCATCTCCATCGGTATCTGCATCAAAACCACATACATCGGTGCCATATTCAATCTCTTTCTCATCTAGGATGCCATCGTTGTCATCGTCAGGATCATCAAAATCACCTATCCCATCTCCATCACAATCATTGTCANTGACATTAAATATTGTACTGATAGATCCANTATTAAATCTACGATCAGAGTCTTGTCTTGCGGTTATTACTGTTGAACCAGGGCNTCTNATAATTATTTGATCTCCNGAAATTTCTGCTACACTTGGATCAGAGGAGGTGTAAATNAAANTACCTGTTGTTCTATTTGAAGTCGGTGGTGGAATTGTAAAATCAGGATCATCAATATTTTTATCCGGTATATTAAAATTACTTAAGTTAGTTACTCCTTGAACAACTTTTATAACCTCTCTTTTTGTGATTGCAGGGTTGTAGATATTATTTCCTGGTTGGTTAATCTCTACAACCAATTCACCTATATCTGAAATATTTAATACATTTCCTGAAAGTGTCGCATTAGTACCTGATACTAATCCGTATGTTACAGCCAATGATGAGTCAGAAAAGGCATTTATTGTGTAAACTAAATTCTCCTGGTAGTAAATAAAAGTAGGTGCTACTGGACTTACAGTAATTGATTGATTAGTTTTTACAACATCAATTACCGCAGTCAATGTTGCAGAGTAATAATTTCGACTTTCAGGAACTGTAAAGGTAATTGTTACTAATCCTGTCTGATTAATATTGTTTAAAGAATAATTACCTACAGAACCTGAAAGACCCGCTGCAGATCCACTTACAAGAGAAATTGTAACTGGAGTACCAGATGTGGACGTTGCAGATACTGTAAGGGATGTGAAATCTTTTAAAGGCTTTTCATTTGGTAGTGGTTCAACAATTATTGATTGATTTGATTTTTCGACGATAAGAGTGGCTGTAACGGTTCTAGCATTATATTTATCATCCCCAGATATGTCAGCAAAAAGGGTAACTGTTCCCGTGCTACTAATAGTAATTGTTGATGTAGAGAAACTCGCAATACCTGGATCTGCAGTTCTATAACTAAATGTCCCTGAGTAATCTGATTCAACAGTTGGTCGGATTACTTCAAAAGGTGGTATACCGTAAACTCTTGTAAATATCGAGGTAGGAGGATACCAGTCACCAGATAAATCTTTTTTAAGTACGGTAAGAGACATGGTAGCAGATGCTGCTAGATAATTACTGTCTTCATCTTGAAAGGCTGTAATTTGAGTTTGACCAGATTTGCGTGTTTTGAACGAAAATGTTTGGCTAATTATATTACTTCTAAAAGTAGATTTGTTGGATGTAGGAGAGTTCGTTCCTGCTTGTGATTGTGTAGATTCTCTCGCAACGCTTACATCTGCTACTGAATAGGTAAAACTCCCTGTACTACTTGAGGTGGCAGAAATGCCAAAAACTCTACTATTATCGTAGGTAACTGTCTCATCGTTAAAAATTATTGTAGGAATTGCCTTATTTACAATTAAAGTTATCGATGATGTAGCAGACTTATAGAAACCATCGGCTAATTGGGTTATAAATATTGTTGTCGATCCAGCACCTGTAGTAACAATCGTATTACTTGAAACACTTGCTATTAAAGAGTCTGAAACAGTATAAGAAAATAGTCCTGTGCTGCTCGAGGTTGCTGAAATTTCTGATACGGGAAAGATGTCTTCAAAAATCTTAGTTATGATAGAGAGATTCTGTATTTCAGGTACTGCTGTATCAACAAAAAGAGTTATTGTTTTACTTGTGGTTGAGAAATTTGAGTCTTCTGCCTGGGTAATTATAATTGTTGTTGTTCCTACACCTGTAATTGATACCACATTAGAACCCAAAATATTTGCAATATTAGTATCTGATACTTGATATGAAAAACTTCCGGTACTACTTGATGTGGCTGTTAAAGGAAATACCGGATCTCCATATATTTTTTTTAGAACATTTGAACTGGTTATAGAGGGAATGGCTTTATTAATTAGTAGGGTTGCTGTTGCTGTTGCCGCTGCATAATTACCAGATGCGACTTGGTTTACCGTTATAATTGTTGAGCCTGCTGCTTTAATAGTTCCTGTAGATCCACTGACTGTAGCCACCGATGGGTTTGCAATACTAAAAGATAAAGCTCCCGAACTACTTGAGGTAGCGGTTAAAGGAAATGTCTGATCCAAAACATAGTCAAGTATTGTGTCTGAAATGGTTAGAGTTGGTGCTGTTAACTGGTAATCTAGTTCAACATCTTCGCTCCCTGAATATGGGTTCCCTGAAATATCAGTACCACTTACTGTGAGGGTATAAATTCCACTTGAAAGAGAGTATGATGGAAAATCAAAAACAAAAGTCCAAACTGATGGGGAGCTTGTAGCGGACATGTTTATATCTTGTGGGCCACCTGAAAAACTAATTTGTGGTGCGCTTGTCATGGCTTCAGAAAATGTTGCTGTAACTGTTATTGAGTCTGCTGGATAAACAATATCATCAAGATCACTATCTGTTAAAACTACTGTTGGTGGTGTATTATCAATGGTAAAAGTGATACTATCTACAGAGGTTTCATTACCGTCTTGAATTCCTGTAGATGAGGTATAGTTGTTACCAGCTGGATCACTGGCGTTGATTGTTACAAAATAGTCATCACCCGAAGGAGACACTGTTAATGTGGTGATATCAATATTGTAAGTCCATACAGAAGATGTGGAACCGGTCATTACAGCGTTTGCAAACAACCCATCAAGACTTAGAGTGGGAGATACAACGCCTTCAGAAAATGTTGCGGAAATTTCCACAGTATCACTACCTGAGAGGATATTGTCTGGATGATTGTGCGATAGAGTAACATTTGGAGGTGTTTTATCCACAGTAAATTCAATGGTATCAGTAGCTGTTTCACTTCCATTTAAAGTAGCATCAGCAGGGTTATAACTAGCTCCACAATAATCAGTTGTCTGTATTGTAAATAAATAAGTATTATCAGCTAAATCATTTGCGGCTATGGAGACTGTGAAGGTTGTTGAGTTTACAGCAGTCATTGAGGAAATTGAACTTCCATTCAAGCTGTATGATACCGTACTTGCGATATCCCTGTCAAAACTAGCAGTGAATGTTATGCTCTCGCCTGGGCCAATCAAAGTATCATCTCCGGCAAGGGAAAGAGAATCGTCCATAGTTAAAATGGGGGAACAGGGTTGAGCCCATCGAGGTAAGAAATTTGATTTTGAATTTATTGGAGAGCTATCACTAAATCCCGTACGTAAGGGGTCATGAGATACACACCAACATGAAATATCCTGGTCAAACAAAGATGCCTCGTTAAACATATTTTCCATTCTTGAAATAGAAGTTACATCCCAATTATCTAAAGGTTGATTAAAATTTGTTGCCGTATCAAATGTATTTATTGCTTGTGTTACATTACTTACATCCCACCCATTGATGTTTCCATTAAATGCTAGTGCATCATTAAATACATTGTTTAAGTTGTTTACCTTTGAAATATCCCAATTCATAGTAGTTGACGATACACCTGCAGGAAGACCATTATTAAATGCCACAGCACCAAAAAACATTTCCCTTATGGTAGTAAGACTACTAGTATTCCAATTGGAAATATCTTGGTTAAATGAATTTGCTGACCTAAACATTTCTCTCATCTCTTCAACATTACTCACATCCCATTGATCTATAGGTTGATTGAAATCACTACGCTGAAACATTTCTCTCATATTTTCAACATTACTCACATCCCAATTGTTTAGAGGTAAATTGAATACTGATCCTTCAAACATCCTACGCATATTTGTAACACTGCTTACATCCCAATCATTTAGTGTTTTATTGAAGGATGTGTTTTCATAGAACATTTGTTGCATATTTTGGACTCTACTTACATCCCAGAGATCTAATTCTTGATCGAATGGACAAGACTGGAACATAGCAAACATATTTATTACCTTAGAAACATCCCAATTATTTATATTTTGATTAAAATTTGAAGCAAAAAATAAAGCACCCATATGGGTGACATTAGATACATCCCAATTATCTAGGGGTTGATCAAATGAAGTTTGTGCAAGCATCCAATCCATTCTTGTTACATTACTTACATCCCAGTCATTTAAAGGCTGATTAAATAAATCAGCCCCTCTAAACATCTCCCGCATATTAGTTACCTTTGGAAAATTCCAATTATTTATGGGTTGATTAAATGAATTTGCATCTCTAAACATTCTGTAAAAACTTTCCACATTAGATACGTCCCAACTATTTAAGGGTTGATCAAAATCATTAGCATTTCTAAATAAAGCTACCATTTGTGAAATATTACTTGTATCCCAATTATCTAAAGGTTGATTAAACCTTGAAGCGCCTTCAAACATATTATTTACGGAATTGACACTTGTCATATCCCAATTATCAATTGGTTGATTGAATCTCGAATTCTTGTAAAACATTTGGCTCATTTGAGTTACGTTTGACACATCCCAATTATTTAAAGGTTGATTATATATGGCCTCTCTAAACATTTGATAGGTATCTGTTAAACTACTAACATCCCAACTATCGATAGATTGATCAAATAGAGAAGAATAAAACATTTCTCTCATTTTTGAAACATTACTTACATCCCACTGATCTAAAGGTTGATTATATTCTGAATTTCTAAACATACTGTTCATACTAGTCACACTTGATACATCCCAATCATTCAATGGTTGATCAAATGGTGTTATGTGAAACATAAAAATCATAAACCTAACACTAGATACATCCCAATTATTTAAAGGCTGATCAAAGGATGTGTTTTGAAACAAGTAACTCATATCCGTTACACTTGACACATCCCAACTATTTAAGGGCTGATTAAATCTACTTGCTTGTAAAAACATAGCATGCATATCTGTAACTTTAGATACATCCCAGTTATCTATATTTTGATTGAATGTAGTAGCATCTCTAAACATATTCCGCATAGTTGTGACATTACTCACATCCCAGTTAGAGATGTCTGTATCAAATGTATCCCCACCTGTCCTATTATAAAAAATAGACTCCATATTTGTTATTTGGGTAGTACACACACAACTAAGATCTGCCGGTGTAAAAGTACTTACTCCATTAGTAAAACTACCCGTTTCTACAACAGATATAAGCGCTGGTCTATCTACAACAAAATATGTTATACCTCCAATAGTTTCCTGATCTCCAACAATAGCCGGAGCAGGGCAACTCACTGTCCCAGACCCGTCAATAGTGATACTTTGAGAATAGGATTGAAACTGAAAAAGTAAAAATACTAAAAGGCTAAGTGCTTGTCTGATGGCTACAAAATTTAGTTATTAAATATACAAATGATTAAGAAAATGAATAACTAAACAAAAAAACTACTGGTTTATTAATTTTTTCACAAACTCAATATCCAATCAACAAGTAAGTCTGACCATTTACTTACTGGTATAGACAAATCATTCATACCATATCCATGTCCGCCCTTACTAAACATATGAAGCTCTGCCTTCGAATTGGCTGAGATCCAATCGTTGTAGATTTGTACGCTCGGTGCAGCTAGCCTAAGTGGATCATCATTTGCGCAAGAAATAAAAGCTGCAGGTTTATTTTGTGGCACTTTTTGTTTTTCCACAATATGCATCCATGGATAAATTGGGGCAATAAAATTGGGTTGATTTTTGGGAGTTGATTTATATGTTGCTTCCATTGTTACAGCACCTCCTGCTGAGAATCCCATAAGTCCAATTTTGTTTGGGTCAATGTTATATTTTTTAGCCTTATTTCTTATTATCTCAATTGCACTTAAAGCATCTTTTGATGAATAGGGTAATATTGTTTTAGCACTATCTATTGCTATTTTATTATCACAACAAAAGGTTTTATGCCATTTATAAACAGAGCCCTCTCTTGGATAAGTTCTATATTTTAATACAATTGCTGTTATTCCGTTTGAAGCTAATTTCTTAGCTACCTCGATACCTTCTTTTACATAGGATAAGAAATAGAGTCCTCCGCCCGGACAAATTATCATGGCTTTATCAGTTACAGCCTTTCCCTTTGCCAGATATAAATCCATTTGAGGCTCAGAAATATTATCATAATAATACCCCTCGGAGCCACCTACATTTATCTTAGATTCAGGATATGATTTCAGATTCCACTTTTTGTAATTTACAGAAATCGTTTTTTGTGAAAATGAGAAGAAAGGAATTAAAAGAAGAACTATATAATGTGTTCTCATCTTTTTATAAATTACATCACATCCAAATAAAAGGTATCTCATTGTCATTTGTTTTAATCAAATATAAAAGAAAAACCACAAACAAAATTAGAGGTTTTGTACCCTCCCCAAGAATCGAACTTGGATCTAAAGTTTAGGAAACTCTTGTTCTATCCGTTGAACTAGGAGGGCTAAAGAACAAACCCCTTTTTGGAAGGGGCTTTGTTTAGAATGGTAGCGTAGCGGCTACATCGATAAATATTTTTAGCAGGCTACTTTGATGAATTCAAATATAATTATTTTTAATTTTCCAGTAAAATTCACTCAAACAAATTGATGATGCATTCAATCCTAAAAATTTTTCTAGTAATAAGAAAAAAAATATTTTTTTTAGTTATTTCGGTTTTCTTAATAAATGGTTGTGTTAATACCGAAACAAAAAATTATTCAAAACCGGATGATTTATCCTCGGACTTTCAAACAATTATTCACCAGGGTGTAAATAGAGAGTATGTTTTGTATGTACCTGATTCGTATGACGGTTCTTTTTCAGTTCCGGTTGTTTTAAATTTTCATGGATTTAGTGGTGACGCTTATCAATATATGAATGAGGCAGATATGCGTCGTTTAGCAGAAGCTGAAACTTTTATTTTAATCTATCCTCAAGGCCTTGATCTAGATGGTGAACCACATTGGAACGCTTGTCCTAATGGAGGAGATAATAAAAGTGATATTGATGATTTTGGATTTATTGAAACTCTTGTTGAGGAAGTGTCCTCTAATTACAATATTGATTTAGAAAGAATTTATGCTGTAGGTTATTCTAATGGAGGAATGATGGCCTATGGGCTTGCCAATCATAAAAGTGAACTAATTGCTGCAGTGGCTTCAGTATCAGGTGCAATGTTAGACTGTACTGGACCTACCTCACACCCAATGCCTGTAATTCATTTACATGGAACAGATGATTTCGATTTACCATACAACGGAAATAATTATTACAATTCAGTTCAAAACACTTTAGACTACTGGACAAATTTTAATAACACAAATTCAGAGCCAATTGTAAATTTTGATAATATTGGGGAAATTGAAATCGAACATTATATTTATAATAATGGAAATAATTCAGTTTCAGTTGAACACTACAAATATATTGGTGGAGATCATTTGTGGTTTATGTCATCTTTCCAAGGCCAAAACACATCAGAATTGGTATGGAATTTTTTATCTAGATATGATCTAAATGGTTTAAGATAAAATCACTTTGTATTTTATATGTGAACCTAATAAATAATCGATTCATAGAAAAAATATAAACCCTCCTAATGGAGGGTTATTAAATTTAGTCGCGAATTCTAAAGTTACCCTCTCTATCCACAGACATTAAAACTTTCCAAGTCACTTGTTTATAAAAAGTTCCACCTTCCATCATTGAATTTATCTTATCTAATCCTTCAGGAAATTTTGTGTTGGGATTCCAAGAAGGTGCTAGCACGTCAGATGAGGTTTCATATCCATCAATAGTCATGAAATTCCAATTATAACCATTCCCGTTTGGAGAGACCTTCCTTGCAGTGGCCCACGTAACTTGACTTCCATTGCCTTTATCCATCTCTTTTTTTATAAAGCTCCCCCACATATTTTTTTGCATATTAGAAAATTGACCAATATTCCCATTTACTTTAGCATAATTGATTTTGATATAATTCAACTCGTAATCTTTCTTTGTCGACAATGAATTGGTTCTTTGCATTATTGTATTAAAAACACCTGTGGGTTCAACGTTTAAAGCAATTTGAACAAGCTCTGCAGCATCTTCTCCCATTGAATTTAAGATAGTTTTACTGGCCTTAGCATAATTATCATATAGATTGTCTAGATTATTTTTATCTCCAATACCGATGTAAAAATAAATATTCGGCTCATTAGATGAACCTCCTTCTTTTTGAAGCATCGCCCATCCCATGAGCTTACCTTCTTTGACAAGCAACTGCGCTACTTTACTCCAATAGTGTTTTTCAATTTTAATGTGATGTTCAAGCTTATCTGCAGGAATATATCTATAATCATGAGTAAAATAATCTTGAGAAAAAGAAAAGTTTATGAATAATAATAAAGTTATTGTAATAAATTTTTTCATATATATTGGTTTACGGTTAAGAGTTGCAATATACAAATAAGTTTAATTCAATAGTTTTATAACGAATCATGTAATTTATAACTATTTCAACTAAAGATAACTTTTACATATATTTATAATATGATATCATATAGAAGAGAATTTATCCAATCTTTTTCGGCTGCTTTAACAAACCGGTTTTTAATTAGTTCTTCTGAATTAATCTACACTCAAAAAGTCTTAAAAGCTTCACTTAATTAATTTAAGGATATGAGAAGATTAGCTTTTTTATCTATTCTGCTAGTATTAATAGACTGTAACTCAATTGAAGTTGATAACGATTTCAAAAGCTGGAATGAATATTTAGGTGACAAATCAAGAAGTCATTATTCAAGTTTAAATCAAGTTAATACTAAGAATGTTAAAGGCTTAAAGAAAATTTGGGAATATAAGTCTGGAGGTATTTTAAATTCTAAAAATACAACACAAATACAATGTAGCCCAATTGTTATTGATACTATACTGTATGGTACAAATCCCTTAACTAAGCTTTTTGCAATCCATGCAAAAACTGGAAAAAAAATATGGGAATTTGATCATGGGAAGGATGCTGGTCCAGGCTGGTGGGGTGTCAACAGAGGATTAATTTATTGGGACGATGGACAAGACGGAAGAATAGTTTACACTTCAGGAAGCTATATATATTCAGTAGACGCTTTGACAGGAAAATCTGAAAAAACTTTTGGAGAAAATGGTAAAGTAGATCTCAGAAAAAACCTAGGCCGCCCTTACAATGAAATGATTGTAATAGCCAACACACCAGGAGTGGTTTACGATAATATTTTAATTCAAGGCTCCAGAGTTCACGAAGGTCCCGGAGCATCTCCAGGGCATATTCGTGCTTATGACCTTAATACTGGTGAAATGGTATGGAGGTTTAATACAATTCCGCATCCAGGAGAATACGGTTATGAAACATGGCCAAAAGATGCTTGGAAACATATGGGAGGTGTAAATTCGTGGGCTGGAATGACTCTTGACGAGTCTACTGGTATCGCTTACATTCCAACAGGTTCAGCATCATACGATTTTTGGGGAGGTAATAGACCAGGAGAAAATTTATTTGCAAATTCTTTGATTGCACTTAATTCAAAAAACGGAGAAAGAATATGGCATTTTCAATTCATTCACCATGATCTGTGGGATAGGGATCTACCAGCCCCACCAAATTTGGTTGAAATAAATCGAAATGGAAGTAAGATAAAAGCTGTAACACAAGTGACAAAATCAGGACACTTATTTGTTTTTGATCGACTAACAGGGGAGCCAATATATCCAATAGAAGAAATTCCTGTTAAATCCGCAAAACTTGATGGAGAAAAGTCTTGGCCAACCCAACCTTTGCCAACTCATATACCTCCTTTTGCAAGACAAGAATTTTCCAAAGACCTAATTAATGACATGTTCCCAGGTGCAAAAGCTATGCTTGCTTGGACTCCTACTCAAAAAGACAAAATACTTGATAAAACAGTTAAACAGGTATGGGAAACATTAAATTCAGAAGGCCAATTTATTCCACATAGCGAAAAAGTTAGATCAGTAACATTTCCTGGTTTAGATGGTGGTGCCGAATGGGGTGGTGCAGCATATGACCCCATAACTAATTGGCTGTATGTAAACTCTAATGAAATGCCATGGGTTTCAATTGCAAAAAAAATAGATTTTTCATCTTCAAAAAATGACAGTAAAATAAAGGATTATGGGAAAGTTATTTATAATCAACAGTGCTCAAGATGTCATGGTGCTGATTTAAATGGAATGTCTAATATTCCTAGTTTAAAAAATCTTAAAAATAGATATAATGCCCTGAATTTAGAATCTATAATTTCTAAAGGGAAAGGAAGCATGATGCCCATGCCTCAAATTTCAAAAACTCAAATTGATCTTCTTACCGCATACCTTTTAGAAGACAATAGTATAAATGTTGAAGTGGCTTCATTACAAGAAATTGATCCTAATTTTTCACCTTATTCAGTTAATTATTTTGGGCGTTTTATGGACGAGAATGGATATCCTGCAATTAAGCCTCCTTGGGGAACACTAAATGCTATCGATCTAAATATTGGTGAGATTGTTTGGCAAATTCCGCTTGGCGAATACGATGAATTAACAAAGCTTGGTTTTCCAAAAACAGGAACTGAAAATTATGGTGGTCCAATTCTTACCGCAGGTGGACTAATTTTCATAGGTGCAACAAATGACGAATATTTTAGGGCTTTTGATAAAATCACAGGAGAAGAGTTGTGGAAAAGTAAATTACCTGCCGGTGGATATGCGACTCCAATGACATATGAATTAGACGGAAAACAATATATTGTTATTGCTTGTGGTGGAGGAAAAATGGGAACAAAGTCAGGTGATTCTTATGTTGCTTTTTCCTTAAATTAATTTGATTTAATTACTCATGATATTTTGAACTTTAGATGACCTGTATAATTTTTGTTATATTGTTGTGTAACATTCCATTAACTATCAAATGAAAAAAATTTTTTTTGTCTCAATAGTACTCTTTTTTTTAGCATGTAATAAAGATTCCGATGACCAAGTATCTGATCAATCGTATACAGCTGAAGTAGTATCTGCAATTACAGATGTAAATGCTACAGGAAAAGTGTCTGAACAAAATGCTGAGCAAGCCAAAAAAATAATTTTTGGAAAATGGAATTTAAATTCATCTATTAATAGCTCAAAGACAGGAAAAAAAATTGATGGTTGTTCATATAATTTTATAGAGTTTACAGATAATGATTATCTTTTAAATATAAGTGCTCCCGGAAGTATTGAAACAGGAGGAATTGTTGTGATTTACGGCAACTACGAATTAATTGAAGTTGACGAAAAAGTAACAAAAGTTATTTTAAAAACATTTTATGATGGCACTGAAATAGATATTGCGGAAATTACCGATATAGAGGTTGTTGAAACTGATGGTCAGCTGGATATAAGTTTTAGTTACGGTTTTATAATAGATATAGAAAGTATTGGTATCCCGTGTGAGAAGGAAGAAATGGAAGGCGATTTTTCTGCTGATAAAGAACCTGCCATGGAGGAAACTTTAACTGCAGACACGACTAGTAACCATTATAAGATTGTAGGCACATGGAACTTATCGAATTATTCTGATTCAGAAGGAGGAAGCTTTAGTAGTTATTTTGATGACGAGGAATGCTATGAAGATGGAGTTTTAGATCCAGACTGTAATCCAGCTGCATCAGCTAAACTAGTTATTTCTACTTTCGGCACATATATTTATATGGAATTAGCAGCTGATGAAAGTATTGTTTTTGTGCAAATTGGAAATTGGGAATGGGGAAATGCAGAGCAAACAGAGTTTGTCGTTAGTGGGGGTCCAGGAAATGCTATTGTAAATTCAGCTACAGTTGATACTATAACAGATACTCAGATCTCATTTACCTTTATAAATGTTGAAGATGAAGATGGAACTAGAGATGAAACCTACACATTTGTAAAAGCAGATTAATTTTTGAAAAGTAAATTTTATATTATACACTAATTAAATTTAAATGTCAAACAGAAGAGAGTTTATCCAATCTTTTTCAGCTGCTTTAACAAGTCCGTTTTTAATTAGCTCTGAATTAATTGGTACTCGAAAAGCCTTAAAAGCGTCTCTAAGTCCAGGGGCCGTTGGTCTTAAATGTACAGCTAATGAATTACTAGATTTCGCAATTAAATACAAGTTTTCAGCCATAAGTCCCCCTATAAAAGAGCTGATTCAGTTTAAGGAAACTGATAAAAAGGCTTATTTAGAAAAAATGAAAAAAAATGAAATCATTTTTGACTCAGGAGGCTTACCAATTCAATTTAGAACAACAGATTCCAAGTTTAAAGAGGGTTATGATTTTTTATTAAAAAACATAGATTCAATTGTTTCTTTAAATATTTCAAGTTTTGTAACATATATCATGCCTACCCACAAAACTTTGCCCTACATGAAAAATTTCGAACAGCACAAAACTCGGTTAACTAAAATTGCAAATGTTTTAGAGGATGCTGGACTAAAATTAGGATTAGAATATGTTGGGCCAAAAACACTTATGGCAAGAGACAAATACCCCTTTTTACACAGTGCAATAGGATTAAGAGAGCTTATTGAAGCTACTGGTAAAAATAATGTCGGTTATTTACTTGATAGCTATCACACATATTGCGCTGAAGATAAAAATGAAGATCTTGATTTTTTAAAGGCTGAAGATATTATATCTGTTCAATTAAACGATGGAGTATTAGGTAGAACTGTAGCTACTCAGATGGATCTAGAGAGGGAGTTGCCAGGTGACACAGGTATAATTGACTTGGAAAACTTCTTGAATTTCATTAGAAATAAAGGTTACAAAGGGGCTGTCAGTGTTGAACCTTTCAATAAAGAACTTAACAAAATGGAGGTGGGAGCCAAACTTAAAAGGGTAAGGGCCTCGCTTTCAAAATTTGGTATATAAATTAAAAAACCCTCCATTTCGGAAGGGTTTTTTGCAAAATTTTATCCAGAATTACTCTTTAGGAGTAGTTCCAATAATAATTTCGGTTATGTTCCTGTGTGAGAAACCATCTGGAAGATTTTCATAAAATTTACCTGCCATTTCATCAGGTATATCTAATATAGCAGCCTCACCTGCCATATGTTTCATTGCATTTGCTAAAGTGTCATATATATCCCAATAAAATACATTACTTGTATTATGTTTGTCCTGAGGTGCAATGACTGTAGCAACTCCCCATCCTTTCATTCCAGATTTTTTCGAATTCTTTTTAAAGATTTTACCAGTTTGTTTTCCCATATCTAAGGCCATTTGGATATCCTTTACCTTTCCATCATTTAATATTACATATTTACCTTGGCCTGTACTAAACTGATCGTACGTTTTAAAATAATAGGTGCCGCTTCTTTCAGATTGAGATTCTTTTAATAATTCGCTTGGCTTCTTTTTAAATTTGCTTTCAAATTTATTCCAAAATGGATCCGCTTGTGCTGAAACCATTTGATCGATGCTTTCAAATCCATGAACCCAGAAATAATTGAATTTATAATCCTGAGCATGTCCAATACGCGGAACTCTTTTTAATACTGCCCAGCCTTGCATTTTACCAGAATTGACATAGTCTTGAGCTAGTTTAGAAAAATATTCTTTTTCATTGCTTTCAAAATTTGCTTGATATTTTTGTGGAATACTAACTCCATGGAGATAAAATACTCCTTGTGCTGAAATATTTACAGCAAACATTAAAAGAAAAGTTAATATAAGTTTATTAAGTGTTTTCATTTAAATTGATTTATAGTTAATAAACAGCAATATACAAATTACTCAATAAATTAATTTTTCAGAATTGTTTGCTACAAACAAAACTCATATTCAGTTTGAAGTAGTACTTACAACCATTAAAATGATTGCAAAAAATAGCTGTTTTTTTATTTATTAAATTCACTTGTTTCAATTCATAGAAGCGTTATACATGGTAGGATCAAATGCATTGTAAACTGTTTCTACCTTATCATCTTTCCATTTCATCCAAGCATAGCCTCTTATTGAAAGTTCTTCACCTGTTTTTTTACTTGTTGCTTTCCAAGTATACCAGCAATGTGTAAAAATATTTCCCGCCGGTTTACCATCTTCGTAATGCATAGTAAAAGCATCTCTATTTTCGTGGCGAATATTTTCAAAATATTGATGACCTGCTGAAAATCCTTCTGCCATTTGGGAAAAGTTTAAATCAGCGTCATTTATCATTATTTTCGCATCTGGAGTAAATAAATCAGCAACGCTGCTTAGGTTGTTATTAACATAAGCATCCATGAATGTTATCATCGCATTGGAGCGAAAATCATTTCCTTTAATTATACCTATTTGATTTTCTGCTTTTTGGGGAGTACTATTTTGTTGAGAGTTACAAGCTAAAAAAAGCATGGATATAGTTATTGCAGTAAATAAGATGTTTGTTTTCATAAAAATAAAATTTAGCTCCATCAATATACAAAGAAGTGCATGAAATTGATAAATAAGTATGTCTTAATATTTTAAAAAACCCTCCTGTTTTGGAGGGTCAATTTTTGTCATTTAAAAAGTTGAATATACTAAAGTAAGTTCCTCAGAAGGTAGTATTTCCCTTGATGCTTGAAGTCCCTCAAAAGCCTTCTTCCTTAAAAATTCATCCTCTATTATATTGTACTCTGTGCCCTGTGGCATTTCCTTTTTTGTCATAAAATTAAATGCAATGTGGGTAAAACCTGACTCTAATTTTTTTGTGTAATCATTTTTTGATATGATTTTGGCAAGACCCCAAAATTTTCTGTAACCGTCAAGAATTTGTTGCTGAGCTACAGGTTTCCAAACTGATCTTTCATAATCTTCAAAATCATCATTATTTTGTTTCATAAAATGAAAATAGCCCTTATCACCTATTTCCCATTCTAATCCTCTCCATCCAGTACCCGACACCCATTTGTAGGTTCTACTTCTGTTTTCTTTCACTATACCTTTAGAGGATAGTAATTTATCAATTGTCTTTTGACTTTTACCCTTAAAGGCAGTTTTAGTTGACTTTTTCCAGGCGTTTGTATCAAGATTCTCATCCTGCTCCTTTGTTGTTCTTCTGAAAACGTAATATTCTGCCCAATTTTCGTCACCATCTCTAGGAGTCCTTTTCCAAACTGACCATTGAGCAATCAAATTATCTTTTACCATTTGGTCAGCAACTTTGTTCCAGTTTTTTTCATACTGGAGGTATTCATTTTCTTTACCATCTTCAAGAACGACAGCAATCATTGCTGTTGTTTGAGCATGAAAAAAGGTTGATATAAAGAATATGACTACAAAAATTAAATTTTTCATATTAATTGATTTATGATTAGAAGTTTAATATACAAATATGTTTTTAAAATTAAATGATACAGAAATAAATGAAGGAAGTCGAAAAATTAGCTAAAACTTGTATTTTTCTTCTAAAAATGTCTAAAAAAAGTCAAAAATTTGGATTTTTTATTAATAAATATGAAAAAAATAAAAATTTTACTTTTTAAATAACATACTAGAGGAGTTTTTAGGTACAAAAAATAGCAAAAAATCTTTATTTATTTTTTTTTCAATAAAATTAGTATATTTAAAAGGTACCTATTAAAAATTTATGAACAAAAAATTATTTTTATGCCAAAAACCAAAATTCAATATAGTAATCAAATTAAGTTTAATGCTTCAACGCAATTTGTGGACTATATAAGACAGGCGATCATTTCAAACGAGGCAAAAGATAAATTCGGTAAATATCCCACTCAAACTGAATTTATAAGAGGTGTGATTTATCAATGGATACGAAAACAAACTCCGCATATTCTGATAGATGATCTCAAGGGAGAGGTTCCAGAAATAATAGAACACAAAAAATTAAAAAAGAAATTAAATACAAGAATTTTTTAGAGATGAACTAACAATCACAATGAGAACAACTACGGGGTTCTCAAATACACGCTGAACAGTCTAATTCTTTACAAGGGGAACAATCACAATTACACATATCAAATATTTATATCTAAATAATTTATATAATTCGATGACATAAGAAATTATTTTTAATATAAAATCATTCTATATATTAGATGAATAAATTAAATCAAAATAAAATGAAAAAAGGATATTGGATAGGAAATGTAATTGAAATTAAAAATGAAGAAAGATGGAATAACTACTTGACAAAATACTTTCAAATTGAAGAAAAACATAAAAATGAACAAACTGGAAACTATTTACCTGTGCTCACAGGTCAGCCAAAAGGTAAGATTCAGGGTTCAGATTTAATGTTTGCAGCAGTTGTAGAGTTTAATAGTTTACAAGACGCTGTAGATTGTCATAATAGCAAAGAATATCAAGAAGCCTTAAATGAACTTGGCAATAATCCCGAAGAAACTGTTGTAAGAAATCTTTCCATTTTCGAGGGTAGTTAGATAGTTATCTGGGTTTTTCAGCTGCCACATCAGGATATTCTTGCTTTATAAAGTTTAAAATTTCTTTTGCTTTTTTTTGATGTTTTTTAAAAAGTCCTAGCTGTCCTACATTAACTGTTTTTACATAGTGTAGATTGCTTAAAAAAAGGCTAATCACATCTTTGTTTGTGGTATTTATTTTTGGATTTCCAGAGGGATAAACAAATTCTATATCATAAACATTCATCTCATCGAAAACCATGGGATCAAACATCACATTTATTTGATCGAATAGTCGCCTTACTAAATATTCCTCCCTTTCTTTTATGAAATCAATGAAAATAAAATTGTCGTTATATTGTAAGAGGGTATCAATTATCTTTTGGTTTTTTATTAAAATAAAATTTCCAGAATATTTTAACTCTTCATTTGTTGTATTGTTTGCCCAAAAGACCACAGGGCGAGGTAAGTATCTCGCATAATAGTAAAGATCTTTTCCATAATCATCTTGCAAACCATTATTTAAAATATATATAATTGAATCTATCCTTACTTCTCTTGTTTCTCTTCGTTGAATTACAATATCTAACTCTTTAATGTCGGTTTCAAGGTCATTAATAAATGATGCTATTATTTCTTTTTCTTTTTGTCTATCGACTAACACTTCCCTATAATTCTCAACAAAAAAACCTAGTGAAATAGCAATAAATAACATTAAAAACTCCCAAAATCTATTAACTATTTTTTTCATTTAATCGATTATTATTTAGCTGAGTGAATATACGAATCAGTCCCTAAATTTAAAATTAAGCATATACAGGTAAATAAAAGACCCTCCATATTTGAAGGGTCCTTTAATGTATTAAATATTTTATTTTATTTTTGAGAGGCCATTATTTCTTCATTCAATTGTGTTGGATCATATATCCAAGAAGCATTGACAATTTTCCCATCAACCCATTTAAATGAGACATTCACAGGGTTGGGCACATTTTTTTTAGTTCTTTTTGAAACCCCATCCCAAAGTCCCCAATTGTGACTCCATACTTGATTATTATTATTTTCATCATAAAAAGTCGTTTCAACAAAACTATACTGCATCTTAATATTTGAGTAAAATTTATGGTGCATTGAAAAACCTTCAATTATTTGACTTTTTGAAAATTCTTCTCCATTTACACTAAAGGTTGCATCATCACTAAAAATCTTTTTAAATGTTGTAAAGTCATTTTTGAAATATTCACTATTCATTTTTTTAATTGCATTAGAATACTTATCAGATGTTCTTACAGTTCCAGTTATCTCTTGAGCTAAAGAGTAAAAAGAGCTTGCAATAAATAGGAGCATAAATAAATTTTTCATTTTAATTGGTTTATGGTTAATAATATGTAATATACAAATAAGTCTCATACAATTTAAAATTAAGAGGATATGACCAGTTTTTTAACTTTTAACTTCATACTTTTCTTCCATTGGAATAAAATCGATTTCTAAATATGCACCGCTTGCATTATCATCTGAAACTATTTGAGGTTTTCCTTTAATAATTTCAATAGAGTTTCGATGTATATGACCAGCAAAAATTCCAATCACTTTAGATGAATCAAAAACCTTTTTATAAAATTCAAACGTTGTTTTAGTATGACCATTTTCTGGCCATTTGGAACGTCTTTCTAATTCAAAATTACGGTCAGTTTCAGCTCCCCAAAATGGGTTTCCACA
Source organism: Flavobacteriaceae bacterium TMED68 (assembly GCA_002167525.1). The sequence continues at coordinate 56,270 of NHDV01000003.1, forward strand.
TCCAAATGAAATATTTTTCCCTGGAGCGTACATTGGTATATGAATCAACAAAACAATAGGCATATCAGATTCAACATGTTTTGAAAAAAAATTTAGTTGTTCGTCTTTTATTTCATATGTTGAATTATCAATGGCTAAAAACCTAATTCCTTTTATATCATATGCTGCCATTAAGGGGTTATTCCCTTGATATAAAGGTATTAATCTTTTTTCTATCCATTTATCACGAAGTGAATCAAGACTGCCATCCATCCCTTCGTAATGCCAATCGTGATTTCCCGCTATGTAAATATATGGAATCCCAATCGCCTCTATTTCAGATAAAACCCATTCAATTGCAAGTTCAGACGGAAAACTAAATATATCACCTACTAAAGTGATAACATCTGCATTTGATTCTTTAGCAAAAGTTATTGCTTGCTTAAAGGCTTTCTTAGGATTTGTTTTTTCTCCTGTTTTGAAATGCTTTGTTTGATTATAAGCTTTAGCCATTCGGCGACTGAAGTTTAAAAAGGGGATTCCTCTTTCATCATCCATAAAAAGATGTGTATCTGCAATATGAATTATTTTTATTTTTTCTTTAATGACATTACTATAAAAAGAAACTTTTTCCTGATCCAAAGTTACATATGTCTCTATGGATTGTTCCGTTTTTGTTGATTCTAATTGATGAAGTGAAATCGCTGGAAATCCAAGTCCTGAAGCTATAGTTGTTGATCCCTGTATAAATTTTCTTCGTTTCATTAAGAAGTATTAATAAACTCTTAAATAACTAATATACATATTATACTATTGTCAATTTTTTTGTAGAAAAAAAATTAAGATGTATTTATTAAGTTATTACAACTTCTGACTTTTGGATTACTCGAGGGAATATAAAAATCCCCTATAAGGTGCTAGGGGATTTTGAATAAAATTTACTAGTAGCTTTTTATAAGAACTCGAGTAAATGATTTTGAATATTGTGCTGCAGCGTCAAATACTTTTGCAAATTCTGCAAAGGCCACACTTTCTTTTTTGCTTTGTGGTCCAAAATTAAATGCATCATTTAAATCAGAGTAAGTTCCATAAATATAAACACTCTCACCGTTTTCTGTACCATGAACTATTTGGCCCATGCCAACAAATCCATCAAAATTATATGATTTTATTAGTTTACCAAAAGCCTCAATCATTGATGGTAATTTTGGGTTAGTTGCCTTAAAAACCCAAGCTTGTCCAATAGGATAATTAGTTTCCGAACCGTTTGTAATTAGACTTTTGCCCGCAGAGGCTCTACTGCTTTTTACATAATTACTCATTTTAGATATGTACAAGTCCCAATTTTCTCCTTTGAGTGAGTTTCTAAAATCAGCAAGAGATTGAGAGGAATTACTTGCAATACTTATAATGTGCGTAGCTTTTTCACTAGGCCCTTTTAAAGGAATTGAAGAAAAGTTAACTGTTACATCAGATGACTTTTCGTGATTTGAATAGAAACCATCAACAAGACCAGCTACTGTTGAGGCATTTTTTCCCTCTACCTCTAACATAACGTTGTACCAGAAAACATTTTGTGAAAATGTTAATGAACTAAATAGGATACTAAATAATATAAAAACGTTTTTCATTTTAATTGATTTATAGTTAATAATGATCAATATACAAATTAGTCTCTTAACATAATGATGAGGATACACCAGTGATTCATGCAATATAATTTGGAAAGTGGTATTTGGGTGTTTTAGAGTTTATAAAATCTGTAAAATTTATATCCTAGACTGAGATGTGAAAAATACTTTTTATATCAATAAAAAAGTCCTTCAGAAAGATATTTGAGTCCTGTATCGCAAGCTACAGCAACCACCTTTGATTTTGGCCCTAAACTCTTAGATAATTTAATCGCTCCTGCTACATTCATACCGCTGGAAGTACCACAAAATATTCCTTCCTTCGAAGCCAGTTCTTTACAAGTCTGCCTTGCTAAGGATTCTTCAATTGAAATAACATCATCAACATATTCAGAGTTATAAATAGCAGGAATAAACCCAAGGCCAACCCCTTCAACATTATGAGCACCTTTAATTCCTTTTGATAATATTGGCGAACTAGCAGGCTCAAGGGCAATGACTTTAGAATGAACGCCATTATCTTTGAATGATTTTGCTATTCCCATTAACGTTCCTGCTGTTCCAATCGTGTCACAAACAGCATCTACTTTTCCGCCAAGTTGTTGAAGTATCTCATCTCCAAGAGGAACAAAACCTTCAATAACGTCCATATTATTAAGTTGATCCGTAAAAAATGTATCAGGTTCAATAGAAATTTCTTCAGCCCTATCAATCATCTTTCCAATAAGTTCTTTGGTGATTTTTCCATCCTCACTTTTAATAACTTCTATATCTGCTCCCAAGGCTCTCATCAAGCCAATTTTTTCTTTCCCAAAAACATCAGCAGTAATCAACCTGAAACGATATCCTTTTATCGCACAAACAAATGCTAATCCAGCTCCAGTACTTCCTCCAGAGTACTCAACAACAGACATTCCTTCTTTTAAATCACCTCTTTTTTCTGCTCCTTCAATCATAGAAAGGGCCATTCTATCTTTTTTTGATCCTGTTGGATTATTTGCCTCCAGTTTTACATAAACTTCGCCACAACCTGATGGAATAATTTTCTCAAGTTTTACAATTGGTGTATTACCAACCGTTTCTAAAATATTTTTCATTTGATTGATTATTAATAAATAAGAAAACGCAAATTAGTCATTAAACTTCATCAAGAAGATATGCCAATGAAAAAACCCTCCACTAGGGAGGGCATGTTTTATTTCAAAATCTAAAATTAATTATCAAAAACTATTGTTTAGTTTTTAGAATTTCTACTTCAAAATCTTTAACTACTTCTCCAGGACCTCTTTCGGAAAGGAGTTTTTTAGCTTTTGAGGATTTGCTAATTTTATCTGTAAGCATTAGATGATCCATCCTATCTTTGCCTGTAACTGCTACCCAGTGTGTAGCTCCATCAGGTCTATTTATGTCATATGTCCCAAATCCAACTACTCTCCCTTCAAAATCTGAACTAAATTCTTTTACAAAATTATCGTGCCCTTTTTTAAACTGAGATTCGTTAACACCCTTTAAGTTCCATATATGTCCAAATGGATTTTTTTCAAACACTCCAGGCTGCCAACTAAGCATTCTCCCAGAAGATAACGATCCCCATTCTTCAACATAATTATTCATCTGAGCCCAAAAAGCAGTATTTTTATCTGGACTTATATCCCCTTCATCAAAAAGATCTACACCTAGTGTACTAAGCCATACCATTCTATGTGTCATACCATCGCTTCTTCCTGCCCATAAGCGTTCAAGAATTACTGCTCCCTGATTAATTTTAACACCTTCAAAAATTTTATCAAAAGCTTCAGCGATGTCATTCTGTGTATGATCTTTTGCTTTAATTTCTATAGCTACAAATGCAGTTGTTTGTGCTTCTAATTTTGTTAAAGCGGTTAGAAATAATAATAAAAATATAAGTTTTTTCATTTTAATTAATTTATGGTTAATAGGCAACAATATACAAATTAGTCTCTAAATTTAATGAAGAGGATATGCCCATGATATAAAAACTCTCCACTTGGGAGGGTATTATATCTTAATAGTAAATTGTT
>NHDV01000004.1 GCA_002167525.1 Flavobacteriaceae bacterium TMED68
TATTTTTAAAATAGCAAAAAAAATGAATATTAAGTTAATTCTAAAAATTCATAACTTTAGATATCACTGTACTAATTCACATCTAGCAAAAAATCATTTAAATTTTAAAGATTTATGTCAGGGCTGTGGGTTTAGTAATGACAAAAAAAGATTTTATAACAAGTATTTTGATAATTCTTTCATCAAATCATTCTTTGTTAATTTGTATGGAAAAAGGTACATTAAGGTAATTGAGGATGAATCAATTCCGCTAATACTTCTTACAGAATTTCATAAAAAATTTATGGTTGAGCATAAATATAGAAACAAAAATATTTATGTAATTCCAAACTACATTTCTCCAAATGAAAATAAAACTTATTCAAAATCGAAATATATTGTTTATGCTGGAAGAATTTCAAAAGAAAAAGGAGTAGAAGAACTACTTAAATCCTTTTTAAATTCTAATTTAAATGATTTTAAATTAAAAATTATTGGTGATGGGCCACTTTTAAATACACTTACAAGAAATTATCAGCAGGAAAATATTGAATTTCTTGGAAACCAAAATAATTCAACCGTTATTGATATTATTTCAAAATCCGTTGCTGTTATTTCATGTACAAAACTTTACGAAGGCCAACCTACACTTCTTTGTGAGGCTTCAGCAGTTGGAATACCATCAATATTTCCTAATACTGGAGGTGTTCTTGAATTTTTTTATCCTAATTATGAATTATGTTTTAACCAATTCGATTATCAAGATCTGGTTAATAAATTAAATAAATTAAATGAGCAAGAGCTTTTGAATAAAATTGGAAATGGCAGCAAGGAATTTTATAGAAAAGAATTTAACAAAAAAGAATATATACAAAAGATGATAAAACTTACTAATGAAATCTGAAAATCCTAATATTTCTATAATAATGAGTTGTTTTAATTCTGAGAAGTATGTTAAAAGCTCGGTTGAAAGCATTTTAAATCAAACTTATGAAGATTTTGAATTTTTAATTATCGATGATTTTTCAACAGATGATACTTTTAATATGTTAAAGAAATATGAAGCAAAAGATAAAAGAATTAAAGTATTCAAAAACTCTAAAAATTTAGGCTTAACGAAGTCATTAAATATATTGATAAAAAAATCAAAAGGCTTATTTATTGCAAGACAAGATGCAGACGATATTAGTAAAAGCGATAGACTCGAATATCAGATTAAATTTTTACAATCTAGCAACTTTAGATGTTGTACTACAAGAGCAAAAATCAAGGGATCCTTAAAATTGATACCAAAATATTCTTACATTTTTCCAAATAATATTATTGCTAAATTTAAGAACCCGTTCATTCATGGAACTTTACTTATCGAAAAGAGTTTAATGAATAAGATTGGAGGTTATGACGAAAGATTTGTGTATTCACAAGACTATAAGTTATTTAGCGATTTATTATCAAAAAAAGAAAAAGTAAAAATAATAAAAAAACCTCTTTATATATTAAATATGACAGGTAATTTAAGTTCAATAAATTCTGTTGAACAAAAATATTATTCAGACTGTGTAAAAAGAAAAATTAATCCAATATCTAGGTAAATTTTTTTTTGTGATCAACGCATCTTATTAATAGATCATAAAATTGCATATCGTATTTCCATCCATAATTTTTATAAATTTTTTTTGGATTTGATACTCTTACAACTGGATCAGAGTTTCTTAATAGACTACTATCAACCATTAAATTATCGTCTAAAGTAATATCAAACTCATTGAATACAATCTCGACCATATCTTTAATTGAGTGTTTTACACCTGAGCCAATTACATAAGGTCCTTTTGCATCATTTTTTAAAAGTGTGAACATTGCATTAACAATATCACCAGCGAAAGACCAATCTCTAGTATATTCAAGACTACCTATTTTTAATTCGGCAGCCTTATTTAATGATATATCATAAGCTGCATTTATGATTTTTTGAGTTAGATATGACTTATCTCTAAATTCAGATTCATGATTAAACATTATGCCTGAAACAATGTTCCAATCATAATCTTTAGAATATTTGATAACTTTTTTGTGATTAATTAGTTTTCCTAAAGCATAAGGTGAATTAGGAATCATATTTGTATTTTCATCAATAGAATCATTTGATATATTTTCAAACATCTCAGATGAAGAAGCTTGAAAAAAATTACATAAATTATTTTTTTTCAGTAATGCTGAGGTAAGATTTTCAAATATATTGATTATTGAATTTTTAGATTTATTTGAATCTTTTAAAGAGTCATAAACTGAACTAGGACCAGTTAAATTAAATATAGCAGTAGGATTTATATTTGAAATTAATTTAAAAACATCCTCATAAACCTCTAGATTTATATTTAAAATAGTTAAGTTTTCTAAAGAGCCTTTATATATTTGATTTAGTCTCTTGTAAAAAATATCAGTATCCGTATTTCTTGATAAACCAAATATACGTGAATTTTTTTCCTCATTTAAAATTTTACTTGTTAAAAATAACCCATCCTGCCCGGTAATACCAGTTATAAGAATATTATCCATATAAGCTAGTCTAAATGAATATATACTATTATTTCTGATGTACGGTTTCTAAAATATGAAAATTTACATAAATAAAGTAAAGGAATCTTGGATTATTGACAGAGTCACCAATGAATGGATTCAACAAAATGAAAACTCATCAACAAATAAAATTAAAGAAGCAGATATTGTTTGGATAATCGCTCACTGGGTATGGGATAAAATACCAAAAAAATATTTAAAAACAAAAAAAGTAGTTGCGTCAATCTATCACATTGATTTTGATAATTTTGATGAGAAGCAGGAAAAAGATTTCTATAATTTAGATCAATACGTTGATCAGTATCATGTAATCTCCTTAAAAACAAAATTGCAATTAAGCACATTAACTAAAAAAGAGATTATATCAATTCCATTTTGGGTTAATCAAGAAAATTATTTTTATAAAAATAACAAAACAGAACTAAGAAGAAAGTTAGGCTTTCAAGAAAAAGACTATTTGGTGGGAAGTTTTCAAAGGGACACAGAGGGAAGTGACTTAATCTCTCCAAAATTGATAAAAGGTCCAGATATATTTGTAAACATAGCTAGAGACATGCATTCCAAAAATAAAAATTTGATCATAGTTTTAGCTGGAACAAGAAGACAGTATGTTATAAAACAACTTGAAGAACTAGGTATAAGATATAAATATTTCGAAATGGCAAATTTAGAAATGTTAAATAATTTATATAATGTACTTGATTTGTATATTGTTACTTCAAGACTTGAAGGAGGCCCACAAGCAATATTGGAATCTGCAATAACTAAAACACCTTTAATTTCAACAGATGTAGGTGTTGCACCAGAAATACTTAGCGGTGAATCTATTTTCCAACCAGATTTCTATGAAAAATCAAAACCTAATGTTGACTATGCTTTCAAAAATGCTGACAAATTTAAAATACCACAAGGCATGAGGGAATTTAATAAAATGTTTAATAAAGTTTATGAAAATTAGCATAGGATCAAAAATTGTTGAAGGGCCCTGGGGTGGAGGTAATCTTTTTGCAATAAATTTATCAAACTATTTAAACAAACTTGGTCATGATGTAATATATGATTTATCAGAATCAGACATCGATCTCATTTTGTTGACTGACCCAAGAAGCAGAAGTGAATCCTCATCCACTTTCAATCACATCGAAATTAAAAAATATATTCAATATATCAATCCAAATACAATAGTTGTTCAAAGAATAAATGAATGTGATGAAAGAAAAAATACAGAAAATATTAATCAATTTTATTTAAATGCCAGTGTCGTTGCAGATCACGTAGTTTTCGTAAGTGAATGGCTACGTGATATATATGTAAATTGTGGTATGAATAAAAAGAAAACTTCAGTAATTTATGCCGGAGCCAATTCAGATATATTTAACAATAAGGGTTTTAAAAAGTTTCAAAATCACGAAAAAATAAATATTGTTACACACCATTGGAGTGCCCATGTCAATAAAGGATTTAATATTTATAAAAAAATTGATGACATGTTGTTATCTCCTAAATGGAAAGAAAAAATTCAATTTACTTATATTGGTAATGTGTCTGATGATTTTACCTTTAACAATACAAAAGTTATAAAACCATTGGCAGGAGTCGAATTAGCCAATGAAATTAAAAGACACCATATTTATGTAACAGGAAGTATAAATGAGCCTTCTGGAAACCATCATATCGAAGCAGCCCAATGTGGTTTACCAGTTATGTATATAGATAGTGGTGGTATCCCTGAATACTGTAAAAACATTGGTCTAAGCTTCTTGGAAAATAATTTTGAAGAAAAATTGGAACACATGATTAAAAACTACGATTTATTTTTAAACAAACTTAATAATTACCCATTTAATTCTGAGAAAATGTGTAATGAATTCTATGAACGATTTAATGATGAAATTTCAAAAAAAGTAAAAATTGAAATATCTAAAAAAGTCAATCTTGTAGGTAGATACTATCTTAAAAAAAATAGGCTCTCAAATAGATTTCGCTTTATCTTATCTCTGAGAGCTAATTTGATTTCAATATTAAGTTCAAAACTAAAAGTTATATGATAGATCTTAAATGGCTCGAAACCCTCGAAGATTCAGTAGGTATATATTTAAATAATTTAAATATAAATAATTATGAATATATGCCAGCACTACAAAATCTTACAAGTAATGGAGAAAATCTTAGATTGGGATTTAGCTGTTTCTCATTAAAGATAAATTACATACTTGGTACTTGGGATAAATTACAAGATACTGAGAAAAAAAAATGGGTTAATTACATAAATTCATTTCAATCTATAAATAAAAAATTTCCCGAACATTCATATCTTGACGAGACATTGATTAAAAACTACAGCACCAAAAAAATTAAAACTTTTTTTATTGATAGTGTAAAAACCACAATGAATTTATTACCTCAATATAAATTTGAAAAAAATCAGATCAAATTATTAAAAGCAGTAAATGCTGAGACTAAACAAGCTATATCAACTTTGCATCAAGTAGGAGAAAGGAATCAAAAAAAAGTAGGAAATATATTTCAAACCGATCTTACAGTTGATGATTATCTAAATAAATTTGACTGGGCAAGACCTTGGAATGCAGGTGCACAATTTTCTTCACTTTGTGTTTACTCCACAACCCAAGGATACGAAATCAAAGACGATTTAATTAGTTTTGCAAATATGATGGTTGATAAAGAAACGGGTTCATATTTTTCAAAATTACCACAAGACAGTAGAGAAATAATTAATGGTGCTATGAAAGTCATTACTGGATTGGACTGGATAAATGAACAAATTCATTATCCAGAAAAACTAATTGATTATTGTATATCAAACAAGCCTATCTTAGAAGGTTGCGATGTTGTCGATTATGTTTATGTTTTATTTAAGTGTAGCCAGCAAACAAACTATAGAAAAAAAGAAATAAATATCATTTTGATTGATCAACTCATTGAATTAAAAAAACTTTTTGTTGAGAAAGAAGGAGGATTTTCGTATTTTTTAAACAAGTCTCAAACTCATTACTACGGTGTTGAAATAATAAAAAGTAAAAATCAAGCTGATCTTCATGGAACAATGTTGAGTATTTGGGCAATCTCAATGATTATCAGAAATCTCGAAGATGAATCAATTAATTTTCATTGGAATATGTTAAAACCATAAACTTAAAATTCACTTATTATATGAGATATAACTAATGAAAATTAAAAAATCAAATTTATTAAATCGAACTTTTTCTAACTCAATTTTAATTTTTATATCTCTCACTTTTTTATTTGGTAGATCATTCATGGGTCTTTATATATTTGAATTTAGACTTGGTGAATTGATGGTTGGTTTTGCATTAATATTTTGGCTTTTCTGTTTTGTTGTAGTAATTTTTAACAAATATAACTTTTCACTTCCCAATAATTTTCTCATTACAATTTTTTTGTTACCTTTAAGTTTTATATCAGTGCTTTTAATCAGACAAAATAATCTATTTTCAACTTATACATTTAAATCAAGTTCATATATATGGACTGTATCAATTTTCTTCTTTGGCATATATATTTATAAAAATTTTGATTTAGATAAAGCATTTATCTATACATTGAATCCTATATTAATACTTGCATACTTGTTTCAAGTATTTGGTATTCCAAATTTTATATCTGAATTTTTTCTTACGATGGGGGATAAATTTGAACCACACAAAGGTTCTGATTTAACACTATTGTTCATAGTTACTTTTATGATCAATGGTAAATATTTTAGAAGCAACAAAAACTATTATGTATATCTCTCATTATTCTCTAGTCTTTATTTGCCTTTTTTATATTTTAAAAGCAGAGCTTCGTTTATAGCAGTCTTATTATTTTTAATTTTTGAAATATTTAAAAACAGGAAATTAATTTTTAAACAATTATGGTTTGTAAAAGGAATTATTGTTTTAGTTTTTTCAGTTTTGATATTACTGCAGTCTGTTTTCTGGGTAAGAGAAAGTGGAATAATTAAAATTTATGAAGCAAGAGAAAATGTTGTATCACTTGTTAAATACAGAACACAAACAACAATTGAAGATGCACCATCACTTTTTTGGATTTCCGATAATAGACTATACAGTTCTGACGGTAATTTAAATTGGAGAATGGATATATGGCAAGATATTATTTTAGATCTAAACAATAACGATAAAGTTTTTTTTGGATATGGTTATGATGGAATAATTCCTGTGATGGAGTGGTATAACGGTTACAGGCTTGGACTAGATGGTCTTAATGAGCATGTACACAATAATTGGTTTAATATATTTGCTCGAGGAGGAATTTTTCAATTATTTATTTTTATAACTTTTTATTATTTTTTAATTAAAAAATATCAAAATTTAAATAAAAGTTTGAATATTTTATTATTTATTATTCCACTGCTATTTGTTTCTTTTTTTGATGCATCTATGGAAAATGCTCACTTTCCATTGTTGTATTACTTTTTTCTTGGTAGAAATTATATATTGGATCAATAGAATATGTATATCGTTACAATATCAATTATATGAAAGCTTTAGTTACAGGCATTACAGGTCAAGATGGCTATTACTTATCTAAATTTTTAATAGATAAAGGGTATGAAGTGCACGGCACAATAAGAAGGGCTTCAACATTTAATACATCTAGAATTGATCCCTTGATTGCAAAATATGAAGGAACCAAGAAACTTAATCTTTATTATTCAGATTTAATTGATTCATCATCTCTAAATCAATTAGTTTCCTTAATCGAACCAGATGAAATATATAATTTAGCAGCACAATCACATGTTGCTGTTTCGTTTAAGAACCCTGCATATACATCTCAAGCTGCACTTGGGACGTTAAATTTATTAGAATCAGTCAAAAACTCAAAGAAAAATATTAAGTTCTACCAAGCGTCCTCGTCGGAAATGTATGGTGGAGCAAAGAAAGAAAAATTAGATGAAAACTCTTTGTTTGATCCTAAAAGTCCATACGCTGCATCAAAATTATTTGCTCACAATATGAATAAAATATACAGAGAATCATACGGTCTCTTTTGTGTAAATGGTATTTTATTCAATCATGAATCACCTTTAAGAGGTGAAACTTTTGTTACAAGAAAGATAAGCCGTGCTGTTGGAAGAATAAAAAATAATATACAAAAATCTCTTCTGCTAGGAAATCTCGATGCTTCTAGAGATTGGGGCTTCGCAGGCGATTATGTTGAGGGAATGTGGTTAATGATGCAACATAAAGATCCTGATGACTGGGTATTATCAACAGGAGAAACTCATACTGTAGAAGAATTTGTAAATATTGCTTTTTCTTCAGTTGATTTAGATTGGAAAGAATATGTAGAAACCGATGATAAATTTCTAAGACCAAACGAAGTAAATTACTTACTTGGCGACTCAACTAAAGCACAGTCAATTCTTAAATGGAAGCCAAAAGTTTCTTTTAAGCAGCTTGTGGAAATGATGGTAGAAGAAGATTGTAAGCTTGCAGAACAAGAAAAAATTTTGATTGAAAAAAATCTTTTAGATATAACATGGAATTAATTTAATTATCTATTCTATTCTTTTTAAACCATTCATAAGTTTTTTCTAAGCCATCTTTTAAATTTATACTTGGTTTCCATCCGAAGCTTTTGATTAATGAAGAGTCTAATAATTTCCTTGGATTACCATTTGGCATATTTGTATCAAAAGTAATTTCACCATCAAAAGAAATTATTTTTTTTAAAAGTAACGATAACTCACTAATTGTTACTTCATCTCCTGTACCGATATTTAATAATGATTCTTTGATATCATTTCTTTCGATCAAAAACTGTATTGCCATGGCAAGATCATCTACATGCATAAATTCTCTTCTTGGTTTTCCTGTACCCCAAATTTGAAATGATTCTTCATTATTTTCTTTAGCTTTATGCATCTTATATATAAGCCCGGGTATTACATGACTATCCATTTCTGAAAAGTTATCTTCAGGCCCGTAAAGATTTGTTGGCATTAAATTAATTACTTCATGCCCATATTGAATATTCAGTGAATTAGCTAGCTCAATTGATGTAAGCTTAGCCATAGCGTATGGTGAATTAGTAGGTTCAAGAATGCCAGTCATGATACTTGATTCTTTTATGGGGTTATCAGCATTTAAAGGATAAATACAACTACTACCAAGATTAATTATTTTTGTTTCTTTGTGATCAATACAAGATTCAAGAATATTTATATTAATTTTTAGATTCTCTATCAAAAATTCACTTCTTTGAAGATTATTAGCATAAATTCCTCCGACCTTTGCTGCAGCATTTATTAAAATATCAGGTTGAAATTTATCTATTGTTTTTTTGGTTTGCTCGTAAGAAAATAAATCAGTATCTTCCCGAGTAGAAAAAAATATTTCATCTGGATTATAAATATCCTTAAATGTTCTTTTTATTGACTTTCCTACAAGACCGTTGGAGCCAAAAACTAAAATTTTTTTCATAGTTTTTCCAATTAATATAAGTTATTTAAAAATATACAACACTATTTGATATTAATCCTATTTTCCTTATTACCATAAGCAAGTGATAAATTTATTGTATTGTTTTGATTCAAATTACGATGAAATGGCATTCTCTTCTATTATTTCAGTACTAGATAAAATCAACGAAAAAATTAATTTATATATTATTCACAATACGAACGATTTGATTAAAAATTTACCTGATTATATTTTGCAACATAAAAATCTAAATGACATTAACATTCAAAAGTTTCAAAGTAGTCAAGAATATTTTCCCAATGTTGAAAACTCCCATGTCTCGGAGGCTACTTACTATAGACTTTTTCTTCAAGACTACATAGATGATGGTGTAGATTTTCTTATCTACTTTGATGCCGATGTAATTTGTCTAAAAGACCCAATGCCATATTTGAAATTGAAAATTCAATCAATGAATGAAAACAAAATGGAGATAGGCGTAATGAATCAGCCGGGTATTCCAGAAGTTGATACAAGAAGTATCAATCTTGGAATAAATAGTGGAAAATATTTTAATGCTGGAGTAATGATAATAAACTTTCCACTTTGGAGAGAAAAAAATATTAAAGAGTCCGCAATTAAAATAATTAGTGAAAAAAAAGATGAACTTTCTCTCTGGGATCAAGATGTATTGAACATCATTTTTGACGGTAAATTTGAGTACATTGATTACAAATACAACTATAGAATGGATATATTAAACTTCTCAAAAAACGAAGTGAAAGTTCTTGACAACGATATTTACCTTTTACATTACTTTGGAAAATCAAAACCTTGGTCGTTGAAAGGGATTAATTTTGGAATATCAGAGTATTATCAGAAGGAATATAGAAAATTTAGCAATAATAAATATCACATTGTTCATAATTGGAAAAAAGGATCATTAATTTATATTTCACAAATTGTATTTTCTGGAAAAATATTTAAATTAAAGTACCCTTTTAGGTTTTTGATTGAGTCTTTACAAAGTTTTTTTAAGTAACTTTTTAACAAAATCGTTATAAACTTACGTATGTGTGCGGATACATAGGACAAATTTCCAAAAATGGAATAAACCATTCAAGATTAGATAGTCAAAATCGAAATATTATTTGTAGAGGACCTGATGAAAAGAAGTCAATTAATGGAAACTTATCCCAATTTAGATCAAATTCTGACTTTAATTATTCATTTATTTTCAATAGACTTTCAATAGTTGATTTATCAAATAGTGCCTCTCAACCCATGTTTTCAAAAGAATTCAATTCCTTAATAATGTTTAATGGTGAAATATACAATCATGAAAACTTGCGGCTAAATCTAGAAAATGAAGGGGTCAAGTTTTATTCTGACCACTCTGATACAGAAGTGCTCCTTCTTGGATTATCAAAACATGGACTTAAATTTTTAGACAATATAATTGGGCAATTCGCCATAACATTTTTTGACTTCAATCAGAATAAGGGATATTTAATAAGAGATCGATTAGGTCAAAAACCTTTATTTTATTCTTTAGAGAATAATAATTTTTTATTTAGCTCAAATTTGAAATCTCTGGCAAATATGCAGGAAACTATCTCTGTAGATAATAACTCTATAGCCGAATATATAAAATTTGGCTACATTACCTCGCCTAACACAATTTTTAAGAATATTTTCAAATTAAAACCAGCGGAAACAATCGAGTTTAAGTTTGATAAAAATATTGAAATAGTGTCTAAAAAAATATATTGGAAAATTGATGATTTTGTAGGTGAAAAACCATTTAAAAAAGATATATTTTATGAAAAGTTTTTAGAAGCTGTTGACATAAGAAGAATCGCAGATGTTAAAGTAGCTGCACTACTTTCAGGAGGAATTGATTCAACCTCGATTGTAAAAGCATTATCAAATTTTTCTGAACCTGTGAACACATTTTCAATTGGGTATGAAGATTTGAAATATGATGAACAAGTATGGTCAAATAAAGTAGTACAAACATACGAAACAAATCACACTAGTGAAATAATTTCAAATCATGAGTTAGAAAATTATATTGATGCAACAATTAACAATTTAGATGAACCTTATGCTGATCCATCAACAGTACCTTCTTATGTAATAAGTAAAAAAATTTCAAATTTTTACAAAGTTGCTTTAACAGGTGACGGTGGAGATGAATTATTATGTGGTTATAAAAGAATTCAACAAATACAAAATTTACAAAAATTTAATTCATTATCGATAAATCTAATTTATAAACTTTACCCATGGTTTTTTGGCACAGGGAATAACTTACTCAAACGTTCAAAAAATCTAAATAAAAATTATCAATCTTATTTTTCTGACGATAAGTTTTTTAATTATATAAATAAAGAGCAAAAAAAAGAAGTTTTGCCCATTAATAAAATTTTTAATTTAGATCTAGAGTCTCTTAAAGATTTTATGATGATAGATTATAAATTATTTTTGTCAGAAATGATGATGTATAAAGTTGACAGAATGTCAATGGCGAACTCTCTTGAAGCTAGGTCTCCATTTATTGATCATAAACTTATAGAATATTGTATTGGTTCAAATTTAAATTTTTTGTCAACTTCACCCAAGTCAATCCTAAAGGAATACTTAAGTAGTGACTTTGACAATGATTTTTTAAACAGAGAGAAAATGGGTTTTGTTTTCAATTTGGAAAAATGGATATATGAAAACATAAAATATATAGAAAACTATTTATTGAGTAATAATTCATATTTAGGAAGTCCAAATATTATCAAAAATTTGAAAATTAGGAAATCTAGAATAAACGCTCAAAGAATATGGAAAGTATTTGTATTAGAAAAATATTTGAATGATTATTTTAATGAAAGAAACTCGTAATCTTGATAAATATTTTCTACTAATTTATTGATATCGTTTCTCTCAAAAACAAAATCCTTGGCAGCTTTTGAGACATTTTTAAGGTCTTTCAAGTCCTGAGATATATAGCTTAATTTTTTACAATAACTCTCGTTATCTTTAACAAAGAACCCGGATTCATTATCGTTGATTAACTCTTTATGATTTTCAATTTTACTAAGTAATACTACACATCCATTAGACATAGCCTCAAGAACAGTTTTTGGATTACCTTCAAAATGAGAAGTCGATACAAAATATCTATACTCCTTATATTTTTTATTTAACTCATTGTTATTAAGCTGTCCAAGAAAATTTACATTTACACTATTTAATTTTGACAACTCTATTAAGTTATTTAATCTTGATCCAACTCCTACAATATCAATTTCGAAATCAGAATTTTTAAAGTCATTTATAAGTCTTTCAAAATTCTTTTGTTTTTCTAATCTCCCAACAGCAAGTATTTTTTTTGAATCTCTTGATTCAAAATCATTATTATTGTCTACAACAATCCAATTAGGCCTTACCACTATCTTTTTTGGTCGTACTCTGTAATTTTTTGAATAGTTGAAATCTGCGTTACTTGTTACTGAGTAAAAATCTGCAAAAAATAAATTCAAATTAGTTAAAAGAAGAAAAAACATTTTCTTTATGAAAGATTTGTTTTCCTCAACTGCAAATTTATATGTATCATAACCTGTCCTTAGTATGTATGGTTTTTTTGTAATTAATTTTATAAATATCCCTAGCCATGAACCATTTAGTTGATTGTGTTGAATTAAATCATATTGTTTTATTTCATCTTTGTTTTTTAATACAAAATAAATAGACTTAAAAACTTTTATAAATTTATTTCTTCTTTTTTTCATATTTTCAAATATTGGAATTACATTGATATTTTTACTTCCTGGTTTTAAAGTAAAATCTGCTTCACCTCCGTAAGTTAAAAATGTAAAATGAATATTTTTTTTATCTACAAGCTCTTCAAATATTTTTAATTCTTTCTCAAGTGTTCCTGTGACATACCAAGTTTCTAGAGAATAATCAAAAGTAAAAATGTACAAAACTTTCACACTTTTATACTAGCTAAATAACTACTTTTTAAATTTATTGAGTTATTAAGATCAATCCCTCTTTAAAATTAATAAGTAGGTTTATGGTTGCAATAATTGATTCTCCAGATTTTATGCTTAATGACATAAGCGTTGGAAGTCTTACAAAAAGAAAAAAACTCTATCTTTTTTTTAAAGGATTAATAGTTGGATTCATCTATAAAAATTTGAACGGTAAAATATTTTGCAACTTTATAAATCTTTTGTTTCCAAAAAGATCAAGAATTAATTATAAAAATGGACAATATTTTAAATATATTTTTGATAATAAATTAATAAGCTATCCAAATAAAAGAATTGTAAGAGTTGTTAACAATTATGAACACCATCTTAATTTTTTGTTTGAGTCATATTGTTTAAATAAAATTAGTTTTAAATCTGATGATTATGTCGTAGATTGTGGTGCAAATGTAGGAGAGTTACTTTATTGTTTTTACCAAAAAAAGTTAAATATTAACTATATTGCTTTTGAACCTGATCCACATTCATTTACTTCACTCTCTAAAAATCTAAACCAATTTAAAAATACTGAAAAAAATAATCTAGGACTTTCAAATAAAGATGGAAGAGAAGAATTTTTTATTGATTCTTTGGGAGGAAATTCTTCTATAGAATATTTTGGTAATGATGATAAAACTATGATAAGCACAATCACACTAGATTCACTAAATTTAAAAAAAATTAAATTATTAAAGTTAGAAGCAGAAGGTCACGAAGAAGAAGTTTTACTAGGTGCAACCAAAACATTAAAACATGTGGAGTTCATTTCAGTTGATTATGGTCCGGAAAAAGGTCCTGATCAAGAACCAACAACAAGCCAAGTTGTTAAAGTTCTTTATAGGAATAATTTTGAATTAATTTCTACAAGTAAACACAGGCAAATAGGTTTATTTAAAAATACAAATTATGAAGAAAAATAAAAGTTTGATTTTCATTTTTTCTGGTGGAAGAAAAGAAAGATTAAATTTAGATTCAAATTATGCAAAAGACTTTTTTTATGGATATTTTGGATTTGATAGAGCAGAGTTTGACACAGATATTGTACAAATAACTCATAAAAAAATTTTTATTATAAATTTTCTTGATAGATTAATAAAAAAGATTTCAAACTTTCCAATAGCGCTGTCTTCTATATTTAATGATACGTTTAAAATTAAAATCAAAGATTCCGACATTATCTTACTAGTTAATGAATCTGTGATGTTTTATTCTTTGCCGTATATTTATTTTTTAAAAAAACGAAAAAAAGACATCAAAATTGGATTATTTACAATGGGTCTATTTTCAAATTTTTCAAACAATAAGCTGAAAAATACAGTTCAACAATTTATAATAAAAAAAATTTGTTTTAAAACAATCGATCAGTTTTTATTTTTAGGAAAAGGTGAGTATGAGCATGCAGTAAAAACTTTTGGTAATGAAAAGACAAAGTTTAATTTTGTACCTTTCGGTATTGATACCAAGTTTTGGAGATGTGAAGATAGCAATAGTTTGAAAAATAAAGAATATCTATTATTTGTTGGAAACGATTTAAATCGTGATTATGAATTTCTTAAAAAACTAGTGAAGAGCATGAATGATTATGAATTTATTATATTGACTTCAAGGTTANCGAAAAACGAATTAAATTTTAAGAATGTAAAGATTTACGAGGGAATGTGGTGGAATAATGTATATTCAGATATTGAAATAAAAGAACTTTATAAAAAAGCAATTCTTACAGTTGTCCCACTTAAAGAATCATTACAACCATCAGGACAAAGCGTAACCCTTCAATCTATGTCTATGGGCACTCCGGTACTCATTACAAAAACAAGTGGGTTTTGGGACAAAGAAAAATTTCAAGATGAAACGAATATATTTTTTATTGAAAAAAATGATGTAACCTTATGGAAAACTAAAATCGAAAAAACTTTAAAAGATCAAGCAAAGCTAAATAGTGTATCAAAAAATGGTAAATTACTGGTTAATGAAAATTACAACCTTGATACTTTTACATCAAAAATTAAAAGCATTATTTCATAAAAAAGTTATTTAAAATTGTATTAACATATTTTTCTCTATAGCCTTTGAGATAATTTGATATGGGTCTATTTGTTTTAGACTCTAGATCAAAAGCACTAAAACCAAATTGAGTATTATTTAAGTTTTCTAATTTATTCTTAATATATATAGGGTGATCCTCTAATTTAATTTTATGGATATGAAATTTATACTTAGATTCTATTGTATTAAACCATGCTTGAAATGCATCTTCTGGTTTTGACCCTCCTCTATCACCATAATCATTAAATTGACTAAACCATGCTCTTGCAAATCTTGCACGGTCATCAGCAATTATTTTTTTTGTACGAAACATAGAATCATATTGATAAATTGGAACATTTATATTTGGCATTTTTCTTGGATCAACCAACTTATTATCTATTGTAGGGAGACACAAATCTCCACCACCATTAAATTTTATATTTGGAAATTTTTTTTTATTCAATGCAACACAAAGTCTAGTTTTGATTTGATATCTATCTTTTGTAAAAAACTGATACTGAGGAAAACTTATTGCTGGATATTCCGAATATCTGTTTAAAAAATTTTTTATTTTATTTAAGTCATTTTCATGAAAAAAATAATCAATATCCATTCTAAAAACCCAATCACCAGTGCATTGATCAAATCCTTTTTGAAAATACTTTCCAATTAAATCAAATTTAAATTCTTCTGGCCAGTCATCTCCAACAATTACAACTTCGTCTGAATAGGAATTGTAACAATTTAAAGCTTCTGACCAAGGATCATTTCTATCCTCAGGGTTTGTCATTGTTGTAAAAGTTGAGATTTTCAATTTTTTCCTAATATTTATTAATAAGATTAGTTTAAAACCAACTAAAATTACGTTAAATAAATTAATGAATAAAAAATATCTTACCATTCTTTCAGGCAATCCAAGAGGCGGAGAAAGGACTTGGGAATCTTTGTATGAGAATGTCTTGGATGCTTTAAATTCTGACTTAGCAATTTGTACAGGAGATAAATGGCTCAAAAATCAATCGTTTCTTGATATTGCAAAATTTAACTGGGTAATTGATGAGCCAAATGACTGGACAACATATTATGAGGATAACTTTGATGGAACTTGGAAAGAATTTTTTTTAAGAGGCATGGATACTGGTTTGTACTCTTCAGGATTAATTCATTTTGCACTTAAAGATATAATTTTGAAAAACTTTAGTAATGAAATACTAAATTATGATTTTATAATTTATTCAAGATTTGACCAATTTTATTTATCAAAGCACAAATATTTTGATTCCGAGGAAATATGGGTACCTGAAGGAGAAGATTATTTTGGATTATGCGACAGGCATGCAATCGTTCCTGTGCGATACATAAAACAATATCTGAATATTTGTTCATATGTAGACTCTTCATCAGCTCTTAATTTAAAGGCTGATAATCTAAATTGTGAAGTTGTTTATTTGAATCAACTTAAAGATAACGGACTATTTAATTATGTTAAACGTTATGATAGAACCCAATTTACGTCTGCATTAAAAAATGATTTTACGAATTGGAGAATTCCAAAATATAAAATATATTTTTTTGGCAAGTTAATGATTAAATATCCAGATGAATATATATCAAGTTTTGAGTCAATTTCACAAAAAAAAGAAATCATATTTAGTAAATATTATTTACTTTATATAAATTACTTATACTTAAAAATAAGAAGAATTTTTGGAAAAATTAAAAAAATAGGTACGTAATTTGAAAACGCAAAAACTTTATTTTCTAACTTATGGAACGAAAAACTTTGATATCTCTGCAAAACACATTACAAAGCTTGCTGAAAAGTCAAATTTCTTTGAAAAATGTATATATATGAAACCCAATGACATTGATTATAATTTTAAGAAAAAATATGAACCAATTTTTTCTTCCCCAAGAGGTGCAGGTTTTTGGATTTGGAAACATAAAATTATTAAAGATTGTCTAGATAGTATTGGTGATGGTGATATAGTTGTATATTCTGATTCTGGATCTAGTTTCAACTATTCCGCAAAAAAAAGATTTTATCAATATATTGAGATGTTAAATGACTCAGAATACTCAAACTTCAGAATTGAATGTGAAAAACAACATATCGAAAGAGACTGGACAACCAAACAATTATTTGAATATTTTAATATTGACCCATATTCAACGATTGGAGAATCTACCCAATTTGAAGCAACACAAATGATATTTATTAAGAGCAAGGAAACGATTGAATATTTTAATGATTTTTCAAGAGTTGTTGATTATGATATGTTTTTAATTTCAGATATGTATAACGATGTAAATCAACTTGATAGTTTTAAAGAGAATAGACACGATCAAAGTATATTTAGTTTATTAAGTAAAACCAGAGGATGTGTAAGTGTAGAAAATGAAACACATTTTTCATTCAAACAAGAAGAACAATATAGCTATCCCTTTTTAAGTGTAAGAACTTATGGACATGGAATTAAAGACAAATTAAAATTTAGATTCAATCACAAAAAGTATGAATTACCAGTATTCTTTGAATAAAGTTTTATGTTAGAAGATTTGAAAACATTTTTACCTGCAGCAGGCCAAGCAAGTAGAATGCAGGGCATACCAAAATTCTTATTACCTTTATCTAAAGAAAAAACATTACTCGGGTTTCATTTAGACAACTTGCTTGAATTAAAAAATAATGAGTTAGTAATAGGAACTAGTCCGCAATTTTTTACAAATTTGAAATATATTTATAACGATCAAAATATTTTAGAAATAAAATCCAATTCCATGGTTGAAACTGTAATAAAACTTAAACTTGATAAAAAACGACTATCTTTGGTTGTTATGCCGGATACTTATTTTTCTAATTACGAAATAGTAAATGAAATGAGGCAAAAGTTGTCATCCACGGATTTAGACGTAGTATTAGGTCTTTGGAAAATTCAAAATGATCAAAAAGGTAAACTTGGCCAATGCACAATTGAAGGAGAACATATAAAAAAAGTTGTAGATAAAGATCCAAACTGTGTAGAAGAATTTTTTTGGGGTCTAATTATGTGGAAGCCAAAATTTAATGATTATATTTCTATAGGTGATCCTCATTTCGGGGTAAGTCTAAATAGAGCGATTGAAGAAAAATTAAAGATAGGTTTTGTAAAAGCAAAAGAACAGTATTTTGATTGTGGCACTTTTGATGAATATTTAAAACTTGTCAAAAGCTTTAACTAATGAAAAAAATCATATTTCAAGAGTCTTTATCTGTAAGAAAACGACCAATAAATTTAAGTGATAACGATTTATCGTTATTTACTCATGAATTTGAAAAAATGATTCCCGAAAGTTACATATTTTTCGAAAAAAAAATGTACTCTTTTAACTCAATAATTTTCTCACTACGCAAGTTTAGATATTTCAAGAATTATTCATTTTTTGGTGACAAAACTTTTATTGAAAGAATAAAAATTATTTTAAAGAATTATTTAATGTCTTCAAAAAAAGTAAGAACTATTGAAAAGGGCACATGGTTTACTGATAACAAAAGCCATGTATATTTTCATTGGATTCTTGATGCTCTTGAAAGGTGTGAATTAGCTATTGATTACTTAGATGAGTATCCTTTATTAGTCCCTGAAGAATTTTATAAAAAAGCCTTTATTGCTGAAAGTCTTGACCTTTTAGGTTTAAATTATTACGTTTTAGAAAAGAATTATATTTATAAAATTAAAGAATTATTGATAACTAGTAAAACTGCAGAAACAGGAAATTATAATGAAAAAATATTAAAGAACCTAATAAATAGATTCAAATTAAATGCCAAAATGCCGGTTGTAAATACAAATAAAAATATATTTATATATAGAGATTCAAAAATTGGAAGAGATATTAAAAATTTTAAAGAAATAAAACACATTTTAGATAAACACAATTATGAAATAGTTAATTTTGAAGACTATTCCTATGACGAAAAAATAGCAATTTTAAAATATTGTGAAAACTTATTAGGTATGTTTGGTAGCGGTTTGTCAAACATGATATTTTTAGATAAAGCTAAAAATCTCATTGAGATAAGAAATTTAAATGATTATGAGAATAATGCTTTTTATTCTCTCTCATCGGCGTGCGATTTGAATTATTATTATTTATTTTTTGAATTGAAAGATGATGGGTGTTATGTAGATCCCACGATTCTTGATAATTTGTTAAATAAATTATAATAACTACATGAATTTTCTAATTTCATTTATTTTTAATTTAACTATTTTAAATTACCTCTTCTTTCTACTTGAACGTATAGACAATGCTAGGATTTTAGAATATTCATATGTAAATCTTGCGGAAGATTTAAATTTTATTGGTGCCCAATTTGACGTAAATTTTACATATTTTATTTTTTCAATTCCAATATCTTTAGTTATTACATTTGTGATTAATCGATTTGTAAAATTTGATTTTAAAAATGACGAAATTGAGACTTTATTGAAAAAATTTCTTTATATTGGCTTCATAAACCTAGCAGTTTTATGTTTCTTTATTTATTTTTTAAGATTATATGAACTTTTATCGAGAGCATATGTCTTTTTCTATATATTGTTATTTCCATTTTTCTATCTATTCTTAGATGGTATTCAATATGTCACTAGACAGAGACTCCAAAAAACATTTTTTAATGTATTAACAATTTTTATTATTGGCGGTTTAACATTTTTAAACTCAAATTTCTATTCTTCTTCATTAGACAATATATTAAATAGAGACAAAGTTGAAGACGATCTTAAAATAATCGCTGAAGAAAAAATTGAATCACTAGATTTTCAAGAAAGTGTTGTTTTGGACGATGAAGAATGTAGTCCGTGGGTAGGAACTGGTCAATTCACTGGCTGTATCGGAGGCATTAAAGTAAGTAGTTTTTCTTATGAACAACAAGTTACAAATTTAACAGTATTTGAAAACAAATTATATATTGTATTCAAAGATGGCACAGTATATGTCCAAAACTCTTTGAATTCTGAATTAGAATTATTTTTAGACTTAACTGATATAGTCCATACTGAGTTTCCAGGTATGTCCCAAGGCTTATATGATATAGCTTTTGATCCTAATGGTGATAGCTTCCTTGTTTCTTATTCAAATAGTGATATAGCAATTGTATTTTCAAAATATTTTTTAAATAATGATAGGTTGCCAGATTATGAAAACCCAGTTGAACTTTTAAGACTATCAAATAATGTTAAATATCACTTTGGAGGCTCAGTTATTTGGTCTGATTTTTTTGATGGATACCTTGTAGGGATTGGAGATATGAGAGAAAATATAATGCCTCTAGTTCACTCTGATGCTTTAAATACAACTAGCTATAAAGGAAAAATAATACTGTTAGATTCTGATAAAACTATAAGTTCTCCATTAATCAACGAGCATGGGTTATATGAAAGTATTGATAAAATTGTTGCATACGGTCTCAGAAATCCTTGGCAAATATCAGAGTACAACAACAGACTAATCATTACAGATGTTGGGTCACAATTTATTGAAGAAGTAAATGAAGTAAATTACTTGGATTATGAAGATGGAAATTATACCTCTGTATCATTTGGCTGGCCTCTAATGATGGGTGATGAATTATCATATAATTTTAGAGAGAGAAACAAAGATGCAATGACGAGATTAGATGGAAAAATTACCGATTTATATTATTGGGAAAGTGATGTAATTGAAAAAGCTGATGATTATTTAATTGAAAATTCCAAAAGCCCACTTTTACAGTACGATCACTTTGTAGATGACAATACTATAAGAGCGGCAATAATCGGTGGTGATTTTATAAAAAATGGTACAGGTAAATATGATAATTATTACTTTTTTACTGACTATGTAGAGAGTGAAATTTATGGTGTTAATGTTGAAACTAAAGATGTGCTTATATTTCCTGTTACGTTTGTTGGAAATCCTACGTCATTAAAGGGAAGCCCTTTTCAAAAAGACGCTCTAGTAATTGGTTATGCAAATGGAATAATATCTAGTGTAGAATTACCATGATATTTAATGAGCTTATATATAAACGAATTATCTGAAGATAAAGTAATCACGAGTTATAATTTTGCGAGAAACAGTGATACCGTTTTTTCAGAAATTGTAACAAAAGACCAGTTTTCAAAACTAAATTCTAAAAATTTAATTAAAATTTTAGAAACAAAAGATCAAATCTTATATTTGAATTCACAATTTAAATTAAGTGAAAATAATATTATTTTTACAAATACTTATTTGATTAAAGATCTCTTTATTTTTTTAAATGATGCAAATGATCTAAACAATATTAAGTTGATAACAAGCCAAACTGATCATCTTGTAGATAAAAAACTATATAACTTAAAACCTTCATGTGTATCAGAATGGTATTCTATAAATGTTGACCATAACGCAAAAAACCTTCATCCGATTCCTTTAGGATTATCAAACTATCACCCGAAGAATTTAAATAAAAAGCATTTTTTTAAATTAGACGGGGATGTTAATAAAGAAAACAAAATTTATTTAAACTTTCAAAAAAATACTAATTTCATTGAAAGAAATAAAATAATTAAAAATTGTGAAAATAAAGATTACATGTTTATAGATGAGCCAAATCTTAAATTAGATCAATATATAAAGAATTTATATAAATTTAAGTTTATACTTTCACCTCCGGGAAATGGTATTGATACACATAGAACTTGGGAGGCACTTTATGCAGGATCAATTCCTATAACAAGAAAGTATGTTGGAAGCTCTTGCCTCGAAGGTTTAAGTGCAATAGTATTGGACGATTTTAATCAAATTAATTCTGAATTAATCAATAAGGAGTATGACACTAATCAAAACAAAGAAAAACTATCTCTAGATTATTGGATGCAAATTATCAAAAAAAACGAAATTAATAGTAGTAATTATATTCAATATGAATTAAGTATTGAACAAATAGACAAAATTAAAGAAAACTATTATAAAGCTTTAAAAAATGAGTCTCGAATTAAAAAGTTAAAAACATTTCAGAGAAAATTGATTAATAAATTAAATTTTTAAAACATGGAAAAAAAAATATTAATTTTGATTTTAGCTTCTAATAGATATCCTTCACCTTTAAATGAATATATGCAAAAGAAAACTTGGATTAAAGAGATCACTGACAAAAATATTGAAGTTATTTTTTTTAAATCATCAAAAGTTACCTCTTTAAAAGGAATGTATCTACACATCAAGCAAAAAAACAAAACAATATTTGGAATAAAAGAGAGAACTATTTCTGCATTAGATTGGTGTATTCAAAACAAAGATTTTGATTTTATCTTAAGAATGAACTCAAGCTCATATATAAATATAGAAAATTTAAAAAAATTTATAAATAATATGAATAACGAATATATCTATGCTGGAAGAGAAATGTTATTCAATAATGATAAATTTGTATCAGGTGCCGGAATAATTTTAAATAGAAAATCTGTGAATTTAATTTTGAAAAATAAAAATCTACTAGAAAATAATTTTCTTGATGATGTTGCAATTGGCAAGTTATTTAAGAATAAAAATATTGATATATATCCTGGAGATTTTCAGTATTTTTCAAAGAATATTTATAAAGAAGACATTCAACCTGAACATTATCAATATAGGTGCAATTCATATTATTTCGGATATCCTCGCTTTTTAGAACCAATAATTATGAAAAAAATTGATAAAACTCTCAATGGAATATCAAATACTACCATCGACTATTTTTTGATGATTTTAATATACATAATGAAATTTTT
Source organism: Flavobacteriaceae bacterium TMED68 (assembly GCA_002167525.1). The sequence goes on from NHDV01000004.1 coordinate 22,852, forward strand.
GAATTTTAATTATTTTTTTCTCAGATATATAAAAAAATCAAACAGGGTACAGAGATAAAAGACAGTTAACCTTCTAAATCTTTTAAATATTTTTTGTAATGCCGATTTTGAAATTTTGAAAAATACTTTCTTGGATATATTTTTTGTATAAATCTAACAATATAAAATAAAAAATTTTCGAGAAAAAAATTATTTTTTTTATCTTCTTTATATTTTTTGTAATCGTTTTTTAATTTAATCATATAAAATCCCTCTATAACTCTCGGTAAATTAAAGTCTCTTAATATACATCTTGTTAAAAATAATTTATAATCGATTTCATTAAATTTTGGGAATACATTGATAGTATTTCTTTCAAAGTTTTTTGGATATATTTGAAAATAACTTAAAAAATCAGCCAGGGCAACATCGTCAATTAATTTATGATTCCAACGATCTTTATTTTGAATTATCAACTTAACATTTTTTTTGCTAAGGAGGTAGCCAGAGCCAGATGCAAATTTGATAGATTTATTCTGATAATTAGCTTCAGCGACTACCCCAGAATACAAATTCTCCTCATAATTTTTTTCTAGAAAATTAATCAGTTGATTGATATCTACATATGACGAAGCGCTTGTTCTTAATATAACATCATAATCTAGATTTCTCTCAACCCATTCAAAACAATCAATAGTTTTTTTACCAATATCTTCAAACTTTTTTGAAGATGGAAGCTTAAGGGTCTTTTTTGTAAGTTCGGTCTTTTGATGTCCTCCTAGATAAAAAATTGTAACGACACCCATTGTTTCTTTTGCCCATGTCAATTTTTGAAATAATCTATTAATCAAAGATATTATCTGATTTGATGAAAGAACTAAAATTACTATTTTTATTTTGTTATGTTTAATCATAAATACAATTTCATATTTATAAATTATAATTTATAAGATGATATTGTTTAATCGCATTAAATCTTTTTTATTTAGACTCGATTATTTAAAAATTTATAAGTCAAAGTATCTTTATAAATATCTTTATTTAATTTGCTTTAAAATAGTAAATTTGTGTAGATGGGTTGTGAGTTTTTTTATAAAGAAAAAAGCTAATAATCTTAACGATTTTTTTAAAAGAATAGGAATAATTTGGTACGGTGGGAATGAAGGCCACACACAGCAAGTAAAAAGAGAAACTGACTTTTTAGAAAAACAATCTCGATCAAAAACCAAAATTCTTGAAATAGGATTCAATGGAGGACATTCAAGTGAAACCTTCTTAAATTCGAATAGTTCACTTACTGTTGATTCAATTGATATTGGCTATCATCACTACGTTAACTTTGGTAAGTATTATTTAAAAAAGAGATTCACTAAAAGATTTAATCTACACATTGGAGAATCAAGAAAAGTCTTGCCAGATTTATTAAAAAAAGAATTAATTTTTGACTTAATTTTCATTGATGGATCACATGAATATAAAGATGTCATTACAGATCTTGAAATTTGTAGCAAATTATCAGATAAAGACACACTAGTTATTTTAGACGATGTATATTACGAAAAAGATAAAGATGGACTTTCAAGTGTTGACAATCATAATTTAGGTCCAACAAAAGCCTGGAATGAATTCAAATTGAAGAACTTAGTTATTGAAGATGGTTATATTGAGTTTGAAACTGAAAATACAAATAAAAGATCTATTGTTTATGGAAAGTTTACTTTTTAAAGCTTTGATTTTTTAATTGTTTCTAACCAAAAATCTATCTCATTATATTTTCCTTCTAAAAGTTTTTGATAATTTTTCTCATAGGTTGATTTAAGAAATACTTCATCCATTTCCACAATCTCCTCCCAATCTTCTACTATTAACATTGGAATATTGAAATTTTTTAAATTTTGAATGAAATCTGAATTTTTTACTAAAGGAATTGTGTTGACTATCAATGATTCCCAAAACCTATGAGTGTCTAAACCATTTCCATATGGACATAAATTGAATTTATAATTGTTTAAATCTGAAATATACCTTTTATGTCGTGCAAAATTATTAAAGTCTACAAGATTATTTTGTTTTGCAAGATTTAATACGTCTATTCTTGTTTTATTAGTCAATGTGTTGAAAGAGCAGTAAATTCTGTTTTTTTTATCTTCAATATTTTTGATTTCTATTTTAAAATGATCCAGTTTTCCATTTTTAAGAAAACTCCTATTTTCAAGTCCAATAGGAATTACCTCAAATCTATCATCACTTGATTTTGAAAATTCTAGATTTTGTCCATACCATTTAACGTTCTTGTCTCCTATTAGATCAATATAAGATTTGACTATGGGATAATCTGAATTATGTGTAATCAAAATAAAAAATTCTTCAATATGTGGAAAAGAATTATTGATAAAGTCATTTAAGTAGTCAGTTTTAACAAATACAATATCGTTTTTCTTAATTTTCAAAACATTTACTTTTCTGATTTCGTCATAAATATGATCAGAGTGTTTTCTAAATGTATCACCACTAATGTAAGGCGAACTTGAAAGTCTTACATATTTTCTAAAATACCTAAGGTATTTTTGATAAATGTAGTTTTTTATCCTGTTAATCATTGACTTGGTATAAACTTAATTAAATTTTTCTTATGTATATGTAAATTTGCAATCTCATAAATTTTATTATTGTATTTAATGTATGGTCTTGATGATTTAAATTTTGGCCTAAATCCCTTACTCTGCATTGACCTACCAGCATAATGGGCAATGTTAATACTTTTTTTACTAAACCTTTTTTTATCAATACCACCCAAATATTGACCATATGAAATTCCATCAAACAAAATACTTGATGTACCATCTGGTATTGTATTTAAGACATTGAACATGTCGGGATTTTCTATGTAAGCAATATTTAAAAGTACCATTTCATTTAACTTGTTATTGTTGTAATATTTTTTTTCATAAAAATTTACATTTTCTAATATTTCTAATATTTTGCTACATATGTTTGAATAATTTTTCAACCCATCAACATAGCTATATCCAAAAATTAGAAAATTTTCGTTTAATGGTGTTATATTTAATTTATTCTTTTGAAAGTTTTCTTTTAAGTCCTTAAATGCTTTAAAGATTAAAACATCTAAATCAAAATGTACAAAACTATCAATTTTTAGTAATTTTGAGGCATTGTGTAGATAAAATATCCTTAGAAGAGAAGTGTCCCATAATGGATTTTGTTCACCCTCAAAATAATCTATCTCTTTTAATTCTTTAATATACTGAAATGAAATGTCATTACTATTTATATTCTCAGAATATTTACTCTTAAAATCTTGGTCAGTAATAAAATAAATCTTTGAATCCGGGTCAATATTTCTTATTGTTTGCATGCAAATTTCAGCATAATTTGGTACCTCTCCATTAAAGTGCAGCAAATAATTCATTTTCTTTATTTGTATTGTTTCCTTGCTTGTTTAGTTATTATTATTTTTTTATTTTCAACCATCCAATAAAAGTATGTTTCAAAATCATCTAATTGACTGGGTAGTTCTCTATAAAAATTATTTATATGGGCAAAATATAAATTCATAATACCTTGCTCATTTGTTATGCTTATTGGATACTTTTCCACCAAACTAATTAATTCAGATTTTGTATTCTTATCGACAATATTAGTATCGAAAAACATAATGCCAGTTTGAAAGTAATCTCTAACTTCTAAATTAAAGTCATTTGAAAGTTGATTAAATAATTTACTATTTTCATAAAATTGACTTTTTAATTTTTTATCATAATTTGGATAAGAATCTGCTCTTGCAAAAAGTTTATTAATTGGAAGAGTTTTGAGAATAGGATTTAAATCATAATGAATATTCATATTTATATCCATATAAAATATATATTTCCAGATTTTTAAATTTTTATCAAATAGATGTATCTTGTGCCATTGAAATGGTTTTGTAATGTTTCTATTTGGTTTATCTGGAACAGAAATTTCATTTAATAACTTTATAGTATTTTTAGAAAATTTTATGTTCCTATACCTGTATATTTTTATTTTTTTGTCATTTCTGAGAGATTTAAATAAAAATAAAGGTGTAAAGTAAGAAGTTAAAATTAGGATTTCTCCTTTATATTCCCCAACACCTCTTATTTGCTTATGAAATTTATCAAAATACATTCTGAGATATTTAAAATTTGCAACAACAGCAACTACAGTATTGTTATTTTCATTTCTCAATTTTTTCACAGTTCATTTATTGTCTGATATAAATTTTATATTAAATATTCGATGATTAAGTAAAAAAATAAAAATGTTGGATAAACAATTTATTAAGAAAGAATTTTTTTAATATATTTATCTAAATACTCACTAATATGATTTACAGCAAAATCATACTTGTTATTACTTTTTTCATACAAAACTATATTTTTGCATATTTGAATTAAGTTGTATGAAGGAACCCAATTTATCAATTTGCGAGCTTTTGTAGAGTCAATTCTTAATACATCTGATTCATAAAATTTTGAATTATTTTCATGAATAATTTTTATTTTTTTGGTTGGAGACCATTCTTTTACAAATGTATCAACTAAATAACCAACATCATACTGATTGTTTAATTTTCTATTCAAGTTAAATATTTCATCTTTTTTTTGTTTTTGGCAATATTGTGCAACCAGCAAATAGCCCATCAATGAATCGAGAATATATTGCCATGGTCTTAAAGATTGTGGATTTCGAAGTTTAATGTTTTCACCTCTTTTAAGAGAGTTTATAACATCTGTAAGAAGACGATCTCTTCCATAATCTCCTCCTCCAAGAACATTACCAGCTCTAACTACTCCAATATTAAGGGTTTCCCTTTTGTGAGTATTAATGAAAGCAGTAATTATGTGCTCTGTACTTGCTTTTGAAGCACTGTAAAATTCTTTACCACCTAACTTATATAATTCAGAATTTTTTGAGTTGTGTTCAGCATAAACTTTGTCGGTTGTGGAAACAACAAGAGTCTTAATCTTTTTATTATTATTACACGAATTAAGAATGTTAAAAGTACCTAAAATATTAGAGGTTAGAGTTTTTTCTGGATTTTTGGCAGCTTCAGATACTAATCCTTGGGCAGCTAGGTGAAAAACTATCTCAAAATTTCCTAACCCAATAATTTTATTAATATACTTAGGATCTCTAATGTCACCTTGAAATTCTTTGGTAAAGACCTGCTTATTCTTAATGATTTTATAAAATCCAGAATTTATTTTATTATCAGAAAGCCCATAAACATTGTTACCTAATAATTTTAAGATTAAAGATAACCAAGAGCCTTTAAATCCAGAGTGACCAGTTATTAATATGTTTTTATTTCTATAAAAATTTTTCATTTATCAAATCTTATCCATGGTTTTGTTCCATCTTCCCATAATTTATTTAAATTTAGATATTCTCGATAGGTATCCATTGGCTCAAAATATCCACTGTGTTTAAATGCAACTAATTCTGCATCTTTACTCAAGTTAATTAGAGGCTCAGACTCTAATACACTATTTTCATCCAAGTACTTAATAAACTTTTTATTGAAAACCATAAAACCAATATTTACAAAACCTGCTAATTTTGGTTTTTCAATAAATTGATTCACTATGTTAGCGTCATCAAACTCCACTAAGCCAAACCTTGATCTTGGGTTAGTAACTGTTAGGGCTCCTAACTTTCCGCTTTCTTGATAAAAATTAATGAGATTATTAATATTAACGTTTGCTAGCCCATCGCCATAAGTTAGTAAAAAATTATCATCCAAGTACTCGGATACTTTGAAAACTCTTCCACCAGTATTGGTTTCTTCACCAGTATTAATAATTTTTACATTTTTCCATGATTTAAAATATTCCTCGATAATTTCACTTTTATAACCGGTACATATTAGAAATTCAAAATCACCAAATATTTGATATATGTTTATAAGATGTTCCAGAACTGGTTTACCTCCTATATTGACCATAGGCTTGGGAATTGTATCAGTGACTTCTCTCATTCTTGTGCCTTTTCCTCCGGACAGAATGACAACTTGTTTAATTTCTTTTTTCACTTTTGTATTATCCTATATTACAAAGATAACCATATGAAATCTAAAGGAATAATAATTACGGGCTCTACAGGATATTTAGGGTCTAAAATATTAAATTTAATCGATGAAAATTTAATATTTATTTTAAATAGAAAATCTTTTGATAATAATCAGACAAAGTTTTTTGATTTAAAAAATAAAGAAAAAATTTTGATTAGTGAAAATTATGATGGCATTATTGTTGTTCATTTAGCTACCTTTTTTTCTAAGGATCCCAATGATAAAGAATTTATACATAAAGCTAATATTGAATTTGGAAAAAAACTATTAGCCTCTCTAGAAAAAACAAATGTAGAAAAAATAATATATACAAACACAATGTTTAGTTATTATCCAGATGAAAGTATTCGAACTCTTGACTATACAAAAACAAAAAATGAATTTTCTACTGAATTAAATAATTTCACTAAAAAAAATAACATACTTTATGATGAAATATTTTTAGATAACACTTTTGGAGGGATTGATAAGAGAAAAAAAGCTCTTCCATTAATCGTAGATGCAGTCTTAAATCAAAAACCGTCACCTATCAAGGATGAACAAGCATATATCAATCTAGTTTCATACAAAGATATTCTAAATAGGATATATAAATCAATCACTACTGATATTTATGGAAGTACAGCGTTTGTTAATGAGAAGCGTATTAATTTACAATCAGTATACGAATTTTTAAACAAATACAACCTTAACAAAATCGAAGAAAATAATATTTTGCAATTCAAGCCCAACATCTACTTAAAAAACTCACCGAGTATTAATCTTTTTGGTCTGAAGCTTAATGATATTCAAAAAGAACTAGTTAATTATTTAAATACAACTTAATTTTTTTAAGACTCTCAAAAATATCTAAATTATTAAAATCATGTTATGTCGTTAATAATAAAAAATGATAATTTGCTTAAAGATATTAAGGTTATAGAAAATGAAAAATTTTTTGATGAAAGAGGTTTTTTCTCAAAAATTTTTCATAAAGAGATTAAAAAAAATTTAAAAATCAATATTGATGAAATTTTTTATTCGGTAAATAAAAAAGGAGTAATTAGAGGCATTCATTATCAAAAAAAAGATAAGCAGCTTGGAAAAATTGTTGGATGTTTGGATGGGGAAATATTAGATTTTTTTATTGATTTAAGAAAAGACAGCGAAACTTATGGTAAATTTTCAAGTGAAATCATTAATAGTAAAAATAATATTTCTATTTTTCTACCTGAGGGTTTTGGTCATGGTTTCAGTGTTCTTTCAAAATCAGCGACAGTAATTTACTTACAATCCGGCGATTACGATCCCAAACATGAAGGAGGGATTAATCCTTTAAGCATTGATTTCGATTGGAATGTTGATGACCCAATCCTATCTGAAAGAGACTCAAACCACCCTAGATTTAATTTAAATAATCAGGAATTCAAATTATAATTAATATTCTTATGGAATCTTCAAAACAACAAACTGATATAAAAAATCAAATAATGGATCTTGTAGAAGATTTTTACGATTTAAAACATAAAAATATTAATTTTGTTCCTGGAATTTCTGAAGTTCCAGTTAGCGGTAAAGTTTTTGACTCAAATGAAATTAAAAATTTAATTTCATCAAGTTTAGATTTTTGGCTTACAGATGGAGATTACTCAGAAGAATTTTCAAAAAAAATGTCAAATTTCTTATCTCTTAAACACATCAGGCTTGTAAATAGTGGGTCATCAGCCAACCTAGTTTCACTCGCATCTTTAACTAATAAAAAAGTCAAAAACTATATTCTTCCAGGTGCAGAGGTGATAACTACGGCTGTGGGCTTTCCTACAACTGTAAATCCAATTTTTCAAAATAATATGACCCCAGTTTTTATTGATAGTGAGCTTGGTACTTATAATCCAACTGCTCAATCAGTAATCGACGCTTACTCTTCAGATACAAGAGCTATAATGATGGCCCATACTTTAGGCAATCCTTTAGAAATTGAAAAAATAAAAGATTTTGCTGATGATAAAAATCTTTGGTTGATTGAAGATAATTGCGATGCATTAGGATCAACCTACAATGGTAAATTTACAGGAACCTTTGGAGATATATCTACTTTAAGCTTTTATCCTGCCCACCATATAACAATGGGAGAAGGTGGGGCTGTAATGACAAATAGTACAAGGCTCCAACTCTCAATAGACTCATTCAGAGACTGGGGAAGAGATTGTTGGTGTAAAAGTGGACATGACAACACTTGTAATAAAAGGTTTGATTGGAGTCTCGGTGAATTGCCATATGGCTATGACCACAAATATACATATTCAAATATTGGATATAATTTAAAGTTAACTGACTTACAGGCATCAATCGGAGTCATTCAAATGGATAAGCTTGAAAATTTTATTGATTTAAGAAGAAAAAATTGGAAAAAAATTGATTCTATAGTCCGTAATTATCCTAATTATTTATCACCTCATCAACCAGTTGAAAATTCAGAGCCCAGTTGGTTTGGGTATGCAATATTAGTAAAAGATAACAATCATTTTTCAAGAGATGATTTTGTGAAATTCTTGAATGAAAGAAGAATTTCTACAAGATTATTATTTGGAGGTAATCTAATAAAGCAACCTGCATATGAGGGTAAAAATTATAGAGTTGTTGGATCACTTGATAATGCAGATATTGTAATGAATTCAACATTTTGGATAGGTGTTTATCCTGGAATCACTGATGATATGATAAGCTACATTTCTGAAACATTTGAAGAATTTTTTAACAGCTTTTAACTTCTCATGGCATTTTCAATAATTTAGTTAGACTGACTAAATACTAATGATTTATAAATTAATTAATTCAATTAAGAATTATAGAATAATAATGGGAGCGGTTTTATTTTATTTTTCATTATTCATATCATCAACTTTCTTATATCTAAAATTTGACGTAGTTTTATCTCCAGATTTTGAAAAGTATTATAGATATTTTGAACAATATAGTGGTTCGATTCAATTTACAAATCTAGAACAAGGACATACCTACTTTTTTCTTCATTACCTTGTTTTTATAATTTTTTCACAATTCTCAGAAGGTTCGACGTTAAATGATATAGTAAATTTATCAATCCATTTTTTTAACTCATTAATTTTTCTATATGGATGTATTGGATTAAAAAAGTATTTGATAACAAGATTTAGTAATTTAAATTCCTATATAGTTATATCAATCATATGTTTTTTACCGTCATCTTTTGAGCTTAGGACGACTTTAAAACCAGAGATACTTGCATTTTCTCTTATTGGTTGGCTGTTTTACTATCTTTATAAAATATCAGACGAAAATAAAAATATTTACAAAATAAATTTTTCAATAGGCCTTTCATTGCTGGTAACGTCTAAGGTTTCTATTGCAGTACTGGTCTCGCTACTTTTCTTTATTGAAATAACAACTAGACATAAACATCTTATTTCAAAAGTAAATCTTAAGTTTTTAATATTGCTTTTTATATTTTCTTCTACCCTATTAATAGAAAACTATAGAATTAATGACAAATATATTTTTGAGGTTGAACATAATGAAAATTATAATAACAAAGCTGAACCAGATTTCTTTTTAAACTTTGCAAGCCAAGATTTTAAGAATAATCCTAACAAATATTTTCATAACGATTCTTTTTTAGCAATAACTTTTTTTGATACTTTTAATGATTTTTTTCAAATTTACTGGAATTCTGAATATACCGAATTCAATAAAGAAAGGAAGGAGTTTTTCAAAATTCAAAAAATACAAAATATTCAACCACCATATAGAATAAATTATGATGAAGAAAATGTAGTTTTAACATTGGCTGGAAATTTTGATCAGAGATGGGACGATCAAAATTATATTAATGAGACCAGAATGAGAACCAGTTTTTTCTTTTCAGCAATTTTTTACTTTTTAATTCTATTATTTTCAATTTTTAAAAAAGATTCAAGAACAATACTAATCTCACCATTTATTGGAATGTTTGTAATCACATTATCTGCTTTAGGTATATTTGGTACAAATAATTTCGATCCTTTGGTAGGAGATAGCATAAAAACTTATTATTATAGTTTTTTTATAATTCCTGCATTTTCAGTTTTAATTTCTGAAATTTTTTCTTTTGAATATTTTAAAAAAATAATTACTTTTATTTGTATTTTGTTTTTTTTGTTTTTCCTTGGATTTCCATATTCTTATTCAGAAGAAACAGAAAAAGATATAATCTATAAAAATTCTTTATTAATTACATGCGAGTTAAATAACACAATTTTGAAAGATATATACAATTTTGAAAATCAAACAAAATGTACTGATATAACTAATCCTGATGATAAATTTACTCCAATGACGAAGGTAAGAGAAATAAATTCGAATTTATCATTAATTCCTTATTTTAATTTTTTACTTGTATTTTTGTATTTCATATTCAATGTACCTCATGTAAAGAAATCTAAATTAGTCAATAAAATAATCAAATGAATAAAAAACCAAATAAAGTATTAGATAATGTTGAAGGTTTTTGTGGGCCCTACCCTTCTGATTTCATTGATATTGATATATCAAACGACCCAAGTTTTATCTTTCAAAATGATACAGAATATGATGCTGTAACACTATACGATTCTGATGGAAATTCAGTTAGTGTAAATTCATTTTTTGAGTGCCAACACTATGTAAAAGGAGGGTGGGATGCAATTCCTGATCAAATAAATGAAAGTTTTTTTCATAATTCACTTTTTGTTTTTTCTTTGTTATCAATTTTTATAGGATATATAGCAATTAAAAAATTTTTTCTAAGGGGTATCATTTAATGTTTAGTATCCAAAATTTAAAATATTTAAAAGTAGTCTTACTGGCAGCATTAATTATTATTCCTTTTTCAATTTCAGATTATTCAGACCAGATTACGCCTGAAAAAATAACTTCAGATTTAAGGTTCTATGAAATTAATACATGCAGTATATCTTTAAATGAATTCTTAATTGAAAATCCCAATGTCATATATCAAGATCACTACAAGATTAGGTTCAATAATTATTCTTCAATTCAATGTTTTGGGCAAATAACTGGAATCGATCAAATTGGATACACATTTTATATCTCTATAGGAACAAACACATTATTAAATTTGTTTTTACAATCAATTTTTTGGATCTTATTAATTTCTCTTATTTCAAAATCAGAAACTTTTAAATTTAATGAATTAAATATTATTTCGTGTTCTATATCTTCTATATTAATATGTACAGTCATTTATTCAGAGCAGAGGTATTATTCAAAGGTTTTTTTTGAGTTTGATTTGAATAATAATCGACATTTATTCTATGTATTCACATATATTTTGTTTATTAGTTTTTTTGTCACCTATATAGTTGATAGTCGTAATAATAAATTAATAAATTTTGCTCCATTTGCCTATATATTTATGGGAGTCTTTAGTGGAATGAATTTGTACTTCTTAACATTATTTTTTTGCCCATTGGGAATTAAATCAATATTGAAAAATAAAAAATTTAGAGGTAATTTTGTATTCATTAACTTAATAATATTTTTTTGGGCGTTCAATGCAACGAGTAATAACTACTATTTAAAACCAGATAAAATAAGAGGTCTTTCTAGTACCGCTTATAACTTTTTATCAGTAAGTTCATGGAGCTATTTAATGATTTTCTCATTAATTGGTATTTATCTATTTTCAGCTAACAAAAGAAAAGATTTAAGTCTTGAATTGATTAAAAACAACTTTGTAATTACTGGCTTTTTTGTGATAATCCTTGGATATCTAGGCTCATCAATGCCCTTGATTAATTTTTACAATTACTATTTTTTTGGTCAAACAAAATTTGGCACTGATAATCAAAATCTTTTTGGAGTAAATTATTGGGGAGAATCAGAAGCGTGGAGAGGTTTGTTCCCTAGTGCAGAAACTATTGGAGAGTTTTTTGCTATTTCATTACTTTTAATATTTATAACCAATAAAAAAAATACATTTAATAAGTATCTTTATTTATGCATACCCTTTTTAATTGTTGGATTATATGCATCTAATAACAAAGCTGCTTTAATTTCTTTAGTTTTTTGTATTGGTCTGTACATTAATAAAAAAAGAAAACTTTCAACAAGAATGAAACTTTTATTTATTTCTCCAGCAATCTTAATTCTTTTTTATTTTATAAGAATAGAGAACCTTCTTTTCTCTGTTGACTTTTCTGCAAATAAAATGATAGAGATGGGAATCGGATATGGTAATGAAGCACAGAGATCAAGCACAATTAGATACCTACAAAATTTAGACGATGCTAATATTTTTTTTGAAATCTTAATATTAGTTTTTGGTTTCTTTGCTTTTATAATTAACAGGTCCGAACTCTGGGGATTATTCTTTGCAAGATTTAATCCAACTACTAGTGAGTTATTTTTTGGATCAGGCCCATTTATTATGTCTAGACACTACAGCGAGATAGATGTTCTTGAAAAAAAGCTATATACAGGAACTCCACTAGGCTTTTTATTACCACACTCGTCATTCTTATCAATGATTTTATTTTTTGGATTAATTGGAACAATTCTTTTTTTCTTTTATTTATTTTTTAATCTATACAGAGCAAGAAATTTTAATTTTGAATTATTTTTAATTTGTTTATTTATTGTCTTGAATATTTTTAAAAGTGATTCTATATTATATCTTCCATCACTATTGACGTACATAATCTTTTTCATATCGTTAATGCCAAAATCGACAAAATAATTTTTTTACTTAGCAGTTTTCAGGAAAAGATTTATCATTTCTTAACCAGTATGAATCTCTGTCAATGATATTCTCAGAAATAGATATTTGAATATCTTTAACAGAGTCACCATAAATTTTTACACTATTATGAGCATGGTTGTACATAACGGAAATTATATCTTTGTCTTTATTATTTACTACATCAATTGTTGGAGAGTAACAGATTTTATTTATTTCTAAATCGTCTATTTTAAGATTAAAAAAACTTTTTTGGTCATATTTCAACTTTTTTAATTCGATGTTCCTATCAGGTATATTTGTAAAGATTAATTTTCCAGAGATATCACTTCTAAATTCAAACCTATTTTCAATTTCACCAGATGTTGACAATAGCTGTATTTCAAAATCTATCATCTTGTCACTTATTTGAATATTATCAGTTGAATCATTTGGAGGGCCACAACTTATCAAAAATACAATAAGTAAAAAACGTTTATTAGACAATATTTTCATATTTTTTACTTAATCTTAAATAAATGATCTTAACTAGGAAAATAAAAAAGAGTAATACCGAAGAAAAAGTCAAAAAATTTGGCTCTAATCTTGTTAAAAAGTAAGGCTCCAAATAATATATAGAAAACTCATAAGTTAAAATGCTAAGGCTTAATAAAATACTCCTGTGATATTTGTAATTAATATAAATTAATGAAAAAAATATAAAATAACCCAGGCTGTAGTTAACGAATCGAAAATTTGGATACAATCCTTGAAAGCTCCAAAAAACATAAATTATTAAGGAGACGTAAAAAATATTACTAAAATTCATTTCAAATATTTTTTTAGAATTAAATACTATTAAAAATGCAAATAGAAAAATTCCAATCGCAAAATAAGAAATATAATTTCTTGTAACTGTCCAACTACAATTTAGAAAAGTTTCTAACTGTTGGCAAGACATATCGTGATAGATTTTATTGTTTCCAGAAATTAGATCAATTAACCAGTAAAATTGCCCATAGACCTCCCTGTTCCAATCATAAGAACTGTAATTTGAAAAATAAATGATTGTCTCATATAAAATTGTCGGTAAAAAAATTAGAAAACTATTTTTAAATAATTCGAAAAGATTTAATTTTTTATTATTAAAAGATCTAATAATTATATATACAAAACCATAAATTATTGCTGACCTGTGAAAAAGAGAAGCTGTTCCTATCAAAATAAAAAAAGATGACTTTGTATAAAAAGTTTTATCGTCAGTTATCTTTCTTAATGTATAAATAAAAAGTAGCAATGTTATATTTCCGTGAGATGGAAAAAGAAGATTCCATCTAATATTTGGTATTGAAAATAATGTAATCAATAAGAGAATATTTTTAAAATCAATTTTTTCAATTTTAAAATACTTTAAAGCATTCAAACCAATAAGAAAAAGAATTATATATTGTACAATTATCATTGCAAGTCTGAATTCAATGTATTCACTGATCATTCCGAATGTTAAAATACTTACAAGTTTTCTTAAAGATGTAATCAACAGTATATAAAGTGGTCTCTTCTGATATGGATTATTTTCAGAGAAAAAGAAGTCTAAACTTCCAGAAGCTTGCCTGTAAGGACCTTCGTCACAATGAATTGGAAGAGTTGCATTGATTGATTCAAAAAAATTTGTAGATACACACCAAAAAAATGAACTGTCTGCCCCAAGTATTAAAAACTCAATAGTGTATGAAGCTAGAAAGTATAAAAAAGTCAAGGATAATAAATAAAAAGTTTTTTTAGTAATCAATTTCTTTAAACATCAGTTTTTCTTATTAATATTACTTTATGAATTCTAATGTATCGATTGTAATACCTGTTTATAACGAAGAATTACATATAGAAAATGTAGTTGAGTCCGTTGAAAAATATTGTGAAAATATAATTGTTGTAGATGATAAATCAACAGATAGTAGCCTTGATATATTAAAAAAATTAGAAACCAAATATTCAAAAAAAATATTTATTTTAGAAAATGAAAAAAACTCAGGAATAGGATATTCAGTTAAAAAAGGATTTAGTAAAGCACTAGAGCTTGATAATGATATAGTCATAAAATTTGATGGGGACAATCAACACTTACCAGAAGATATTCCAAAATTTATTGAAAAAATAACAAAAGAAGGTTTTGATTTTGTTAAGGGTAATAGGTTTTTAAACAATGCCTATTCAAAACCAATGCCAAATTTAAAAATACTTGGAAACTTAATTACCACAAATCTCCAAAAAATAGTTTCGGGAAATTATGCAATATCAGATCCTAATAACGGCTTTCTAGGAGTAAAAAAAGAGTGTTTAAATATCATTGATTTCAAGAATCTTAAAAACAATTATTTTTTTGAAAATTCCCTCCTTATCAATATGTCTTCTCTTGGTTTAAAAATTGGAGAGGTTCCTATTCAAACAATTTACCAAAACGAAAAATCAAGCATTCCTATATTTATGGCAAGTCTTAAAATTATACCAACATTTATCATCTTTTTTTATATGCGGAACGTTTTGAATGCCAAATTTAATTTATCTATTAACTCTATTGTCTTTTTTATTTTTTTAATAATTTTTGTAATAAACTTATTTGTTAATAACTTATCTTTATGGGCAGTATCAATATTCTTACTCATTACTTATTTAATAATTGATATTTTTAACTTTTATAGTAAAAATTAAATGATTAAATCAAAAATACATTATTTATTCCCACTTCCGTTTATTTATAATTTTTTTAATAATTTTTTAAATAACAATTTAAAGGTTGAGCATATTGACACTTACTCTATAATTCTCAGCTTTGCATACTTTGCTTTTTTGTTAACGATTGGACACTTAATTTCAGATTCATTAGAAATTAATAATCTATCCTTATCAATTGGATTATTTTTAATGAGCTTCTTTGTTGTTAATTTTTTCACTCTATATTTTGATAAATTTTTCTTGAGTTTCCATAACTACTTTTATTTGACTATAGTTTTATGGATTTTTGTATTTTTGATTAACTATAAAAAAATTAACATAAATAAATTATTCACATTATTAATTACATTTTTTATTACAAAATTGTTATCAAATAATTATTCGACCATGTCTTTTCAGCATAAAGAACTATCAACTGACACAACCTTTTTTTGGACACCGATGTCTAAAATGATATACGAAAATAGTTTAGTTTACAGCTTAGAAAATAATATTATTTCCGGTTATGGATTGCTTATTAACTACATACATGCAGTAAATTTTAAATTAATTTTTGATTCAGAAGTCTTTAGCTATTCACCAGCAACTACTAACGTTTTTTTATTTCTAGGATTACTTTTCATATACGAGTTAAGAGTAAAAAAACCAATAAAGTTGAGCGCATCATTAATTTATGTCTCAATATTGTTGAATAGTGATTGGTTGAGTTTTTTATTTTTTAATTCGACAATGGGAGAAGTAATTACAAACTATCTATTTACTATATTTTTTTTATTTATTTTTGAGAGTAAAACAATGTTTGAAGATAATATTCAACTTCGGAATCGGTATTTGGTTTTAACTTTTTCTGGATTCCTGTATTTCACAAAACCTTTTGTTTCTTATCTGATTCTAATTGCAATATTTATTTTATTTATAATCGAAAAAGACATCCGGATTCTTTTTTCTGGTTTTTTTGGTTTACTAATTAATTTTTTAAATTATAGATTTGTCATCTCAGGAAATATTCAAGATGGTTATCTCAACTCGTCTGAGATTAGTAGTATTAATTCACTTACTAATCTAAACTTTGATAACATTTTTACAATTTTTAAAAATTTTTATATTTTAGATAAGGTAACTTCATTATTTATATTCTTTCTTCTAGTTATCTTAATTTTTAATTTTATTAAATTTAGATCTCTATCAAAATCCACACTTATCATTTTTCTGAATTTGGTCCTTGTTTTTTATCTATATTCTTCAATTTGGGAAAGTAAAGAGCTTGAGTCAGCGTATAGGTACATTTTGACGTTTATTAATCTTTATTTTTTTGTTTATATAGATGAGGTCAAAAAACTCTAAATCATAATGCTTTAATATATTGAATTCTAGAAAAACCCTTGTGGGCGCTACAGGATTTGAACCTGTGACTTCTTCCTTGTAAGGAATGATTATTTGAATACTAGAAAATACCAGAGAGTACTAATACTAAACATCAATGAATATATGACTTGTACTAGGTAGCACTAGAAGATACCTCACGATATCATACGTTTTCTAAAAAAATGTGTGTGTAATGTGTGTGCGAACTTAGTTATTAAATGTAATTTGACAAGTATTGTCTGCTGAACGTTGTTCTTCATCTGAGATTGAAAAATTAATATCAAAAATTGTTGAGCCATTTTTTTCATTGTTTTCAACAAATTGTATAAATTCTCTGCTTGTATTTGCCTTTGGAAATGGAAAAATTTCATCATTTAACTCTTTTTCAAAAAAAACTCTGCTGTAGTATTCTCCATCTTTATTAAAAACTATAAAAACATAGTTTATATCAGAATCTCCTGCAATAATTTCCCAAGATAATTCAAAATTATTTTCTACTACTTCATCCTCTGGACAGTTGTTGAATATTATTTTTGGTGCGGAGTTTTCTGAACTACAAAAACAAAATAATAAAAACAAAATTAAATATTTTTTCATAAAATAATCCTACAAAATAGTAAATTGAAATGCTGTTATGATTTCAATGTTTTTACAAGAATTTTTTTTGCTGCTTTATCAGGTTCAACATGCTCCCATAATCTGATAACGTTCCATCCCAATTTTCTCAATATTCTTGTTTTCTGAGCATCTCTTTTTTTGTTTCTTTGTATCTTTAAATCCCACCATTCAGTGTTAGTTTTTGGCAATTTAAAATGTTTAGGGCACCCGTGCCAAAAGCATCCATCGATAAAAACGATTAAATTATGCTTTTTGAACATAAGGTCAGCAGTTGTTTTAGCTTCCGGAATAAGCACATTCTTTCTGTATCTGAGTCCAAGTTTAAAAGTAGCTTTTGCTATTTCTATCTCAGGCTTTGTGTCATTGATTTTTTGGTTTCGCATCCTCTCAGATACTTCCGGTTTCACATTTTTCAAAGTATATTTACACTAACTTGATAAACGATAAATGATAAAAAAGAGTTAAATTAATTCTTTTACAACTTCTGCATCAAACTCTAAGTAACATCCTTGCCACCCAGCTCTTCTTGCATTTGGACCTAGAGGTTTTCTAGGAATAACGTTTCTTGCTTTAATATTCTCAGCAATAATAACCTTTATATTCACAACTTTATTAAGTTCTTTGTCGTATTGAATTAGCATTAAATCCCAATCAATCTCACTATTGATTGAGTTCAGAGTTGTTGTATATTCTGCTCCTAAAATTTTGAGCTTTCCATCTCTATTTATTGTGAATGGTTTTGCACTTGACTTTACTTGAATATTCTTAGAGCATTGATTACAAATACAATCTATTGACTTTTGATTCGCCGGTTGGGTAACGAGTCTTCCACCACAATTACAAGGGATATTATTTTCTACCCATAGTTCGATTACCTCACCATATATTCTTGAGTTACTTTTCCACTCACTATTTATTTGAAGCATTTCTTTTTCAAAAGAGTTATCCATTATTTAATATATTTTCCTCAATATAATTTTTATGAATCCAAAAACTCTGCTTTTTAACATCAACCCCATAATGAGTAGGGTATTTATCATTACTATCACGACCGTGAGGTCTTACGTGAGTAAAGTATGATTCAGTAGTTTTTGGTAAATTGTCTGCCTGCTTATCAAGAATTAATCGTTTTGTTTTTTCCCATATGCGTTTTGCCTCAATAATTTCTTTTGGAGGTGCATTCCATAATTTTATTTTCTTAAGAAACCATTCTTCATTGATTTTTTCCCAAAATACAAATAAAAACTTTGATTCCATAATTTCACTAAAGTGAGATTCTTCCCAATTTTGGTTAACGACTTCGTCATAACGGATATATGGAAAAGAAATATGTTCTTTAATTTTTCCATCAATCACCCTGCAGGTTCTTAAAATTAATTGTTCTTTAGTATCGAATAGGTTGATACCATTTTTTTCCTTAAGTTCACTTTTTAAATATTCAATAAGACTTTTGGAAACTCTTGAGTGGAAGTTCTTTTGATTACTCTTTTTAATATTTAATATTTTTAAAGTCTCTTCTAGAGAGATATTTCTAAATTCGTCTATTTTATTAGTTAATGCATCTTGAGGTAAAACTACGGGTTTATCTTTAATTACTTGAGGTTTTGGTTCAGACTCTAGATTTGATATCTGCTCTTTTTTCAACAATGTTGTTACAAATGCTGGTTTCAGTGCAAATCTTCTTGGGTGAGCAAGCTCTTTTGAAAAAGGTTGCTCTACGTATTTTTGATTTTTCACTCCAGTAGTTGCGGCTTCTAAATACAAAGTATCTCCACCAGAAATTTGATGGGCATTACCCTTTAAGACCTTATATTTAATTAAATTCCAATCTTCTTTAATTTGTGCAATTTCTGATTCAGAGTATCGAATTATATTTACATTTGTAATATTATAATTTCTTGGGTCTTCGTCTTTTTTATAAATATGAAAAACTAAAAGTGGTTTTTTTAACTTTTCCCATACGTGGCTAGTTTCAAAAGTTTCATCAACAATGTTAAAGTAGTTAATCTGTCCAATTGCAAGCCTCTCTTTTGCTCTGAAACCTTTCGTTGTTTTTACAATTGCACCGGACTTTAGCTCTATATCAACATAATTGAAATCTGGCCCCGGATTATTATTTGGGTTATATCCAAAATAAAACTTCTCTAAATAATGTCCAAAGTTACCTTTACCTGCATAATTCTTTTCTAAAATATCTGAATGACATTTATCAGCTAAGGTGTGACCTTTTAAGTCTTTTGCATAATCAAAAATTGACGAAATAGAGTATGGGTCGTAATTTTCGGGTGAGTAATATTCGTTAAAATCCACTATTGATTAAAACGATACAGAGTTTCTCCAATCTTTTCAACCACGCCAACAACTAGGGCATTTCCCATTAAAAACCCTCTTTTTGAATTAGTTACACCTTCAAATTGTGTGTGATTATCGGGAAACATATTCAATCTCTCCAGCTCTAAGGGAGTAAGTCTTCTTAGCCCATCTTTAGTTTGAATGGCGTGTCTAAATCTTGATGGACTTTTACCACCCTCTGAAGTGATGATTGTTCGTGAGGGTTGGTCTAAATCGTCGGGGAACACCATAGACCCTTCAGCATACTTATAGACATAACCGTCAGATGATACTCGTTCTTCACTTTTTGCACCTTTTAAGTATTTCCATTGTGGAAGTTCGGACTTCGGAATGAAGAACTCTTCATCGACCTTATTTTTTTCAAGAATTGACTTCAAGGGAGTAGATTTACCTTTATAAACAGGAAAAGTTTTCAATGTTGTTACCTCTCCGTCAATCATCATCCCTGTGTTTTCAAAAAGCGACTTCTTGCCACCAACATTGAAATTATTTGAGATATCAACCAAGTCATCATCTAGAACAAATTCAGAGACTTCACTATCTTGTTCTGCTTTAAAAGTATTTTGAATAACTCCGTCTTTTAACAACCAGTCTATTGGAGTACTTTTCTTTAATTGTTTATATACTTTAGAGTCTTTTTTATAACCTAAAAAGAATACCCTTCTTCTTCTTTGTGGCATTCCATAATCTGCTGCGTTTACAACTCTCCACTCAACGCTATAACCTAAATCATTTAAGGACTGTAGCATTACTGCAAAGTCTCTACCTCTTTGACTTGATGGTGATTTCAGCAATCTATCAACATTTTCTAGAAATAGAAATGTTGGTTTATCTTTTATTTCATTCAAAATTCTGTGAATAGACCACCAAAGAACACCTTTCTTACCAATAAGTCCTTTTGAGTTCTTTAGAGTTGTGGCAACGGAGTAATCTTGGCAAGGGAACCCCCCACAAAGTAAGTCATGCTGTGGAATTTCATTTGTCGGAACAGTCTCTATGTCTTCACTTGAGTGACCATCATGTCCAAATCTATGTTCATATATAAGTGATGCATGTTGGGTTTTAGTTTGTGGTTCCCACTGATTGCTCCAAATAACTTCATATTTATTAAGTTTCTCTAGACCTAATCTAAAACCACCAACACCTGCGAAGAGTTCAACAACTTTTAATTTTTTCCCAGTCATTAAATTAACTATAGGGATTTATAGTGACAAAGTTATTTCATCATAGTTAAAATTTACCCTAACTGACTAATTCAAATTAGGGTGCTAATTCCGTACAAGCTTCAATAGTTCCTTTACAACTATTATCAGTATCAGAAATAAACGAAATCGCAATTAATATTGCTAACCCAATCAAAATATATCTGAAGATATCAACTTCGTCCGAAAAAAGCATCATTAAAATTATTATTAGAAATGCAACCGTNCCCAAAACAACTTCATTCATATTTAAATTATCGCAAAAATGTGGGTCAAATGTGTGTGTAATGTGTGTGTTTTTACTATGTATATCTAAAGATTTCTGAAAAACCCTTGTGGGCGCTACAGGATTTGAACCTGTGACTTCTTCCTTGTAAGGNAAGNNCTCNNNNAACGTTAGGTAGCATAGGAAAATATCAATGTTTTTTAATTTTTTTGCATATCCGCGGTAACAAAATGGTCTTTATCACTGCCAAAACTCCCAAAACTAAATAGGACGTATAAAAACAACCTGTAGAATGTATATATGGATAAAAGAATATCTAAATCATTTAGGATCATTTTTTCTAGTTTGTACCCAAATTTCAATGAAGATGAAACAAAAAACTCTGAAAAATATTTTAATTTTATCCTTGCAAATTTTCCTGATAGATCTGAAATAATGCTCCTGAAAGCAGTCCTTTTCATTTTTTCTTTTGGAGTAAGAAAGGTCTTTATAAAAGACAAAAATATTCCAAAATTTATAAAAAATCTACAGAGCTCCAACTTGTCATTAATCAGAAAACTAGGTTCAGGTATGACAGCATTATTTGGTTTAAGTACTGCAAGATCGCTTGATGGTGAGGGTTCAGTGTATAAATACCTTGATTACCCAATCTATAAAAATACGACAATTGAAAAAAAAGACGTATCTATTCCAAAAAGTATAGAAGTAGCAGTAATTGGTAGTGGCTCAGGTGGAGGTGTCGCAGCTAATGTACTCAATGAAAAATATGAAGTAGGTCTTTTCGAAAAAGGTAGTCATGGAAATGGTGAGACAAACAATGAAACATTCGGATATCACAACTTCTATGACACAAACGCAATACAACAAACTAGAGGGTACAAAGTCCTACTTTTGGCAGGAATGGGAATTGGTGGAGGTACTAGTGTAAATTGGACAACTTCTCTGCGAACACCTGACAAAATATTAGATGAATGGGATTCCCTTACTGGGCAAAACAACTATTTCAATTCAAGTGAATTTAAAAGCAGCATGGATTATGTCTGTAAAGAATTAAACGTTGATGTAGAAAATAATCGAATCCCACAAAAAGAAGAGAAATTGGCTGAGGGTTTAGAGCTCAATGATCTAAGTTATAAAATTATCCCAAGGAATACCAGTAATGCAGATTGCACAGAATCTGGCTTCAGTACCTTTGGTCGTTACGATGAAAGTATCAACTCCACTAACAAAGTTTGGTTCTCAGAAGATAAATTTGAACCTGAAAATGTATTCAGTGATACCAATATCAGAAGTCTTGATATATCTAATGGAAAAGCAACACACATTAATGTTGAAAATAATGGCGTATCACATAAAGTGGCGGTTGAAAAAGTCATACTTGCAGCTGGTTCCCTAAATACTCCTAAAATTCTGCTTGATAGTGGATATAAAAATAAACAACTTGGTCACAATTTAAAACTTCATCCCGTTTCAGGTGTTGCAGGTAAGTTCTCAGAAGAGCAAAAACCATGGGCAGGAACCATGCAGGGTATTCATTCGGACGATAATTTGTTTAGGAAAGATAATTATGGTTATCTTCTGGAGGGACTACCAATGCATCCAAGTCTTTTCTTTCCGTTTTTTCCAAATAATAATGATAAATTTGATGATTTTATTGAAAGCTATAAGTATTGGTCTGGAGGAATTGTTCTTACCTCAGATACAAGTTCTGGTTCAATAATCAATAAGAACCCTCAACACTTATGGGATTACAATTTAAACGATTTCGATCATGACAATTTGATGCATGGAATGGAAAGCCTTGTTAGAGCAAATTATTTAGCTGGTGCAGAAGAGATTATGGTTGCAACTTCACCAACAATGCATTGGAAAAAATCATCAAATGAAGATATTGAAGAATTCTTGAATAAGGTGAAAGCTATTAAAAATCAACCTTTCCGAATGCTACTTGGATCAGCACATCAAATGGGTACGGCAAGAATGAACCCTGATCCAAATTTAGGTGTCACAGACTTAAATGGAAAAGTTCATGGATTAGATAATGTCTTTATTGTAGATTCGTCGGTATTTCCAAGATGTTCTGGAGTGAATCCAATGATAACTATTCAGTCAACAAGCCACTTTTTGACTTCGAAGATATAGATTACGGATAGTTCTTATCAGCTATAAAGAATGTCTGTGCGCGATCTTGACCTAAATTTATAAATAATCCCGAAGATTCAACATGTATGTTTTCTCCAGAAAATATTATTGACTCGGTATAAATCTTTTTCTCATCGATCCTCGTAACCCAAGCACTTAACTCAAACTCTTCTTGCACTGGACATGGTGATCTGTAGTTAACTTCAAGATTGGCAGTCACACACCATAGATTATGGGTAACGGTAGCGTACCCCATCATCTCATCTAGGACAGTTGATAATATACCTCCATGAACAAGACCTGGTCCTCCTTCGAATCTTTTCTCAAATGTATATTTAGCGTATATTTTTTGATCTCTGATGATCGGAACCATCTTCATGCTCTGTGGATTTTCCACACCACTTACAAAAGAAGAGTCTGGATATATATCTTGCAAGACAGTGCCTTCAGACCACCCCGAACTTGTAATTTCTAAATTGTCT